>JAZQDW010000001.1:0-70752 GCA_045546995.1 Eubacteriales bacterium
GCCGGAGCCGATTTTTGCATCGGCAAGGCATAAAACGCAGCCAATACTTTGTGTATTGGCGAGTATTTTAACACAGCTGAGGTGAAAATCGGCCCGTCAAAATCGGGTTCGGATACTCCTCCGCTGCTTAAGCACTTAAAAACGAGATATTTTTGTCATAGACAAGAAAAAACACCGCAATAATGCTGACCATATTGCGGTGTTTTGACGTAGTATAGGGCGAAAATAGCCGTTTTTAAGCGGATTTATCTCTGTGGAGCACCGCCCCGAGTGGATTTTTGTTTGATTATCGCAGGGTGATGCCCATGGTGTATTGCAGTTTTTTGAGGATCTTGTTAACGTAGCCGTCAATCTCCTCGCCGGTGAAGGCGTGGTCGGTGGGGGCAAAGGTGAGGGCAAATGCCATACTCTTTTTGCCGGCGCCGATAGCGTCGGAACGGAACACGTCAAACAGTTCGACGGCAGAGAGATATTTGCAGCTCTCCATGATCGCCTTTTGCACAGCGCCGCAGGTGACCGCCTCGTCCATAACCAGCGCCAGATCCCGCTTTTCAGCGGTGAACTTGGACAACGGCTGATAGGTAAAGGGCGTACCCGTCAGGGAGTTGAGCAACTGCTGATCCAACTGGGCCACCAGCACCGGTTTATCCAGCGCCAATTCTTCGCGCAGTTCATAGCTGACAGCGCCCATCACGCCCACACACCGATCCTGACAATAGATCTCGGCGGTCATGCCGGGATGGGACCAGGTGGTTGCGGCGGGGCGGTATTCAAAGGACAGACCCATCTCGGCGGCAACGGCCTCGGTGCCGGCCTTCAGAGTGAAAAAGTCCTCCCCTTCGCCAAAGACGCCCAGACACAATAGCTTGTGCTCCTCGGGGTAGGCGGTCAACGGCAAAGATTCGGGAATAAAGGCGTTGGCAATTTCAAAGAATTTGCCCTGCATATTGCCGCGGCGGATATTGCGCACGGCGCAACGGATCATCGACGGAATCAGGGTAGTGCGCATCAGCGAAAGATCCTCGCTGATGGGGTTGAGCAGGCGGATCGCCTTTCGCTCGGGCGCATCCTCGGGCAGACGGATCAGATCGAGATCTGCCGGGGAGAAAAAGCTGTAGAAGATAGATTCGTAATAACCTTGATCGCACAGGGCCAATTTCAGCGCCAGTTCCTTTTTCTGTGCCATAGTGCGGCCGCCGGGGGTCACCTTGGCGGCAGGCAGGAAGGTGGAGGTAACGTGATCGTAACCGTAGCTGCGGATCAGTTCCTCGGCGATGTCCTGGGCGTGATCGTCAATATCCTCACGGTAAGGCGGCACCATAACGGTCAGGGTATCCCCTTCCACCGTGGGGGCAAAATCCAAAGCGGTGAGATGCTTGATGACGTCCTCCGTCGGGATCTCCAGTCCCAGAACGGCAAATACCTTTGCAAGGGACACCTCCAGCTTGCGAGGCTCGTAGCTCTCTGCCACGCTTGCCTCGTCCCGCGTGGCGGAAACGGTACCGCATCCTAATTCTTCAATGAGATGCAGGGCGCGATCCATACCGATACCGGTGGTGTAGGCATCCAGACCCTTTTCAAAACGAGCCGAGGAATCGGAATTTTGTCCCAACGCACGGGAGGTGCGGCGGATGTTGTCACGGGCAAATTTGGCCGCTTCAAACAATACCTCGGTGGTGTCCTCCGTGATTTCAGAGTTGAGGCCGCCCATAATGCCGGCCAAAGCCACCGGCTTTTTGCCGTCGCAGATCACCAGATTTTCGGTGGTGAGAGAAAATTCCTTCTCATCCAGCGTAACGATCTTTTCGCCCTCGGTGGCACGGCGTACCACAATGCGGCCTTCCTCCAGCTGACGCAGATCGAAGGCGTGCATCGGCTGACCGAATTCCTTTAAAACGTAGTTGGTGATATCCACCACGTTGGAAATGGCATTGATGCCCACCAGCGCCAGCCGTCTTTTCATCCAGGCGGGAGAAGGCGCAATGGTGATATTGCTGACGTAGTGGCCAATATAACGGGGGCAGAGATCGGGCGCCTCCACCTCAACTGTAAAGTTAATATCCTTGCCACTCGTATGGTAATCCAATGCGGGCATTTTGAAGGGTTTATTCAGCGCGGCGGCCACCTCACGGGCGATGCCTACCACACTTTGACAGTCGGGACGGTTGGCGGTGATGCCAATGTCAAAGATCCACTCGTCCAGTCCAACGATGGGCTTGACATCGGCGCCGAGGATACAATCCTCCGGCAGGACCAGCAGACCGCAATATCCCGCGCCGGGATATAAATCCTCATTCAGACCCAGTTCGACACCCGAGCAGAGCATACCGTTGGATTCCACACCGCGGAGTTTGCCCTTCTTGATGGTCATGACCCCTTCGATGGTCACGTGGTCACGGGCGGTGGCATACACGGTGGCGCCGGGCAAGGCTACGGGATACACGCCGCCGGCGGTGACGTTGTCAGCGCCGCAACAGATCTGATGCGTACCCAACTCACCGCAATCCACCTGACAGACGTGCAGATGCGTATCGGGAATGGGCTCCAGAGAGAGCACCTTGCCCACTACGACGCCGCTGATATCCTTACCGACCTCGATGAGCTCCTCGACCTCAAAACCTGCATCAAAGAGTTTTTTCTCCAATTCCTGAGGAGAAACTTCAATTTCAACGTATTCTTTCAACCAACTTAACGGTGCAAGCATTTTCTTTCTCCTCCTTATTTCTTAAACTGCTCTGCAAACCGGGTATCCGATTCGTAGAGCGCCTTGATATTATTGATACCGTATTTCAGCATGGCGATACGCTCGACGCCCATACCGAAGGCAAAGCCGGAATACTTTTGAGAATCAATACCGCAATTCTCCAGCACGTGGCGATTGACCACGCCGGCGCCCAATACCTCGATCCAGCCGGTACCCTTACACAGCTTACATCCCTTGCCGCCGCAGGCAAAACAGCTGACGTCTACCTCTACGCTGGGCTCGGTAAAGGGGAAATAAGAGGGGCGCAGACGGGTGTGCACACCCTGACCGAAGATACGCTCGGAGAAGGTATCCAGCATACCCTTCAGGTCGCACAGGGTGATACCCTCGTCCACCACCAGACCCTCCATCTGGGTAAACATGGGGGAATGGGTGGCATCGTCATCCGAACGGAACACCTTACCGGGAGAAAGCATTTTAATGGGAGGCTTACCCTCTTCCATGGCGTGGATCTGACCGGTAGAGGTCTGGGTCCGCAGCAAAAAGTCCTCGCTGAGATAGAAGGTATCCTGCATATCGCGGGCGGGATGGTCCTTGGGGGTGTTGAGGGCGGTGAAATTGTAATAATCGTTTTCGATCTCACGGCCTTCCAGAATCTCAAAACCCATGCCGGCAAAAATATCGATCAGCTCATTGGCAACGATGGTGTTGGGGTGCAGGCCGCCCACCGCGCCCATTTTAGCGGGCATCGTGACGTCAATACGCTCGCTTTCGTTGCGGGCGGCAAGCTCGGCCGCCTTGACTGCCTTTTCCGCCTCCTCAAAGCGGGCCAGCGCCCAGGCCTTGACCTCGTTGACCACCTTACCCATTTCGGGGCGTTTTTCCTTGGGCACGTCCTTCATCCCCTTCATCAGGGCAGGGATGGCGCCCTCTTTGTTATCCAGATACTTTTTGCGGAATTGATACAACGCCTCGGAGGTGGTGTACGCTCCGATGCCCTCTTCAATTTCCGCCTTGATCATACGGATCTTCTCTTCCATATTTAATACTCCTTTTCGGAAATAATTTACAAAAATAAAAAAGCCCTCCGCCCCAACAGGGCGAAAGGCATTTCTTCCGTGGTACCACCTGTGTTTCCGCCGACGGCGGACACTTTGCGACCGATAACGGGGTCGGACCGAAGGGGGCTACTTACGTTCACCCGCCCTGCTCCGGAGCGAAACGCACTTTTTCCGCTTTATTTGCCGCTTACAGCCGACGACGGCAATTCTCTTACTAAAGCGCAGTGAAAAAGGCACTCTCCATCTCTGCATTTATACCATATTATTATAACATAGTTTTTAAAATTTGCAAGAACATTTTTTTCGATCACAAAACGGCGCTCATCTGCCGGGGTGGCGAGTGGTCGAATTTTGTCGGATGGAACCGATAAAGATATACCTTTTACTCCGTCGACTTGCGTTTTTGGGAAAAGTGTGGTATACTATTGCCATAAAATTCCTTTGGAGGAAACTGTATGAAACGGAAACGACTGAATATTTTGGGTCTGGTCTACCTTGCCGCTGCGCTGATCAGCCTGATCATTTGTGTATGGGACGTGATCATTCTGGGTCTGCTTGCCCCGGCAGTGGACATCACCGGCGGCATCGGCGTTGCAATGGTCTGCACCCTGGCAGAGTTGGCGATATGTGTACTGATGGTCATTATCGGTGTGGATATGCGTAAAAAGTTTACGGCCAAAACTTTTAAGATGAGCCTGCTGTTGGCAGCCTCCTCCATCTTCTGTCTGATCTTTTGTCTGATCGGCGCCTACGTGGTCGTGCCCCCCATCCTCGGCCTGCTGTTGCCCATCGCCACCATTCTGATCATTCGTTAAACACACAAACGACCTCCCCGGGGAGGTCGTTTCTTTTCATTTTTCAAAACGTATGGCACGTTCCCGCTTTTTTCGACCTTTTGTGCGATTGACAGAGAAAAAAGATTGTTGTATACTTTAGAAAAACAGAAAATAAAGGTGAATAAAGACGTGCAACGAATGAAAAATTTACGCAGGCTGCTCCGCCTGACGCAGGTAGACGTCAGCCGTGCCACGGAGATTCCCCGTCCATTGTATGCGCTGATGGAGCAGGGCAAGCTGACCCCCAACGAGGCCCAATACAAGGCATTGGCCGAGCTGTTTAACGTATCGGTACAATATCTTCAAAAACCGTAAAGGATGTTTTAAAAATGATCAAACTCAATTACAAGCAATTTACCGCCGAGCTTGACCCCTTGGGCGCCGAACTGATCGCGCTGTACAAGGACGGCAAAAATCTGATCTGGTGCCGAGATCCGGAAGTCTGGGGCAGCAGCGCTCCCCTGCTCTTTCCCATTTGCGGCCGCCTGCGGGAGGGCAAATATTCCCACAACGGAAGCACCTACGAGCTGGCGCCTCACGGCTTTGCCAAAAGTTCCCGTTTCCGTGTGACGGAGCAGACGTCCCACCGCGCCGTATTCGAGCTGTGTGACAGTCCCGAAACGCGAGAAGTATATCCCTTTGCCTTTAAACTGCAAGCGGTATACGAGCTTAATGAGCAGGGGCTTACCTTTACCTTTATCGTGGACAACCCCGCCGACACGCCGCTGTATTTTTCGGTGGGCGGCCATTGGAGCTTTGCGCTGGCGGAAACGCTGGAGGCCTACAACCTGCGCTTTGACGCCCCCGTCACCCTGGCGCGGGAGGTACTGGACGGCGCCTATTTATCCGGCAAACAGGAGCCGGTCATCGACGGACAGAGCGTGTTGCCCCTGGGTTATCACATCTGTGACAATGACACCTACGTTTTCAAAAACGCGCCCCCGGCCTGCACCCTGTTGCACGGAGAGACGCCGGTGGCCCGTCTGGAGTATCCCGACACGCCCCATCTGCTGTTGTGGACCCAACCGGGGCAGAAATATCTGTGCATCGAGCCGTGGAACGGTATGCCTGACGGCGAAAACAGCGGACCGCTGTTGCAAAAGGACGCCATTTGCGCGTTGGACGGTGGCAAGCAAAAACGCTTTACACACAAAATCATCTTTTATTAAGGAGCAGGACGATGAAAAAACTGGGATTTGGATTGATGCGCCTACCCAAGCAAGACGAGGCCATTGACATTCAACGCACCGCCGCCATGGCAGACCGCTTTTTGGCGGCCGGATACACCTATTTGGATACCGCCTACGTTTACAACGGCTCGGAGGCCGCCTTTCGTCAGGCCATCGGCGCCCGCCACGACCGAAACGAATATCTGCTGGCAGACAAACTACCCGTATGGGCGCTGGAGAACAAGGAGGACTGTGAAAAGGTATTTTCCACCTCGCTGGAGCGTTGCGGTGTAGACTATTTTGACTACTATATGGTCCATTCCATCACCGATGACAAGCTGGAACAGATCAAGCAGTTTGAAATGTTCGAGTTTTGCCGGCAAAAAAAGGCGGAGGGCAAGGTAAAACGGTTTGGTTTTTCCTTCCACGGCAGTAATGCGGCGCTTGAGCAGCTGCTCAACGAGCATCCCGACGTAGATTTCGTCCAGCTGCAGATCAATTATCTGGACTGGGACAACGGCATCATCGCCGCCGGCAAAAACTATGAAACGGTGCGTCGGCACAACAAGGATATCATCATTATGGAGCCGGTCAAGGGCGGAGCGCTTGCCTCTCTCAAGCAGGAGGCCATGGACGTATTTGCGCAGATAGATCCATCGGCCAGCGCCGCCTCCTTTGCCCTGCGGTACGCCGCCACACTGCCCGGTGTCATCATGGTCCTCAGCGGTATGAGCGACGAGGCGCAGTTGGAGGATAATATCGCCACCTTTGATGATCTTAAAGAGCTTACGCCTGCCGAGCGGGAGGCCATTGACAAGGTACGGCGCATTACACTGGATTCCCCCGTCATTTCCTGTACCGCCTGCGGCTATTGCGTGGAGGGCTGTCCCCAAAACATTCCCATCCCCGATATCTTCAAGGCCTACAACCGTCAACTACTGTCGGCAGACGGTATGGAACGGTACCGTAAAGTAACCGAGGGGAAGGGCACGGCCGCCGACTGTATCGGCTGTGGCGCCTGCGAAGGGGTCTGCCCCCAGCATCTGCCCATCGTGGACACCCTGGGCGCCGCCGCCAAAGTATTTAACAAATAACCTAAAACGGTCATAGCATCACAAACGGTGCTATGGCCGTTTTTTTTGCTTTCCCACCCCTGTTTCCCACCCCTCCTTATTGCTTTTCCCACCCCTAAATGAGGGTAGGGGTAGTGCCAAGCGACACAGAATGTTTTATAATAAAAGCAGAAATTATGATATAATTTCAAAATATATACAAAGGAGATAAAATTATGAACGCTAAAAGATTTCAAAAAACCTTGATCGGTATTTTGCTGTGTCTTTGTTTGCTGATCGGCTGTCTGCCCGCCGTGGCCGCCACCCCGTTTACCGACGTAAAAAAGAACGCCTATTATGCCGAAGCAGTCGAGTGGGCTGTGGCCGGTAATATTACCGCCGGTGTCTCCCCCACCACCTTTGCCCCCGACGCCTCCTGTACCCGCGGGCAGATCGTATCCTTTTTGTGGCGCAACGCCTCCTGCCCCGAGCCCAAAACCTCTGCCAATCCCTTTACTGACATCAAGAAAGGCGCCTATTACTACAAAGCCGTACTGTGGGCCGTGGAAAACGGCATTACTGCCGGTGCCACCCCCACCACCTTTGCTCCCGACGCCCCCTGCACCCGCGGACAGATCGTGGCATTTTTGTGGCGCAGTGCCTCCTGCCCCACTCCCCCCACCTCCGGTAATCCCTTTACCGACGTAAAGAAGAGCGCCTATTATTACAAGGCAGTATTGTGGGCCGTTGAGCAAGCCATCACCGCCGGCACCACGGCCACCACCTTCTCCCCCGAAGCGCCCTGCACCCGCGGACAGATCGTTACCTTTCTGTACCGCTATATGAATCCGCTGGATATCCTGGTCAATCCAACGGACCATTTTATGACTTCCTCTATGGAGACCGCCTCCTTTACCGTCACCGTCACCGGCGGCATCGCACCCTACACCTATCGCTGGTACGTGAGCTATGACGACGAAACGGTCCCCCAGAACTCTTTCACCACCAGAGACACACATCACACGCTGAACGTTACCGTTTCCGATTATGATTTTGACGAATATAATGCCATCTACGTTTACTGTGTCATCACCGATGCCGCAGGCAAGCAGGTGCGCAGCAACTTTGCCGACGTAGTTCCCTACGTTTCAATGCGGATCACCGCACAGCCTGCCAATTACAATATGGCATCCTCTATGGAAACGGCCAACTTTACCGTACAGCTGACCGGCGGCACCGCCCCCTACACCTACAAATGGTATGCCAGCTATGACGGCCGGGAAGAACTTAAAAAGAGCGAGCTATCCATGCTGCCCACCAATTTCGCCGACATCTCCTTCTCCGATTACGATTTTGATGACTACAACGTTATTTACGTTTATTGCGCCATCACCGATGCGGCAGGTCACACCGTCAACACCAACAACGCTTACGTTTATCCCCATTAACGAGCGTTTCTTTTAGCAAAACAAAAGGAGAGAGCCATGCTCTCTCCTTTTATTTTGGTATCACGGTTGTGATAAATTCGGTAACGCACTGTCTGTAACGGTCGAAGTCCTCAATAAAGCTCAGGCCGTGACCGGCAGACGGAAATGTCTCCAATCGGATGCGCTGCGGGGCGGCCGCATAAATCTCACGACTCATTTCACAGGGAACAAAACGGTCGGCCTCCCCGTGCAAGATCAAGATCGGCACCTTTGCCTTCTGCACGGCGGCGCACACGTCCGCATCCAGACGCAAGCCGCCGAAAATGCGTGCGCCGGTGATAATAAACGGCATTACCGCTCGTGACGGAAAGCCCATATCCCTTGCCACCTTGGCGATGATCCCCCGGGAGGAGGAATAGGGACAATCGGCGATGATACCGACGATATTGGCATGGATCTCCATCCCGGCGCATAACAGCACTGTAGCCGCCCCCATAGATACCCCGGACAGTATGATGGGAGTGTCCCGTCCCAAACGCTGCGCCATCCATTCGGCCCACCGTTTGACGTCCTGACATTCCCGCTCGCCGAAGCCGATGGTACGTCCCTTGCTTCTGCCGTGGGCGCGTTGATCGATCACCAGGGTATTGTGCCCAGCCTCCCTTGCCAGCTTGTTCCCGCCGCAAAAGTCCCGTGGTCCGCAGCCCTTATAGCCGTGCACCTGAATTTGCAACGGCGCGCCGTCCCGCTGATGCAGATATCTGGCCCACAGACCGTCCAGCTCCAGCCACTGCCAGGGCAACGGCTCCATCTCGTCGATCAGCTCGTCCATTCGTTGACGGGCGTGCTCGTATTGATCGCCCCGCGGCATCTCACGGGGCGTCTCTTCTTTTTTAAGGTTAAAAAATGCCATACAGTAGCAAACAAAGCTGATCCCCAGCCACAAAAGCGCCAGGCCGACAACCACCCATACGGCGATCCACCAACCGTTCATAAACTCACTCTTTTCGTTGACGATAACATTTAATTATAGTATAATTATATCGCTATTGTGTTAAAAGTCAAGGAGATGACCCCGTGATGAAACCCGACCTGCTGTTGGCCCTGCGACAGGGAAAGCCCCTGTCCCTGCGACAGCAATTATTGTTGATCTGGCAGTTGAGTCTGCCCGCCATTATGGCACAGCTGTCCAGCATTGTAATGCAATATATCGACGCCGCCATGGTGGGACGTTTGGGCGCAAACGAGTCCGCCGCCATCGGTCTGGTGGCCAGTAGTACCTGGCTGTTCGGTGGCTTGTGTTCGGCCGCCGTGGTGGGCTTTACCGTACGGGTAGCGCAGGCCATCGGCGCCGAGGAGCAACGTCGAGCCAGAGAGATCATGCACAGTTGCTTTGTTGCCTGTTCGGCATTTTTTCTGCTGCTTGCATTGCTCGGCGCCGGTATCAGTTACGGCCTGCCCCACTGGCTGGGCGGCAATGCGGAGGTCTGCGGCGGCGCTACCGGCTATTTTTTGGTATACGCCCTGTCCTTGCCCTTCGTGGGGCTGAACAACGTTTCCGGCGGAATGCTGCAGGCCAGCGGCAATATGAAATTGCCGGGACTGATGCACGTCATCATGTGTCTTTTGGACGTTGTATTCAATTTCTTTTTCATCTATCCCACCCGTACGGTAAGCGGTATGACCGTTCCGGGCGCCGGATTGGGACTGGTGGGCGCATCGCTGGGCACCGCCCTTTCCCAGGTGGTGATCAGTCTGGCGCTGACCTGGTTTTTACTGCGGAAAAGTCCGATGTTGCGGTGGCGGCGGAAAGAACGCTTTACCCTCTCTCTGCAGGATCTGGGCAAAAGCATCCGTATCTCCGTCCCCGTAGCCATCGAGCAGACCGTCTCCTGCGGGGCGCATATTCTCTTTACCGGCATCGTCTCCCCTTTGGGCAATATTGCCATTGCCGCCAACAGCTTTGCCATCACGGCGGAGAGTCTGTGCTATATGCCGGGATACGGCATCGGACGGGCCGCCACCACCCTCATCGGGCAAAGTGTGGGGGCCGGACGTAAGGATCTGACCAAAAAGCTGGGATGGCTGACCACCCTGCTCGGCACGGTCATTATGGGTCTTTCCGGCGTACTGCTTTATCTGTTGGCTCCGTGGATGATGGCCCTGCTGACCCCCAACCCGGACGTGATCTCGCTGGGCGTACAGGTACTACGGATCGAGGCCGTTGCCGAAGGCTTTTACGGCGCTTCCATCGTGGCGTTGGGCGTTTTTCAAGGTGCCGGCGACACGCTGATCCCCAGCCTGATGAACTTTTTCAGTATGTGGGCCGTCCGTTTGCCGCTGGCCGCCGTTTTGGCCACCCGTTACGGTCTGCCGGGTGTGTGGGTTGCCATGTGTCTGGAACTGTGTTTCCGCGGCGTGATCTTTCTGATCCGACTGGCAGGAAAGGGATGGCGAAAACAAGCAGATTAAGTATTGCTTTTTATATTCTTTGATGTTATAATATCCGTGTATGTAATACACATTTCTCAAATACAGAAAGGGATGTTCGATTATGGTAAAAGCAGTCGTCGGCGCCAACTGGGGCGACGAAGGAAAGGGTAAGATCACAGACGTACTGGCTAAGGATGCGGATATCGTCGTCCGTTTTCAGGGCGGTGCCAACGCCGGTCATACCATCAAAAACAAATACGGCAAGTTTGCATTGCACACTCTGCCCAGCGGCGTGTTCAATGACGGTGTCATCAACTGCATCGGTAACGGTGTAGCCTTGGATGCCGAAAAGCTGATCAATGAATATAACAGCGTCGTGCAGGCCGGTGTTCCTGCTCCGCGCCTGATGGTTTCCGAGCGGGCACAGCTGGTAATGCCCTACCACGTACTGCAGGACGTATATGAAGAGGAGCGCCTCGGTAAGGCCAGTTTTGGTTCCACCAAGAGCGGCATTGCCCCCTTCTATTCCGACAAATATGCAAAAATCGGTTTTCAGGTTTGCGAGCTCTATGACGAGGAACGCCTGAAGGAAAAACTGATTCGGGTTTTGGAGGTCAAAAACATCCTCTTTAAAAATCTTTACGGTAAAGAACCACTGGATGCAGATGAGATCTTTGCCACAATGATGAAATGGAGAGAGGGACTGACTCCCTTTGTCGGCGACGTTAGAAAGCTGCTGTGGGAGGCTGAAAAAGCAGGCAAGACCGTATTGCTGGAAGGTCAGCTCGGATCTTTGAAAGATACCGATCACGGCATCTATCCCATGGTTACCTCCTCCTCCACCGTGGCCGGCTTCGGCGCCATCGGCGCAGGCGTTGCCCCCTACGCCATTAAAGAGATCTATACCGTTATCAAGGCATATTCCTCCGCCGTCGGCGCAGGCGCCTTCGTTTCCGAGATCTTTGGTGACGAGGCACAGCAGATGCGTCTTAACGGCGGTGACGGCGGCGAATTCGGCGCTACCACCGGTCGTCCCCGCAGAATGGGTTGGTTTGACTGTGTGGCCACCCGCTACGGTTGTGAAGTACAGGGTACCACGCACGGTGTACTGACCGTCATCGATGCCCTGGGCTATCTGGATGAGATCAAGGTTTGCGTCGGTTATGAGATCGACGGCAAGGTCACCAAGGACTTCCCTGTCACTCCTCTGCTGGAAAAGGCCAAGCCCGTGCTGGTCACCCTGCCCGGTTGGAAATGCGATGTAACCGGCATCACCAAGTACGAGGATCTGCCCGAAAACTGCCGCAACTACGTGGAGTTTATTGAGAAAGAGATCGGTTTCCCCATTAAGATCGTTTCCAACGGTCCCGCCCGTGAGGACATCATCTACAGATAAAAACGATAAAATAAATGAGCTACCGTTTTCATACGGTAGCTCATTTTTTATTGATTTCAGGAACGTCCGTCCGACACAAAATATAATCTATGCTCACGTTATAAAAGTCGGCCAGGCGGAGCAACGTTTCCGTAGGCGGGATCCGATCTCCGTTTTCAAATTTGGAGAGCAACGCCTGCTCGATGCCGGTTTTGTTTTACAGTATTTCTTCCATGCCGAGTTTTTGGGGTCTCAGACCCAGCTTCTCGTAAAATCTCTGCGCCGACGGATTGCAGGCCCAGACGTTGAGGGTAATATTATAAAACCCCTGCTCTTTTGCCCATTGCTTGATAAAGGCGTACATTTGTTGTCCCACGCCTTTTCCGCGATAGTTTTCATCCACGCACAGATCATCAATATACAGCGTGCGACGATCGCACAGACAAGGGCTATCCTTGACCTCCTCGACCACACAAAACAAATGGCACAGCAGTTTACCGTTTTCCTCCCCTACAAATACCGGACGGCTCTCGTCCTTCAGCAGAGAAAGCAATTGGTCATCCGTATACTTTTTGGAGGCCGCGCGGAATAGATCGGGGCGCCCCTCGTGATGCACCGCCGCCACCTGATACAGTAGGCCGCTAAGTTGTTTTAGATCTGCCGATACGGCACGACGAATCAACATACTATCAATCTTCCTATCGTTTAATCATATATTTGATGGCGGAAATAAACTTCCCCTTATAATTTCTGCTTCTGAACTGGGCGGCAGAACTTACGTGCGGAAATTCAAATAACGCCGCGTGATATCCGAGATAATGGGTGGCATAGGCACTTAAATACCCGCCGCTGCCCATCGGTGTCGGTTGAACCGACGGAAAATAGGTGAGAAACGCATTGCGCAACAACGTTTCATGCGAATGGGAAATGATCTGATTAAACCAACCGTGCACGTCCACCAAATAGCGCGTACTGTGCTTTTTTGCCACGTCCTTTAAAAACGTATCCAACGCACGGGCCTCCGGCGACGACAGCGCACGAGGACCATTATAGTTCCGACTGTCCGTATGCAACGTGTAGCCGCTGGGGAAAGAACGATTGAGATCAATGCCTTTTTTAATCAGGTTGCCGTTGGCATCATAGCTCCATACGGTGCGTCTGCCCGGACCGTTGCAGCAAAAGCCGGCAACGACATCAAAAGCGCCAGCAATGTCAGCCATAGAACAATCCTTTGAATTTTACGCATTCATTCCTTCTCCTTTATATACGATACGGCGATTATATCACAAACGCCATATTTTGACAATTGTTTTTTCGCTTTTTCTTGACTTGTTTATTATAAAAAAATATAATAGAACTATAAAAAGAATCGGGAGGCTGTATTTATGAAATTGCAATTTTTAGGCACTGCTGCCGCAGAAGGAATCCCCGCCATTTTCTGCACCTGTGAAACCTGTCGCATCGCCCGCCAAAAAGGCGGCAAAAATATTCGTTCCCGCTGTCAATCATTGGTGGACGACCGTCTGCTGATCGATTTCGGGCCGGACACCTACTATCACAGTATGCGGGACGGCATTGATCTGACCTACGTTTTCAACGTGCTGATCACCCACGTTCACGAGGATCATCTCTATCCCAAAGAGCTCAACTATTATTGCAAAGGTTTTGCCAACCTGCCGGAGGATCACCCAAAATTTCATTTTTGGGGCAGTGGCGAAATGGTCAAACAGCTGACTCCCATCGTCGAAAATCCCAAAATGCTCGGTCGGGTGGAGTTGCACGAACTTGCGCCGTTCACCCCCACCGTCATTGACAAGTACACAGTCACTGCCCTGCCTGCCTATCACGGTACCGAATCTCCCTATTTTTACATCATCGAGGGAGAGGACAAGACCATTTTGTACGCCCATGATACCGGCGCCTTCAAGCAGGAGGTATGGGAGTATTTTGCAAAGGCCAAGCCCCATTTTGATCTCATCACCTTTGACTGCACCATGGGCAATCGCCCCGTCAAGCCCTGCAGCCATCTGGGCTTTGTGGACATCAAGGCCCTGCGGGAAAAGCTGGTGACCGCCGGCTATTCCGACGACAAAACCGTATACGTCGCCAACCACTTCTCCCACAATTCTCCCGACGTCAACTACGAGGATCGGGGCGTGTACGAAAAAGAGGGCTACGTGATGAGTCACGACAGCCTTGTGCTGGAGTTTTAAATGAGACCCGGTTACGGCGCACCACCCGGCGCCAAAATGCGGGATAAGCTACGGGCCAAGCCGCCCAAAAATTTACGGGACGTCCCCCGCTTTTTAAAAGAAACGGTGGGCGGCACCCTGTATCGACTGTTTTACATTTTCCGACTGGTGTGGGAAACCAAGCCCGGGCTGTTGCTCTTCATGGTCTTTATGTCCATCTACGAGGGCCTGATTCCCTCGGTTACCACGCTGGTTACCTCCAATCTGCTCTACAAGCTGACCCTCAGCTTTACCACGCCGGTCAACCTCATCCCGCCGCTGTGCTGGATGTTCGGCATTATCTTTCTCAACTCCATGACCGGCGGCATCAACACCATGGTCACCGAGATCTCCGGCGAGGCAGTGGCCAATCACATTAAGGTCAAAATTATGAACAAGGCAAAAACGGTGGACGTTGCCTCCTTTGATATGCCCGACTTTTACGAACGGTTGGAAAACGCCAACCGCGAGGCAGGAATGCGCCCCATCCACATTTTGCGTTCCGCCTTTTCCCTGGTCAGCAAGATCATTTCGATCATCGCCTATCTGGGAATATTAGCCGGATTTACCGGACGGTTGCCCAATGAGAGCTATTGGTTTTTTGCCCTGTTTTTGCTGGTCTCCCTGGCCAGCGCAACGGTCAGCTTTTATTTCCGCCGCAAAAAACACGATTATATGTTCCGCCGTTCCAAGGACCGTCGACAGCTGAGCTATTACAGCGATATGATGGTATCCAAGGATCTGGTCAAAGAGGTTCGTCTGTTTGACCTGTCCGATCTGCTGATCGGCCGCTATCGCCACGTTTTTAAGGGATATTACAAGGGACTCAAGCGTATCATTGTCGGAGAAGGGGCGTGGAATATTTTTCTCTCCCTGCTGTCCGCCGTGCTCAACGGCATCCTGTTTTATTTGGTAGCCACCAACATCTCCCGTATTGACGATTACAACAACTATACCGGCGCTCTCAACGCCATTTCCTCCGGACTGACGGCATTGATCAGCACCACCGCCGGTATTTATGAAGGCTCGTTGTTCATTGACAATCTCATTCTGTTTATGAAGGAAAAACAGACGGTTGTTTCCACGCTGGACACCCCACGTCTGCCCGAGACACGCAAAGGGCATACCATTGAACTGCGAAACGTCTCCTTCCGTTATCCCGGCACCCAAAAGGACGTGCTGAAAAACCTGAACTTTACCTTCCACGCCGGTGATACCGCCGTACTGGTCGGTCTCAACGGCGCCGGTAAGACCACCCTTATCAAGCTGATCACCCGTCTGTACGATCCCACCGAGGGACAAATTTTACTGGACGGACACGATATCAGAGAATATGATCTGCAAGCATTATACCGTCTGTACGGCATCATCTTCCAGGATTTCGGTAAGTATGCCGAAACGGCGGGTACCAACATTTCCTTCGGTCAGGTAGATCTGCCGCCGGAGGAACAGCGGATCGTGGAGGCGGCCACCGCCAGCGGCGCAGATGAGTATATCACCGCCCTGCCCCTGCAATATGACACCCCGTTGACCCGTTATTTTGAGGAAACAGGCATCGAGCTATCCATCGGTCAATGGCAAAAGTTGTCCATTGCCCGCGCCTTTTATTCCGAGGCGGATATTTTGATCCTGGACGAGCCAACCGCCTCGCTGGACCCCCTTGCCGAGCAGGAGATCTACAACCAGTTTGACCGCCTGCGGGCAGACAAGACCAGCGTGTTCGTTTCCCACCGTCTTTCCTCTGCCACCACCGCCGACGTCATCGTCGTGCTGGAAAACGGTGAGATCGTAGAAAGCGGTACCCATCAACAGCTGATGGAGCAAGGCGGTAAATACCATCATTTGTTCACCACCCAGGCTGCCCGCTATCAGCAGGGCGCAAAATAACCTTTTTTAAGGAGGCCATATGAAGCTTAAGATCACTCTATTTGTTTTGATCCTCATATTGGTATTGACCGCAGCAGGTGTGGGAATGTACTATTCCCTGCCCTATCGGTATGACAATGCAGACGAATATATCTGCGGCGATGCAGAAGTCACCGCCGAGGATATCACGGCCGTACGCATCCACTGGCTGTTCGGTCATATCACCATGGAGCAGTATGACGGCGACACCATTTCGCTGAAGGAAGAAAAGGCGCCCGAAGCCGAGGGTGAAAAGATGTGGTACCGTACCGCCGACGGGGTGCTGGACATTCGTTTTTGCAAAAGCGGCACCATGGCCCGGGGCGCGCAAAAGCAGCTGACCCTGATGATCCCCCGACAACTGAAACCGGATCTGACCGTGTTTACCCGCACAGCCAATATTATGGTACGGAGCGGCAGTTTCCGCAACGTCACCGTCTTTAACGACACCGGCCTGACCCGTATGCTCAGCGCCTCAGCCGACCGCATCACCTGCAAGACCGACAGTGGCAGTGTCAATTTCCACGGTACCATGAACAGCGGCAAGTTTGAGACTGTCAGCGGCAATCACGCTCTGACCTATCTCAACACTCCCGAAAAGCTGGAATTTTATTCCGTCGACGGGCTGATGCAATTGGCCCTGCCCCCCGAGGCCACCTTCCGCGCCGCTTTCTACACCAAGGACGGCAGCCTGACCTCCGGCTTTAAGGGCACGGTGGAGGAAAACATCCTGACCGTGGGTGACAAGCCCACCGCCAAGATGGACATCGTCACCGTCAGCGGCGATCTGGAGATCAACAAAACCAAGGTTCGCGGGAAATAAACGTTCCATCTAAAACGGTCGTCACTGTATTAGTGACGGCCGTTTTTTGTTCTACTTGCAATAAAAAAAGCTTTGTGGTATAATCGATACAAAGCAGATCCCCACGTTGGGTTTGCCTTTATTTTTGTATTAAGGGAGGGGTAATTTATGCATTTACTGGAATCGGGCGAAATGTATCTGGAGACTATTTGGGTCCTCTCCCGTAAGCAGCCCCGTGTTCGTTCCATCGACGTCAGTGAACATATGGGATTTTCCAAGCCCAGCGTCAGCCGCGCCATCGGCATCCTGAAAAAGGGCGAATATATCACCGTGGCCGAGGATGGCGGCATCCGCCTGACCGAGGCGGGAAAAGCCGTGGCGGAAAAAATTTACGAGCGGCATACGGTGTTGACAAACTTGCTCATCAAGTTAGGCGTGGACGAGGCCACTGCCGCCGAGGACGCCTGCAAAATGGAGCACGATATTTCCGATCAAACGCTGGCCGCCATTAAGGCCTTTGTAACAGAAAAATAAATACGAAAACGGCATCTCCCAAAAGGGAGATGCCGTTTTTAAGCGGTTTTTTCGTTGCGGAGCACTGTCCGATGCCGTTTTTCGTTATAAAATTCGTTTACATCATAAGTTGGCCATCAATATGCTCGTAATGAAGCATATAAGGATAATTGCGTACAAAGTTGTAAATAATGGTGGCAACCTCCGCACGGGTAGCGTTGCCCTGCGGATTAAAGACGTAGCCGCTACCGCTCTTCACACCGTTGATGATGCCGCCCTGCTGGCAGGCCGCAACGGAAGATTTTGCCCATTTCGAAATCTTACTTGCATCCTTAAATTTCACAGCGGGGGTATCGTTGCGCAGACCCAGGCCGATGTACTGAATGAATTTTTCCATCATCACGCAGATCTGTTCGCGGGTGATATTGGCATTGGGAGCAAAACTGTTGGCAGTGACACCACTGACAATACCCACCTTGTTGGCCCAACGTACGTAACCGGTGTAGTATTGATTCTTCTTAACGTCTTTAAACTTGGTAGCCGTCTTGTGATCCACGTCAACGCCGCCAAGTCTGCCCAAAACGGTCACGAACATACCGCGGGTCATACTTTCGTTGGGAGAAAACTTGGTATCGGAGGTGCCGGCGAAGAGCTTGCTGTTAAAGGCAAAGTTGACCTCGTCGTAATACCAGTCTTTTTTCTTGATATCAGTAAACTGTTTGGTAACGTCCTTTTGGACGGGCAGTTTATCAACAACAGTCCAATCTGTTTCACCACACTTGGTGCAAATCACATAGATCTCACCGGGGGTGATGGTGGTGGGGGCAAGAATGCCGTCCTTTTTCCACTCATGCTGATCGGGAGCGCAAGGAGCTGCATAGCCCGGTCCCTCGTTGGAAATCGTAAAGGAATAATTTCCGCCAATGGCGCCGGAGGCCTCAATGGTATAGGTCTGGCCGGCGATCAGGGAATACCCGTAGCCGTCAGCGCTCGGCATATTGATCCAAGCGCCGGAGTAGGCGACGTTCTCTACCTCAATATAATAAACGCCGCTGGTTTCAGGCGTGAAATCAAACAAAAAGGTGTCTTGTGCCGCCGTGGGACTGAATTTGTGCGGACCGGGACCGGTGATCTCGGGAACATCCACTACACGAACGGTAAAGGTACATTTCATTCCCTGGGGATTCTCAGCGGTAATGGTGGCAGTACCTTTTTTCAGCAGACGCAGTTCATCATCGGCTACCTCCACGACCGTTTCATCGGAAGAGGTATACGTAATGTTTTTGAAATCCACCGAAGCGTTGACTTGGCTGGGCTCAATACCGGGATAGATTTCCGTATGCGCATATCCCACGTATTCGTTTACCTCCGGCTTAATGCCGCCGGTGGTAACACCTTCCAGCAGGCCAACCTCTAACATACCGGGACCAAAGTATCCCTGCATCACAATATAAACCAGATCGTTCTTTTGCAGTTCCATATAGCAGATCTTTGTATCAGCGGTATACCAAGATCTACCGACGTCATCGCCATTTTCGGGATCGTACACAATGAAGTCAACCGGTGCTCCGATTTGCATATCGACTTTCATATAAAAAACGTAGTTGCCGTCGGCAGGGGCCTTAAAGGCATAGGTGGGAAGCGTTCTGTTGGTCAAGGAAATCTTAAAGGTGTCCCCCACCTTGATGGATGTGGTGGGAACGACGGTAATCTTAACGCTGTCTCTCAACCCGTTTTCGGAAGTTGCCGTCAGGGTGGCGGTGCCGGGAGCCATGGCAAAGCAACTCCAACCATCCGTATCAACCACGTCTTTATTGGAGGAGGAATAGGTTACGTCCACCTCATAGCTTTTTTCCGGAAAAAAGACCGGCTCGAAACCGAAATTGGCGCCCACGTTGACCTGCAAATTGGTTTTTTCTTCAAAGGCCTCCATTCCGGTGGGTTCTACCATCTTGTAGAGGGTTACTTTCATGCTGCCGGTGCCGGCGCTGTAACATCTGGCGCGCAGCGTATACTGAACACCGGCGGTAAGCTCGGCGCTGGCGAGGAAATTATTGTCTTCGCTATCATCGTCACTGCGTACCAGTTCTTCTGAACCTTCATAAATATAACCCAAGGGATCACCTGAATTATCAAAGGACTCAAAACCATAATAGCCCGTTTGGGTAGGCGTGAAATAAAAGTCCACATACTCGCCGGAAGCGGTAATATTTACGTCCTTGGTGTCCCCCGGCGCGATGGTGTCCGGCTGCGCAGCGTTTGCCGCCAAGGGCAACATGCCACAGAGCATCACCAGCGCCATACACAACGTAAGGATTCTCCATCTTTTCTTCATAAACTTCTCTCCTTTACTAATAGTTTTGTTAATTTAATTATAAATGCAATTAGTAACAATTGTCAATAATTTTTTATGAAAAAATTACTCCGCGACAAGATTTGCCGCGGAGTCAGATGCCTTAGAATTTTAAGAGATTGATGAACAGACCGCCCTGCACCGTTCTGGCCTGGAAGCCGCGATGCACGGGAAGAGAGGTGAAATACCAATCGGTAAAGGGTACGCGATCCTCGGTTTCGGTAAGGAAGGCCGCCATTTCTTTACAGATCTGATCAAAATATTCTTTGTCATCAAAGAGCATGGTGGACCACATCTGCCAGTCACTCTTGGTGTAATCCGAGCGATTGTCCAGCGGCAGGCCGTAGCCGTTGAATTTGGTCTTATAATAGGCCAATTCCGTATCGTAAACCTTTTGGGGGAAGAGACCCAGTCGGAATATCTTATCCCATACCATATTATATTTTACGCTCCAGGTGTCCTCCTGATCAAAGGCCAGGCGGTAATGATCGCCATTATCCGCAGCCTTGACCCATTTGGCGGCAAACTCTTCCGCCTTTTGACGGTAGAAGGCGCCGTCCTTGCCCACGGCCTTACACATCTCAGCAAAAAGCGCCAGACCCACGATGCCCTTAACAGACAGGTTACAGTTGTGCGCCAGATGACCGGCAAAGTCGTCGGTGCAGAGCTGATTGTCAGGATCGTAATCCACCTTTACAAGATAATCCGCCCACTGCTTGAGAATATCAAAATGCTTAACAAAATAGCTGTGATCCTTGCGCTTGGCGCACATAGTGGCCACGCAGATGAGCATATTGCCGCATTCCTCTACAGGCATCTGCTTGGCCAGCGGATCGCTGTCTTTGGACTTAAAACCGTAGATCTGCTTGTTGGCCAAGGGATACTGACCCACGTCGTGAGGCGCAAATTCGTAATCCCACAAGCCCTTTTCCACCAGCTTGAAGATGGGATTGAGCATACCCTCCACCAGATCAGGATTGTAGATCAGGAACAACGGAATGGACGGATAGGTCACGTCCACCGTACCAATACAGCCGTTGGAATAGTTTTCCTTGGAGAAGAACTGAATCTCCCCATTGTGCCAGGTACATTTATGACCGGCGATGGTTTGACGATAAGCGGCGCAAAGGATGTTTTTATAATCCTCGCCCAGCGCCAGCGCCTTTTGACACAGATCGGCATCAAAGGCATCCGCCTTTTCTTTCAGCAGATCGTGCTCGGCTACGGCTTTGGCGGCGATCTCGTCAAAGGTCTCGCCGTCCTTGCGCCAATAGGCCTCAATATTCTCACCGAAATACTGAATGGATTTTACGTCGTCATAGCCGACGCACAAAAAGCCGCTCTCACTATCTGTAAGGGTGATCGCCTTGTCAGCGCAAAGCAAGGGGTCATTGTCCCAAATGGCCATTTTACTGCCAACGGGAATGGGCTGATTTGCCTCGGGGCGCAGACGCTCGCCACCATTTTCTCTTCTGTAAGCGCCGGGATAGTCCATAGGAACGCCCACGGTATATTTGCGGTCTCCCACATAGTCCTTACGGATATTGTCACTTCTGCCGGAGAAGAGATAGGCGTCCGTTTCAAATCCGGGAGCGATGAGATGAAGGGTACCCCACTCGATACGGTGATCGTCACCGCTGCGCTTGAGCATCATATCAGTACCCATCGAGGCGGTCACGGAATAATCGGTACGACCCAGCGTAACCTCCTGATCGTAGGTGTTGACGGCCAGTTCGGCAGCCACGTCAAAGAACAGTTTGATCTCGTGCGTTTTACCGTCCATCGCAGTCAGGGTATAATCAATATAGGAAATGGGACGGCTCATCACTTTTAAGTCGTCCATCAGCAGGGGCGTCATAAAGGACAGCTTAAGCTGTACACCCGCCGCCTCGAAAACGTAGTTGGTGGTCAGGGGCAAAATCTCCATACTCTTTTGCTCCATGGGCGGAAATTGCGTCTGATAGCGGTTGCCGGTTTGCATCTTACCCATAAAACGGTACAACTTACCGTCGATGGCTATGGTGCCGCTCATATAGTGACGTTGATTGGTCCAATGATAGGTGGTATCGTCATACAGACGATCACTGTTGGACCAAACGCTGAAATAGGGATCAACGGCAATCAACGGGATTGCAGGGGCTCTGAAGTTTTTCATTGCGGTTACCTCCATTATTTTTTACAATTTGATCTTACCACAGAAAGATAAAAAATGCCATACTTTTTGCATTTTTTCGGCTGTTTCTTGACATTTTCGGGTCAGGATGTTAGAATCACTTTATTATATAATATATAATACGCCCGCACAGCCTCTCTCATTGTACCCAAACCGACGAAAAAATAAAATACCCGTTTATCCTTCGGAATTGACCTTTTCTACTGTTTTAAGGAGTGCGTTATGGAGTTTTACCAAGAAAAAAACATTGCCGTTCCCCACGGTTTTTCCCTAACCGTAGTGGAGCAGACCGATTCCACCAACGCCCATCTGTTGCGTTTGGCCAAGGAAGGGGCGCCCCACGGGCAGGTATTATTGGCCCGCAAGCAGACCGCCGGTAAGGGCAGCCGCGGCCGTAGCTTTTTCTCCCCAACGGGAGGGATCTATCTTTCCCTGCTGTTGCGGGACGTTCCCATAGAGGCGCTTCCCCGCTTGACCCCCATGGCCGCCGTGGCCGTACTGGAAGCGCTGACCCCCTTTGCAAAAAAGCCGCTTGCCATCAAATGGGTCAACGACGTTTATCTTGACGGCAAAAAGGTATGCGGCATATTGTGTGAGACCGCCTTTATGGAAAAAACACGGGCCACGGTAATCGGCATCGGCATCAATCTGTTGCCGCCGAAGGACGGATTTCCCGAAGGATTCCGTCATCCTGCCACCGCCCTGCTGGACGCTCCCGATCCGGCGGCAACGGAACAGATCATCAGTATCCTGCTACATCGTTTACAGCAGTTATACCAAGAGGGAGAATATATGCAAAAATACAAGGCTCATTGCTGTACGCTGGGCAAGACCGTGACCCTACAGCAAGGTGAGAATACTGTGCGCGGGCCGGCCGTTGACCTTACCGCCGACGGCGGACTGATCGTAAGGCTGGCTGACGGAACGCAAAAAGTTTTCGCCTCGGGAGAGGTTACGTCACAAATGGAGGAGTAAAAAATGAGAATCGTTATTAAAATCGGCACCAGCACGTTGGCGCATCCCACAGGACATCTCAACATTCGCCGTGTAGAGGAGATCTGCAAGGTCCTTTCTGACATCAAAAACGCCGGCAACGAGGTCATTATGGTCTCCTCCGGCGCTATCGGTATGGGCGTTGGCAAGCTGGGGCTGGCCACCCGTCCCACCGACATTCCCACCAAGCAGGCGGCGGCCGCCGTGGGCCAGTGCGAACTGATGTATATTTATGACAAGCTGTTTGGCGAATACAACCACACCGTGGGTCAATTGCTGATCACCGGCGCCGACGTCGAGCACGAAGGCCGCCATCAAAACTTCAGCAACACCCTTAACCGTTTGATCGAAATGGGCGCCATTCCCATCATCAATGAAAACGATACCGTCGCCACCGAGGAAATCGTCATCGGTGACAACGATACTCTGGCCGCCATTGTAGCCGAGAGTGTGCAGGCAGACCTGCTGATCCTGCTTTCCGATATTCAAGGACTGTACACCGCCGACCCGCACAAAGATCCCGCGGCACAACTGATCCAACGGGTTACCAAAATCGACGAAGAGTTGTATGCTTTGGCCGGTGGCGGCGGCAAACAAGGCACCGGCGGTATGGTCACTAAACTGGATGCCGCCAAGATCTGTCTGGCCTGCGGCTGTGATATGATCATCACCGACGGCGGTGAGCCTGCCGCCCTGTACGATATACTCAACGGCGCACCCATCGGCACCCGCTTCACCGCAAAGGAGAACTGATATGCAAAAAATGCTACAACGTGCCGCCGCCGCCAAAACAGCGGTGGCAACCCTTACTACAAAACAGAAAAACGATGCGCTGATCGCCATGGCAACAGCGCTGGTGCGTCACACCGACACCATTCTGGCGGCCAATGCCCTGGATATGGAAAAGGCAAAGGGCGTCATCAGCGACGTGATGCTGGACCGTCTGATGCTGACTCCCCAACGGATCGAGGCCATGGCAGAGGGCATACGACAGGTTGCCGACCTGCCCGACCCGGTAGGCCGCGTATTGGAAAGCCACACCCGCGCCGACGGGCTGATCATTGAAAAAACAGCCGTTCCCGTCGGCGTGATCGCCATCATTTATGAGAGTCGACCCAACGTGACCTCGGATGCGGCGGCGCTGGCGCTGAAAAGCGGTAACGTTTGCGTGTTGCGTGGCGGTAAGGAGGCCTTTTTGTCGGCCAACGCCATTGTCACCGCCCTGAAGGACGGTCTGGTGAACGCCGGCATCACCGAAGATGCGGTGCATCTGGTGCAGGACATCACCAGAGAAAGCGCCAATCAGCTGATGAAAGCGGACAAATACGTAGATCTGCTGATCCCTCGCGGCGGCGCCGGACTGATCAACGCCTGCGTGCAAAACGCCACGGTTCCCTGCATCGCCACCGGCACCGGCATTTGCCACCTGTACGTCGAGCAAAGCGCCGACCTCGAAATGGCGCTGAACATCATTGAAAACGCCAAAACCAGCCGTCCCAGCGTGTGTAACGCCGCCGAGGTGTTACTGGTGGATAAGGCCATCGCCCCCACCCTGCTGCCCCTGTTGCAGCAACGCTTGGTAACGGAACGGAAGGAAAATCCCGTACAGCTCCGTCTGGACGAATACGCCGCCACACTGATCGACGGCACGCCCGCCACGCAAGCGGATTTTGATACCGAATTTCTGGATTACATCCTGGCTGTACGCTGCGTGGATGGCACGGCACAAGCCATCGAGCATATTGCCGCCCATTCCACCGGTCACAGCGAGGCCATTCTGTCCCGAAATGATGCTGCCATCGCCGCCTTTACGGCTGCCGTGGACAGCGCCGCAGTCTACGTCAATGCTTCCACCCGGTTTACCGACGGTGGCGAGTTCGGACTGGGATGCGAGATGGGCATCTCCACCCAAAAACTGCACGCCAGAGGCCCGATGGGGCTACGGGAGCTTTGCACCTATAAATACATCATTCGTGGCAACGGCCACGTAAGATAGGAGTATGGTTATATGAAATACGGTTTTATCGGATGCGGCAATATGGGCGGTGCCATTGCAACGGCCCTTGCCAAACAAACCACGGATATTTTGCTGGCAGACCACGATCAAAAAAAGGCCTCAGCGCTGGCAAAAGCGCTGAACTGCAACGTGGGTAACAATCAGCAGGCCGCCGCTTGTGAACGGCTGTTTTTGGCCGTCAAGCCCCAAATGATGGGCGCTATGCTGGAGGACATCCGTCCCACCCTACAGCAATACCGTCCCCTGTTAATTACCATGGCCGCCGGACTGACGATGGATCGCATCAACGAAATGGCCGGCGGTGATCTGCCGGTGATCCGCATTATGCCCAACACCCCCGTAGGTGTGGGCAAAGGAATGATCTTATACTGCTGTAACGACAAGGTTACGGCAGAAATGGAACAAAGCTTTACCGCGGATCTGGCCGCCGCCGGAATGCTCGATCCCCTGGAGGAAAAACTCATTGATGCAGGCTGTGCCCTGCAGGGCTGTGGCCCCGCCTATATGTACGTCTTTCTGGAGGCGTTGGCGGACGGCGCCGTTGCCTGCGGCCTGCCCCGTGACAAGGCGCTGACCTATGCCGCCGCCACGATGGCAGGCGCCGCCGAACTGGCGCTGAACAGCGGCAAACACCCGGGGCAGCTCAAGGACGAGGTATGCTCCCCCGGCGGCAGTACTATTATGGGTGTCAAGGCGTTGGAAGATGGCGGGTTGCGCGCCGCCGCCATTGCCGCCGTGCAAGCCGCTTTCAAAAAAAACAAAGAGCTTGCCAACAACTAAATAAAAAATGAGGTAAAATTATTTTACCTCATTTTTTTATTTTATTTTCGCGGTGTGAACTGCAGTGAAAATTCAATATGCTTTTCCTGCAGGCGATATTTTTCTTCCAGCTGTGGACCGCAGGAGGCGGAACCGATACCGGAATTTTTATAATCCAGTCGCAAATGGGTGCATCCGTCGGCCACCAACTCATCGGTATGCTCTGCCACCGTCAATGCCTTGGTGCTGTACAGTGAAACGTTACACTCAAAGGTAGGCTCCCCAACAAAGGACAGGCCTGCAATATTCAGCTCCTGCACCTGCGTATGATTTCCGTGCTCCTGGGGACGAACGTAGGGCACGTATTCATCGGATGCTTTGCTGTAATACCGGCCCAGTGGGGCGTGATGATACAGATCCACGTAGTTTTCCGACGGGCCTCTGCCGTAATAATCAAAGGGCAGATCCTCTCCCTGCAAACTCAACTCAAAGCCAAAGCGTTGCAGCCAGGGACATTCCTTTTTGATATCACCGCGCAGCTGCAACCGTACCGTTCCGTCCGCCAAGAAGGTATAGACCAGTGAACCGCGGAAGAAGGGACTGCGGGATACTCCCGCCAGCGAAAGTGTGGCCACGACGGTGTTGCCGTCGACAGCGAGATCATATACGTGGGTAAACTGAACGTTCAGGTTTTCCGCGTTTCGGTCGGCGCCGATCTTCTCCCACATCCATTTTTCTTTTCTTTCATTGTCGATGGGAGCGCGGAAGGCAGTCAACTGTATGGGTGCCGCCAGCTTTTCCTCGCCCCGCAACACGATGCTGTCAAACGTGCCCGTTTTGGGGCTGAGGCGATAGCAAAAACCATCCCCCTCGGCGTAGACGTATCCGTTTTCCTGCCGCAGGCACAATTCCTGTCCCGTCAGCGGCCGTACGTTCGGCGTGGTCAGCTCGCAGGAGGCGGTGCCCAGCGCCAGACCCCCACGGGACAGCGTCACCTTCAGCACTGCGCCGTAATCGCAGGAAGAAACCGACAAAGGCAGTTCCACCACCGACGTCTGATGGGGCGGTGTATCCAGCGCCAGTTTCCCCTCCACGGTTTTGGTACCGTCCGTTTCCAGACAATAGCGCAGTTCGCATTCGGCAAAGGAAGTAAAGTCAAAGAGATTGGAAATTACCAGTTTTCCTTCCTTATATATAATACGGAAGGGGGCGTACGCCTCTTTAATATCCAACGTACCCGCCTTAAAGGTGCGGTCGGGGAACACCATACCGTCCACACAGAAATTACTGTCGTGCGTCAGTTCGCCGGGGAAATCACCACCGTAACGATACGCGCCGTCACGGTAAACGGCGTGATCCGCCCATTCCCAGATACAACCGCCCACGAAATTGGGATAGCGATACAACAGATCCATATAATCCCACATACCACCGGGGCCGTTACCCATGGCATGAGCGTATTCACACAAATACAGCGGCTGGTCATAGTCGCCCTCGCAAAATTGCTGTACCGCATCAGTGGACAGATACATTCTGGAATGCATATCCACACGGCGCTCATACTGACGCGCCTTTTCATAGTTTGCCTTGGCCGCAGCCAACGTTTCGGCGGCCTGCTGTTCGTTTTCTTGCAGCGCTTTGGCAATACGATCGGCTTCCTCCGCCTTTTTCACCTCACGTTCCCACCGTCCCAGCGAAGCACGGGAGGCGTCCTCAGCGTGCACCAGTCTGCCGTCCTGTTTGGAACGAAGATAACGGATCATCGCCTGATGATTCTCCCCGTGGCCGCTCTCGTTACCGGTGGACCAGATAATAATGGAAGCGTGGTTTTTATCCCGTTCCCAGGCGCGTTCCATACGCTCTACGTATTCCTGTTCCCAAGCAGGTTGGTTACATATCCAATCGGGGTTTTCAACGTCATAACCACGTTTAAAATTTGCTGTGCCGTGGCGGTGGCAAAAGCCGTGGGTCTCAATATCGGTTTCCAGTACCACGTACAGCCCCAACTCGTCACACATCTCCAAAAACTTCGGAGCAGGAGGATAATGGGAGGTGCGGACCATATTGATGTTCAATTCCTTCATCAACTGCAGATCCCGCAAAATTTCCGCATCGGTCATCGTCCAGCCGCCGTGCGGCGTGGTATCGTGGTGATTGACGCCCTTGAATTTCACGGGCACACCATTGATGCAGATGGCATTTTGCCCGTCAATGCTGATCTCACGGAAACCGATTTTTTGCATAATCCGCTCCCCTGCCTTTTCCAGCGTCAGGGTATACAGATAGGGTTTTTCGGCATTCCACAGCACAGGGCTGTCGACCTGCAGCTCCGCAACACCGTTCTCGTTCGTGATGGCGGTGGCAACGGTCAACACCCCATCCGTCAGCGTCAATGCAGTACCGGGCGCGGTGCAAACCGACACACGACCATCCACCGTAGTGCGGACGTCCACGTCCACCAAATGGCCCTCGGGGCGCTCCAAAATATAAATATCACGAAAAATGCCATTACAGCGGAAAAAGTCCTGATCCTCCAGATAACTGCCAACGCACCATTTACGCACGGCGACACGCAATGTATTATTCCCTACACGCACCGCATCCGTCAGGTCGAACTCCGCCTGCAAATGACTGCCCTGCGTGCGACCGACAAATCGATCGTTTACGTACACCTCCGCCTCAGAGGACACACCCTCCATCACCAGATAGGTACGGCCGATACCCTCCACCGTAAATTCCTTTTCATACACACCCACCGGATTCTCCATCGGAACGTAAGGCGGATCCACCGGATAAGGATAGTCAACGTTGGCATAATTAGGCTGTTCAATGCCTGTATTTTGCCAGGTGGACGGCACGGTGATCTCCCGATCGCATACCACTGTCCGTACGTCAACACTGTCACCATCAGTATAATAACAAAAAGAAAACGCGCCGTTCAGCAACGAATATTTTGCATTTCCGCCGGGAATGTAATAGCAACGTTTGGGCGCTCTGCCAACCGAAGTACATCCCGGGTCTTCATAAAACCGCATAAAGTATTCCCTCCTTTTTTTATACAAATTCAGCATACCATACCCCGCCGCGTTTTGCAAGAGAACGAAAAAAAACGGTCGCTGTTCAGCGACCGTTTTTTAAGTGAATTTATCTTACGTAGCTTTTGGCACCGACCATGATCGTTACGATCTCGGCACGGGTGATGGGTTTGGTGGGATTGAGGTTGCCCTTATCATCACCGTTTACCAATCCGTATGCTACGGCGGTAGCAACGTCTACCTTAGCCCAGGAGGCAATAGCGCCCTTGTCCTTAAAGCGTTTCAGAACGGAGGTAGCACCCTTACTGGTATCCAGCGCAGCAGCACGTACCATAACTGCCATAAACTCCTGACGGCTGATGTTTGCCTTGGGATTAAACTTGCTGCCGTCACCCTGCATGATCTTCATTGCGGTGATGGCCTTAACAGCGTTCGTTGCCCATTTGGAAATGTCCTTGCTGTCAGCAAAGGTCAGTTTCTGACCGGAATAGCTGGCAGTATCAACACCCATCAGATTGCAAACGAAGATGGCAACCTGCTCACGGGTGGCGTTATCCTGCGGATTGAAGGAGAAGGAACCGTCTGCATTGGCAGAACCGCTGGTCACACCCATCTGATAGGCGCTCATGATCTTTTCGCGCGCCCAGTGCTTTTCAATATCGTTAAAGGTGCGGCTAAACATACCGGCGGTCAGCTTCACCTCATAACTGCTGGTGATACCGGTCTGAGAGGTGACGTCAACGTACATTACCATATAAGTCTGCGGCATGGGAGCGTTCAACTTACAGTTGGTGAAGGTCTCCTTGGTTTCGGTAACGGTGTAAGAGGTCATCGTGGAAGCGATTTCAACCGTCTTTTTGCGGTCGGCATATACCTTGGCGGTCGCATTCTCACTGACGAAGATGTCGATCTGGGGATTGTCAGTGGATGCAGTACCGGTCAGGACGTTGCCCTCACGCTTGATATCAAAACCGTTGACGGTGATGATGTCACTGCTTACATTCTTGATCTCATTGATTACCACGATGGTAAATACAGCCATGCTACCGTTGGAAGCATTGACACGAACGTAGAAGGTGTTGGTGCCTTCTGCCAACTTCAGGGTATTCTTCTCACTGCTGGAGCTGAGCTTACCGCTGAATTTGTTTTCGATGATATCGTAGTTCTTAAAGATCTCATAGGATGCTCCTTCGGAAACTACGATGGAATCCTCGAGAGAAGCAATGTAGCCCTTGGGCTGCAGATAAACAACCTGAGAGTTGTTATCAATTCTCTTCATACCGATGAATTTAGCCTCGACGTCGGCGTCGATCTCATCCTGAGAGGTGGCAAATTCGGGGAAGGAATCACCCAGAATTCTCTTCTCGGCAGATTTATCCAGTCGTTCTACGATGATGGTGTAGACCTCGAAGGTTTCGCCATCCTCGGCAATGACCTTGGCAAAGAACTTGTTGTCGCCAACCTTCAGATTCATCGCATCTTCCAGATAAATGTTACAGCCGATGTCCTGATACAGCTCGTAGGTTGCGCCGTCACAGACAATCACCTCGGGCAGCAGGCTGGTTACGTCGTTTTCAACTGCGATCTTGGCAGTCTTACCGTCAACAACGGCGGCATCAATACCACCCTTAACGTCGACCAATTCGGTAGTCGTGCTTCTGGAACGGGTGAAGGTTACGTCAAAGACGTTTTCGTTTTCGCCGTCTTCGGAAACGACCTTGATGATATAGGCGGTTTTGCCGACCGGCATATACTGATCCATGTTGTAAACGATGGGGTTGGCCATTTCGGTATCATCACCGCGGTATACAAATACGCTTGCACCACCGGAAACGATGGGCAGGATGGGACCGTTGACATAGTCGTTGGGCAGTACGCAGTTGAATTTACCACCCTGATCGACCCAGGTGCTGCCTGCGATGTCCATACCCAACAGCTGAGCATTGCTGTTAATGGGCTGCTTGATGGTTACGGTGTATACTTTACTGGTTACGCCGTCCTCAGCAGTAGTCTTGATATAGCATACCGTCTCTACACCCTTCAGTGCGATGGTATCCTCTGCGCACTCAACGGTGCACAGCTCATCCGCATATACCTTATAGCTCGAGCCTTCGCTGACCAGAACGTTAAAGGTCATAAAGTCGGCGGGAGTAGTGCCAACATACTCGATGGTATGATTTTTAGCATCCAGTACGGCACCGGCGGGGCTGATCACCTCTTCGATGTCATAAGCGCCGGCCAGCTTGGTCATAGCCTCATCTATATAATAAGGAACATATTTTGCAGGACCGGTAATTGCAGTAGCAGCGCCCTTGGCAAAATAGTTGTAAGAGCAATCTGCAACGGTGTTCGGCAGGTTGTTCTGCAGAACCGAGGTCATGGAAGGACCGAAATAGTTTTCATGAATGTCGATGGTATGACCGGTGTAACCATCATAGCAGTTGACGGAGAACTTACCGGTAGAGGAGCCTTCAAAACGGTTGCCGGTGACCGTCAGCTTGTTACCGGCGGTCCAACGATCCAGATACATCAGCGTAGCTTTGCTGAAGTTGATCACCTTGTTGTCAACGAAAGAAATACTGTTCTTAACTCTGGCGCCAATATCGTTGGTACCGTTGGTGCTCTGACCGATGTAGAAGAAGTTGTTACAATCAACGTTGTTAAGGATGTTACCCTTGAACATCAGCACGTCAGTGCTACTGCCGTCGGTACCACCCATATAGATGTTTTTGGTACATCCGTCAAAAACGTTCTCCTCAAAGATACCGTTGGAGATATTGGGCAAACGCATTACGTAGTTGCTACCATTGCCCTCAAAACGGCTGGTAGCGATGCGGAAGTTGGAGAAGGTGTTCTTACCGTTGTCCGCACGACCACGATACATCAGTGCGTCGGTGTTGGTGGAACCGGTAACCAACAAATTATCAAAGTGGAAACTGTCAATAGAGAAGGAGCCGGTATACTTGAACATTGCCTGCTCGCTGAAGGTAATGCCGTCGAAGGAAAGACCGTTGATACCGGGCTTCAGCATAATTTCTGCAGTAAAGACCGTCTCTTCGTTCAGGTTGGAACGCGCATCACTTCTGGAGTAATCGCTCATATTGTTGGGGTTGATGCCGGCCTTGGCGCCACGGATCTTAACGCCCTTACCCTCGATGGTCATAGCGTTGGAATATACGCCGGCAGTCATATTGATGACGTCGCCGCTCATTGCCTTATCCATGGCCAAACCCAGATCGGAGAAGGCGGAGTGGCCGGTAACGGCACGACGCCATGCACCATCAACTTCAACGTAAATGGTTTGTCCGGCAGGATACTGTGCAAATTCCGGTCCCACAATATATTCAGAAGCATCCAGGTAATCGGAATAAACAGGTTTGCTGGTCAGCAAAATAGCGTATACGATAGAATAATCACTGTACTGAACCTTTGCGTAAGCATTGCTGACCTTACCTTCGGTCAACGCAACGGTATTGTTGGTCAGCGGAACGTTACAAGCCTTATCGGCATACAGCGTGTAATAAGCGCCTTCCTTCACTTCCAGAGAAAGAGTGACCTCATCCAATTTGGCGGGGATGGTGGTGGCGATGGTACAGCCGGGAGCCGTCTCGATGGCCGCGCCGGCAAAGGAAACGCCGTTGCTGTTGGAAATGGAGAGAACGTCCAGAAGAGAGGACGGATCGGTCATTGCCTCGTTGAGCCAATACTCACCAAAATCAAAGGCTGCGGTAGCATCACTGGAATCGATGGTGCAAATGTCTTTGGGGTTAGCACCACCGGTATAGTTATTGTACACAGGGGGAGCATAGGTACCATCATTATAACTCATATGAATGAAGGTACAGTCGGCTGTGGTGACCGGAATAAAGGTGTTCTCAAAGAACTGGGCGCCGGCGGGAATAGAGTTGATCGGAGCATCACTCTGACGCAGACGACCGTACAGACGAATGGCCTTGCCCAGATTCTTAAAGGTATTGCCGGAAACTACAACGTGCTCGGTATCTACCATCCAAACGCTAGAATAGTTGTTGGTGCTCGCATCGGTGTACAGACCGAATGCATATTGACCGGAAGCGGTAGTGCCGCCGACAGCATCAAAGGTGTTGCCGGTGATCTCAACAAACCCTCTTATGTAATCATGAACACGGGTCTTACCGGCGTTCTTGATATAGTTGTCACTAATGATGGTGCTGGTACCCAGCTGACAAACGTCAAAGCCATCACCGGTAACATTGGAGATATAGTTGGAAGAGATGGTAAGATCGGTAGCCCAAGCGGTATGAATACCGTTGGTATTTGCCAATCCACTACCGGCTGAAGCAACCTTCTCAATGCGGTTGTAGGTGATGGAAACGTTGGCCGGAACATAGCTGAAACCGGCAGCCACACCAACGTATACGGCGCTGAAGCTGTCATCGTTGATACCGATGTTGCCGTAAGCCTTTTCATTTACCAGATCAAACACATTGTATGCAATGTTGATCCGGGAATTCTGCAAACGGGTATCCTGCAGACGGATACAGCTGTCACCGACGACGGCAAAGCCGTTCATGGTCAGGTTGTAGGAGCCCTGCGGATCTTCACCCAAAACAACACCGGCATAGCTGATCTGCATATCCTGCAAAATCGTCTCGTTCTTGCCGGTAACGGCACGGCCGCCGGCCACAACGGAAAGATCGTTTGGGTTATTGGGTTCGACGTTCTTCATATTGCCGTACAGCGTAATGCTCTTGTTCAGCGGCAATGCACCGGCATAAACGCCGGCAGCAACGTACAGTTCGCCGTTGATCGCAACTGCGTCATAGGCCTCCTGGATCGTTGCAAATGCGGTCGTACCCTTGACGCCCTTGTACGTAGTACCGGCGACGACGGCGGATACATCCTCACCCTTTGCCACATTGGCAAAGTCGTCATCGACAACGATCAGTTTGTCAGTGCAGGTCACACTGCTTGCAGCCGAAACCATAAAGGAGCTGCCCAACAGTGTAAAGACCATTGCCAACATCAATGCCGTTGCCAAAATACGCTTGATGCTTTTCATGATTATTACCTCCTGGTATGCGTTTGATTATAATATCGCATAATACTTAATAAAATTATATATAAATCTAATACAAAAGTCAATGACAACATTTCAGTGTTTTTTTGTTTTGTTGATATTGCATAATTTTTTCGGCGTTAAATTGTATATAATACCAATAGGAGGGTGTCTGCCACTTGCATTTTTCGGTAATCTATGGTAAAATACAGCCGTCTTTGCTCGGAAAGACATCTTTAGGGAAAATTTTTAAGGAAAATGGAGAAAATCGAATATGAAAAAAACGGCTTACATCTTACGGGATGGCGGTCCTTTTTGTGCTGCGATCATTGCGGCCATGCAGCTGGAGGAGTTTGTCACAGATCAACTTCGCTGCGCCGGCCTGCAGGTCGCCGCGTACGACAAGGACGTTACGCCTCCGGCAGAAGGTGCTGTTTTCTTGCGCGCTGATGCCGATTTTGCGCCCGACGAATTGCGCACGGCCATCTGTAGCAACGAAAACGTACGCCTGACTGACCCAAACGGTGATGTACTGGCCCTGGTACTGGATGCAAGGCACGCCCAAACGCCCGACTTTGCGGCGAATACGGCGTTGCCCTGTATTCCCTTGCGCCACGCCTGCCGCATCACCGCCGCCAACTGCAGCGAGATCCTCGCCGCACGGCAAAAACGCCTTCTTACGCGTTATAAAGACGCAGGTGTTTTGATCGAAAACGATCGTGTAACCCTTTCCCCCTTGTACACCGTCGGCTCCGGCACGTTCATTGCCGCCGGCACCACCCTGAGTGGCACGGGCCGCATCGGCAAAGACTGTCTGCTGCGCGGCGGACGGTTACACAACGTAACGTTGGGAGATGGGATCACCATCGAACAAAGCGTGCTGACGGACTGCCGTGTGGACAGTTTTACCACCGTCGGTCCCTTCGCCTATTTGCGTCCCGGCACCGTCATCGGCGAGCGGGCACGCATCGGCGACTTTGTGGAGATCAAAAACGCTGAGATCGGCAACGGAACCAAGGTTTCCCACCTGACCTACGTCGGCGACTGCGACGTGGGCAGTGGGGTCAACTTCGGCTGTGGCACCGTCGTTTCCAATTACGACGGTCTGCACAAATACCGCACCGTGATCGGCGACAACGCCTTTATCGGTTGCAACACCAATCTGGTTGCGCCCGTCACCGTGGGCAACAACGCCTATATCGCCGCCGGCAGTACGGTTACCGAGCCCGTGCCCGACGGCGCGCTGGCCATTGCCCGCCAACGACAGACCAACAAAGAAAACTGGGTACAACAAAATAAACCTGAGCTCATCAAGTAAGGAGGAATCGCTATGTGCGGTATCATCGGATACGTCGGTGAGCGTCAGGCTCCCGATATTTTAATTGACGGCCTGCAAAAGCTGGAATACCGTGGCTATGATTCGGCCGGTATCGCCGTCTTTCAACAACAACACGTAGAAATCATTAAAACGGCGGGTAAGGTGGACACCCTGGCCCGCAAACTTGCCGCGGCGCGACCGAAAAACGTCTGTTGCGGCATCGGTCACACCCGTTGGGCCACCCACGGTGAGCCGGATGACGTCAACGCCCATCCCCATCGGGTGGGACGGGTCACCCTGGTCCATAACGGTATCATTGAAAACTACAACGAATTGCGACAGCGGTATCATCCGCACCCCCGTTCCCGCACCGATACCGAAATCGCGGCGGCGGTGATCAACGCCTGCTATGACGGAGCGCCCGAGCAAGCTATTTTCAAGGCGGTCGCTCAATTTCACGGCACCTTTGCGCTGTGTATTTTATTTGAGGATCATCCGGATACGATCTACGCCATCCGACACGGCTCGCCGCTGATCGTGGCGCCGGGAGACGGCGAGAGCTTTCTGGCCTCGGACATCCCTGCCATTCTGGCGCACACACGACAGTATTATCTGCCCGAAAGCGAAGAGTTGACCATCGTAGACCGTGGCGGCATCCGCTTTGTCGACCGCGATCTGCAGCCGGTGGAAAAACAGCTAAAAACCGCCGACTGGGACGAAAGCGCCGCCCGCAAAAACGGCTATGATCACTATATGCTCAAAGAGATCTTCGAGCAGCCCGCCGTATTGGAGCAGACCATTCTGCGCTATAAAAACGACTTTTCTATCTTTGAGGAAGAGGAATTTGATTTCCGCGTCAAGGGCAACGTTCATATCGTCGCCTGCGGCAGCGCCTATCACGCCGGTCTGATGGGGAAATACGCCATTGAAAAATTGGCGCGCATCCCCGTTTTGGTCCACGTTGCCAGCGAGTTCCGCTATGACGATCCCATCCTGCGTAAGGAGGATCTGGTCATTGCCGTTTCCCAATCGGGTGAAACGGCGGATACCCTTGCGGCCGTAAGGCTTGCGCGGGAACGCAACGTGCGCACGTTGGCCATCGTCAACGTACGCGCCTCCTCGCTGTCACGGTTGGCCGATCACACGCTGTACACCCTGGCCGGCCCGGAAATTGCCGTGGCCACCACCAAGGCCTATCTGTGCCAGGTCTGTCTGCTGCAATTGCTGGCCGTCCGCCTGGCAGACAAGCGGCTGAGTATGCAGGAATATAAAGATATGATGGTAGCCTTTGAGGCGTTGCCCGAACAAATTAAGCAGGCGCTCACCTTTCGGGAGGAGGCCAAACAGCTGGCCCTTCGCTTTAAGGATGCAGAGCATATTTTCTTTATGGGGCGCGGACAGGACAGCTGTCTTGCCATGGAGGCCTCTTTGAAATTGAAGGAGATATCATATATCCATTCCGAGGCCTATGCCGCCGGAGAGCTCAAGCACGGCACCATCTCGCTGATTACCGAAAACACCCCCGTCATCGCCATCATGACCGATCGGGAACGGTTGCCCAAAACCGTTTCCAACCTCAAAGAAACAGACGCAAGAGGCGCCGCCGTCACGGTGGTGACCTATGCGGACGTGTCCACGGAAGGCTTTGCCGCTCAATGCATTCCTCTACCGCCTATGGCCGCCATCACGGCGCCGCTGGCGGCCGCCGTCAAGCTGCAACTGTTGGCATATTACGTGGCGCTGGAAAAGGGCTGTGATATCGATCGCCCCCGCAATCTGGCCAAAAGCGTTACGGTGGAATAGGGGGGTGACGATATGAGAAAATATTTTGGAACCGACGGCATCCGCGGCATTGTGGAAAAGGCGCTGGATCACGATCTGGCCTTTCGTTGCGCTGCCGCCTGCGGTTATTTACTCAAACAGCAAAACCCGAAAGCAAAGGTCATCATCGGCAGTGATACCCGCATTTCCCGCGGGATGCTGACCGGCGTAATGACCGGCGGCTTTTGCTACAGCGGCGTCAACGTCATCAACATCGGCGTGTTACCCACCCCCGCGCTGGCCTTTCTTATCGATCGGATGGGGGCGGACGCCGGCGTAATGATCTCCGCCTCCCACAATCCCTACGAATATAACGGCATCAAGATCCTCACCCGGGGCGGCATCAAATTGCCGGACGAAACGGAAGAACAGATTGAGGCATTGATGGAGGATTTTGAGCAGATCCCCTACTGCCCCACACCGGGCAATGCCGGCTATAATATGCAGGCAAAGGATTTTTACGTGGAGCACATCAAGCAGGCCTGTGAGCAACCCTTGCAAGGCTTTCGGGTGCTGCTGGACTGTTCCAACGGCGCCGCCTGCGAGACGGCCGGAGAGATCTTCGGCGGGCTGGACGTCAGCTATACGTTGCACGGTCATCACCCCGACGGACAAAACATCAACCGACAATGCGGGTCCACCCACATGGAACATCTGGCCGCATTGATGCAGGAGAGCGACGCCCACATCGGCTTTGCCTTTGACGGGGATGCCGACCGCTGTCTGGCGGTGGATCGCAAAGGACGGATCATTGAAGGAGACAAGATCATGGCCGTCATCGCCCTGTATCTTAAAGCACAGGGGCGTCTGCCCCACAATGCAATGGTTGCCACCGTAATGAGCAATCTCGGCCTGATTGAGACCATGAATCAAAAAGGGATCAACGTCCCCTGCACCAAGGTGGGTGACCGATACGTGCTGGAGGAAATGCTGGACAAAAACTACGTTTTGGGTGGCGAAAATTCCGGGCACATCATTTTCAGAGAAAAGGCCACCACCGGCGACGGACAACTGACAGCCATTATGCTGCTGTGCGCCATGAAATACTTTGATATGGACAGCACGCAAGTATATGATATTTTTACACCCTATCCCCAATATTTGTTTAACGTCACCGCCAACGACCTGCAAAAACGCAAGTTGATGGCAGACGACGTATTTACCGAAAACGTGCGACAGGCCGAAAAGGTCTTCGGCGGCAAAGGACGGATCTTGGTACGTCCCTCCGGCACCGAGCCCTATATCCGTATTCTGGTAGAGGGCAAGGATGCGACAGAGGTGCGTTCCGCCGCCCTGCAGCTGAAGGAGGCTACCGAGATCCGCCTGGGTCAGATCTTTTAAAAGACAGGAGAAAGCAATGAAGTACAGCGCCGAATTTATCCGTGATATTCTTGCCGAAAACGGCAAGATCCTCAAAAAATCCCTGGGGCAGAACTTTTTGTACGACGAAAAGATCCTGCATCAGATCGTCGACGCCGCAGTGGAGAAAAAAGGTGAAAACATCATAGAAATCGGCGCAGGTGTGGGATTGTTAACCGATTTGTTGTGCCAAAGCGCAAAGAAAGTGGTGACGATCGAAATTGACGAGAGCCTACCGCCGCTGTTGGAAAACACCGTCCCTCACCCCAATTTTTCCTTGCATCTGCAGGATATTTTAAAGGCAGACCTGCCCGCCCTTGCCGACCGATATTTCGGCGGCGAGCGTTTTGTAATCGTAGGAAATCTACCCTATTATATCACTGCAAAAATCCTGGATCTGCTGGCACTGCATCAACCGCTGTTTGACCGCAGTGTTATCATGGTACAAAAGGAAGTGGCCCATCGGCTGCAAAGCGGCAGGGGGAGCAAGGAATATCGGGCCGCCACGGTGGTAATGCAGGCGCTTTTCGAGATCCGTTACGTCTGCACCGTGCCGCCCCACTGCTTTGTTCCGGCCCCTCACGTGGAAAGCGCCGTCCTCTGTCTGACCCCTAAAGCAGACAGCGGCGTTGACGACGTAGCTGCCTTTCTTTCCTTTGTACGGCAAGCCTTTGCCGCCCGTCGCAAACAGCTGAAAAGCGTGGCCAAAAACCTGCGTGTCACCGCCGAGCAGATGACACAGGGGCTTGCCGCCGTGGGGGCTGAACCCGCCGCGCGAGCGGAGGACCTGACTCCAACACAAATGGTACAGCTGTTTGGAATATTGCACAAATAAAATCAAAAAATCGCTTGCCGAGGCAAGCGATTTTTGTTTATTCTGCCAAGACGACCCGCACGTTTTGACTGCGGATCAACTCCACGATTTCCGGTTGCACGCCGCTGTCGGTCACCAGCGTGTGGATCTCTGCGGGGGAACAGGTGGTTACGGCGGCGGTTTTGCCGATCTTCGTGCTGTCCAACACGGCGATCAATCTTCCCGTTTTGGCCAAAATGCTCTTTTTCAGCAGCGCCACCTCCATGGAATATTCCATCAACCCGCGCCCGGGCAAAAAGCCATCTGCCGAAAACACGGCAATATCCACCTGCGGAAACAGGCTCATGCTCTCATTGGCCAGCATTCCGAGGGTGACCAACATATCTGCCTTGACGTTGCCGCCGATGCAATACACCTGCAGATCCTTTTCCATACCCAGCAAGGAGGCGATCCGCAGGGAATTGGTGATCACCGTCAGGTTTTTTCTGCCCACCAAACATTTGGCCACCTCGTACAACGTCGTGCCGCTGTCCAGATAAATGGTGCAGTTATCCGGGATCATCTCCACCGCCCGTGCCGCCACAGCCTCTTTTTCACTCAAGCCCTCTCTGCGGCGGCGCTCCCAACGGGGGATCTCCTCCGTTTCCCGGGCCGGCCGCATCGGAACGGCGCCGCCGTAAATGCGCGTAATCGTTCCCTCCGCCTCCAGAATGTCCAGATCGCGGCGCACGGTGGCCATGGAAATACCAAACCGCGCGCACAAATCGGTGTTGAGCACCCTGCCCTCACGCAGTAGAATTTGTTTGATTTGCATCAGTCGATCGGATTTCATACAAATGCCCCCAAAATGATTGTTTTGATCGTTTTTCATTGTAAATCATTTGCCCTCAAATGTCAATCCTTCATTTTTTGATTGCTTTTCTGTGAATTGTTGACAGATAAAAAATTTAGATTTATACTGAAATCATCCGAATAAAAAATATAAAAGGAGCGTTTTTTATGAAAAAAGTTGCAATTATCGGCGGTGGTAACGGTGCCATCACCATGGCCGCTGACCTGAACAGCCGCGGCTATCAGATCAACATGTACGAGCAGCCCGAATTCATCGGCAAGCTGGCAAATCTGAAGGAGCACAAAACCATTCGTGTTACCGGCGTCATTGACGTGACCGCCAAGATTGAGCTGCTGACCGACAATATGGCCGAGGCCATTGACGGTGTAAAATACATTTTGATCGTTACCCCCTCTTACGCTCACGAGGCCATTGCAGAAAAGCTGAAGGGTGTTGTCAAGAAAGATCAGGTACTGGTCCTGTATCCCGGTGCCTTCGGCGCATTGGTATTCCGCAACCTGCTGGGTGACGAGTGCCCCGTAATCGCCGAGGCCAACAACCTGCCCTACGACACCCGTCTGAAGGGCGAAGCCATTGCCTTCTGCTCCGGCATCAACCCCATCAATATGTCCTTCTTCCCTGCGGATGCCAAGGACGAATATTTTGACGACATCAACGATTTTATTCCGATCCAGTATTGCTACCGCGACGTGCTGGAATGCGGTCTGTCTCTGGTCAATCCCGCCCTGCACTCCGGCGCCTGCGTCATCAATATCGGCATGATCGAGCAGCCCTGCCGCGGCGGTTATCATATGTACGAGCATTTCACCCCCGGCTGCGCCAAGTTGGAGATCGCGCTGGATCAGGAAAGAAAGGCTATCGGCCGCGCTCTGGGCTATGAGCTGCGTCCCATCGAGGACTTCGCCGGTAAGCCCGAGGGTCATCAGATCACCTGGAAAGAACTGTATATGCAGATGCATGGCGACGTTTCCCTGACTGCCATCTCCGGCCCCAACGATATTTGGAACAGATATCTCACCGAGGACTGCCCCAACGGTCTGGTGCCGTGGGTCGCCATTGCCGAGTTGGTAGGTGTTGAGGCTCCCACTATGAAGGCTATCATCACCATCTACAGCCACATCCACGAAAGAGATTGGTGGGCTGTGGGCCGCAAGCTGGACAGACTGGGTCTGGACGGTATGACCAAAGAGCAAGTACTTGAATACGTAAAAACCGGTAAGAAATAATGATCAAGGCTGTAATTTTTGACTTCGATCATACGTTGTATGACCGTTGGCTGACCTATGAAAAATTTTACGACGGATTTGTGGCGGAGTTCGGTGACATCCTGGCGCCCCTGCCCCGGGAAGAAATGATCGCTAAGATGCATCTCTCCGACCAGCAAGGTCTGTACGTAAACGAATGGCCCGGTATCTACGACAAATACGTGGAAAACGGCGTATTTATCAAAGCGCCCGGCTTTGAAAACTTCTTCCCCTACGTCAAAAAGCATTATCCCGAGGCCATCGTGGTGCACACCGATGCGGTAGAAACCATGGATGCCCTGCATGCGCTGGGAATCAAAACCGGTATCCTCACCAACTGTGAAAAGGGTGCGCCGGAATATCAGCACGATAAGATCGACCGTACCCCGCTGCGTCAATACATGGACGCCATTCTGACCAGCGCCGAGGCCGGTTATGAAAAGCCGGATGCCCGCGCCTTTGTGCAGATCTGCGATCTGCTGGACGTACGGCCGGAGGAGGCCATTTACGTGGGCGACAACCCCGTCAAGGACGTTTGCGGCGCCCGCGGCGTCGGTATGACTCCCGTCTGGATGCGGTTTTATCCCGTCTGGCCCGAAGCGCTGCCACGCGGCCCCTACGAGATCGATCACCTCATCGAAGTGGTGGACATCGTAAAAGAAATCAACAAATGAGTATAAAGACAGCCCCGCGGGGCTGTCTTTATTTCTTGACAATATTCCCGAAATTTTATACAATGATATATGATATTTATTTGGCCTGTTTTGAGGAATTATATTGACATTTGTTGAGTATTTTGGTTAAATAGAAAAGGAGTTCAAAATGATTAAAGCGGTTATTTTTGACTTTGACCACACGCTGTACGATCGGAAGATCAGTCTGATAAAGACCGTTCCCTTCCTGATGAGTGGGCTAAAGAAATACCTGCGCAAGGATCTGACGACGGATGAATTTACCGCCGCCCTGCTGGAGGCGGAAACCTCCGAGGCAGGCTATTATACCAACGGTTACCCCGGTGTTTGCGCCGAACTGAACCGATTGGGCGTATTTACCGAGAAGCCTGCCGACGACGACTATCGGGCAATCTTTTACCCCGCCTTCAACAACGGTATCACCCCCTTTCCCGACGCCTACGACACGTTGGCCACACTGCGGGAGATGGGCTATAAGGTAGCATTACTGACCAATGGTTTTACCAAAATCCAACACGAAAAGCTATCCTTTACCAAGGTACCCGAATATATGGACGAGATCGTAGTCAGCGAGCAGGTAGGAAAGAGCAAACCTCATCCCCTACCCTTTATCACCATCTGCCGCGCGCTGGGCATTCGTACAGACGAGGCCGTATACGTGGGCGACAACATTTTCTGCGACGTTTGCGGCGCCAGAGGCGCAGGTATGAAAACCGTGTGGAAGCCCTTTGCCCGTGTGTGGCCAAACGATATCACCCCACCCGATTTTATCATTCAAAATTTAAGTGAACTCCCCGCCATTTTACAAAAAATCGCACAGGAGAACTGAAATGCACAACAAATACTACCTGGGAATAGACCAGGGTACCACCGGCACCACTGCCATTTTATTTGACAAAAACTTTGCCTGCGTTGGCCGCGGTTATTGCGAAACGCCCCGTTATTTTCCCGCCTCTGACCGTGTGGAACATCAGGCAGAAGAAATTTTAGACAGCATCCGCCGCGCGGTAAAGGCAGCGCTGAAGTTTGCCGATGCCGTCGCCGGTGAGATCATCGGTATCGGTATTGACCACGAAGGCGAAAGCGTGGTTATGTGGGACAGCGAAAGCGGCAATGCCGTTTCTCCCGTCATCACCTGGCAGGACGGCCGCACCGTAGCGGCGGCTGCCGCCTTGAAGAAAAGCCACGGCAAACTGATCTACGAGCGCACCGCCCTGGAATCGGATTGCTATTTTTCCGCCACCAAACTGCAATGGATCGTCGAGAACGTTCCCGAAGCACAACAACTGCGAAAGCAAGGCCGTTTGATGGCCGGCAATCTGGACGCCTGGATCTTATGGAATTTTACCGGCGGCAAAAGCTTTGCCACCGATGCCTCCACCGCCTCCCGCACGCAGCTGTGCAACATCCGTACCGGTACGTGGGACGCAGAGCTACTGGAGCTATATGGGCTGAACGGTGTTCGTCTGCCGCAAATTATGGACAGCGGCACCCTTTTCGGTGAAACCGACCCCGATCGGTTTTTCGGCATCCGTGTTCCCATTGCCGCCCTGATGTGCGACCAACAGGCCGCGCTGTTGGGGCAAGGCTGTTTGCAGCCCGGTATGCTGAAAACCACCTATGGCACCGGTTGCTTTATGCTGATGAATGCCGGCGACACCCCGGTCTTGTCCAAAAGCGGTCTGCTGACCACCATTGCCTGGCAGTTGAACGGCAAACGCACCTATGCGCTGGACGGCGGCATTCACATTGCCGGCGCCGCTACCCAATGGTTACGGGACGGATTGGGCATCATTCACGCCCCCCACGAAACCCAACTGCTGGCTGAAAGCGTCAAGGATAACGGCGACGTTTATTTCGTTCCCGCCTTCACCGGTCTGGGCGCCCCTCACCGTGACAATTCCGCCACCGGCATCATCGTCGGCCTAACGGGCGGTATCACCAAGGCGCATATCGCCCGCGCCACGCTGGAATCCACCGCCTATCAGATGTGTGATCTGCTGAACGCCGTTGCCGCCGACCTACCCGAACCCATTTCTCTGATGCGGTGCGACGGCGGCGCTACCGCCAACAGCTTTTTGATGCAATTTCAGGCTGACATCTCCGGCATCCCGTTGGAGATCCCCCAGCAAAAAGATACCACCGCCTTGGGCACCGCCTATCTGGCTGCCAATACCCTGGGACTGGCAGATCTGCAAAGCATCTCTGCCCTGCACAATAAATGCCGCCGTTTCGACCCGCAAATGAGCGAGGATCAACGGCAATCCCTGCTGGCCCGCTGGCGGCAGGCGGTACAGCGTTGCAGAGGCTGGAACTAAAAAATAAAAGGAGATCATTGGGCAGTGATCTCCTTTTTTGCAAAAGAAAAAACCGTCCCATCGGGACGGTTTTATTTTATTTTAGCCGACCAGGTTCATTGCAATGATCACGCCCACCAAAATGATGGCAACCACGATGGTAATCTTAGCCAGGATGGCATCACGACCGGTATTTTTGTTTTTGTTGAAAAAGCTTTCAGCGTCGGAAGCGTTTCCACCGGCCATTGCGCCCAGACCGTCATTCTTGCCCTGCTGAATCATAATAACGATCATGATCACAACGCTCAAAACAATGGCGGAAGCGCCCAAAATAATCTGTGCAATACTCATTTTTATCACCTTTCTATTTTAAAAAACAAAATTTTACAATAACGCACGACTATCATACCATACCCCGCACCAGAATGCAAGTTTTTTTTAAACTTTGGTATCAGAATAATTTTATGCACCTGCGTTTTTCCACAGTGAAAAGGTCGATTTTATGGGGTTTTGGGCGATTTTGGCCCGGGTTTTACACATTATCCACCGACTTTTCCACAGAATTTATGTAAACCAAATTTTCTACAATTTGTAGAAAATTAAATTTTTCTGCCAAAAGCATTGACAAAATACGGTCAGCCGATCACCTTAATCTGCCGCAAAATACGCAGCGTGATATACCACAGCGCCAGCACGCCGGCGCCGATTAACGTAACCAAAAATCCGGTGCCCCATTTCATCTGCAGCACGCCCCAGTACGCGGCGAAGATGGCCACCGTACCCAGCTGTTTCCAACAGGAGATCTTTTTTCGCCAGCCGAAATATGCGATCACTGCCGCCGCCAGTCCGATGATCACCCAACCGACGGTAAAGGCAGTTTTTTGCGGGAAAAACTGGGTAGAAATGATCTGCTGGGCGGTATTGTAGTAGGTCTGATAGTTGCCCATCATTCCCAGTCCTGCCGCAGCGCTCAAAAAGCCGAACCAGCAGAAATTGCGTCCCTGATCCATGGCTGAAACGTACAAAACGTAATGCAAAATCAGCATCACGTACACCATCGGTACCATATAGGTCCACAGATCCATGGTATGGCTGATGACCAGTAAGGCGTGGGCGCTCAGACCGCTAACCGACAAGTACAGCCAATAATCCATGCCCCACACCCGCGTGGACAGATCGGCGCCCCCCTTCTTTTGCAGGTGAGCAACCACTGCCGTCACCGCCGTCAGCACCAGAAACAGACCGGCAAAGACGTACAACAGCACGCTCATATCCCGATGCATTCTGCGTACCAGCCATACGCTGGCCAGCATCGCCATATAGATAAACAGCGCCACCACACTTCGGGTGATATGCACCTCGCTTGCATTGTATTTGATCGTTTTTTTATTCATATCATTTCACCTCGGTTTGAGCTTTATAAAACAACACGGGCATAACGTAGGCGGCGGCATTTTCCGTCCGCAGGATGCGTGTGCCCAGCGAAACGGCAGGAATACCCCGTTGCTGCCAGAGGGCGCATTCTTCCTCTGCCAGACCGCCCTCCGAGCCGATGAGAAAGGCGATCTCTTCCGCGGGCGGCAAAGTATTCAACCCCCGTTGCTGTTCCCGTTCATAACAAACAAAGGCCTGCTCGGCCTCAGCCATCTGTGCAATTGCCTCCGCAATGGGAAGAATGGGGGCGATTTCCGGCACGATCCCCCTGCCGCTTTGTTTGGCGGCAGCCAGAGCGATCTTGCGCCAACGCTCCAGCTTTTTCTCTCCCTGTTCCGGCCGTGCCACACAAAAACGGGAGAGCACCGGTACGATCCGATACACGCCCATCTCTACACAACGGGTAATGATCTGTTCCATCTTCTCCCCTTTGGCAATGCACTGATACAGGGTGATCCTCGGTCCCCTCTCCGCAGGACTGGGAACGCACTGCCGAATCTGCAGCGTGGCCGTTTCCTTATCAAATGCGGAACAAATGCAGTGATAATCCGTTCCTTTGCCGTCACAGACCTCCACTGCTTCGCCCACACGGGCACGCAGTACCCGGGATAAATGATGCAGATTTTCTCCCCGCAGGCAAATTTCGCCCTCGGTCAAGCTGTCCTCTTGGGTCAAAAAGAATCGACTCACGCCTCGTCCTTTCCGCAAAGCAAGGCAGTCCAACCCCGCTTCGTCTGCTCGTCAAGAATGCAAAAGCCGTTTTCCTTGGCCGCCTGCCGGATCTCGCCGGCGCGTTCCTCAATAATGCCCGACAGGATCAGCTTTGCATCCTCTTTCATAAATTTTCCGATGTCACCCAACAGCATTTTGATCACGTCTGCCACAATGTTGGCGCAGACCACGTCATACTGTCCGCTGACCTTTTCTACCAGATCGCCGGCCACAAAGGCAGATCGATCCGCAACGCCGTTGCGCTCGGCATTCTCGCTGCCTGCCTTGACCGCCAGTTCGTCAATATCCACACCCAGATTGTGCTCCGCGCCCAACAGCAGGGCGGCAATACCCAAAATACCGCTGCCGCAACCCACGTCCAGCACCTGTTTTCCCTCCAGCCGCATATCGCTGAGATACTGCAGGCAAAGGGCGGTGGTCTCGTGACTGCCGGTGCCAAATGCGGCGCCGGGATCCATCCACAAAATCTGCTGATCGGGGGCCGCCTCAAACTGCTCCCATACGGGGACCACGGCCAACCGATCGCTGATAACGATGGGCTTGTAATATTGTTTCCAGGTATCCGTCCATTGACTGTCGTCCCGCTCCACCAGCGTGATCTGCAACGAGCCGTACAGCCCGGTAGAATCACTCTCCGCCAGTTCTGCCATACCGTTGCGGATCAACTCAAAGGAGGCAATGCCCTGATCGTTATCCGGCAGATAAACCCGAATCACACTTTCTGCATCCCGCAGTTTGAGCAGTTCGTCATCCACGTAATCCCAATGGGGCGTGGTGCTTTCCAAAAACTCCTCAAAATCACGGCTGTCCACCACCTCAAAACCGCCGACACCCAAAACGATCAAAACGTTGCTGACCGCCTCCACACCGGCAGGGGTGGTGTGAATGGTAATTTCTCTGTATTTCATAGTATTTCTCCAAAACAAAATATCTACTGCAGGGCGTTTTGCCCATACAGTAGATATTTTACCACATTTTTTTCAAACTTACAAGACCCTATCATCCCTTTACTGCTCCTGCCATCACTCCTTTGATGATATATTTTTGGCAGGAGAAATAAAAGATGATGATGGGCAGAATGCTCAGGGCAATCAACGCCATGATGGCCCCCATATCCCGCTGTCCGTAACTGCCATTGAGATACTGGATGTGAATGGGGATGGTTTTGTACGCGCCCATATCCAGTACCAGATACGGCAACAGATAATCGTTCCAGATCCACATAGTCTGCAAGATCGCCACCGAGATCAACGTCGGCCGCATTATGGGCAGCACCACCCCGAAAAACATCCGCGGCACACTGCAGCCGTCAATAGAGGCAGCTTCCTCCAGTTCTCGCGGCATACTCCGCACGAACCCCGAAAACATAAACACCGCCAGCCCCGCCCCAAAGCCGAGGTAAATAATGGGAATGGTCCACGGCGTATTCAGCGACAGCTCGTCCGCCGTTTTGGACAGGGTGTACATCACCATCTGAAAGGGAACGATCATAGAAAATACAAACAAAAGATACAGCCCCTTGCACCACCATCGATCCCTGCGGGATAAAAACCAGGCGCACATCGAGGTGCACAGCAAAATCAGTCCTACCGACAGCACCGTAATGACAAAGCTGTACAGCACCGAAAGATAAAAGGGATAATTGCCAAAGGTCATCCCGCGGATAAAATTCTCAAGACCTACGAAGCTGGAATCATCCGGCAGGGCAAAGGGCGCTGCCGAGATACCCGTTTTATTCTTAAATGCGTTGATCAGCACCAATATCAGCGGCCATAGATACAAAACGCCGACCACCGCCAATACCAGACCAAGCAACGCTTTTCTCGCTTTTCGCATCATTGCTGCACCTCCCGTTTCCGTGTCCAGCGCAATTGCAGCAGGGCAATGATGGCCACCAGAGCGGAAAAGAGTACCGCCTTGGCCTGCCCCACGCCACGCGCGGCAGAGGTACTGTAAAATGTGTTGTAAATATTCAGCGCCAACAGCTCGGTAAGATACGTGGTACTGCCATCAGCCATCAGTCTGCCCGGCGCGCCGCCCGTCAGGGCAAGATTTTGATCAAACAACTTAAAGGAACCGGTCAGGGTAAGAAAGGTACAAATGGTAATGGCGGGCATGATCATAGGCAACGTGATCTTAAACAGGATCTGCCGTCCGGAGGCGCCGTCGATCTTCGCCGCCTCATACAAACTGTCCGGCACGCCCTGCAGGCCGGCAATATAAATGATCATCATATAACCGATCTGTTGCCACGCTGTCAACAGCACCAACCCCCAAAAACCGTATTTGGCCTCCAACGCCAAAGCGGTTCCGTACCGTTGCAAAATACCGTTGAGCAGCAATTGCCAGATATATCCCAGCACGATGCCGCCAATGAGATTGGGGCTAAAAAACACCGTCCGCAGGGCATTGCGCCCGGGAATACGAAACGTCAACAACCGCGCCAACAAAAACGCCAGCACGTTGATGACTGCCACGCTGACCAGCGCAAAGGCTGTCGTCAGCAAAAAGGAATAGATAAAGGAGGGATCCCGCAGGGCGGCGGTATAATTATCCGGACCCACCCATTGGGCATCCCCCACCGTCACAAAACGGCAAAAGGAAAGATACAGACCCCTGCAAAACGGCCAGACAAACCCGATCAGAAAGGCCGCCAGCGTTGGCCAAACGAAAAGCGGCGTCCAGCGTCGCAGTTGTTTTTCCATTGCCTATGCGTGCGCCTTTTTATATTCGCTTTCCCAGCCGTCTACAAACGCCTTTTGCACCGCTTCCCAACTACCCTTGCCGGCAGCATACTGGGTCAATGCCGTGCCGATGCCGCTTTTCCACTGATCCGACGGAATGGTCGAGAAGCTCCAGCTGACCGGCTTTTTGCCGGCGGCGATATAATTTTCTGCCAATTGTACCAAAGGATTGTCTGCCTTTTTGGCTTTACGGAAGGGAATGACAAAACCCATATCCCGTGCCAGCGCAGACGTACCATCTTCATCGGTGACCAGCCATTCCAAAAAGTCCAGCGTGGCCTGCTGATCCTTTTTACTTGCCTTGTTGCTGACGCACCAATAATTCTCCGAGCCGGTACACAGTCCCTGCTTTTCCTCCCCCGGCACGCCGATATAGATGGGCAACATTCCAAACTCGTCATCCTCCAGGCCGACGCCGTCCTCTTCCTTCAAACCGCCGTACTCCCAGGTGCCGTTTTGATAAAACACCGCTTGTCCCGTTTTAAATTCGGTTTGCGCATCACTGCCCGTTTTGCCCGACAGAGTGGCAGGCTCCACCGTGGCGTTGTTGATATACAGATCCCATATCTTTTTGTAATTATCCAGATAAGTGCCCTCGATCTTATCTGTAGAGCTGATGCCCTTATCGGCATATTCGTAATAGATGGGCAGATTGGCCAGATGGTTTTTAAACCGCCAGTCCGAGCTGGCATCCATCCCGGACGAAGTGAAAGCGCCCTTGACACCCAGTTCCTCCTTATGATTCTGGATCTCACGCACCACCTTTGAAAAGCTGTCAAAATTGTTGATATCTTCAATCTTTTTCACCGTGGCAAAATCCGACTGAAAATATTTGTTGAGCAAGGTTTTGTTGTAAATGATGCCATAGCTTTCCACCGCGTAAGCGACGCCATATACCTTGCCATCCTCCTTCAGAGCAAAGCTGTCGTCGGTCAGTTCCTTATATACCGCCGTCTCCGACAGATCGATGCAATAGTTCTTCCAGTTTTTCAGCCCCACCGGCCCGTTTACCTGAAAGAGGGTGGGGGCCTGCCGTTTATCCATTTCCGAGGTCAGCGTCTGCTCGTACTGTCCTTCCGCCGCCGTCAGCACCTTGACCTCCACGCCCGTTTTTTCGGTGTACTTTTTGGCCAGTTCCTGCCAGGCCGCATCCTGCTCGGGCTTAAAGTTGAGATAATACACCATTCCCTTATCCTCTTTTTTCATACAGCCGGCAAACAGAGAGCACAGCAATATGAGTATACAGCAAAATATCAGTTTTCGTTTCATCTTTCATTCCTCCGACTTAAATTTCACCGTTAGTTTTTACCCAAAACACAAAACTATACACTTGCTTTTTGACCAATACAAAACGCCGGCCGCTTTCTTGACATTTTAATACAAAACGAGTATAATTTTTTCTGTTTGTTTCGTTTTTTTAAAAAAGGAAGTCGTTATGAAAAATCAATCCAATTTTACCGAGGGAAAAATTTTGCTCCCTCTGCTGAAATTTTCATTTCCCGTGTTGCTTGCTCTGCTTTTGCAGGCGATGTACGGAGCGGTGGATATGATCATCGTGGGCAAGTTTGCCCACACCGCCGACATCTCTGCCGTAGCGACGGGCAGTATGCTGATGCAGTCCATCACCTGTGTCATCACGGGGCTTTCCATGGGCATCACCGTGATTTTGGGGCAACAGATCGGCGCCTCTCACAAAGAAGAGGCAGGTAAGGTGGTTGGCAGCGGCATCTGGCTGTTCGCCATTCTCACACTGGCGCTGACGCTGGGCATCACCCTCTTTACCGATCCGCTGTGCGCCCTGATGCAGGCGCCGCAGGATGCCTTTGCTCCCACGGTGGATTATGTGTTCATTTGTGGACTCGGCACCGTCTTTATCGTCGCATTCAACGTTCTGGGCAGTGTATTCAGAGGCTTGGGTGACTCCAAAATGCCGCTGATCACCGTGGCCATCGCTTGCGTTGTCAACGTTGCGGGCGATCTGCTGCTGGTGGCGGCGTTAGATATGGGGGCGGCCGGCGCGGCCATTGCAACGGTGGCAGCGCAAGGGGTCAGCGTGCTGATCTCCCTGCTGGTGATCCGCCGACGGGGCGTACCTTTTCCCTTTTCCCTGCGGGATATCCGTATGCACCCTGCTTTTTCCAAAAAGATTTTGGGTATCGGTATCCCTATGGCCCTACAGGATCTGCTGGTGTCCCTGTCCTTTCTGGTCATTCTGGCCATCATCAACGCTTTGGGGCTGACCGCTTCGGCCGGTGTCGGCGTGGCGGAAAAGATCTGTATGTTCATTATGCTCATCCCCTCCGCCTATATGCAATCCATGTCCGCCTTCGTGGCGCAAAACGTGGGCGCCGGCAAACCCCATCGAGCGCGCAAAGCGCTGTTATACGGCATCCTCACCTCCCTGGTGGCGGGCATCATCACCGGCTATCTTTCTTTTTTTCACGGAGATATGCTGTGCCGTATCTTTGCCGACGATCCGCAAGTCATCGCCGCCGGCTTTTCCTATCTCAAATCCTACGGGATCGATTGCCTTTTGACGGTGTTTTTGTTCTGTTTTATCGGTTTTTTCAGCGGCACGGGAAATTCGGTGTTTGTCATGACACAAGGGCTGACAGGTGCCTTTTTGGTCCGTATTCCGATATCCTTTCTCATCAGTCGTATCCCCGACGTTCCCCTGTTTTACATTGGGTTGGCCACCCCCTGCTCCACGCTGGTACAGATCGTGATGTGCGTTCTGTTTTTTCTTTATCAGCGGCGCAAAAAACGAATATAATGAGGTGCCTGCGGGCGCCTCTTTTTTTACACAATCTTAATTTTTCAATCGTTGACAGCCGCATCGATTTATAATACAATAAAATTACAGAGAGGAGGATCATTATGTTATCCATTGTTTTATTGGTATTGTGGCTGGTTCTGCAGACCGTTATGGTGGTTGCCGCCGTTTTTCTGTGCATCCGCAAGCATTTACTGCTCTCCAAAATCATCATCACGGTGGGCGGTGCCATCAACTGGAGCATATTCAGCGTATACGGCTATCTGCTGCTGGCGCTGTTCACCGGAATGGGAACTGATTTTTCCGGTATCGTCTTTTTCTCTCTCAGCGGACTGCTGTTTTTAACGTTGATATTTCTGTTATGGGGGCTACTGCGGAAAAAGCCGTGCTGGATTCCCCTGGTTTGTATCACCGTCGTATTGTGTTTGGGCGCCGGCGGTCATATCGGTTACGGCATGTATCTGGACAGCATCCCCACGTTGGATGAAAATGCAGATCTGTTGCCCGGCTACGCCCCCTACGGTGAAAACACCAAAGTAGCCGTACCGGACGAGCCCGCCACCCTGCAGCTCACCGACGATCTGCCCCGTATGGACGGCGCCACCGCCCTGTTCCCCGTGTATTCTTCCTTTGCCCGCGCCGTTTATCCCAAGGCAAAGCTCAACAACTGGAGCGACGCTTACAACCACGATACCCTGCTGTGCACCAAAACCAACGGCGCCTACGACAATCTCATCGCCGGTGAGGTTGACATCATTTTTGTCAGCGGCCCCTCCGCCCAGCAGGAAACCTGGGCCAAGGAATGCGGCGTCGAGCTGGTCTACACCCCCATTGGAAAAGAAGCCTTTGTATTTTTTGTCAACGCCCAAAACCCATTGACGGATATCACCGTGGACGAGATCAAGGGCATCTACTCCGGACAAATCACCCAGTGGACCGAGCTGGGTGTGCCGGATCTGGGCAAAATCCGCGCCTTCCAACGGCCGGAAAACAGCGGCTCCCAGACCCGCCTGCAAAAATTGATGGGCGAGACACCGTTGATGGACCCGCCCACCAGTGACGTGGTTTCCGGAATGGGCGGTATCATCAAAGAAACAGCCGACTATAAAAATCACAAAAACGCCATCGGCTATTCTTTCCGATTTTATTCCACCGAAATGGTACAAAATCAACAGATCCGTCATCTGTCGGTGGACGGCGTCGCCCCCACGCCGGAAAACATTGAAAACAACACCTATCCGTTGGGTGGCACCTTCTATGCCGTTACCCGCAGTGACGCAGACGAAAACACCAAAAAACTGCTGGAGTGGGTCACCGGCCCCCAAGGGCAGGCCATCATCAAAAAGGTAGGCTATACGCCACTGCATCCTTAAACGCAAACAAAAAAAAGCTTGAAGCAAAGCTTCAAGCGTTTTTTATAGTTTTTTGCAATAAAACGACTTTTGACACGTTAATAGGTTGCCAAAAAGGAAGTTGCATTTCGTCAACAAAGTTCCGTCGGCGTAGGTGGCTACGACAGGAGATTTGTTGGCGGCCGTCACTTTTGTTTTGCCCATTGCTGTAACAAAGCAAATCCGATCATCTCCGGCACAAATTCCGCCTTTTTGTCCCCAAAATGCAAAATCAGCTTTTGCCCTTCGGTACGTTGTTGTCCTTGCAGGCGCACGCCGTCCAGTTGACTGCGTTGCAAACGCCGCTTGATAAACAGCAGGCGGCACACGGTAATTCCCGTTTCATCCACCGTGGCCCGCCATAACAGCCAATCCAGCATCAACAACAGCAACAGCCCACCCAAAACGTAACACAGCACGGCGGGCCACACCGCATCGATTACCTGCAGCAACACCGCGATGGCCACGATCAGCACGCACCACGGCAACGCCGACAGGGAAAACAACGGATGATACCGCATCACAAAGTTCCGCCCATCCATTACCCGTTCCGCCGCGCGAGCCGCCGTAACGGCGCGCCGTTCCAGCACGTTTAACACTTTATCCGATTTCATACACAGCGTCGTCCTTTCATCTCAGATGGGCAAGGCCGTGTCGCACGTCCTCCATCGTTGGAATGGAGGGAGCCGCCCCCTGCCGCATCACCGACAGGGCCGAAGCCGCCGTTGCATGCAGAATCGCCTCCTGCGGGGTGCTGTTTTGTGAAAGAAGCGCCACGAAATATCCGGTGAAGGTATCCCCTGCCGCCGTGGTATCCACCGCCTTGACGTTAAATGCTTTTTGCGTGAAACGAATGTCCTGATCGGCATAAATGCAACCCTTGGAGCCCAGCGTCACCACCAGATGCAATGACGGATATTTCTCCAACAGCAGCTCAATGGCCGTTTCCGGCTGATCGCTGTGGGCAAAACCGGCGGCCTCCGTCTCATTGACCAACAGATAGGCCACTTTGCTCAGATCGATCTTTTCCATGGCCGGCGTAAAGGGAGAGGGATTAAACACCACCTGCAACCCCTTGGCATACGCCTTGTCAATGATATATTCCACACAGGACGTCTCATTTTGCAGCATCAGCATATCTCCCGGCGCAAACTGCGCCAGCACCTCATCCACGTAGGCCTTGGTAATCATACCGTTGGTACCGGGATATACGATGATACAGTTGTTGCCATTACGATTAACCTGAATGATCGCATGGCCGTTTTTGGCTTTTGCTGTCTGCAAAAGGGACACGTTGGCGCCGCTTTCCTGCAGCATTTCCTTCAGAAACGCACCATCCTCACCGATCAAACCGGCGTGCCAGATATCACCACCGGCACGGGCCGCCGCCACCGTCTGATTCAGGCCCTTGCCGCCGGCAAAAACCTCCATTTTCTGCGCATCGATGGTCTCCCCCGTCTGCACGGCGTGATCCACGCTGTAAACGTAATCTATATTGCACGAGCCGAAATTTAAAATTTTCATATTGATCCTCTCCGTTATTTCATTTTCTCATCAAATCCGGTTTGCATTCCCTGCAAGTGTTCATCCAGACTGTTTTGCTGTAACCGTAGCCGTCCATCCTCCCACGTCAGCACCGTGACCGAGGCATTGGTAGCCCAGGGCACCCGATCGACGGTAGCCAGCGTGGGATCCAGACAATAAGCGCTCAGCAGGCGTACCGGCGTGGCGTGAGCGGCCAACACCACCGTTTGTCCCGAATGGCGGTGCGCGATCTCCTCCAATGCCTGCAGTAAACGCTGTTGCAGTTGCCGCACCGACTCCCCTTCCGGACAGTAGGCGTTGGCAAAATCGTGGATCCACAAATCCCACAATCGGGGTTCCTCCTTGAGGCTGTCAAACACCTTGGCCTCCCATCGGCCTCCGTTGATCTCCCGCAGGCCGGGATGCGCAAAAAAGGGCGCGGCGCAGGCGGCCGCAATCTCCTGCCCGGTGACGTAAGCGCGCTTAAGGTCGCTGGCGTATACCGCCGCAACGTCATAATGCTCCGCAATAAACGCCGCCGTTTTTCTTGCCTGCTCTCTGCCCAGGGGCGTCAGCGGAAAATCACTGAACCCGGCAAACAGATCCTGCAGATTGGCCTCGCTTTGTCCGTGACGCACCAGAAGAAAGGTTGTCATTGTCCCGCTCACCACCTTATTTTTGTGTTTTTATTATACCATCACCGTATTTTTTCGTCAACAGAAAAAGGTTGGATCAAGATCCAACCCTTTTTAGAGTGTAAAAAAAGTCGTTTCACCACAGAGAAACGATCAAAACAAATATATTTATTTGTGTATAACAGTAGATATAAATTGCTATATAGGTATACCGATCACTTAAATTTAAACATCAGGCGCCCTTGCAACGCAAGGGATTGCTCTGTTTTCCGCGAACAAATCTCCTACCGTACCCACGTACGCTGACGGAGCTCTGTTCGCGAAATGCAACTTCCTTTTTTGCACTCCACAGCGTGTCAAAGAAACTTCTTTGACACGCTGAAAAGGTTGGATCTTCCGATCCAACCTTTTATTATCGAATTGCTTTGGTTTTCCATTTACCCAGCTTGTAAAAGATAATGGTCAATACGGCGCCCAGCACCCAGGAGGACAGCAGAGAGATGGAGATACATTCAAACCGTCCGTAGGGCAGTTCTGCCGTGCGGGTCAGCCAAGAAATACCGTAGGCCAGCGGTACACGGATCAACACGGTAGTGATCAACGAGATCCACATCGGCGTCATGGTATCGCCGGCGCCGCGCATAATACCCGAAAGACTTTGCGTTACGGCCATAGCGATATATCCCACTGCCAAAATGGTCATCAGATAATAACTCAGATCGACCAGCGCATCGGTCTCGGTAAAAATACCCATCAGCCATTTGCCGAACAGCAAAATGATCAACGTGATGGCCGCCGAACAGCCCACCGCCATACCGGTGCCCTGTTTGGCGCCCTTCATTACACGGTCATAGCGACCGGCGCCCACGTTTTGCCCCGCATAGGTGGTCAGCGCCGTACCAAAGGAAAAGTTGGGCATCATGGCAAAGCCGTCCACACGCATAACGATCACGTTGGCGGCAATCAATTGCTCGCCGAAGGAGTTGGTCAGTGATTGCACGGTCAGCATCGCCGCCGAAAAGATGGCCTGTGTGGCGCCGGCGGGCAGACCCAGTTTCACAATGGTCTTAACGTACGACTTTTTAGGGCGCATAAAACGCAGACCAAAATCAAAATGCTGACGCATTCTGGCCAATTTGATGCCGCACAACAGGGACGAAATAATCTGAGCAATGACGGTGGCCAACGCCACGCCGGCTACACCCATATCAAGAAAAGCGACAAAATAAATGTCCAGCACGATGTTGATCACCGTGGCAACGAGCAAATACAGCAGTGCCGAAAAGGAATCACCCAGTCCGCGCAACACGCCGCTGAGAATGTTGTAATAGGCCATACCGGCTCCGCCGAGCAGGGAGATCATCAAATAGTCGGTGCACCAGGGTAAAATGCTTTCCGGAGTGTTAAGCAATACCAGCACCGGACGGATCAACGGCGCGCAGATCAGCATTAACGCCAGACAGGCAATGGCCGTCACGGTGATACAATTGCCCACGGTATAAGATAAGCCTTCTCGATTTTTGGCGCCAAAATACTGGCTGACCATAATATTTACGCCCGCCGAAATGCCGATAAACAGCACCAACAGCAAATTGAGGATCGGCGCCGCACTGCCGACGGCGGCCAGCGCATTATCCCCCACGTAACGGCCCACCACAATGCTGTCCACTGTGGAATACAGCTGTTGGGCAATGTTGCCGATCAGCATCGGTACGGTAAACCACAGGATATTTTTCCAGGGTTTACCCTTGGTCATATCCTGCGGAGCGTATAATTTTTTAAAAACTCCGTTTACTGTTTTAAGCAAAATATTCAACCTCTTTTCAAAACTACAGCGGGTATTATATCACATTTAAAGCGGTTGTACAATACGTTTTTGCAAAAAAGAATCGGTCCCCAACAGACCGATTCTGCTTATTTTTTCTCCCGTGTGTCCTCCTGTCCGCGATAGACCACCCATTTGCAAAACAGAAATTCCAGCACGAAGTTGGAGATCATGGTCACCGCCAGCACGATATACTCGTTGACGCCGCTCTGCTCTGCCAAATGTCCCAGCCACGTAGACAACGGCGTAAACACCACGTAAAAGCCAAACACCTTGGCCATTGCAACCGGAACGTTAGCGGCAGACTGGAAGGTATAGCGACGGTTGAGGGTGAAATTCCACAACACTGAAAGCACCAGCGAGGTCAGATACGCCGGCCAATATTGCCAGCGGCACAGCTCATTGAGCAAGGTAAACGAAAGAACCTGAATAATACCCGCCGAAGCGGAAAAGAGGGTAAATTTGATCATTTGCCAGGTAATTTTTCGATTCATACCGGTTTCTCCTTTCAGTGATTACTGCGAGAGCATTTTTCCGCATCGATGGCAATGACCAGCGCCAAGGCGCACAGAGCATCCTGCGGATCCGCCACGTCAATGACGTAGGTATCCGTCCAATGCAGCAGTTCTTTCCCTACCGTCGCGACCACTGCTCCCGTCGGCCCTATGATACGGTAATTCCATTCAAAGAAATCTCCCTGCACCTGCCAACCGTTGAGGTCGATATGAAACCGCGGCGTAAATAGACTGAATTCCTTATAAATACATCCCTGACGACCGGGACCGAAATAGATCTCGAATTTCGGAAAGAAGGAAAATATCCTTTCCTTCACCATTCCCACCTCACGACCCACCGCATCAAAGATCTTCAGACAGTGCCCCCAGGCAAGCTGTCCCTTGACGGTGTACAGGGTCTCCCCTGCCTCGGAATAAACGTCATAGCTGTCCAGCCAGGAAAAAAAGCGTTGTTTAAATAACAATTTCATCTTTTTGTCCTTTCATTGTAAAAAAGAATTTGGGAGCGCTCAGCCCGTCGGCCGCTCCCGGCACCCGGCGAAGGTGGCACTGCAGCCGCCCCTCTTCGTTCAAGGCCTGCAACACCTCATAGCAAAGCTGACTGCCGCATACGCAGGCCGCCTCCCCAAACAGGGGCCGCATCGCCTTGATCAGCGTGGAGCAGGTTTGTTCCCCTTCGGCCAACAATTGCTCCGCCACCGCATACGCCTGCCCATAGATGCGGGCGTCGGGTGCGGTGACCGCCACGGGCGGCGCCGTCATAGGCGCAATTTCCAGATGATCCCGATACACCGCGCCGTAGGACAGGGGCGGCATGGTTTGCGGAGCGCCCGCATCCTCGGGGAATGCCAGCGCCGCAGAAGCCAGATAAGCTCCGTGCTCGGCAAAGGCCACCGACAACGGAAAGTTGATCCGTGCCCAGGCAATGGCGTCGGGGCGCTCTCGGTCCAGCAACAGACCCACGATCTCCGAGGGAAGCTGACAAAAGGCGTCGGCCATGGCCCGCCGGAAGGGGGTACCGCCCTCCAGCTTGTGGGTGATCAACTGGCACATCAGATCGCTCATATGCACCACCGAGCCATCGGACAGGGTGGGATATCGCCCATTGGGCTCTTTACTGCGGGAGGTCATCTCATAGCCTTCGGCCACCAAGGCCTCTGCCAATGCTGCGCCCTCTGCGACTCTATGGGCAAAGCAGCCCGCCGTGCCGTTGGCAATATAAGCCGCACGGGCCTCCCCGTTTTTTCCCCCGATAAAGGGATGGGCATAGTTATCCCCGCCGCCGGAATTGGAGCGGGAATGAAGAATGCCGATATTCCCCGGAAGCTTTGCCGCCTCGGTAAGGGCAACCAAACGGTCCAAATCCCCCGTCAACTTTGCATAATGCAATTTCCCGTTATGAATGGTGGCAATGCCGGTAAAATAACCGCCGGCCAAGCCCTCCTGCCGACGAATAAGTTCCATCAAAATGGGAGCCGCCGGACGGTTACCCACGTAGCCTGCAATATTACACATTAGAATTTCTATCCTTTAAGTTTTTTAATATTCATATGGATATCGTGCATCTCGTCGTAGCTATGGGCGCGGGTGGTGATCCCCCGTTTTTCAAAGGCGCCAAAGTCCACCTCATACATAAATACGCCGCTATAATCGGCGCTTTCCAATAATTCAACCAGCGCCTTCCAATCGATTTTTCCCACACCGGGAACAAAATGGCATTCATCCCCGAAATCATAATCAGAGATATGCAGGGTGACGATCTTGTCCCCCAACTCTCTCACAAACTCCTCATGGGAACCGCGCAACAGATGATTGACGTCAAAGCAGACCCGCAGTCGTTCATCGGCCGACAGCAGTTCTTTCATATCCGCCACGTCACGGCCCAGACAGGTACGGGGCAGATCCTCCACCGCAACGATGACTCCCAACTGTTCTGCCGCGTCAGCCAATGCTTTTAAGGATTTTTGACTTTGGGCCATCTGCAAAGGACGCGCCTCCTCTTCAATGGGCTCGGTGGAGGGGTGAACGACCATATATTGGGCCCCCGCCTTTGCGGCCAGACCCATCAAACGGATATTGTTGGCCACCACTTCCAACCGCTTTTGCTCATCAAGGTCGGATATAGTATACCATCTTTTAAACGGCAGATGGTAGGAATTGATCGTGATTCCCGTGCGCTCTGCCTCTGCCTGAATGGCGGCCCAGTCCAGTTTTTCCTCCTCGCCGAATCCCGGCGAGAGTTCCACGGCATCCACTCCGGCCGCTTTAAATTTTTCAAAATCCAGATGACTATACTGCCGGAAATCAATGGAAATCCCCGTCAACCAATTTCTAAAATCCGTCATTTCTGTCCTCCCCTTTCTTTTTTCCATTTTATCATAGGAGCCCGGCAAATACAACAAAAACCTTCTGCAAAACCATTTTGCAGAAGGCTCTATCAAAAAATCAATCTTTTTTTGGCTCACACAGCAGTAAATCATCACAGGTGATATCAAACACCCGTGTAAATGCGATCAATTCTATATCCGTCACAAAACGTTTGCCACATTCAATTCGTTGTATGGCGTTTTTGTCGACGTCCAAACCGATCAACTGCAAGCGATCCGCCAACTCCCTTTGTGACCATTTTCTTTTCGTTCGCTGCCTCGCAATATTTCTTCCACTTATATTATTCCATCCGTTCGTAGCTTTATTGATAAACATAATACCCTCACTTGACATTTAGTGCTTGTCATTATGGAGATTATATGTTATAATGGTGCATAAATTGACATTTAGTGAATGTCAGTCGATTAACAACATAAAGGAAGTATGTTTTATGAAAAAGAATAGGTTGTCCAAAATCATTACTGTCTTGCTGATGATATGCATTCTGTCCGTTACGGCCGGCGCTCATCCCGGCAGATTGGACAAAAACGGCGGCCACTATAATCGAAAAACCGGAGAATACCATTATCACAACGGTGGCGGCTCTTCTTCAGGTTCCGGTTCTTCTTCAAGTTCCAGTTCCTCCTCAAGTTCCGGCTCTTCCTCCGGATCTGCCTCCACGAAACCGACCACGCCAAAGGTAATCTACGCAAATAAAGTCACCGTTTCTGCCACAGGCAAGGAAATTTTTATCGGAGAGACGCTCACCGCAACGGCAACCGTCTCCCCCTCAAATGCAAAAGACAAAACCCTCACCTGGAAATCTTCCGATGAAAAGATCGCAACGGTGGATGACGATGGCGTAATCACCGGAAAAGCTGCAGGTACAGTTACGATCACTGCACAAACCAATCGGGGAACAAAAGGCCAAATCGAAGTCACGGTCAAAGAGATCAAGGCAGAAAAATTAAGCATTTCCGCAAATCATACAGACGATTTGCACGTTGGTGATACCGTACAGTTAAACGCCGACTTTTTGCCCAAAAATACGACCAATCAAACGATCACCTGGCAATCTTCCGACCCAAGCATTGCCAAAACCAACCAAAAAGGAAAGGTGACCTGTCTGGCCGTTGGTGAAGCCACTATCACCGCTGTCGGTAAAGACGTCAGTGCCAAGTTCACCATCGTTGTTAACTCAATTCCTGTTGAAGAGATCAGTATATCTCTGATAAACACGTCCATCAATTCACCGTTGAGCGGTAATTCCTTTGAAGTGGATACCCCCATCCAATTATCTGCCGTTGTTTCTCCCGCAAACGCAACCGATGCAACCATAGTTTGGTCTGTCAGCGATGAAACTATTGCAAAAATCGAAAATGATACTCTGATAGGATTAAAAGAGGGCGACTTTACGCTCACCGCCACTGCCGCCGACGGATTCACCGAAAGTATTCAACTAAGCGTTTACAAAACAAACTGGTTGCTGATACTGCTCATTTTAGGTGTTATTATGATGATGGGTGCCGGCGTTCTTGCCTTGATCATCGTTGCAATCTATAAACTTGCAAAAAGAAAGAAACCCAACAGCGTCGTTTTTCCCACAGCGACGGTAACGTCCAACACTCCCGCCGCCGTTGACCCCGTTTCCAACATGATCAACAACGCCCGTCAAAAGATCAATTCCATCCGTAAAAACATCCAAGAAATTATCAATCGATTCACTTCAAAATAATAACGCGCCTTCAAAAAACCCGACGAAACAACGTTTCGTCGGGTTTTTATCTCACAGTGGCTTTCGGGTCAAATACAATACGTAGGTGTCCTCAAACACGAGCTTGTCCCCCGCCGCCTTGACGGCGTTATACAGCCCATCAAAAAACTTGGTTTTATAGGGTTCGGGGATGGTTATATGATCGCTGTGGGTGCCGCAATAGGCCACGTACTCCTCGGCATTCATCTCCCGTTTGCCGTAAAACTCCCGCTTTTCCACCGCAGAAAAGCCGTAGGCGGGGGCGCCGGTATAACCAAAGGGTTTGATGGTCTGACGGTAATCGGTTTGAGGCCTGAAATAGGCGTCATACACCTTTTGGATCTCGTCGTACAAGACCTCGTTGGTGCTTTTATATTCCCCTTGGGTCAGCATCATCGCCAGCACACCGCCGGGCTTTAAGAGCTCAAAGCATTTGGGATAGGCGATCTCCTCACCGATCCATTGGATGGTGGCCGCCGAATAGATGAGATCAAATTGTTGCATTCCGAAATCGTAGGTGATAAAATCGTCGTTGACCAAGTGAAAATTGGGATGCTTTTCAAACTTGTTTTGCATAAATGCGGCCAGATGCTCTCCCAGTTCAATGGCCAAATAGTCACAACCCGTTTCAATGATGGGGCCGCTGGCCTGTCCCGTACCGGGGCCGATCTCCAGCGCCGTTTTGCTTTCATCCAGTCCCACATAGTCGATCAAAGACCGAAACAGTTCTGCACAATAGCGGGGACGAAACGCATCAAATTGCTCGGGGATAGTATCAAATACTTTTCTGTATTCCATACACGTCACCTCCAATTATATTATTCTACTGCAAAATGACTCAATTGACCGTTCTGCCAGGTCATACAAACCGTTTTGCCGCCGATGCGCAGACCCTTGATACTGCCGTTTTTCCACAGGGAGGGCAGGGCGGGAAGGAGATGCAATTCTCCCCCTTTTTCCTGCGCCAGCATTTCGTGCACGGCGGCAAGAAAACCGAAGTTTCCGTCAATTTGAAAGGGCGGGCAGGCACACAGCAGATTTTTGTATATGCCGCCACCCACGCTGCCCTCTTTGGTGTCTACCGCCAAACGGGTAAGGGTATCCCCCACTTTCAGCGCCCGATCGCCGTCCCCCAACAGGGCCCATAAACACATTTTCCACACACTGCTCCAACCCGTTCCCTCATCCCCACGGGCTTCCAACGTTTTGGCGCAAGCCGCAAGTAAAGTCGGATCCTCTGTCAGCTTGGCGGGATAAAAGGCGTACAGATGGGAAAGATGACGGTGGTGGGGATCCTGCTCCTCTTTTTCCTCTTCCCATTCCAGTATACGACCGTCGGAGCCGATCTCCGGCAGAGCAATCCACGCAAGGCGTTCCGAAAGATAGGCGGCATACCCCCGCTCCCGTCCCGTGATCTCGCACACCTTGATGCAGATCTCAAAGGCATCCCGCACAATGGCCTGATACATAGCGGAGGCGGCGGTGAGAGAATGCTTTTCGCCATTCAACATATATTTGTTTTCGGGAGAATTGGCGGGGCAGAATACAAGCATTCCGCTCCTTTCCGTCAGCATACTGTCACAAAATCGGGCGGAGCCCAAAATGGCATCAAAGGCAGGCCCGTTTAAAAACTCCGAATCTTTTGTATCCAGATAATACTCATACAGATGCCGTGTCAGCCACGCGCCCGCCAAGGGGAAATAGCCGCAATGGACCATATTTCGGCTCCAATTGCCCACCACGTGGGTGAGGCGCCACAAATCCGTGTTATGTCCCACGCAAAAGCCATCGGCGCCGTACATATTTTTTGCCGTCACCTGCCCCGCCTCTGACAGATCGAAGATCAGCGAATGCAACGGCTCACAGCACTCGGCAAGGCCTGCCCCACAGGTACCCCAATAGTTCATTTGGGTATTAATATTCACGGTGTAATTACAGCTCCACGGCGGGTGGGGCAGAATATTCCAGATGCCCTGCAAATTGGTTGCTTGCGTGCCCTCACGGGAGGAGGCAATGGTCAGATACCGCCCAAATTGATACAACAAGGCATATAGTCCGGGATCGGGTTTGTCCATATGCGCCAGCAAGCGCTCGTCGGTGGGCAGATCCTCTCTGCCGCCCTCCAAGGTAAATTCCACACGGGTAAACAGACGACGATAATCCTCGGTATGACGACAAAGTAATTCTTCAAAGGTTCTCTCACTTGCCCGATCCAAGATCTCCCCAATGGCGCTCTTATAGTCCATTCCCTCCAAATAGGGATGTTTTTTATATCCCGCAAAGCTCGTTTTTACGGTAACAAGCATCTCAAGGGAGGTAGCTCCCGTCACCACCAGAGAGTCCTTTGCTTCCCGTAAATCCCCATCGGTACGGACCCGAACGCCGATGCCGTAGCCCATTCCTTTCTTTTCGGGCTCGTCGCTGTAAATATAACGTTGCTCGGTTTTTATATAAGAGGGAATACCGTTGCCGGGCGCCTCCCCCTCCAGCCAAAGAGTGCCGTCACTCACCGACACTTCGGGGCGCAACACACCGTCGAGACCAATGGTCAGCTCCGGCAATTTACCTCGGTAACAAATGACCAAAACGTCATCGGGATAACTCACAAATGCCCGACGCTCAAAACCGTCAAAGGTCACCGTATGTACCGCCGTCTCAAGGGAAAGGGATCGTTTGTACCGCTTCACCGGCCCGTACTGCCCTTTAATCACCAGATTACCCGCCGGCAGATAGCACTGGCTATGCTCTCCTAACACCTCATCCGTCATTAACGCTTCAGCTTCGGCGATCTTCCCCGCGCGCACCAATCGGGCGATCTCTTGCATCGTATCGGCGGTGTCCTGTGCCGATTGCCTCGGATAGCCTGACCACAATGTGTCATCGTTGAGGGCATATACGTCCTCTTCCACGCCGCCGTACACCGTGGCGCCCATGCGCCCGTTGCCCAGCACCAGCGCCTCAAAAAAATCTTTGGCGCTTTGATGATAAAACAACTCGTTCATTTTGTCACCTTCTTTTCTAAAATCATATATCAAAACCCGCAAAATAGCAAGCAAAACAATGTGGACGAAGAAGTAAGACAAAACCGAGTAAGTCATTTTTGACTTACTCGGCTCTCTTTTATTTTTTGTTTCTGGCAAGGATCTCGTCCACCGTCAGCAGATCGGCATCGGTGATGCCGCAAAGATCAAAGAAATTTTCCACCAAATGCAGTTTGCGATCTTCAGCGGTGTTGTGACTGTCCGAACCGTAGGTAAAGCGGCAACCGCACTCCTTGGCAATGGAATAAATACGGACGTACTGGCAATGGGGGATCTCTTCTTCAGGCAAATAGATCAAACAGCTTCCGTTCATCTCAATGGCAATGCCCTGCTCCTTGGCGGCGGAAAAGGCCTCCCGCAGATAGGAATCGGGGATATAGGACTGCACGTCGTTGTATTTAAAGTGGCTGGTACCGGCCACAAAGGGGTGAGCCACCGCCGTAATGCGGTGTGCCAGCGGATGGGTCACCAGTTGCATAAAACTCTTCATAATCAATTCCGCGTGGGAACGATCATCGGGAATCAGTTCCTTGGGGGCCACCAATCCCATATGGGTGTGAGAATGAGGAACAATGACGTAATCAAAATCCGCAAAGCCCTCCTCGCTCAAGGCCAGCTTGCCGCCGTAGGCAAATTCCGTTTCACATCCAAACAACAGCTTGATGCCGTCCACCTCGCGGTCGGTGGGCAGTTGTTCTTTCAGTTTTAACACGTGGGGAATATTCTGCGGCTCGTACCAGCGGGAGGCGCCGAGTACGGCGCTGTCCCAAAGATGATCGGCAAAGCCCAGGGTTTTCAGCCCCGTTTTTTTCGCCGCCTCTACGTAGCCCATAAAGGTTGCCTCTTTATCCGCGCAGGAAGATAAAGAGGTATGAATATGAATATCACTTGTAATTTTCACGGTCAGCTCCCCTTTGTCGCAAGATATGTTCTTATAAAAGTATAAAATGGTTTGCGCCGTCTGTCAATCATAAGATGCAAAAATAAAGCATCTTACCGAGGGGGGCAAGACAGAGAGCCGTTCCCTTGTGTTATGTTTTATGATGGGTAAGATTGTCCTTAATGATGTTCTCACCATTGCCGTCGTATACAATGCTCTGTCTGATCGCGCTCTGGAACATCACGTTGCTCTGGATAACTACGGCGGTAGAGTTGACCATATAAACATCGTAATCGGGACTCCGCGTACCGCGTCCGTCATCGTTTACACCCCATTTGAAGGTGTTTCCGGTAAGCGTTACGTTCTGCGCATTGTCAAAATATACATGGGAATTTTCATATTCCGAGGCAAATTCCATACCGCCGGGACAACCGGAACGGCGGAAAATATTTCCTGTGATTGTAACATCGCGGAACTGTCCGCCTCCGCCAAGTTTGACTGCGGGCCCGAAGGAACGGTCGAAGAAATTACCGGTGATATTGACAGAGTCACCGTTCCGGAACCAAAAGCCGGATTCGCGGTTCCATTCCACCCGGTTTCCGGTTGCGGTGACGGATGCGGTGAAGGGGCCGCCGAGAATACCGGAGTGTCGGTTGGCGGTAAACCAGTTATCAATAATAAATGCGTCCCATCCGTCAATATACAGGCCGGCGCCGCCGTTTCGATGGAGCATGGAATGGCGGACCGAGAAGCACCAGATATGTTCAAGATGTACGCCGTCACCGGAAAAATTACCGACGCGGCAATCGTCAATTGCAGGGGTATCCTCCTCGGAACCACCGTTGTACCGTTCCCAATACAGATAGATACCGTGAATGTTTGTTCCGAGTTTTTGTCCGTCGAAACACATTCCGGAGATCGAACAGCCGAACGCGCCGGTGATATCCAGAAGACATACTGCTTCCGGATCGTTCAGAAGGAAGACCGAGCTGCCGTCTGCGCGGAAATTCTATGCGGAATCTCCTTCAAGGCGGGTACGGATTCCCATTTTCAGACGTCCGGTCAGATATCTTCCTGCCGGGACAACAACTTTTCCTTCCACCTTTGCCGCATCGTCCAGCGCCTGCTGGATTGCAGCGGTACAATCGGTCTTTCCGTCGCCGACGGCACCATAGGCGGTGATATCAAATACGTTTGTCATAATAACCTCCCGATAAATGTACTGTAGTTGTTTTAATCATTGCTGAAAACACAAGAACACAAGGGGACGGTTCTCTTGTGTTCTTTGAATTTTCTCACACGGCCTGGGGCTGTCAACACAATAGAACCGTCCCCTTGTGTTGTGGCTTTTGAGCCGTCCGCCTTATCGCTTCCGTTTACAGAAACATAATAGATCATTATAACGTCTCCGATTTACTAAATAGAATCTGATTTACGATACCATGCAAATATTCCTGTCTGCCGCTTGATGGAAGTGCAGGGGCGCCCATATCTTCGGCAATTTTTGCAAGCTCTGAAAGGGTCGTATTGCCATCCACAATTTTTTTGCCGATGCCTGTTTCAAAACTTGAATATTTTTCTTTAACAAAGCTGTCAAGTCTGCCGTCTTCGATGATAGATGCTGCCTTAATAAGCCCAAGCGCAAAGGTGTCCATCCCCAAGATAAACGCGTGGAACATATCTTCAGCGGTATAACTTGCACGACGTGTTTTTGAATCGAAATTAAAACCGCCCGTAAGACCGCCTGACTTTAGCACCTCGTACATACACATCGTTGCATCGTATACGTTGGCAGGGAATTCATCGGTATCCCATCCAAGTAACAGATCTCCTTGATTAGCATCGATTGAACCCAGCATACCGTTCATAGCCGAAACACGCAGTTCGTGTTGGAACGTGTGGCCTGCAAGGGTGGCGTGGTTGGCTTCAATATTCATTTTAAAATCTTTATCAAGATCGTATTGACGTAAAAAGCCGATTGCCGTTGCGGCATCAAAATCGTATTGATGCTTCATAGGCTCCTTCGGCTTGGGTTCAATGTAAAAATCACCCGTAAAGCCAATAGAACGACCATAATCAACCGCCATCTTCATAAGCCGGGCAATGTTTTCCTGTTCAAACTTCATATCGGTATTAAGCAACGTTTCGTATCCCTCTCTGCCGCCCCAGAACACATAACCCTTACCACCAAGTTTTACCGTAAGATCAAGCGCCTTTTTAACCTGTGCCGCCGCGAAACAGAAAACGTCTGCCGAATTTGTGCTGCCGGCGCCATTCATAAAGCGTGGACTGGAGAACATATTTGCTGTACCCCAAAGACACTTGATGCCGGTTTCTTTCATTTTTTCAAGAATGTAATCAGTTATCTCATCTAATCTGCGATTTGTTTCTTTTATGTCATCGGATTCGGGCACAAGGTCAACATCGTGGAAACAAAAGTATTCAATACCAAGCTTTTGCATAAACTCAAACCCCGCATCAACCTTTGCTTTGGCGTGTTCCATTGTACCTTTTTCGGCGCCGAAGGATTTATCGCCCGTATCGCGACCGAACATATCAGTACCTGCGGCACAAAGATTATGCCACCAAGCCATAGCAAAGGGTAAATGTTCACGCATAGGTTTTCCCATTACAACCCGATTAGCATCATAAAATTTAAAAGCCAAGGGATTGGTGCTGTTTTTTCCTTCATATTTTATGCTTGGTATGTTCTTAAAAATTTCGTTCATTTTTATTTACCTCACTTAATTTCTTTAAATAACTGCCTCATAGCAGGATAAATCTTCTTGAATTTCTGATATTTTTCTTCGTATCGTGCGGCTATTTGCGATTCGGGAGTAATTACAGCCTTTATCTTAACAAACTTTTCACAACACTCCTTAACGGTAGTATATTCACCATCGCCAACCATAGCAAGAATAGCTCCGCCGTAACCCGGCCCCTCTTCTGTTTGAGGAATTCCAATTTTAATATTAAGCACATTACAAAAAATCTTTTGCCATAAAGGTGATTTTGCTCCACCACCGCAAAGACTGCTGTAATTAATCTCTATTCCAGAATTACAAGCCACCTCAAAGCTATCTCTTATAGCAAAGGCTACACCCTCAAGCACAGCCTGCACCAAATCCGAACGTTTAGTATCCATTCTTATACCCGTAAATGTGCCTCGGGCATCGGTATCGTTTATAGGGCTTCTCTCTCCCATAAGATAAGGCAGAAAGAACACATCGTTTGTGCCTAATTTTTTATCAGTAATCTCTTCCTGCTCTGCAGCGTAATCGGTTGTTTTGAAAATGTCTTCACAAAGCCACTTATTGCAAGAAGCGGCCGAAAGCATACATCCCATAAGATGATAACCGCCGTCTGCATGGCAGAAGGAATGAAGCGCATTAAATGGATCAACAGAAAAACTGTCCGAAGAAATGAATATTGTACCCGATGTACCAAGTGAAATATTACACATACCGTTTGAAACGGTACCTGTTCCCAATGCGGCGGCGGCGTTATCGCCCGCCCCTGCCACAACTTTCACCGAAGCAGGCAAGCCCAATTCTTTGGCAATTTCGGGAAGAAGCGTACCAACCGTTTCATAGCTTTCAAAGAGTTTTGGCATTTGTTCTTCCGAAACCGAGCAAATATTTAGCATTTCTTTGGACCAACATTTATTTTTTACATCCAACAAAAGCATACCTGAAGCATCAGAATAATCAGTGCAGTGCACACCCGTTAATTTGTAATTTATATAGTCCTTTGGAAGCATAATTTTACAGATTTTTGCAAAATTTACAGGTTCGTTATTTTTAAGCCATAAAATCTTTGGCGCGGTAAAGCCTGCAAACGCGATATTTGCAGTAAATTGTGATAGTTTTTCCTTGCCTATTACTTCGTTAAAATAAGCAGTTTCTTTATCAGTTCTGCCGTCATTCCAAAGGATTGTGGGGCGTATTACACTGTCGTTTTCATCAAGGATAACCAGTCCGTGCATTTGACCCCCGACGCCTATCCCATTAATTTGCGAGGAGTCAATTTCGTTTATTAATTCTTTTACACCCGACAAAAAAGCATTCCACCAGTCACTAGGATTTTGCTCGCTCCACGCCGGTTGCGGATAACACGTAGGATATGACCTTGTTATAGCTTTGACAATTTTGCCACAGCTATCAACCAATAATAACTTTAAAGCCGACGTTCCAAGGTCGGCGCCTATATAATATTTCATAAAACCCCTCCTTTGATTTTTATTTTAGAGGAATAAATTTGACTTTTCTCGCAATATGCTATATAATATATAGACAATATTTGACTTTTGGAGAATAGTATGTTTTACGAATTCAAACATTTGGGCTCACCGGACTATCTGAAAATAGAAAAAGGCACTAATTTCAGCTTTCCTGCACACCTACATCAATGTTTCGAAGTAGTCGTGATTCGTTCAGGAAGGATGACCATAAAGGTGGATCAAAAAACCTTTACCCTTAGGGAAAAAGAGGCACTTTTGATCTTCCCCAACCAAATCCATGCATTGGAATCCACTGAAAGTAAGCATATTCTTTGCATTTTCTCACCTCGACTTGTGCAGGCGTATGCCACTAAGGTAGCTGATAAACTTCCGCAAAGCAACAAATTTCAACCGGATGAATACCTGGTAAATGCCCTTGCGGGTTTGGAGCACGCCTCATCCTCTGCCGATAAAAAAGGCGTGTTGTATTCGTTGTGCGGTCAATTTGACAAAACTGCCACCTATGATAAAAAACAATTTGAAAACGAAAAATTACTATATAAGATATTCTCATTTGTCGAAACAAATTTCATTAACGACTGTTCTCTGTCAAGCCTTTCGAAAGAAACGGGCTATGATTATGCG
>JAZQDW010000002.1:0-6580 GCA_045546995.1 Eubacteriales bacterium
AATCTCCACGCCGCTGGCGGCGGTTTTTGCCTCGGTGTCCATCAGAGAATGGACGTAGTCCTTAAACATCGGGGAAGTTGAATATTTGGGTTTGCCACCCTCACTTCCCAGTTCAAAGCGGTCGTTCTTTACACGAGTGAAGAAATAACAGTCGTTTGCTTCATCGTAGATGGGCAGATAACTGTTGTCCTTGGACAGAATCAACTTATCCTTGGCAACCACGATCTTGCCGTCTGCATTGTCGGCAGAATTTATGAGATTGGAGGTATTAAATCCGATCACGTAATCAGCGGTGAGGGTGTGCCCCTTCAAATCCAGCGTAACGCCGGGATCCAGCACCACGTCGGTCACCGTGGCATTGTCGTTGAGAACGATGGTGTCACCCGTTTTGGCGGCGGCGATGGCGGCGGCAACAGAAGGATACTTCTGTCCGCCGATGAGGGCAACGCCGGTGGCGGGCAGGGTGATATTCTCACGCATTGTTTCGCCGCAAACGGTACACTCGGTGTGACCCACACCGTCGGTGGTGGGGGTGGCGGCGGTATCGGTGATCACGTCGCTTTCCTCATGGGCGCAGGCAAAGGCGGTGAAGGTGATGGACACCTCGCCGGCGGTGGGCTGATGGGCGCCCTGCTCGGTCCAATCCACCGCGCCTTTATAGGAAGCGGCCATCTTTTCGTAGCCGGTGGCATTGAAGTGACAGTTGTCACTGTAAATAGCGGAGCTGTCACCCCAGGTAAGGGACAGATTATAACCGTCGATCAGACCGATGCCGGCGGTAGCGGCGGTATCCCGCTGAATGGCGCGCAGTTCGGTGAGCCAATCCTGATTCCAACCGTCGACGATATTGGTGGTGGTGGTCATATATACGATGGGGTGAGAAGGCAACGACTGATATCTTTCAATCATTTCCATCGTTTCCTGTTTGAAGTAATCCAGCGGTACGCCATAATAACCGTTTTGAGCATCGTTGGCGCCAAAGGCCATAATCACCACGTCGGGCGCCTCTTTCAAAGAGAGAGAATAGTTCCAGGTACTCTCGTATCCGTAACCGGAGGAGTCGGTGCCCAGCGAGCCGCCACGGCCGAAATTGATCACCTCATAATCGTCGCCCAACAGCTCCTGCAGACGGGCGGGATAGGCGTACAGCGTACGGTTGCCGGCGCCGGTGCCCAGAGTGATACTGTCACCCACGCATAATACCTTGATCTTTTCCTTCTTGACGGAGGGGGTGGCATAGGTGGCATTTTTGTCATACACGTACTTTACACTTTCCACCACGCTCAGCTCGTCGGCGGTATAGTTGCCGGCAGGAAGCAGGACGGTGGGGGCGGCGGTTTGGGTGTGGACGACGATATCGTCCATATCGGCAAACACCGTTTCTCCCACCACAAAGCTGTACAAGGCGCCGTTCATATCCCGATAGAAGGCCGCGCCCTGCGGCAGCGTGGCCACCTCAGGGGCGTACATCTTACCGTCCGGATAGGTGCGATCGGTGGTGCCGGTGTGCAATGCCAAGGTATAGGTTTCGCTGATACCGTTTTTGGCAACGGTCATATAATAAATATGAGTGCCCTTTTTCAAAGTGGCGCAGTCGATCTGGGTTACCTTGGAAGACAGAGCCGCATCGGCATACAGGGTGACCGTTTGCCCGCTTTGGGCAAAATCGGCGGCAGAAAGGGTGCCGGTGGCTTTCGTCAAAGTGACGAAATGATCGGTGACTGCGACCTCACCCTTGGGCGCCAACGTGGAGGCGGCGGTGGTCAGATCGTAGTCCAGATAATAGTTTTCAATCTCGCCGAATTCCACGTTGACCGCATCATAGGGATTTTCACCCTTGGCGTTGTAGATATCGCTGACATCGGCCATGGCCTGCACCGCCTCGTAGCCGATAAAGAAGTTATCCTCCACGTTGGGAGCGGTGGTGGCATAGGTCAGCTCCGCATTGATGATGGTGTTGCGACCGATAAAGCGGTTGCCGGTGACCTTGCACTTATTGTACAGATCCACGTTGGTGGCGGGATCACCGATGCCGTTGTTCATAGGATAAAGATGAATAAACTGGCTGTATACGTCGGTGGCATACTTTTTCTCATCGGTGAGGAAATGATAGGCCTCTCTGTCCTCTACAAAGGTATTACCCGTAATCTCATAGATAAAGCAAGGTTGGGGATACCGAAGATTAAGCAAAGCGTTGGACGCGGGATTGGACTCGGAATTCTTGGAGCAGTTGTAGAACAAATTGTTCTTTAAAACGGTTTTGACACTCTGACGTTGATTGTAACGGTAATAGTCGTGAGTGTCACTGCCGTAATAGGTGGCAAACCAAGTGTAGGCGGTGGAATGGGTGTCCTTGTAAAACTTGGAATTTTGCAGGGTAAAGGACAGATCCATGGTGTAATTCTTGCCGGATTGATAGAACACGTTACCGCACAGAGCCAAATCGGAGTTGGCCATATACAGATTGTCTACCACGGTATTGGTGCCGTTGAAATAGAAAAGCTGATAATCGGTGGTGTTGGCGCTTTGTACTTTTACACCGTCGGCCCAAATGTTTTGATAAGTCAGGGTCTTTTCACTGTTGGCCACGATATAGAAACGGGTGTTGGTGCCAAGCCCTGCGGAGAGCGCACCGGCAGAACAAATAATATTCTTAAAGGTAAGCACCTCGCCGGTTTTGTTGTTGGTGCCGTCGGCAAAGCGGCCGTCGCCCGACAGGGTAACGCCGTCAAAGCTGACGTTCATATTATTGGCGGCATAGCTGACCGTCCATTTGCCGGTGAGCACCGTTTCCTCACTGCCGCGGGAAGCGGACAGCGTATCCGGTTCGGTGGGTTTGGGATTGCGCACGATGGGATTGATGCCGTGCTTATAACCCAGCACCTGACAGGAATGATTGATGGTATAGTCACCGGAAATCTCGCCGGCGGGCAATAAAATCTTGGGGACGGCCACACCGTCGGCATCTGCCTTGGCAAACAAATCGGTCAGACTTGTAAAGAAATTCTCGCCCTTGGTGAAGGCATAGGAGGTCCCATCCCAGAATCTGGCCACAGTATCATCGGTAGCATCGGGAAGGAAGAGATAACCGTCTCCGTCATAGGGGATCGCCAGTTCCACGATCAGAGTGTAGTCACGGGTTTGCTGACCGTAACCCACCGTTACCGTATAGGTACCGCCGGCATTGATAACGTCAACCGTGGTACCGGCACTGTTTTTGATCACCATGGTACGGGCCAGCTCGTTGCCGCAGGTGTAGGTGAATACAGGCACGTAATCGGTAGAGCAGATACCCCGAATGGTGGTATCGGAGATGGAAACACTACTGAGGTTGACGTCGGTAATGCGGAGCATATCCGTGCTGATGGTTTTGTCAAAGTTGAGATAGTAGGGACCATCCACCTTGGCGGTAAGACCCTTGTTCAAACTGACGGGAGCCACACCGGTAAGGGCCTGACATTTGGCCACGGTGGAATAGTCGTTCACTTTATCGGCGGTTTGGTTTTGGTCGGAGACCCGTACCGTAAAGTTGTCACTCAGATCCACGGCGCCGTTGTACTGGGTGATATACCCGCTTTTGCCGTAATTGGAATCATAGTTAATGGCGGTGTAATAATAACCCACCACACGGTTTTCGGTGAAAACGATGTTGGAGCAATCATAGCCGTTACCGGTGGATTGACTGGTGGTTGCCGTCCGCACGGGAGAACGAGCGCCGTAATCGGTCACAAAGGTGTTACCCGTAAAGGTGAGATAGTGGGTAAGGTTTTTGATCTCACCACACATAATGGTATCGCTGTTGCTATAGCCGTTGGTGGAGCGGTGAGCGTTATAAAAAACGTTATCCTTGTAGGTCACGCTCTGGGACTTGTTCACCGAGGGGAAACGGTGATAGATGGTGAAATCGGAAGAAGACGAAAGGTTGTTATACAGGAAGGAATTCTGCATAATATATTCGTCCCCGATATAGGAAGCCGCCGTGGTTTCCAGAAAATGGGTGGTGGTGTTGGCATAATAGATATTGTCCAGCACCATCTTTTTGGCGGCCAGCATACGGATAAATCTGCCGGTGCCCTTATATCCGTCGGCATAAATATTTTTCAGATGAAAGGTCATATAATAGTTGCCGGCGCCGGGAATATTGTAGGAATTCAGGGTGGGAGAAGCCCAGAAAAGGTAATCGGTGGTAGTGCCGTTTTTACCCACCACGATATTCTGAACGGTAACGTCCAGATCCTCTTTGGAGCTATTGACCCAAACCTGTCCCGCCTTATCCACGGTAAAGCCGTCCACCAAAACGTTGTTGCCCTTGCCGGTGGGAGCGATCTGTACCTTGCCGGTCAAAACGCTCTCGCCGCTACCGCGGTCGGTGTGCAGGGTCCAGGGTTGCAGAATATCGCTTCCCTTGACGTTGGGGTTGATACCGTGCTTGGCGCCATAGAGGTTCACGCTCTTGGTAACGGTGATGGCGCCGTATTCGCCGGGGGCAAAATATACGTCGGCGGTGCCGCCGGAATAGGCAGCCTCAAAATCGGCGTAGGAGTTGTACACCTTACCGGTGATGCCGTTCAGCGTGGCATAACTGCCCGCCTCACCATCGGGATCGATGATATTGGCCGTACCGGCGGCGGAGGCCACCGTCATATCATAGTCCTTCCAATAAGGCCCGTCCACCTTGGCCACCACACCGTTGTTAATGCCCTTCGGGGCCACACCGGTGAGGGCCTGACATTTGGCAACGGTAGAATAATCCGCCACCTTATCGGCAGTAGAATTCATAGCAACGAGCACGTTAAAGTTCTCGCTCAGATCCAGCTTGCCGTTATAAGTCTTGATCTGGGTGCCGTAACTACCGTCCCAGTTGCTGGTGGTGTTGGCGTAACCGATAAAACGGTTGCCCTTGACACGCATATTGGCGCAGTCGTACCCGTCACCGCCGGAGTTACTGGTGGCCACCAGGCGTAAGGCCGCCTTGGGGCCGTATTCCGATACAAAGGTGTTGCCGGTGAAGGTGTAATACTGCGTCTTGTTCTTGATCTCTCCGCAGTAAATGGTGTGTGCGCTGACACTGTTGGACTGCCCCAGCGTGGTGTTGTGGGCATTGAAAAAGACGTTGTTGGTGTAGGTGACGGCCTCATCCATATTGCCGCTGGGGAAACGGTGATAGATGGTGGCCATACTGCCCGCTACCACGTTATTATAAAGAAAAGAATTCTTCATCGTAAAGTTATCCCGTCCGATGCCCCGACAGGCCGCCGAGGTCTGCAGGAAGTTGGTGGTGGTGTTGGCATAGAACACCCCGTCCAAAACGGTGTTACGGGCGGCGATAAAATAGATAAAATGGCCGGTACCCGCATAACCGTCGGCATAGACGTTTTGCAGGGCAAAATCCATATAATAAGCGCCGGCAGAGGGTACGGTATTCACCGCCGGGGAGGCATTGAGGAAATAATCGGTACGGGTACCGTTTTTACCCACCACGATATTACGGATGGTGATATCCAGATTTTGCGTAGAAGAATCCACCTGAAAATAACCGGCGCCATCCACGGTAAATCCGTCCACCACCACGTCGTTACCGGCGCCGGTGGTTTTGATATTAAACTTACCCGTAACGGTACTCTCCCCACTGCCACGGCCCGGATGGAGGGTCCAGGGTTGCAGAATGTCACTTCCCTTGACGTTGGGATTGACACCGTGCTTGGCGCCGTAGAGATTTACACTCTTGGTGACGGTGATGGCCCCGTATTCGCCGGGGGCAAAATATACGTCGGCGGTGCCGCCGGAGGTAAAGGCGGCCTCAAAGGCGGCGTAGGTGGTGTACACCGTACCGCTCACCCCGTTCAGGGTGCCTCCGGCGCCATCGGTGCCGGAGGCATCAATGATGTACACGGGATTGGCGGCGTGCGCAGGCAGAACGATGCCCGTCAGCATCCCCACACTCATCAGCGCCGCCAGAGCAAGGCTGATCAAACGTTTTGCTTTCATAAACAAAACTCCTTTCTTTGGGTTTTTTCACCCGATCTGATCGTCCCATTTGACGAATCATTTCGCTATATTTTGATCATATCATAAAATAATCCTATTTTCCATAGAAAATTACTCATTTATTGATTCTTTCTTCGTTTGCGGCGGATGCGGTGAATATGACGTTCAAAGTCACCGCCCCCGATAAGTTCGGCCAACACGTACTGTTCAAACACCGGCACGGTGCAGGAATAAAAGCCCAGCTTTTGTTCAAATTTTTCCAGCAAGCCCTCGGGCAGGACCATATAGCCCACGCGGATGGAGGGGGCCACCGTATTGGGCAATCTGTAATTCCGAATTCCGCATTTTGGATGGAGGTTTTGCGGAGCAAACCCATCTAGAGTTGTTCACTTGCAAAAAGGTGTTTGTCCTATGATAGGACAAACACCTTTTTTCTATTTACCAGTTTTCATCTTCCGGTGGGAGCGTGTTGGAGCCTACACCGATCTCGGTACGGGGCTCCACCACAATGTCTAACAATTCGATTTCAGGCGCAATATAGTCTTTCATCATTTCCTCCTTATAACAGAGGGAAGAGAGCCGTGTCGGCACT
>JAZQDW010000003.1:0-13912 GCA_045546995.1 Eubacteriales bacterium
ACCCACCTCCTGGGCTCACAGAACGACATGGCTACGATCCGACTTGGGAGAGATAACGAAACTCCCCATTCTGCCCCTTGGCTCCCTCTGACGAGGGAGCTGTCCGAGCGTCAGCGAGGACTGAGGGAGAGATAACGAAACTTCCCATTCTGCCCCTTGCCCCCTCTGACGAAGGGAGAGATAACGAAAAATAAGATGCTCCGGCAGAAACCCTGGGTTCTTGCCATTACAAATTGGCTTTTGGCCAAACGGCCAAAAGGCTTCCTTGACGATTGAGCCGCCGAAAGTGGCGAGATCACTTCACTCTGCTTTTTGTGCCAAAGGCGTAAAAAGCAGAACTTCACGCCGACGTCGTCGGCGCTTCACTTTTGCGGCATTGCCGCAAAAACATCACTTACCAAACGGGAAACCATCGTTTCTATTCGAAAGCGTACGTTTACCTTACACCCCTTGTAAACCGCCGCAAAATATGCTATTCTTATAAAAAAGCATCTAAATTTACGGAGGTTTTTATGAAGATCTGTTTTCTCGGCACGGGCCACGGTGTGCCCGAAGCGCATAAAAAATGTACCGCCACCCTCTTGCAGGTGGGTCAAAATTATTATTTGATCGATGCCGGCTGTGACGTCGCCTACGAGCTGGCCGAACGCCGCCTTCCCTTTGAAAATGTTAAGGCCGTGTTCATCACCCATCCCCACAGCGACCATACCAACGGCCTCATCCCCTTTATGACCATCACCCAGTGGTATTACAAAGAGGCCGACTTCACCGTCTTTTTCCCCGACGAAGCAACAGAGAACGCCTATCGTACCCAGGTGTTCCCGGGACTGCGGGTGCCCCTGCGGCCCGAACAGCGCCTGGCGCACTATCAGGAGGGCGTGATTTACGATGACGGCGTGCTCCGCCTCACCGCCTTCCCCACACAGCATTGTCCCCATTCCTTTGCCTTTTTGGCAGAGGCCGAGGGCAAACGGGTGCTCTTCTCCGGCGATCTCAAGGACCCCGCCATCGATTTCCCTGCCGTGGACGAGCTGGACGCCGCCATCGTGGAATGCGCCCATTTCCCCATTATGCAGTACGCCACCGCCCTGCAGGACAAACAGGTCGGCGCCGTGTATATCAACCATTTCGGCACTTACATCGGCCGCCGCAACCCCCAGGATTTCAAGCCCTTGGCGGCCGCCCTGCCCTGCCCCGTCATCCCCACCACCGACGGAATGAGCATCGAAATTTAAGACCCTCTGCCGGACGATCCCACCGATCGCCCGGCCTTTTTTATCTTTTTTGTATGTAAAGCAATTTTGCCTTACACACTTTTGACGAGGAAATTATCCGAAACAGTTTACAATTTCCGACGGTATATGCTATAATGATTTTAATATATCAATAATCCTTGGAAGGAGATAACGTTATGTATTGTCCCAGATGTGGCGCGCCGCTCAATAACGGCGTCTGCCCCTATTGCAGCACGAGCGGCGCGGTCGGCGCCGATGCCAAAACGGGCGCCGCCTCCTACGGCGTCCCCGGCAAACGTTCCCCCAATAAAAAGTTGCTGTTGGCCGCCATCATTGCCGCCGCAGTATTGGCGCTGGGCGGCATCGGCCTGCTGGTCAGCGCACTGCTCGGCAACGCCTCCCCCGAAGCCAACGCGATCTATAAAGAATACACCGCCGTCACCGACGACGTCAAGGAGCTGGAGGCCGCCTATGTCACCGACGGCAACGTCCCGCCCGAAAAGACCGACGCCCTGCTGGACGAGGTGGAAAAGCTGGCAAATCAATATCAGGCCGACGGCATCATCGACTCCTACGACCGGCAGGAGAACAGCATCTGCTTTAAATTCAGCAGCGGCGCAAATTATCTGTACACGCCGCCCTCCACCGATTTTCTGGCCGGCTCCGGCGAGATCCTGACCATCGAGCCCTACGCCTCCGTCGGCGAATTTGATTCCTGCTTCCAATACACCGGCAAAAACCCCGATCAATTCGCCGACACGTTGGCAGAAAATCTGCCCACACAGCTGTCCTTCCCCAACGCCAACGACTGGGACACCCTCACCTTCGATCAGGTATCCCAAATGGGCGATCACCAGATCATCTTGTGGTTTGGCCACGGCGGCTACACCCGTGAGTTCGGCTCGGTGCTGGGCACCTCCGTTGATATTCGGGACGCCCGTTCGATCAAGCCCTACGTGGACGGCCTGCGCAACGGCGAGATTCTGTTAAGCGCGGATAAATTCTGTATCTCCGCCGCCTTTTTTGACAAGCATCTGCAGGACGGCTCACTCAATGGCAGTATGGTCATTCTGGCCGCCTGTGAAAGCGCCGCTGACAACCGTCTGGCCACCGCCTTTATAAACAAAGGCGCCTCGGTGGTCATGGCCAATGATAAGAGCATCCGCGTACTGTATATGCTGGATATGCTGGACACCTTTGTCACCGAGCTGAGCCGTAAGGACGGCAACACCTGCCCCACGGCCGATGAGGCGCTGCTGAAGGCCAAGCAAAAGCACGGCTATCGGGACAGCATCATTCAGGGCGTAGGCGCCCAGGTACAGCTCATCTACGCCGAAGGTCAGTCTGATTACCGTTTAAGCGATACCCCCGCCCAATCTGCGCCGCAGACCGAGCCGCAAACCCAACCCCAGGCGCCCGCCCAATCCGGTGACAAGATCACCATCACCACCAACGGCGCCATCCCCTCCATCCCCGCCAAGGTTCTCTCTCCGAACTCAGCGGTAGAGATCCTGATGGAAAACCAGGATGTCTGGATGATCACCGACCCCACCAATCAGGTCTTTGGTTACAGCCTGCTGGACGTTGATTTTGACGGCACGCTGGAACTGATCAGCAGTGAATACGGCGGCAGCGGCTTTTTCAGCTTTAACCGCTATTTCAAGATCGACGCCAAAAACCGCACCGTCAAGGAGATCGCCTCTCCCGACGAGGACGAGGGCGGCTTTGATTACTACGCCAAGGACAGCGACAATCTGATCCTACTGAAGGATCAAAGCAGCGGCGCCATGGCCTATTACAGTCTGGATTCCGTCCGCGCCGGCTCCTCCGAAAACGGCGTCCTGTACGGCACGTTCTACTATAAGGGCGGTCAGGTCCGCACCGACGTGCTTTTCTCCGAGACCCGCAGTGGCGCCAACCAGACCTTCTCCTACTTCCAAAACGACAAGCCGGTCGAGCTCGACAAACAACGCTATCAAAAGCTCAAGGCTGAATATCTGCGCTCCTTCCCTGATATGGATCTGGATTGGGAACGTATCGACGGCTACGTGTACAGCACCGCCTCTGCCGAACACCGCAAAAGAATGCTGTTGGAGGCCTACACCGAATTCAGCTATGAAGGCTTTTCTTTTGAGCGCATCAACACCTATGACGCGCAGGCTCCCGCCGCCGCGCCGACCGCTCCCACCGTCAGCAAGACCATGGTGATGTGCGACTATAAGGGTATGACCTTGGGCGACGTCATCAAAATGTGGGGCAGTGACTATAAAATACTTGACAGCCTGCTGTACGGCGGCTGGGGCGGTATCTATTACGAGGACGAGCGTTGCCCCTTTATGTTCTGCTTCAGAGAAAGCGCCATTCCGACCAAGATCGACCCCTCCGCCCCGCTGGCCGGTATTGAAGCCTATCCCTCGGCCAAGGACGGCAAGTTTTACGTCACCGACAACCTTCCCATCACCCACAACTATGCCAAGGTTGCCGCCGCCCTGCGGGATGGCGAAGGCTACTTTGATGAAATGGAGGGCGGCCTTGCCTACGACGGCGACGTAAACGGTTGCCACTATAACTTCGTGTGGGACGAGACCGCCACCACCGGCGCCCCCCGCCTGATCACCGTCAGCTTCTGACCCTATTTTTCAATCAATCTCTGCAAAAAAATGAGTTCGCCTTTGGCCAAGTGTTCGTAAGGACACTTGGCCGGTTTTATTCGCCAAAGGCGAGTTATATTGCTTCGCAGTGATATTCGGCTAAAAGCCGAGTGATATTGCCTTCGGCAGTTTATGGGCGAATAAAATATCACTAAAACCGCAAGGTTTTAATATCACTTGACCGCAAGGTCAAATATAACTGTGAGACCTGTCTCACAATATCACTTCTTTGAGATAGGTTAAAAGGGTTTTAGGTTCTCCTAACAAGTGACATTTGGGCGCCAAAATGTCCTGCTTGTTACGGTGTGAGACAAAAGAAAAACTGTGCAGAAATCATCTGCACAGTTTTTTTCTGTCCTTAGGAAACCTACTCATTGGCGAACTCATTTTTTATTTACTTTCACTTTTTCTGAAACGCAGGATGCCGATGAGGGCGGAAATAAAGGAAATGCTCTCGCTGATCATACCGCTGTACGACAGGGCGATCAGGTTGTAGACAAACACCATCGGGCAGGTGACCAGCACGCTCTTGCGCAGATTTTGGGCGTCACATACCCCCATGCACACCGTATTGATCATCAGTCCCCCCACGATCAACAGCGAATGATATCCGTCCCAGGAAAACAAACTGACACCGGCCATCACCACCGCCAACACAATGGGCAGCCACACCCCCGAAAGGGGCTTTTTGTCCCGATGATAAAACAGCAGATTACGGATAATACAAATAATATTCAGCGCAAAGCCCGAATAGGCGCCGATCAAAATATACTGTAAGCAGATCAACGCCGTTGCCAGCGTCTGCACCACCAACAGCTTTTTCTTTTCCGACACCTGATAGGACAGAAAAAACATAACAATGGCCACGCCGCCGATACAATGTCCCAATATTTTCATACGCTCCCCTCCACTGCTTAAGTATAACAAATCCTTCTCAAAAATCAATCGGTTCTACAAAAATAAAAACCGCCCGCAGGCGGATTTTATTTTTCATTGGTCAGATTGTAAGATGGAAACAACTCCCGCCAAACGTCGGTATGGGCCTCACAGTCCAGAAAATGCCCGAATCTGTCATAATCCTTTTGAGTGGCGTCGGGGGCGCAGGCTGCCGCAACGGTAGCAAGATAAACGGGCTTTACGCTCTCGCAAAAATCGTGCCAGCCTTGTTTCCATCGTCCGTCCGCAAGCATCTCATTCCGCTCGGCAAAGGCGGCGAGAATGGCCTTCTTTTCCTCCCCCTTGGCCAGCGTAATACCGTTTTTCGTGTTCACGATGGGAATAAACTCGATCTTGTCTGTAACGGTATCATACTTTACAGCCAGAAGATTGTTCCAGGTCTCGGGATGTGCCGGCGCGGCAATGACAAAATGAAAATTGCCCTGTCCGTACAGAATATGACACCCCTCGTATTCCTCATAGGCGCCGATGCAATGGGTGTGCTGACAAAGCACTACGTCCGCGCCGTTGTGCGCCATGGCTCTGCACACCTGCCGCAGCCGCGGCGAAGGATACTGACAATGCTCTTTTCCGCCGTGATACAGCACAATTACCCGATCGCAGTTTTCCTTTGCCCGACGGATATCCTCCACAGTATCAAAGGCGTCAAAGGGGCGACTGCCCATCCGATCCTCCAACGCATAGGAATATTCATGCTCGCAAACGGCGATCAGACAGATCCGTTCTCCGTCCTTTTCCACAACCAGATTTTTCCTTGCATCTTCATAATCGGCGCCAAAACCGGTATAATCAATTCCCACGGCATCCAATGCGCGCAGGGAATCACGTACACCCCGCTTTCCGTAGTCAAAGAAATGGTTGTTGCTCAGTCCCACGTGGGTCACACCCAGCTCCTTGAGGATCTCAGCCGTGCGCAGCGGCGCCGCCAGCGGTGGCCCGAACTTTTTGATGGGCTCATCACTTTCGGTGATGGCGCACTCCAGATTTACAAAATTGATATCATTGCCCTCAAACAACTGCACCGTGTCGGTAAACAGCGTTTGCGTTTTCCCCGCCGCAAACAGCGGCGAGGTGATCTTTGACGGGCAAATATCGCCCAACAGCAGCGTTTTCATTTTGCCTCTCCTTCATTTTACAATAAAATTATCACTTCTTGTCGTGGTTGCCGGCGGCGCCGGATCCGGATTGCGGTCTGCAATGCCCAGCGCATCCTCCGGCCGCATCCAGGGACGGTTTTGAATGGCGCTGGTCTCCTCGTGGGTCAAAATACCCTCATAGGCCGTCAAACTGCGACGGATAAATCCGTCACTGACACAAGCCTCTTTCAAACCGTTATTCAAAATATTCAACAACATCGGCAAGGTCTCCGCCGCCAGCGCCACCGTGGTGGAATGGGCCACGGCGCCGGGAATGTTGCTGACGCAATAGTGGACGACACCATTCACTACGTAACGGGGATTGTTGTGGTGGGTCTCGTGGCTGGACTCAATGGCGCCGGGATCATCATTGGAGATGTCCACCAGCACGCTGCCCGGCTCCATCAGCTTGAGCATTTCTTTATCAATCAGAAAATCCTTGCGCTGTTTGGGCCACTTAACGCAGTTGATCACCATATCCGTCTGCGGCAACACGGTGGCAATGGTCTCCTTGGTGCAAAACATCGTGTCGATCTTGTTTTGATATTGCTCACCCAACTTTTTGAGCACACCGACGTTGATGTCCATCACCGTTACGTGCGCGCCCAACCCGTACAAAACGGACAGCGCCCCCTGCCCCACGATGCCGCCGCCCAAAATGAGTACGTTCATTCCCGGCGCTCCGGCAAATCCACCTACGAATTTTCCCTTGCCACCGTTGATGGTCAGCATAGATTCCAGACCGAACAGGGCGCCCTGTTTACCGGCGGCCTCACAATTGGGCGAACCGTACCGGTGACTGTCCTCTGCCGTAATAGCAATACACCCACTGTCCAGAATGGCCTGTACCTCTTCGGGATGCCCCGCGGGATGAATACAGCAATAGATCATCTGCCCTTTCCGCAAATAAGAATACTCCGAGGCCTCGATCTCCTTGACCTTGGCCAGAAAATCGCATTTCTCCCACATCTCTGCGGCCGTGTCCACCAGCGTGGCCCCCGCCTTTTCGTAAGCGGCATCCGCAAAACAGCTTCCCTCACCGGCGCCCTTCTGCACCAACACGGTATGCCCTGCGCCGACGATGCTTGCCACCTCCACCGGAGTACAGATGACCCGATTTTCACCCTCTTTAATATCTTTCAAAACACCAAAAATCATATCAATATGCGCCTTTCTTCAAATTATTTTAATTATATTATGAGGCGCATATATTGTAAAATTCATATTTGTATGGTAAAATATTGAATAGATTCAATATTTTGGAGGAACCTATGACACAAGCATCCATCGAATGTTTTTTGGCGATCTGCCGCCACAAAACCGTCAGCAAGGCGGCACAACATCTGTATATTACCCAGTCCTCTCTCAGCATCCGGCTAAAGACACTGGAAAGCGAGCTGGGCGGCGCCCTGTTTTTCAGAAAAAACGGTAGCCGCGAAATGGCCCTGACCCCCGCCGGCAAAAAGCTCTACGAGCTTGCCCTGCAGTATGAGGAGATCGTATCCCAAATGCAGCAGGTCTGCACGCCGCACGCCACGCCGCTGCGGGTTTCCGCCATCAATAGCCTGGGCACCTACCTTTTTCCCGAGGTTTACGAATATTTTTTGCAAAATCATCCCCAATACAGCCTGGAGATCCAGGATATGGAACGGGAAAGCGCAGAAAGCAGTCTGCAATCCGGCTTGACCGATCTGGCCTTCACTTCCGGCAAAACCACCCATTCCGGGCTGTTGCAAACACCGGTATTTTGCGAACCGATGGTATTGCTTTGCGGCCCCAAGCTCTCCCTCTCTGCCCCCATTGACACTGCCGCGCTGACAGAGTGTAAGGAGGCGTATATCGAATGGAGCCGCCCCTTTGCCCTGTGGCATCAGGAGCAGTTTCCCCACACCACACCGCAGATCAGCGTTTCCATTATGGCACAGCTTGAACAGTTTATGAAAAAGGGCGATTATTGGTCCATCGTTCCCATCAGCGTGGCCGAAGGCTTATCGGAAACCTGTAAAGTAAATATTCTTGACACATCTTTTCCCTTGCCCGAACGGGAGATCTCCGTATTGACAGCCACCACCCACCCGGGCGATGCCATCCGGCAATTTCTGCAATGCCTTCATACCGTCCTCGGCGCCCATCCCGCCCTCCGTTCGCTGCTGTAAACCTTCCCTTTTTCCTATAGTTAAAAACCGGCTTTCCTGCGTTGTAGGAAAGCCGGTTTCAATTGTACCGATTATTGCAGACCCAATTGCTGTAATACTGCCTGCCAACGCTCTGCGTAATCCGGCTCGCTGTCCGTATCGGGGGTAAAGCCGGCCTTCAGATAGGTCTTGATGGCGGCCAGACGCCAGTCATCGGTGGTCAGATGGGCGGTCTCCATTCCCTCCCGCTTCAGCGTTGCCACCGCCAAAAGGTTGAGCATATGCCCCAAACCTCTGCCACGGTAATCCGGCTTGGCGGCCACCATGTGGATATATCCCGCCTTGGTGGCGTAATCACAAATTACCGTCAGCGTTGCGGCGGGGGCGCCGTCCACCAACAGAAAATAACACAATTTTTCGTCGTAATTCGGACGGGAGGTCATGGTCTTTTCATAATAAGCCTCATCCAAAACCTGCTTGCCGTCCTGCGCCATATATCCCACGATATCCAACCACGCCTGCACCCCGTCCTTCAGTTGGGGCAAGGTAGCCACAGTCACTCCTGTGGGCAGTGTCGGCATAGGAGTCTCCGGCCCGTCGTTTTTCCAGTACATTACCAGTTGTTTCATTGTCTTGTTCCTCCACATTGGCGCCACTTTGCTTTGGTATGCAAAGCCATTTTGCTCTAGGGTAGCGCGAATTATTCGAACCCGCCTGAAAGCCGCGTATTACGGCGCTTTTCATACTTTTACGGCGAGTCGCCGCTGACAAGTCGACTTGTTTTCGAGTACCTGTTATTGGTACTCGAGGGAAAAACGGGTTGCCCTCCGCAAGGAGGGCGCCAGCCCATCTGCAGAAAAGAAGAACAAAAATCACCACAAATCCGTGGCTTTCAGGTCACAGATTTTTAAAAGAGCGGATTTTTGTTCAGTCAAGGCATAAAGCGCAGTCAATACTGCCGTATTGGCGAGCATTTTAACACAGAATGAGCGAAAATCCGCCTTTTAAAAACGGAGTTCGGATATTTCGCGCTACCCTACGCAAAGGGTTGTATGTCTTTTTACCATTCAATCAGCATTACGGTATTGTTTTCGATAAAATCGGCGTGGGGCGCCCAGGCCAATACACCGGGCTCGCCCAGGGTATAAATACGGGCGTCTTTTATGTCCGTACCGTCAATTACGAGGGGATGGGTTTTGCCGGTGAGGTTGGAGAGCAACAGGGCGTGACGGTTGCCGTCGGTGGCGCCCACACAATACAAGCGTTGCTCGTCACATTCCGTTTTGATCTGGGTGCCCAGTTGATACAGCCGGTTAAAGGCCGCCAGGGCGTAATAGGCGTGGATCGGCTTGTGGGTTTTGATGTCGAACAGAGGACAGTAGGGCGCCGTGTTGGTACGCATATCGTAGATCATGGCGGCATCGGTGTGTCCGTGTTGCAGTGCGATGATCATCGCCGCTACCTCGGCACTGTGGTGGGCGGTGCCGAATTCGGTAACGTAGGGATCCCATTCGTTGAGATGTGTCTCCAATCCACCGTATCCCAGTTTTTTGAGCTCTTCGTGGAGCCACTGATCCATTACCGCCGCACGGGTGACGTCGGTGTAGGTGTGCCAGGAGAAAAAGTCGATGGGAGAGCCGTGGGCCTTGATATACTCAAAAAAGCCGTAGAAAAAGTGCATCAGATTGTTCTCGTGATCGGTGGGAGGGACGGTGCCGGGGAGATTGGTTTCGGGATCGATCTTCACCTTGGGAGCAATGGCGTAAAAGCCGCAGGAAGCATAGCCGCCGATCTTAAGATGGGGGAAGCATTTTTTTAGGTGCTTGGCGGTCACGTCGTAAAGATGATAATATTCCTCGTCGGTGCCGCACCACATCATCTGATTTTGTACTTCGGGCTCGTTCCAGATCTCCCAATAACGGATGTTATAGTGATAGCCGTCAGCCCATCCTTGGGTGTAGTGACGAATGATATGTTCACAAATGCGGGCCCATTTTTCGGGATCTTGGGGCGGGAAGGTGCGATAGGGCTTGATATAGGCGTGATTTTCAATGGTGATGCCCAAACGGTAGTAGGGCTCCACTCCGGCTTCAACGATCGCTTTCAACAGATGATCGGTGAAGGTGAAATCGTAGTTTGCGGGATCGGTTTCGTCCGCCTCAAAATTGCGGAAAATGTTGGGAATATCCACAAACCGTCCGCCGCCGAATACCCCGCCCACATCGTGAAGTCTGGAAAAGGGGATGCCGGCTTCCGTCATATAATGGAAATATTCCGTCAGATCCTTGCCGCCGATGGGAGGCTGACCGCCGCCGTGTAAGGGCTTGATTGCTTTTACAATTTTGGAATGATCTACCTGAATGGTTGCCATAGTATTATCCTCCTTATTTGTTGAACACGGCGGGGCGGAGACCGTCGTTTACAAAATCATCATTGCGGATCATACCGCCGCCGAAGCCGGCAGGGCGCATATACTTCCACTTCGGGTCAACGTCGGCGGTGATATGCCCTGTCTTTTTGCCCATATCCTCCAAAATTTGTCCGTCAGGGGATACGATCATAGAGCAACCGCCTCGCTCGTCGGTGTCCATAGAATAGGAGGAACGGGCCACGTAGGCGTTACAGCGAAAGGCGGTCAGCTTGGCCTGGGCCCGAATGATGTCGGTACGCTCCCCCCGCTGATAGCCGGGAATGAGAATAATATCCGGCTTTTGGGCGGCGATATACTCGATCTGTTCGTTAAAATATACGTCATAGCAGGTCATAAAGGCAAAGCGGATACCGCCCACCTCACACACGCAGGCGCCTTCTCCGTAGGCCACTTTCAATGCCACCTCCGAGGGCGGCAGATGGATCTTGTCATACACGAAGGCTACCTCGCCTGCGGGATCAAATAAATACGTGCTGTTTTTGCGCTGTCCTTGCCGTTCTTCCAACACGTTGATGGCCACAAAGGCCCCTTTTTCTTTGGCAACGGCAGCGGCCTGCTGCAGCATTTCTTTGGCCCGAGGCATGGCTTTGATCTCACTTGCCGCATCGGATATACCGCCGGCGTTGGAGTATTCGGGCAGCACGATCAGCGCCCCCGCCTCTACCTTTTTCATCTCATCCAGCAAAAATTCTGCAATGGTCGCATCCGGTGCCTCCCCTGCAAAATAGGGCGGCTGTACCACGGTAATCTTCATATATTTTCCCTCTTTTTCATTGATACTGTAGCGTTTCGATGTGTAAAGTTTCTTTACCTTACGCCAATCCTATTTACCATTTGGTCAGCAATACGGTGTCCTTTTCGATATAATCGGCTCTGACCGACGGACACCGGGCGCTTTCCTGCCCAAATTATAACACGGTGATATCCCGATTGCAACATAAAAAACGCCCTGTACAGGGCGTTTTTGGATACTTAATATAACAATTTAATTTAACAGGCTGATATCGATGTTTCCCGTCGAGGTGATAATCTCACACCGACCGCCCTTTACCGTCTTGGGCACGTTGATCCGCCCGGTGGCGCTGTCGGTGATAAACACCTTTTCGCTCCGTAGCGAACCGCTGACGTTTCCGGTGCTCGTCTCCACCGACAAAGCGGCCGCATCGCTGTTTTCAAAGGTCACGTTACCCGTACTGCTGCGCGCTGTCAGCGTACCGTCCACCGTCACACGCACCAGATGCTTATTGCCTGTGCTGCTTTCCAGCTCCAACGCGCCGCAATGGACGTCCGTCATACACAAATCACCGGTATCGGTGGCAAAGCCGAGCTTGCCTTTCGTTTCAATGCGCTCCGCCCATACGTTGCCGGTGTCGGTGGCCAGATTGGCCTGCCCCAGCGTAACGTCCTCCAAACGAATATCGCCGGTGCTCGTCGCCACGTTGACGGACGTAACGACATCCGCTCGACTTTCAATGTCAGCGGTGTCAGCGCTGATGTTGATCGTTTCAAATACAAAGGCGTCACTTACGGTGATATCTCCCGTATCGGTCTCCACCGTAAGCCGGTCATACTCCATTTCGGGCAGATATACCGTCACCTCGGTTTTTCCGAAGGAAATGCCGAGGTACTCGTACCATTTCCGTGTATCCGTCAATCGGATGACCAGCGTATCCTGCGCCACCTCAACCGTATGCGGCATCTTTTTTCTTTCCTGACAGACCACCCGACACACACCGTCGTCGGCTGGCAAAATATCGATTTTCGCCGTGTCCTCCTCGATGGAGATCTGCGTAAAGGCGGTTTCTGCCTGATAGGCGTTGGTAATGATATCCTCGGTGCCCAGCTTGCTGAAATCCCAGTCGGCAACCATCATCGCCACGGCAAATAACAGCGCTCCCAGCGCCACCAATGCCGCCGCAACGATCATCCAAATTTTTTCGCCTTTGCTCATCTGACGGCCTCCTTCCTCACAAACAAACTCTTGACCCATACCGTCACTTTTTTAGTTAACAGCGCCACACCCTTGCCTGCCGCCTTACAGCCGATCATCAAATAGATGGCCACACCGCCGCAAACGATGCCGGCGCCCAGCATTGCCAGCGCAGGAACACCGTTGCCCTGTAACAACATCGCCAATGCCGCCACGGCGCCGGCAGGACAGCAGGTTGCCACCGCTACCGCCACCGCCCAAACGGCGATCAACACGGACCACAATACCACGTATACGGAAAAAAGTACCGCCACCGCCGCAAGCAACAACGATGCCCAGATGGGAAAGCCGAGGATCAGCAATACGATCTCCCACGCCTGCATCCTTCTCTTCGGACGCACCTTTTCCCGCACCAGCCTTGTCAGCGGCGTCTCGGCCAGCAACTGCGCGACCACCTCGTCCACCGTGCCCACGCACTGCACCGCCTCCGTTTCCGACGCTCCCTCTTCCATCCGATCGTCGATCATTTCGCTGTAAAAGGCCAGTCGTTCTTCTATATCCTCCGGCGGAAACCCGGCCAGACCCTGCCGCAGACAGGCAAGAAATTCCTGCTTATTCATTCTCATTATCCTCCCTGGTCACAAATCGATAAATGGACATAACTTCCTTCCATTCTGTTTGAAACGCCTCCAGCCGCGCCAGACCCGCCTCGGTAATATGATAATATTTGCGCAATCTGCCGCTGTGCTCGGCGGTATGCACGGTCAATAACCCGCCCGTTTCCAGCCGTTTCAAAATGGTATAAAGCGTTGATTCGGACAACGCGATATACGGCCTTACGTCCTTGATGATCTTATAGCCGTATGAATCTTCGTTTTTAATGGCCGCCAGCACGCACACGTCCAGCAGACCGCGCTTGAGCTGTATATCCATACAATCCCTCCCGTCACGATATACATCGTATCACGAAGTATGTACTTTGTCAAGCCCGAAATTTTAAAAGGGAGATGCCCTTGCATCTCCCTTTTAAATACGCGCTCGCGTCGTTTTTCCGATCTGATTCAGTTTGTATTTTCAATGATATTCCCTAAACGGTTTGATGATAAACCGCCACCGCAAAGGGCGGGAAATTCCTTTTTGACCGTAAAGCAAATTTGCTTTACACAAAAACCGATGCCGTTTATCAATCAATATCCCCCGCATAGCGGAGGTATTTCATTTTCGGGCATAGCCCTAATACTACTGGCAGCACCGGGGTGTGCTTTTTATTGGCCTGCCAGCCGTGCATTGATTACTAGCTGCCCATAAATGGGATGCACAGCCTGCCTTGGCTCCCTCTGACGAGGGAGCTGTCCGAGCGTCAGCGAGGACTGAGGGAGAGATAACGAAACTTCCCATTCTGCTCCTATCCTCTCTCCCTCGGGCGGCGAGGCACAA
>JAZQDW010000004.1:0-41077 GCA_045546995.1 Eubacteriales bacterium
CGCAAATGATGCACCAAAACCACTCTGCGGTTTTGGCATTAAGGAAACCTTTTGGGACTTGGCCCAAAAGCTTATTGAAATCAATTGCACACCAACCCGGTGAGATAACCAACGGTCAACCACCGCCCGTATTATTTGGCCCACCGGTCAATAAAATGTCGGAAATTCTCACTAAATATGCGGGTGTTCTCATTGTGGATGTCTGATTATTTCGGTATAATGAAATCAAACAAACTGTTAAAGGAGTGCTTTTTGTGAACAAGGTACCTTATTATGATTTAAAAGTGACGGATGGCTTTTGGGCGGAACGTCAAAAAATCGTAACGGACACTACCGTATGGGCGGTGTATGACCGCTTTGAGGAAACCGGCCGCAACGCTACTATGGATTGCAAGGACCACGGCATCAAGCCGCATATTTTCTGGGGCAGTGACGTGGTAAAGTGGATGGAAGGCGCCGCTTATATTTTAAAACAGCAGCACGATGAAAAACTGTGGAATCTGGTGGATGCTTTGATCCGTGCCATTGAAGAGGGAATGAGTGAGGATGGCTACTATAATTCCTATTTCAATTCTCCCTACGCCGAATGGCCCCGCTTTTCCAATCGGGACAAGCACGAGCTGTATTCGCTGGGTCATATGATGGAGGCCGCTGTGGCACTGCACGAGATCGGCGATGACCGTTTGATGGAGGTCTGCCGCAAAAATGCGGAGCTGGTGAAAAAGATCTTTGTGGAAGAGCAATCCGCCGCTTTCGCCACTCCCGGTCATCAGGAAATTGAGTTGGCCCTCTATCGTATGTACGAAGCTACCGGAGATAAACTGTATCTTGATCTTGACACCTTCTTTATCGATCGCCGTGGTATGGAGGCAAAGGACGGCGAGCATACGGTATTTACCAAAGAGCAGGACTATTGCCAATCGCATCTGCCGGTGAGAGAGCAAACCACGGCAGAGGGACATTCGGTTCGCGCTCTGTATCTGTATTGCGGTATGGCTGACCTGGCGGAAGAGTTGAATGACGATGGCCTGCGTAAGGCCGTGCGTGCGTTGTTTGACGATATGTACGAAAAGAAGATGTATATCACCGGCGGCTACGGTTCGCAAAAGATGGGTGAACGCTTTACTTTGCCGTATCATTTGCCCAACCGTGAGGCTTATGCCGAAACCTGCGCGGCGCTGGCTATGTGCCTGTTTGGCGCTCGCTTGTATCAGGCAGAACCGGACGGAAAATACGGCGATGCGGTAGAACGCGCCTTATACAACGGTATGATCTCCGGCCTTTCGCTGTCGGGTGATGCCTTCTTCTATTCCAATCCTCTGGAAATTGATGAGGAGCGTGTGGGCATTCCTCAGGGATATAACCCCAAAACCGTGCGACAAAAGGTGTTTGGCTGTTCCTGCTGTCCGCCCAATTTGGTGCGCCTGATCCCCACCGTTGCCAATTTTGTGTATACTTATGACGATGAATATTTGTTTGTCCATCAGTATATCGCTACCGAGGGTATGGCTGACGGACAACCGGTGAAAATGAGCACACACTATCCCGCCGACGGTAAGGTGCATATCGAATACAGCGGTAAAAAATTGGCACTGCGCCGTCCTTATTGGTGCAGTGAGATCGTGTGTGACGCGCCTTACCGTGAGGAAAAGGGCTATCTGTATTTCGACGTCAGCACGGTAGATATCGAATTTGTGATGAGACCCGTATTCTATACCGCTTCTCATAAGGTACACGAGGATCTGGGTAGGGTGGCGCTGATGCGCGGCCCCATCGTATACTGCATCGAGGGACAGGATCAGCAGGCTCCTTTGTTCCGTCTGCGTGTGGATGCGGATGCGCCGATCACCGTGCTTTCCGAAACCTATGGCGGTTATCCGTTGCTGGAAGTGGCCGGTGCCGTTGTAGGCGAGCAAAACTCGCTGTATGCGCCGTATTCTCCCACTACCACCCAACCGACCACATTGAAATATATTCCGTATTATGCCTTTGCCAACCGTGGTCAGGATAATATGCAGGTGTGGGTGCTGAAAAAATAAATCAAACTGTCCACGGCGTCAGCCGCGGGCAGTTTTGCTTGTTATCAAAGATGTTCTTTACAATTTGGGTACCCGCCCATAAAAAGTCTGTACCTTTGGTACGGACTTTCCCGAACTGGCCTGCGGTGCCAACCGCCCGCTGCTTGACTTTTTTTAATGAATCGGTTACCATAGACATATAATTAAATTGGAGTGATTGTATGAATATATGCGTATATGGCGCGGCCAATGATACCATTGACCGTCGCTATCTGGAAGAAGGAAAACGCCTGGGTGAATTGCTGGCTGCCCGGGGACACGGGTTGGTGTTTGGCGCAGGGGACACCGGTATGATGGGCGCTGTGGTCCGTGGCTGTAAGCTGGGCGGCGGTCATATTTGCGGTGTGGCACCTACTTTTTTTGATAAACCCGGCGTGCTGTATCAACAATGTGATGAAATGCTGTTTACCGAAACGATGCGACAGCGTAAACAGCTGATGGAGGATAAAAGCGACGCCTTTGTAATGTGCCCTGGTGGTCTGGGGACGATGGAGGAGTTTTTTGAGATCATCACTTTGAAACAACTTGGACAGCATACCAAGCCGATCATCATTTTAAACCTTTTAGGATATTATGATCCGCTGATCCGCCTGATCGAGCACGCGATCCGTGACGGCTTTGCCCGGGACGCGGACGGAACGCTGTATCTGGTGGCTGAATCGGCGGAGCAGGCTGTAGCCTTACTCTAAAAAATAATCGCAAGGAGATTTCTCCTTGCGATTCGGGCCGCCTAAAAATCATTTCACCACAGTGAATAGACTAAAATAAAAAAAGTGGTTTGTGCAAAATCAAAAGCACAAGCCACTTTTTGCGTTGAGCTATGTTTAATGTTTTTTGTCAAACAAATCTCTTTGCGATTATTTTTTCTTTTTAAAGCGACTGTAAACCGAACTGGTTTTGCCCAATACCTGACGGGGGACGCCTTGCAGTTTGGCCATAACGGCGTTCCAGTCTGCCAACAGTTCAAAAAATCCGTTGCCGAAGGTGTCCCTGCGGGGCAATTTGCCGCTTTGGTTTAATTCCACCAAATGCTCATACCGACGATATGCTTTGGTAACGGCATCCTGCCAGGAAATGTAAATTTCCTTTTGCGCGCATTGACCGATGGTGCGTAGGGTATCCCGATTGTCACAGGCCCAGTACAGCTTTGCGGCCAATGAATCGGCTGTTTCTTCGATCAGCAAACCGTTGCGCCCGTCGGTGATCCCTTCAGCGGCGCAGCTGCCGTCAATGATGATACTACCCACGGCATTGGCCGCCGCCTCCCGCACTACCAGACCGTTGGTGTCGTAGGTGGAGGGGAAGATAAATACGTCCGAAAGCGCGAAATACGCCCGTAACTTTTCCCGGTCGTATACGCTGCCCACAAACAGACAATGCTTTTCAAGACCGGCCGCTTTGGCGTAGACTTCGATCTCTGCTCGGTCCAGACCGTCGCCGACGATGATGAAACGAAAATCCTTGCCTTGCGCCAATAACTCTTTCATAGCGTCCAGCGAAATTTGTAAACCCTTGTACCACATGCAACGTCCAACAAATAAAAATACGGGGACGTCCGGCAGTGCCAGCTCGTGACGCAGGGCCTGTACCTTTTGCTCTGCCACGCGTTGGGCGGGCATATCCACGCCGTTTTCCATGATGACGATCTCGCCCTCATAGCCCATAGAACGCAGGTTGTCGCCGGCGCCTTGGCTGACCGCCCAGATTTCATCGGCGGCGGAAATGTTGTTGATCAGCAATCGGGTGGTAAGCCGTTGCATAGATTCGGATTCAAAAACCTTGTTGATCTCTATATCAAATTTGGTATGATAGGTGAAAACGTAGGGCGCTTCCAGCCGTTCGCGCAGGGTGCGAGCCAGCAGACCGGAAGAAAAGGGGCAATGGGAGTGAATCACGTCAAATTCCTTTTGCTCCAATAAACGCAGTGTTTTGCTACTGAAGGGATAACCGGCGCGGTATCCGCTGGTAGCCTTCACCGTGTTCAGGCTGGGATAGCGGATCACGGGGAAAATATAATCGTCCGCAATATCGGGATAATGGGGGGTGACCACGGTACATTGACCCAATTGTTCCTGGATCACGCCTGCGTAGTTCAGCACGGAATTGGCCACACCGTCAATGATGGGCGGAAAGGAATCGTTCAAAAGGCAGACGTTCAGATCCATACGGGTTCACCTCCAAAAAAATAGACTCGACCTATTGTCGAGCCTATTATAACAAATTATTTTGTCGAATGCAATATTTTAACCTATTTTTAAAGTCATTCGCAGTCGGTCGGTGAGCATAGAAATAAACTCACCGTTGGTGGGCTTGCCCTTCGATGTTTTGATGGTGTAACCGAACATGGCGTTCAACGCCTCAATGTCGCCACGGGTCCAGGCCACTTCAATGGCGTGGCGGATGGCACGCTCCACACGGGAGGGCGTGGTTCCGTATTCTTTGGCGACGCCGGGATATAACTCTTTGGTGATAGCGTTGAGCAGTGAACTGTTGCCCAGCGCCATAATGATGGAGGAACGAATGTATCGGTATCCGCGGATGTGAGCAGGCACACCGATCTGATGCATCATGTCGGAAACGTATTGCTCCAGATCAAATTCATCCGAGATCTGGGGCGGACAGGGCGGTAGCTTCTTTTTCTTGCGCCCGGTGGCGTGCAGCATACGGATCCGCTCGGCCAGATATTCAAAGGAAAAAGGACGCACCAAAAAATAGTCGGCGCCGCAGTACATCATGCGTGTGGCAAAGGGATCGGCAGGGGAATCGGACAGGCCGATGATCACACCGTCATATCCCTTGGCGCGCAACTGTTCGGTCAGCCCCATCGCATCGATCTGTTTTAAGAAAATGTCACAGATGACAACGTCGGGATGCTGATAGGCGATCTCGGCAATGGCCTTGAGTCCGTCCTGCTCCACACCTACAATGCGAAAGCCAAGTGACTCCAACGCCTCTTTTTCAACGCCGCCCGAATCGTTGAGCGCCAGTAAAATTGAAATTGTATTTGTCTCAACCATAAGTAACCCTCCTAAAGCTTGTGATTACATTATAGCGAAGCATATTATGTTATTTTGTCGAAATTTGTCGAAAAATCCAAATATTGGAAAAATATACGAAATTACAGTCCGATACTGCGGGGTTTTACGTTGGTGGAGAATACGATCTGCGTGTTGGTCTTTCCAAATTGCTGTAATTCGCCGATAAAGGTATCCAGTTGTCCCGTGCTCCCAAAGGCAACCTTGAGCAGGATGGAATACTGTCCTGTGACGCAGGCGCATTCCAATACGTTCCGACATTTTTCGACATAAGGATAAAAGCGTACCTTGTCGGTGGGGTCCAGATCCAGATTGATGTAGGCAATGATGGGATAGCCCAACTTGTCGTGGTCCAGGGCCACGGTATACCCTTCAATGATGCCTTCCGCCTCCAGCCGTTCAATGCGGGAGGATACGGCGGGGGAGGACAGATGCACCTGACTTGCCAGCGCCTTTAAAGGCATACGGGCGTTGTTTTGTAATAACGTAATAATTTCGCGATCAATGGAATCCATAATAATCCTCCTTGATAAAGCTGATACTACAGCATTTTTCGGACGGCCTCTGCTACGGCGTGACCGTATATGATGAAGCCCTGATCGTTGGGATGCAGATAGTCGCTTACAAAAAAGTCGGCGGTGTAGGGGAAGAAGGCAAGGCCGTCCAACACCGTTACGCCGGGATACCGTCCGTAGATCTCCCGTAAAATATCCATTGCCTCATAAAAAGTATAATTTTTGTTGCCAAACCGACGGTCTACCGGCAGATCGCCTCGATAGATGGGGGTAATAGCCAGAATGGGGGTATCGGGATACCGTGCCGTCAGGGCGTCCAGATAGGCGCTTGCCTGCGCGGCAAAATCCTCTTTGGCGGCGATGGTGGAAAAGTCGTTGGTACCGTAGGCCAGCGTGATCAGATCGGGTTGCCAGTCAGGAGCATCTTTCAGACTCTCTTTAAAAAACTGATATCCGCCGATGCCCTGATTGAGCACCTCTGCCTGCAAACGACGCCCCATGATACCGACGTAGGTCATAGCAGGGTGTATGGCGACACTGCCCTGCGTAATGGAATCACCCAGCGCCAAAATCCGCAGACCTTTTTCCACCGGGGTCAGAGTCGCGCCGTCATCGATCGTTAGATTGCGGATGCGTGTGACACAAGACCAGGGCAGGTATACGGTGATATGATGCTCTCCCTGCGGTAAGACAAAGTCGTGATGTACCGTGCCATAGCATTCAGTGACGTGGCTGTCGGTCAACACACCGTCCACCAGTAGATCGATGGCCTGTTGCGGGCGGGAGGTGCATTGTATGTATTCCGCGTCAAAGGAAAGACGATCGGTGTCGCTGTAAAATTCCAGTGTGATACCGGTGGTGCCGTCGCATTTTGCGGCAAAGCCGGTGTGGGCATAGGCTTCTTTTTGTCCTTCGGTAAAACGGGCAAATCGCATTTCACCCTCGGCGGTAACCGCCGTATGCAACGCGCCGTGCGCCAGATCCATTAAATCAAATGGTTCGATTCTCATCGGTCTACTCCTTTCGGAACGCGGATACGCATGGCCAGGGGTAATACGCTGATCTCCGCCTTTTGCGTTTGAATGATCTCCCCGTCCAGACAAATGTGGAAGGGACTCTCTTTTTCCATGACCAGCTTTTCGGTTTTCCAAAAGCTGTAGTAGTGACGGTATTGGGGCTTGTCCAGCAGGGTGCCGTCCTTGTAACTACCCACCAGTGTTAAAAATTTCCATCGGGACAGCGGCTTGACACGAAATACGTCCAGCAGTCCGTCATCGAGCTCTGCCTTGGAGGCGGAACGATAGCCGCCGCCGCAATATTGCCCGTTGGCAACGTATGTAAGCAGAAAACGACCGTCGACCTGCTCGCCGTTAACGGTGATCGTTAGATCCTCTTTGGGAAACTGTAACAATTGGATCACCAAACCTACGGTATAGGCGATGGAATGCCCCATAAACGGTAACCGCCGCAGCTTGTCTACCCTTGTGACCACCGAAGCATCAAATCCGATGTTCAGCATATTGGCGCTGATATAATCGTTGACACGGATCAGATCGATGACCTTTTCCTCGCCGTCGGTGATATGCTCCAACTCCATAAATTTCTTTTTGCCGCCGAAATTGCGGATAAAATCGTTGCCTGTCCCGACGGGGATCACGCTGAGCACGGCGTTTTTAAATCCGTAGATCGCCTGGGCCATTTGATGGATCATACCGTCACCGCCGCCGGCGTAGATGCAGATCTCCTCGCCTGTGGCGCAGGCTGCCTTTGCCTTGGCTGCCGCATCCTCACCCGAGGTGGAAAAATAGATTTCGTGTGCAACGTCACTGCATTTTTGACGGATACGATCGATCAGTTTTTCTTGCTTGCGCCGTTTCAGGGAATGGGGATTGAAAATAAATAAATGTTTCATTTTATACTTCCTTTTCCGTACTCAGTTCGGCGGTGGTGGCGCGGGTGTAGGTCAACAGATCCTGCACCTTCACTTCAATCTGCGTTCCCACCTTGCCGGCAGAGCACAGCATTTTTTCTGTTTCCAGACAGGCGCTGTCCACAAAGGTCGGAAATGCTTTTTTCATTCCGATGGGGCTACAGCCGCCGTGGATATATCCCGTCAGCGGCAACAGCTCCTTTTGGGGGATCATGGTGATGGATTTTACACCCGCCGCCTTGGCCGCTTTTTTCAGATGCAAAGCTTTGTTGACCGGAATAACAAACACGAAATAATGCTTTTTGCCGTCGGTAGTCACCAGTGTTTTGAAGGTGTAGTTTGGATCACTGCCCACCAGTTGGGCAATGCGCTCGCCTTCGGTGCAGGAGGGGGCGTAATAATGAGGCTCGTAGGGCACTTTACGTTGCTCCAACAACCGCATCACGTTGGTTTTTTCGTTTTTGATCATAGCAAGTTCCCCCTCGTCAGCAACGCCACTGTCTCAACGTGCGCCGTACGGGGAAACAGGTCCACGGGGGTGGCGCTGATCAAAGAAAAGCCGTTTGCCGTAAGCATTTTGATGTCCCGTGCCAGGGTGGCGGGGTCGCAGGAGATATATACGAGCTTTTGGGGCGCCAGTTCCACCAGCGTCTGCAGGGTCTGCGTGTCGCAGCCCTTGCGGGGCGGATCAATAAATACGGTGTCAAACCGATATCCCTCCGCCTGCAGCTGCGCTACGCCGTTTTTGGCGTCGGCGCAAATATAGCGAGTGTTGGTCAGATGATTTCGTCTGGCATTTTCTGTGGCGTTTTCCACGGCGCGCTCGACAATTTCGATGCCCACCAACCGACCGGCATTGGGCGCGGCGCATATCCCCACCGTGCCGATACCACAGTATAGATCCAGCACCGTTTCCTCCGGTTGTACGTCAGCAAGTTCTGCCGCCTTGGCGTACAGCCGCTCGGTCTGTACGGGATTGACCTGATAGAAGGAGGCGGGGGAGATGGCAAACTCCTTGCCCAGCAGAGAGTCGACGATATAAGTACGTTCGGTCAGAAAATGGGTCTGGTTGCCCAGAATGACATTGGTCTTTTCGCGGTTTTCGTTGATGCATACGCATTTGACGGCAGGAAAGGCGGCGGTCAGACGGGGGAGAAAGTCCGGATGAAACCGCTTGCCGTTGAGGACGAGACACACCATGATCTCGCCGCTTTTTTCGCCACGGCGCAGATATAGATGACGGACAAGCCCCGCGCCGCTTTGCTCGTCGTAAGCAGTAATGCCGTTCGCCTCCATAAATTCAAGTGTAAAGGTCAAAAGCTTGTCAAATACGTCCGGCTGAATGCGGCAGTCGGAACAGGGAATGACCCGATGACTGCCCGCCGCATAAAATCCGGCAACGGTTTTGCCCTGCTGACGGCGGATGGGATATTGGGCCTTGTTGCGGTAGGAAACGGTGTTTTCCGCCCCGATGGCCGCCTCCATGGGCGGCTCTTGGATGCCGCCGATACGGATCAGATCGTTTTTGACCTTTTCGGCCTTGGCGGCCAGCTCGCCGGTATAGGTGATATGGCGGAAGGCACACCCGCCGCAGCTGCGGCTGACGGCGCAATCACTTTCGATCCGTTCGGGACCGGGGGAGATGAGCGTCTCGATTTTGGCATAGCCGAAGTTTTTGAGTGCCTTCAGCACGTGAACGACGGCGTGGTCACCCACCGCGCCTTCCAGGATAAACAACACGTAGCCCTCTACCTTGGCAACGCCGTGTCCCTCCACGGAATAATCTTCAATTGTAACCTCGATGCGGTCGTTTTTACGGATCATACCTTCACGCTTTTCCTTATATAATATAATCTAATTTTACCTTATTTTCTTCTTTCTTTCAATCATTTGCCGGCAAAAAAGAGAAAAAATTGTAAAATCGTCGCTTTCCCGTGGACAAAAGCTGTGGAATGCAGTATAATATGAATATTCTTTGATTTTTGGAGGAATTATGAAACGAACGGTTAAGATCCTTTGTTTGGTGATGGCGCTCGTGCTGGCCTTGGGGTTGGGTGGTTGCGTGACCAAACGTAGCTATTGCGTTAAAACCGACGGCCACAGCATTTCGGCCGGTATGTACGCTTATCAGTTGGCGCAGCAGAAAAGCAATTATCTCTCCCAGAATTCCCTGACCGAGGGAAACGAGACGTGGGATGAGGAATATGACGAGACACTTACCATCGGTGAATATATTCAAACCACCACGCTGGAAACGCTGGTAGCCTCGCTGACGTGGCGGGCACAGTTTGATCGGTTAAAGCTGTCCTTTACCGAGGAAGAGGAAAAGACGATTGAGGAAAATATCAATACGATGGTAGAGGGCTCCGGCGGCAAGGATGCGTTGAACAAATCACTCGATGAATACGGCATTACGTACGATGAATTTATCCAGTCGGTATACTACGATACCCAAAAGATTTTAAAGGTGGTAGAGTATTATTACGGCGAACAGGGTGTCGAGCCGGTGCCGGAAGAGGATATTATGGCATATTTTGCCGATAATTACACCCGTTGTAAGCATATTCTGATCTCCACGGTGGACAGCGAAGGTACCACCATGACGGACGACGCTATGAAGGCGGCGCGGAAAAAGGCGCAGGACGTGTTTGAAAAGGCAAAGAAGGCCGATCTGGCCGCCTTTGATAAACTGATCGAGCAGTACAATGAGGATGAGGGCGTTGCCGCCTATCCTGACGGTTATGTATTCACCACGGGTGAAATGGTGGATAGCTTTGAGAAGGCCGCTTTTGATATGGAGGTGGGGGAGACCCGCCTGGTGGAAAGCCAATACGGCTTCCATATCATCCGTAAACTGACGGTGGATGACGAAAAGGTGTTTACCCCCGAGATCCGTAAGAATATGCTGATGCAGCTGAAGAGTACGGAAATTGCCAAGATGTTCGAGCAATGGCAGGAGGAGATCAAGATACGCATCAACCGTGGCGTTTTGACCAAATACACCTGTAAGAGCGTCAGCATCGGTGAGGATGTTGCCGCCCGGGAGCAGGAGCAGATGGAGGCGTTGGCCAACCAGCTGGGACTGGAAGAAGAAACCGAATAAAAAATGAGCCCTGAAGGAAACTTCGGGGCTCATTTCTTTTACAAAGACTGCTCGCCTTTTTCGATCAATTTCTTGACCATATTGCCGCCGATGTGACCGGCGTCCTTGGAAGAAAGGTTACCGTTGTAGCCCTGCTTCAAATCAACGCCCAGTTCTCTGGCGACCTCGAATTTCAGATTGTTCAGACCCTCTTTGGCCTGCTTCTTGATTTCGTTGTTCATCATTTTCACCTCCTTTGATTGGATACAACCTTATTTTTCTCAAAGGGGAAAAAATGATACGCGTTATTTAGTTGAAAATATCACCAATTTCGTTGAATTTATCCAGCACGTTTCGACGCAGGATGCGGTTTTCTGCTCGGGAAAGAGAGGGATCCTTTTCCAGTACGTAACGGGCGGCCCGTTGCGCCAGCTCCAACTGTCGCATATCACAACCGCGGGACAACAGTTCCATCTGGTTTTCGCCGCTTTGCCGGGCGCCGATCAAATCACCGGGGCCGCGCAGGGAAAGATCCTTTTGCGCGATGACAAAGCCGTCGGTGGTGGTGGTAAAAAACTGCATCCGTTCTTTGGCGGAGGCGCTACGGGAATCGCTGATGAGGACGCAGTAGGATTTTTTGTTGCCGCGTCCCACCCGGCCGCGCAGCTGATGTAACTGGGACAGACCGAAGCGCTCTGCATCCCGCACGATCATCAGTGTGGCATCGGGAACGTTGATGCCTACTTCAATGACGGTGGTGGATACCAGGACCTTCAGTTTGCCTTCGGCAAAATCACTCATTACGGCATCCTTTTCGGCGGGCTTCATTTTGCCGTGTAGCATGGCCACCTGCGTTTCTCCGAACTTTTGCTTGAGGGTGTCGGTCTGCTTTTCCACACTGGTCAGCTCCGTCTCCTCGTTTTCCTCTACCAACGGACAGACGAAATATACCTGACCGCCCAGGGCGATCTGCTTTTCGATAAAGGCATACAAGCGTTGTTCGTATTGGGAGTCCACCAGATAGGTGCTGATGCTCTGCCGTCCGGCGGGTAGCTGATCGATGACCGATACCTCCAGATCACCGTATAAGATCAGCGCCATGGTGCGGGGGATGGGAGTGGCGCTCATGGCCAGCACGTGGGGGGCGTTGCCTTTGTCGCTGATCTCCTGCCGTTGCATTACGCCGAATCGGTGCTGTTCGTCGGTGACGACCAGCGCCAGCCGCGCAAAGGCGACCTCTTTTTGGATCAATGCGTGGGTGCCCACTACAAAATCGATACTGCCGTCAGCCAGCCCTTCGTATACCGCTCGCTTTTCCTTGGCGGTCATAGCGGAAACCAACAGAGCGCATTTTTTTCCCAACCGTTCAAACAACGGGGCAAAATACTGATAGTGCTGTGCTGCCAGAATGGCGGTGGGCGCCATCACGGCCACCTGATTGCCCTCTTTCAACATTTGCCAGGCGGCATCACCGGCAACGAAGGTCTTGCCGCTGCCTACGTCACCTTGCAGTAATCGGTTCATCCGATTGCCGCTCATCAGATCGTGACGGATCTCCTCCATGACCCTATGCTGCGCGTTCGTTGGCATAAAGGGATTTGCCTTTACAAACTCTTCGCCGGGGAAGGACAAGGAGAAAACGGAGGGGCGGGTATTACGATTGCGTAAAATACTCAACATGAGCAGATAATAAAACAATTCCTCAAATTCCAGCCGTTTGCGGGCGGCCTGCAGGGCCTGATCGTCGGCGGGACAGTGGATGTGACGCAGCGCATCGCTGTGGGAGCATAGCTTCAGCGGCTCCGCTATGTAGGCGGGCAACGGATCGGGCAGGTCTCCCAGCAGGGGCAACAGCTGTCCCAGCGCGCCCGTCAGCATTTTTTGCGTTACGCCTGCGCACAGGGGATAGATGGGGCGCATGGCCGGCGCACGCCCTTCGGGCATGGGTTCAAAATAAGGGGAACTGATGGAAATACTGGCGCGGAATTGCTCCACCTTGCCGTAAAACAAATACTGCTCGCCCTGTAACAACAAATTTTTAAGATAGGGATTATTAAAGAAGGTCAGCGTCATGGTGGCGCTTTCATCCACGATTTGTACCTTGCTGATGCTGAAATTCTTTTTGATTTTATGATGACTGACGGGGGAGGCGATGGTGGCGACGATGGTCACGTTCTGATCGATGTGATTGTACGCCTCGGCAATGGTAACGGCATTTCGATGGTCGATGTAGTGTCGGGGATAATGCCCCAACAAACTGCCGTAGTCGGTAATGCCCAGCTTTGCAAAGGCACGGGCCCGCTGTTCACCCACGCCCTTGAGCGTGCGGACGTCTGTTTTTAAAAAATCCATATTGCGCCTCCTTTCATATCTCTATTTTACTCCTTTTCTTTCAAAAAAACAATTGCTTTTTGTGATGGAGTGATATAAACTGAAAATGAGGTGATTTTTGTGACCCCTACCATTTTGATTACAGGTGCCAGCGGCGCCATCGGCAGTATGGTGGCCTATAAGGCGGCGTTGAAAAAATATAATATCGTAATGTGCTATCACACCCGCGGGGAGAAGTGCAGACAGTTTGCCACACAACTGGAGAAACTGGGGTGTCAGGTGCTGTGCGTGGGCGCTGACATCACCGATGCGGCCGATCGCGCAGAACTGGTGCGCTGTGCCTTGGAGCAATTCGGGCAGATCGACGTGCTGGTCAACAACGCGGGGCAGGCGCTGTACGGTCTGTTTCAGGATCAAAGCGAGCAGGAGATCCTCGGACTGTTGAACACCGATTTGGCGGCGCAAATGCTGTTGACACGACAGGTGCTGCCCTGTATGCTCTCCCGTCACAGTGGCTCTATCGTCAACGTCAGTTCCGTCTGGGGCATTGCCGGCGCCGGCGGTGAAGTGGTCTATTCTGCGGCCAAGGCGGGGTTGATTGGCTTTACCAAGGCGTTGGCTAAGGAAGTGGCCGGTGGCGGCGTGCGGGTCAATGCCGTGGCGCCCGGCTGCGTGGAAAGTAATATGACGGCCCACTTTTCAGAGGAAGAGCTGGCAGAGATCTGCGATGGCATCCCGTTGGGTCGGATGGGGGATGCGTTGGAGATCGCCGAGAGTATTCTGTTTATGGCCGAGCATACCTATACGACCGGTCAGGTCTTGTCGCCCAACGGCGGTATGGTTATTTGAATTTTGGCGTAAAGCGAAATTGCTTTACGCCATTTTTGTTAATTTTATAAAAATACTGGAAAAAAGATAACATATATGTTATAATTATTTTATATGCTTTATTGATTACGTTTTCGGAGGAACTGAAATGAGTTATATCCACGCAATTATATTGGGACTGGTGCAAGGCCTGACCGAGTTTTTGCCTGTTTCCAGCAGTGGCCATTTGGCGATCGTGCAGCGCCTTTTCCCCGGCACGGATGCGGCCATCAGCAATGAAAGCTTCAGTATATTGCTGCATTTCGGCACGCTGGTGGCGGTGTGTATCGTGTTTTATAAGACGATCATCGCCATGCTTCGTGATACGTACAAAATGTGCGGCGGTATTTTAAGCGGCACCTTTCAGTGGCGCAAGGCAAGTAAATATCAGATCATGTCGGTCTACGTTATCGTTACCACGGCCATTTTAATTCCCTTTGCGCTGGTGCACAATTCGGTGCTCGGACTGGCGGATAATATGCTGGCAGTGGGCGTTTGCCTGCTGGTGACCGCTTTTTTCCTGTTTGTGGCCGATCATTCGGCATCTGCCGGTAAACAGATGAAGGATATGACGTTGATGCAGGCCATTAAGATGGGTCTGTTTCAGGGCATCGCCACGGTACCGGGTATTTCCCGCAGCGGTATGACCATTTCGGCCGGTATCAATATGGGCTTTGATCGCAGCACGATGGTGGAATTCAGCTTTATGATGAGCATTCCGGCAACGCTTGGCGCCGTGATCATGGATCTGGGCGAACTGAAAAACGGTTTTGCCGCCGGTAATGTCGGCCCCTATATCGTAGGGACGCTGTGTGCCGCCGTTGCAGGCGTGCTTGCCATCAAGCTGGTAAAATACGTGGCAAAGAAAGACAAATTCGGCTGGTTTATGTGGTATTGCATTCTGGCAGGTGGTGTGGCCATCGTCCTGAACTTTATCGGATAAGCCTTTCATATATGACAAGGAAGTAGGAGAATTATGGCAACGAAGAAAAAGACGACGAAAAAACGCAGAACGACCAAGGCAGAACGGGAAGAGTTGGCGCTCCGCCGGGAAAAGCGGCGCAACAATCTGCTTTCCATTACGTTGATCGTAGTGGCGTTGATCTTGAGTGTCGGCTGTTATTTCAATGCGTCGGCGCTGAAATGGCTGACTGATTTTTGTAAGGGCCTGCTGGGCGCGGGCGTGTATCTGCTGCCTGTGGCGCTGATCTATATTGCCATCAACGTCATCGTACCGGAAAAGCGGGTGCCTACCGCTCGTAAGGTGGGCTCATCTATCGCTATCTTGTTGGCAGTGGGTATGACAATTTATCTGTTTTGTGCCCCTGAATATACCAAGAGCCTTGATTTCCCCTTGTTGTGGCAGGGAAGTGTTGAGCTGAAATGCGGCGGCGTACTGCCCGGGTTGATTGCCGTGCCGCTGATTATGGGGCTTACCCGTGTCGGCTTGGGGATCCTTTTGTTTGCAGTCATACTGTTCTGCGGTCTGTCGGTCACCGACCTGACCTTGTATGATCTGTGGATGGCCATCCGCAACGTATTTGTTTCCCTTGTAGGCGCCCCCCGTGAGAGGGAACAACGTAAACGTCGTGAGGAGGAGGAGCCGCAGACCGAGGCCGCCCCGCCGCCCCGCCGTACGACGGTTTATTCGGCGGAGCCTTCGGTGGATATACCCATCGAGACCTATGACGTGCCGGGTGACGGGCTGGATGAGGATGGACAACCCGTAGAAACCGCCGCAGACCTACCGGAACTACCCGAAATTGCGGAGGAAACGGACGTGTTGCCCGATGCGATCCCGACGGAGCTTGAGCCGATGGAGGGCACCTCGGAAAACGATGAAGAGGTGCCTGCGGCAGAGGATGATGAACCGATGGAGATCCCCGAGCCGCCCACCGGCGAGCAGGAAGCGCTGTACGTTTTTCCGCCCCTGTCACTGTTGCAACAGCCCAAGTTTTCGGGCGGCACCAGTCGTAGTGAGGTAGAATACAATTCCAATAAATTGATTGAAACGTTGCGTGATTTCGGCGTAGAGGCAAAGATGCTGGGCGTCAGCGTTGGCCCCAACGTCACCCGTTACGAACTGCAACCGAAGTCGGGTACCAAGGTCAGCAAGATCACGGGTCTGAGCGATGACATCGCCCTATCCCTGGCCGCTACCCAGGTGCGCATTGAAGCCCCCATCCCCGGCAAATCGGCGGTGGGTATTGAAATTCCCAATGAAAGTTCCGGTACGGTGTATATCCGTGATCTGCTGGAAAGCGATGATTTTTCCAACGCCAAAAGCTCCCTTACCGTAGCGCTGGGTAAGGATATTTCAGGCAAAAACATTTATGCCGATCTGTCCAAGATGCCCCATCTGCTGATCGCCGGCTCCACCGGCAGCGGTAAGAGCGTATGTATCAACACTATTTTGATGAGCCTGCTGTACAAAGCCTCTCCCAAGGACGTCAAGCTGATCCTCATCGACCCCAAAGTGGTGGAGTTGAGCGTATACAATAAAATTCCGCATCTGTTCATTCCCGTGGTGACCGATCCGAAAAAGGCGGCGGGCGCCCTGCATTGGGCCTGCAGCGAGATGGATCGCCGCTACAATCTCTTTGCCGAGCTGAATATCCGTGATCTGGGTTCTTATAATGAGATCGCCGCCCAGTCCACCGAGATCGACGAGCTCAGCGGTGAAAAGAAATACGCGGTATTGCCCCGAATGGTTGTGGTGATCGACGAGCTGGCCGATTTGATGATGGTAGCCTCCAAAGAGGTGGAGGAACACATCTGCCGTTTGTGCCAAAAGGCCAGAGCCGCCGGTATTTTCCTCATCATCGCTACGCAACGCCCCAGTGTGGACGTGGTGACCGGTCTGATCAAGGCCAACGTGCCCTCCCGCATCGCCTTTGCCGTTTCTTCCGGCGTGGACAGCCGTGTTATTATGGACAGCGTGGGCGCTGAAAAATTGCTGGGTCGCGGTGATATGTTGTTCCGTCCCATCGGCGCCAATAAGCCCCGCCGTATTCAGGGCTGTTTTGTCAGTGATGACGAGGTGGAAAAGGTCGTAACGTTCGTGCGTGACAACGTAGGTGAGGCCAGCTATGACAGTCTGGCCATCGACGCCATTGATAAGCATGCCGCTCCCGAGGCCAAGGGCGGCGGCACGTCGGGCGAGAGTGACGAGCACGACGACGTGCTCATCGCCGCCATCGAATGTGTGGTGGAGGCCGGTATGTGCAGTACCTCTTACCTGCAACGCAAGCTGAAACTGGGATATGCCCGCGCCGCCCGTATCGTGGATACGATGGAGGAAATGGGTGTGGTCGGTCCCTTTGAGGGCGCCAAACCCCGTAGTGTCAAAATGAGTATGAGCGAATTTCAGGAATGGAAACTGCAGCACGGCGGTAAAGAAGAATAAAAAATGAGGGCACGATGGGTGCCCTCATTTTATTAGGAGGAAAGAACAATGGCTGATATATTGCAAATGCTGTTGACGCTGCGGGACGAGCCGTATAAACGGTTTACGTCCTCTCTTTTGCCCACTGTCCCGCCCGAGCGGATCATTGGCGTGCGAACTCCGGACCTGCGCAAATTGGCAAAGCAACTGCGGGGGAGCGCGGCTGCAGATACGTTTTTACGGCAATTGCCGCATCGTTATTATGAGGAGAACAATCTGCACGCATTTCTGCTGGAACAGATTGGGGAGGAAACGGTGCTGATTTCTGCTCTGACGGTCTTTTTGCCTTTCGTTGATAACTGGGCCACCTGTGACAGCCTGTCGCCCCGTCTGTTTAAAAAACAGCCGCCCTCGCTGATGCGCATCGATGAATGGATGCAGGATGAGCACGTCTACACCGTACGCTTTGGAATTTTGTGTTTGATGCGTTATTATCTGGACGAGCGGTTTGCCCCTTGTCAACTGCGCTCCGTTGCGCAGATCGAACGGGAAGAATATTACATCCGTATGATGCAAAGCTGGTATTTTGCGACGGCTTTGGCGGCGCAATGGGCACACACCCTGCCCCTGCTGGAGCAAAATGTATTGCCGCTGTGGGTGCATAATAAAACGATACAAAAGGCGGTAGAATCCTACCGAATCACCAAAGAACAAAAACAATACCTGAAAACGTTAAAGCGTCGATAGAAATCTATCGACGCTTTTTGATCGTTTGATTGCGTTGAAAATCCACCAAACTGCGGGAAAGGGCGCTGACCAAAACGATGCCCAGAGACAGGGCAGTCGCCAGACCCAAGGTATGAACGGCTTTTTCGGTAAAGTTCGCTCCGTTTCCGGCCAATGCATAGGCCATACTGTAGTAAAGACCGCTGCCGGGGATCAAGGGGACCAATGAAACGATGCTGAAGGTGACCGCCGGTGTTTTCAGCAAACGAGCCAAGCTTTCGGCATAGGCAGAAATGATCACTGAAACGATAAAAAACCGAAAAATTTCCGAATCCGTCACTTGTCCGAGCAATAAAAACAACGTCCAGCTGAGCATTCCGCCAACGGCGGCAAGCCACAGCTTTTTGCCGCGGATATTAAATAGGATGCCGAATGCCAACGTACCGACGAAGGCGGAAATGATTTGTAATAAAGATTGCATCATCGCAGTATACCTCCCATTACGAGGGCAGATAAAAGATAACCGCAAGCAATGGCCAACGCCAGCAGTAATGCTTCGATGGAGCGCAGGATACCGGTAATGCTGTCACCGGTAAACAAATCGCGAAGGGAATTGGTCAGTCCAATGCCGGGAATCAAGCTCATAATATTGCCGATGATCACGTGATCCACCTGCGTATACCAACCTGCAGCTACGCAGATAAATGCACAGCTGCAGGCCAGGAAGGAACATAAAAATCGAGTCAGCAGTTTGTTGATATTACATTGTTCTCCCAGCATGGATAAGGTGCCGACCAATATACCGATGGCACCGGCCGAGAGTGGTTCCCACACGGAAATGCCACCGAAAAACAAACAAAATGCGCCGGCAATCACCCCATATGCCAATACCTTACACCATATGGGGTAGATTGGGGTGCGCGCCATGGCGTCCAGCTCATTTTGCACCTGTCGTGGGTCGGGCGTTTGACTTGTTATGCGGCGCACCAGTGCGTTCAGCCTATCCAGCTTTTCAATATCTGTGCCGGTCTGCTTGATACGGCGGGTATGGGTCAACAGATCGCCATCTCCATTGTCAATGGATACAATGACGTTAAAAGTGGTGGCGTAAACGTCCACCTGCTGTACGGCATAGGCGTTGCAGATCCGTTCGATGCTGTCCTCCACCCGATGGATCTCGGCACCGGCCTCGATCATTTGTACGGAAATGTCCATGATGATGCCAAGAAGTTTTCTGTTCATTTTCTGCTCCGTAAGATTAATTTCGTTCCTCATTATAGAATATAAAAATGAATAATGCAATCAAAATCATAAAAAAAGATTGCACCGGTTTACGAGGCGTGATACAATGTGCCTATCTTGCTGTAAAGGAAAACGATAATGAAGTTTATTGAAAAGCATCCGATTATTATGATCGTGATCGGCGTACTGGGCATTTCCATGTCGGCGATCTTTGTAAAATACAGCGCCGCTCCCAGTGGTGTTACGGCGGCGTATCGGCTGTTGTGGACGGTAGCGCTGATGACTCCGGCGGTACTGGGAAAACGGGAAACCCGTGGACAATTGCGGCGCACCGACCGTAAAACCGTGTGGCTGAGCATTCTCAGCGGTCTGTTTCTGGCGGTGCATTTCGTGCTGTGGTTTGAATCTCTCGCCCATACGACGGTGGCGGCCTCCACCACCATTGTCTGCACCGAGGTGATATGGGTAGCCATCGGCTTTGCTGCGTTTATGAAGGGGCATATTTCTTGGCGCGCCGTGCTGGCCATTGCCGTTACCTTTGGCGGCAGTGCGGTGATCGCCTGGGGCGATATGGGCAGCGGTATGTCGTTGTATGGTGACTTGCTGGCGCTGGTCTCCGCCGTCAGCGTGGCGATGTACACACTGCTGGGCCGGGTGGTGCGGAAAAACACGACCACTACTGTATATACCTACATTTGCTATCTCGCCTGCGCGGCATCCTTGTTGATATTTACCTTGCTACGGGGACAGGATCTGTTTGCCTACGGCTGGTCGGCGCCCATCGTGGGACTGCTGTTGGCGGTATTCTCTACCATTCTGGGACACAGTATCTTCTCTTGGTGCCTGCGCTTTTTCTCGCCGGCCTTCGTTTCGGCCAGTAAACTGTGCGAGCCGGTGGTGGCCGCCCTCTTTGCCGCCATTCTGTTTTCCGAAATTCCGGGCGTGGCGCAATGGATCGGCGCCGTGTTGATTTTGGGTGGCGTTTTGTATTATTCTTATCTGGAGACGCACCCAACAGAAAGTTGAACACAATTCCCCAAAAATGGTTGCATTCTTTATTTCGATGTGTTATAATCGATATATTGTTTATGTCATAATCGGAGGATGTAGAATGGAACGGAAGTTATTTTGTCAGTATTCGCCGCTGACCTATTGGCTTTCCACCCGTAAGGAACGGATGAAAAGACATTTGAAGGATCTGTTCAGCGGTCAGCGTTTTGCCCATAAAAAGAGCAAGGAGATCCTGCCGGTCGCCATTTATAAACACAATTCGCTGATCCGTCGCAAGCTTGGTAATACCGAGATGCATTTGCAGGAAAATAAGGCGAAAAATCTGGCGCTGACCACCCCCAAGGTTAGCGGTGTTCTGATCCGCCCCGGTGAGGTTTTTTCCTTTTGGCACCTGGTAGGGGATCTTACGCCAGCCAAGGGATATAAGGAAGGTGTTACCATCTCCAACGCACAGGCCCGCCCCGGCGTGGGCGGCGGTATGTGCCAGTTTACCAACCTTATTCATTGGATGGTACTGCACACCCCGCTGGAAATTGTGGAGCATCATCATCACGACGGCTTTGATCTGTTTCCGGATTTCAACCGTCAGGTACCCTTCGGCACCGGTACGTCCATCGTGTATAACTATCTGGATTATCGGTTTAAAAACACCACCGAAAACACCTATCAGCTGATCGTGTACACCACCGATACGCATCTGTGCGGCGAGCTGCGTTGCACGGCGCCGCTGATGGTAAAATATCACATCGCTTCGGAAAACGAGCATTTTGTCCGGGAGGACGGCATCGTTTACCGCAAGGGGCAGGTGTATCGCACCTGTATCGACAAACGGACGGGAAATACCTTGTCCCGAGATCTGTTGCGGGATAATCACGCCAAGGTCATGTACGATACCTCTCACCTTGAAATTGTAGAGGCATAATTGTATTACAATAGCCGTGCGCTTTCTTCGGAGAGCGCACGGTTTCGCAATAAAAAACGAAAAAATGGTTGACAGAAATGGGGCGGTGTGGTATACTAATCCATAGCCGAAAAGGAAAACGATCGGCCTCAATTCGGAGAGATGTCCGAGTGGTTTAAGGAGCTAGTCTTGAAAACTAGTGATGCGGCGACGCACCGTGGGTTCGAATCCCACTCTCTCCGCCATCCACTTTCCGAAACAACTGAATGATACTTCGCCATGGAGAAATACCCAAGTCGGCCGAAGGGGCTCCCCTGCTAAGGGAGTAGGGCGGGTAACCGTCGCGAGGGTTCAAATCCCTCTTTCTCCGCCAAAACAAAAAAACACCCATTCGGGTGGTTTTTTGTTTTGGCGGAGAGAAACGTTTGTGCCACCGAGCGACGGCCTGCCTCGCGAGGGGGACGTTTGCGAGCGCGCCCGGTGGGCGATGAAGCGAGCAAAAAGGAGCAGCCGCGGTCGACGATTGGCAAGCGGCGTCAGTCCGCGCCGACAGAGTCGGGCACCGCAATGGGGCATTAGAATCGCTTAAGTTTAAAAAAAACTATAAAGCGAGGGAAATAGAGTTATAACGAAAAAAGCGAGCGCGCCCGGTGGGCGATGAAGCGAGCAAAAAGGAGCAGCCGCGGTCGACGATTGGCAAGCGGCGTCAGTCCGCGCCGACAGAGTCGGGCACCGCTTTTTGTATTCCGTACTATGTTTCGGCGTATTTAAGATCCACACGTTGCAAAACTATCTGTTTGTTTTTATCACCAACGCCATTTTGCCGGGATGGTTTATTACCTTGGGGTTGCATATCACCAAGGGAGAAAAGAATACCGATCTATAAAAAAGCAGCCTCTGTCGAGGCTGTTTTTTTATAGATTGATCAAACTGTGCAGATACCATTTTTGCTCTTTGTATTCAAAAACGACGATGGCGCAGTTGTTGCAGAGAATGCTACTGTGTGGCAGACGCACGCCGACCACCATATCCATCAGGGCGCGCAGTACCCCTGCGTGCGCAAAGGCGGCAATGGTTTGCCCGCTTGTTTGCTCCATCTGCGTCAAAAATTGCCGCAATCGTGTGTGAAAAACCTCTCTGGGTTCGCCGCCAAAAGCTTCAAAGCCGTATTTAAGGTGCCGCTGTCGCTCTTCGGCTGATAGTACAGAAGCGTGCCGCCCGGCCAGCGAGCCGACGCTGATCTCACGGAGCAGGGATGTGGTTTCGGCGATACAGTCGGGCAGGGCAACGGCGGCGGTGTGCATTGCCCGTCTTAAATCACTGGAATACACCCGATCAAAGGAGATGCCTTGCAAGGCGCACTTGGCCTTTTCGGCATCCTTGATGCCTTGCTCGGTCAAGGCCGCGTCCATCCAGCCGGTCCATTCACCACGCAGATTTGTTTCGCTCTGCCCGTGGCGGATCACGTACAATTTCATATCCTATTCCTCGTCTTTCCGAAACCCTTTATATAGATGTACGATGTTGATATCTTCTTCCATGTCCAGCCCGTGGGAGCCGCAGTCGTCGTCGATTTCGTGACAGCCGTGGTCCATGGCAAAGCCGATCAGGGTGTTGTGATGAGGCCATTGTTTCTCGATCAGATCGCAAAACGCGCCGAAGGCATCCACGTTTGCCTGCAACGCCGCCAGAGATGCCGCGCTTTCCGGTCCGGTCTTGTGCATGGTGGCATCAAAGTTTCCGTTGTAGATGACCAGCAGATCGTATTTGTCCTCCCGGATCAGTTCGGCGGCACAGCGGTTGATTTCCTCCACCGTGTCAAAAAGATAATAATCCATCTCACGTTCTTGAAAGATCTTGGCGATACTGCATCGCTTGCTTGCAACGATGGCGGGGCGTTTTCCTGCGCGGAGCAGGGCGTCAAACAGTGTGTCGATCTGTAATACGGGACGATCGTATTTCTGAATGCCGTGTACGGCGGGCTGTGCGCCGGTGTACATGGTGGCAAAGCAGACCGGGGTGACCGACGGCATTACCGTGGCCAACGGCAAGGAAAGGTCGGCGCGTCGGGTGACGTCGGCGCATATATCACTGTATTTTTCGTAGACCCACTGCCCGATGGCGTCTGGATTGTACATTACCACACGATCGGCGCCTTGCTGTCCGAAAACGGTGTCGATAAACGCTGTCAGCGTCCGATTGGCCGGGGCGGCATACTGCGGCGCCGGGATTTGCAGGGCGTAGGCAAGGGCGGCGGCAATACCGTCCAGGGAATGAGAATTTTTCATTTTTCCGACCTCCGTTGATTTGATTTCCTCTTCATTATATAATAACTGTTTTAAAAAAACAATTGTTTAATGCAATTTGTTAAGAAACCTTTGTGGTTGCTTTTTGTTCGGGTTATGATATAATAATATGGTAAAAGATTATGGTCAAAGCGGCAAGGCGCCGTACGAAAAAAATCGGGAGGCTATTATGGCACTGAAAAAAGAGGATATTCAACAGGTTAAGGGACGTGGCTTTTTGCTCAATCGCGGCACCGAATGCTTTTCGGGTCGTGTGGTCAGCATCGCCGGCGTGTATGATGTGGCAACGTTGCAGGCATTGGCCGAATGCGCTGAAAAATTCGGTGACGGTACTGTAATTATGACCTCACGTTTGTCGGCGGAGGTTCCGGGGATTCCCTTTGATAAAATTCCGCAGGCAGAGGCGTTTATGAAAGAACGCGGCTGTGCCTTCGGCGGCACCGGGGCAAAGGTACGCCCCATCACCGCTTGTAAGGGGACGACCTGCGTGTATGGTAACGTGGATACTCGAGCGCTGGCGGCTCAACTGCATCAGCGGTTTTATATCGGAATGGGTGATGTGGCGCTGCCGCATAAATTTAAGATCGGCGTGGGCGGCTGTCCCAACAGCTGTATGAAGCCTTCGTTGAACGACGTGGGCATCGAGGGCAGAAAACGTTTTGTTTTTGATGCCGAACGATGCCGTGGTTGTAAAAAGTGCGCCGTAGAGGCGGCTTGTCCTTCCCATGCGGTCAGCCTGAAGGACGGACGGGCGGTGCAGGATGCCGATAAATGTCTTTCCTGTGGCGTATGTCTGGGTAAATGTCCCTTTGGCGCTTTTCCCGAAACAGGGGAGGCGGTCTGCCGTATTTACGTGGGCGGCACCTGGGGTAAGACCACCCGTATGGGTACGCCGCTTGATCGGATGGTACCGGTGGAGCAGGTGGGCGATATTGTGGAAAGAATTATGATGTGGTATAAGGAAAACGGTTTGCCAAAGGAACGTCTGGGCAAGACCGTGGATCGTCTGGGTGTGCAGGCCTTGGAAACGGCATTGTTCGGAGCATAATATGAAAAAGCGAATCATCTTACTGTCTGTCGTTTTGTGTCTGTGCGGTGCATTGCTGTTCGGCTTGTGGTATCTTACCGATACGCCGCGACAACAACAGGGCGGCAAAACCGCCGTGCTGTTTTCCTCACTGGTACCGATGTGGCAGCAGGCAGGCGGCAGTGTGGAGATCACCGTGGGGGAAAGCGTGGAACGGGGATTTGTTCCGCAGGAGACCCTGCTGGTGGACGAAGGCGCGGGAAAAAGCATTCATACCGAACTTTTGTTGTCCTACGCGCCGGAGCGTGTGATCTATTCTGCTGATATTCCTGCGCAGGTGCAGGCGGCGGAGCTGTTGGCGCAAAACGGCGTAAAAACGCTGGGATGCAAAATCGATAGCTTTTCGGATTACAAAGCGACGATGGAACAATTGTGCGCTCTGACAGGGGAACGTGCGGCATTGCAACAGGTAGACGCTATGGCAGGGGAGATCCAACGGATCTGTCACGGCAAGCCCTTTGCGGGCAAACGGATCCTGTTTGTTCGCGCCGGCTCAACGGCCGCTTCTACTAAGGCAAAGCGGGCGGAGGATCATTTTGCCTGCGCTATGCTGGAGGAGCTGGGGGCGAAAAATATTGCCGAGGATGCGCCGGTGCTGCTTGACGGACTGAGTATGGAGGCAGTGCTGGCCGTCGATCCCGACTGTATTTTCTTTTCTCTGATGGGCAAGGAGCAGTCGGCAAGGGAAAACGTTGCGGCCTTGCTGGAAAGTCCCGCCTGGAGCGCTTTGTCCGCCGTAAAGGACGGACGAGCGCATATTCTCCCCAAAGAGCTATTTCATTACAAACCCGGTGAGCGATGGGCAGAAGCGTATGAATATTTAAAGGAGCTGGCATAGTGCAGACGAAACGTACCCTGACAATTTATATTTGTCTGTTGACGGGACTGTTGATCGCCATGCTGTTGTCCCTTGGAGTGGGCAGTGTGATGCTTTCGCCTGCCGCCTTGCTGGAGGAGGGGAGTACGGATCGGGTAATTCTGCTGTCCATCCGTCTGCCCCGCACGCTGGCGGCGTTGATCGCCGGTGTGGGCCTTTCAGTGTCAGGCGTGCTGTTGCAGGGCGTGATGGGAAATCCATTGGTCGGTCCCAACACCATCGGTGTCAACGGTGGGGCGGGCCTGTGCGTGCTGATCTGTCTATTGCTGGGCGGTGGAGTGCTGTGGTTGCCCTTTGCGGCTTTCGTAGGAGCGTGCGGCGCGGCCGCGCTGATCTTGCTGGTGGCCCGTGGCGCCGGCGGCGGCAAAAGCACGGTGGTGTTGGCCGGCATTGCCTGCACTACCTTGTTTCAGGCGCTGATCTCTTTTGGCGTTCGGCTGGACGAAGACGTACTGCAAATGTACAACGATTTTTCCGTGGGTAGCTTGTCGGGGGTAGCAATGTCCCGTTTATGGTTGCCGGCCGTATTGGTAATTGCCTGTTGGTGCGTGGCGTTGCTGTTGCATCGACCGTTGACGGCTTTGTCATTGGGCGATTTTACGGCCGCCTCTCTTGGATTGCGGCTTCATTTGTTCCGCGCGATCTGTCTGATGCTGGCGGGAATGTGCGCAGCGGCGGTGATCAGCTTTGCGGGACTGTTGGGTTTTGTAGGGCTGGTGGTGCCACATATTACGAGAAAACTGCTGGGCGCCTCTCTGCAACATCAGTTGATAGCGGCGCCGTCGGTGGGCGGTATATTGGTCTTGTTGGCCGATACGGTGGGACGAACGCTGTTTGCTCCGTCCGAGGTTTCGGTGGGCATCCTGACGGCGTTGGTGGGCGCCCCGTTTTTTATGTGGCTGTTGTTACGGAGGCGGGAATATGCTTGAGTTTCGAAACGTTACCGTCAATATTGGTCAAAATACAATTGTAAAGGATGTCTACTTTACAGCAGAAACGGGCAAGATCACCGTGCTGTTGGGTAAAAACGGCAGCGGCAAATCTACGCTCATCCGCGCTGCCAACGGTTTGGTGCGATTTGATGGGACGATTTTGTTTGACGGACGGGTCGTTACCCCGACCGAACGCGCCCGTCTGGCGGCCTTTTTGCCGCAATCCGTGCCGCAAACCGAGCTTTCGGTGCGGGACGTGGTCGCTCTGGGACGTCACCCTTATACCGGCTTGACGGGAAAACTCGGTCTGCAGGACCGTGCGGTCATAGAGGAGTGTATCACCCGTCTGGAACTGGAGCCGTTGCAGGCTCGACGGTGTAACAGTCTCTCCGGCGGGGAGCGTCAACGGGTCTTTCTGGCCATGCTGTTGGCGCAGCAAACACCGTTGCTGATCATGGACGAGCCGTCTACCTTTATGGACGTGGATGCCGCCGGTGCGCTGGATACGCTGTGTGACACGCTGCGCGGGGAAGGAAAGACGGTTTTGATGGTGATGCACGATTTAAACCGCGCTCTGGCGCTGGCCGATCGTGTGGTATTGTTAGAAAACGGACGGGTCTGTTTTGTCGGCAGTCGGGAAGAGTGTCTGGCGCAACAAATGATCGAACAGCATTTCGGTGTTCACCGTGTGACAGCCGAAAATCATATATTCTTTACAAGCTATGATATACAAAAAACCGACCCCTTTTATAAGTTTTGATATACATGAGCCCCCAAAGCCTTCCCCACTCTACACAAACTACTATTGAAAAAGGCAGCATATAGAGATTATACTGACTTTATATAAAAAGGAGATACCTATGAAGATTTACGGATTTCAAAAAATGACTTTACTGGATTTTCCGGGGCGGGTGGCCTGCACAGTGTTTACCGGCGGGTGTAATTTCCGTTGCCCCTTTTGCCACAATGCGTCCTTGGTGACCCATATTGACGGGGCGCCGTTGGCCGAGGAGGAGATTTTTACCTACCTTGCCAAACGTAAGGGCCTGCTGGACGGCGTTTGTATCACCGGGGGCGAGCCGCTGCTGCAGCCGGATATCGTTCCGTTTTTGCAAAAAATCAAGGAAATGGGCTATCCTATCAAGCTGGACACCAACGGCGCCTTCCCCGAGCGATTGGCGCAACTGATCGAATTGGGACTGGTGGACTACGTGGCCATGGATATTAAAAACTCCAAAGAAAAGTATGCCCTCACCGCCGGCACGGAGATCAGCCTTGCGGCCATCGAGCAGAGCGTGGAATTGCTGAAATCCGGTGTGGTGGAATACGAGTTCCGTACCACTCTGGTCAAAGAATTTCACACCGAAGAGGACATTTTGTCTATGGCCGATTGGTTGCGTGGCACTAAATATTGGTACCTGCAAAACTTCACCGACAGCGGCGAAACCATCCAAAAAGGTCTGCATTCCCCGGGCGAAAACTGGATCAAAAACGCCCAAACCCTTGCGGCGCAAACGATTGAAGGTGTAAAGGTGAGAGGTTGCTAAAAAACACAAGATATTGTAAATAAGGTATTGACAACACACAACATATATGGTAAACTAAAATAGCCAACCGACGCCGTCGGCTGGCTATTACTATGTATAAATAAAATTTTCAAATAAAGGAGTGCGAAAATGTACAAGGTTGTCAAGCGTGACGGCAAGATCGTAGATCTTGACCTGTCCAAAATCAGCAGCGCCATTATGCAGGCATTTGATGCCTGTGAAAAACAGTATCATCCCGACGTGATCGACTTTCTGGTTCTGAAGGTCACGGCAGAGTTCGAGCCCAAGGTGGTCGACGATACCATCTCGGTTGAAAACATTCAGGACAGCGTGGAAAGCGTCCTCATTAAGGCCGGTTACGACGAGGTTTCCAAGGCCTACATTCTCTATCGTAAGCAGCGTGAAAAACTGCGTAATCTGTCCACCACTCTGCTGGACTATAAGCAGATCGTGGATAACTATCTGGATATCAACGACTGGCGTGTTAAGGAAAACTCCACCGTTACCTATTCCGTCGGTGGTCTGATCCTGTCCAATTCCGGCGCCATCACCGCCAACTATTGGCTCAGTGAGGTATATGATGAGGAGATCGGTGCGGCGCACCGTAATGCCGATCTGCACATTCACGATTTGTCTATGCTGACCGGTTATTGCGCCGGTTGGTCCCTGAAACAGCTGATTCAGGAGGGTCTGGGCGGTGTACCCGGTAAGATCACCTCTGCCCCCGCCAGCCATCTGGCCACCCTGTGTAACCAGATGGTCAACTTCCTGGGCATCATGCAGAACGAGTGGGCCGGCGCTCAGGCGTTCTCCTCCTTTGATACCTATCTGGCTCCCTTTGTAAAGGTGGATAACCTTACATACGATCAGGTTAAAAAATGCATTGAATCCTTTATTTTCGGTGTGAATACTCCCAGCCGTTGGGGTACGCAGGCACCCTTCTCCAACATCACGTTGGATTGGGTCGTACCCAAGGACCTGGCAGAGCTGAACTGTATCATCGGCGGTAAAGAGGTCGACTTCAAGTATAAAGACTGTCAAAAAGAAATGGATATGGTCAATAAGGCCTTTATCGAGATCATGATCGAGGGCGACGCCAACGGCCGTGGTTTCCAATATCCCATTCCTACTTATTCTATTACCTCGGACTTCGATTGGTCGGATACCGAGAACAACCGTCTCCTGTTCGAGATGACCTCCAAATACGGTACCCCCTATTTCTCCAACTATATCAACTCCGATATGGAGCCCAGCGACGTTCGTTCCATGTGCTGCAGACTGCGTCTGGACCTCAGAGAACTGCGTAAAAAGTCCGGCGGCTTCTTCGGTAGCGGTGAAAGCACCGGTAGCGTGGGCGTTGTTACCATCAATATGCCCCGTATTGCCTACCTTGCCAAGGATAAAGAGGACTTCTACAAGAGACTGGATAAACTGATGGATATCGCCGCCCGTAGCTTGAAGGTGAAGCGTACCGTTATCACCAAGCTGTTGGATGCCGGCCTGTATCCCTATACCAAGAGATACCTGGGCACCTTTGCCAACCACTTCTCTACCATCGGTCTGGTTGGTATGAACGAGGTGGGTCTCAACGCAAAATGGTTGCGCTGTGATCTGACCCATCCCAAGGCGCAGGAGTTTACCAAGGATGTACTCAATCATATGAGAGAGCGCCTGTCCGATTATCAGGAGCTGTACGGCGATCTGTACAACCTGGAGGCCACTCCGGCAGAAAGCACCGCTTTCCGTCTGGCCAAGCACGATCTGAAGCACTATCCCGACATCATCACTGCCGGTAACGGTGAAGGGGAGAGCCCCTATTACACCAACTCCTCTCACTTGCCCGTTGGCTATACCGAGGATATCTTTACCGCTTTGGACATTCAGGACGAGCTGCAGACTCTGTATACCTCCGGTACCGTATTCCACGCCTTCCTGGGCGAAAAACTGCCCGATTGGAAAGCGGCGGCCACGCTGGTCAAAAAGATTGCAGAAAACTATCGTCTGCCCTACTACACTTTGTCGCCCACCTATTCCGTATGTAAAAACCACGGCTATATCGCCGGCGAGGAATTTACCTGCCCCGATTGCGGTAATTCCACCGAGGTTTACAGCCGTATCACCGGTTACTACCGTCCTGTACAGAACTGGAACGACGGTAAGAGCCAGGAGTACAAGGACCGTAAGGTTTACGATATCGAAAATTCCACCCTCACCCGCGCCGGCCGTCCTCCCGAGGAGGAGCCTGTAGCGGCAGAGGAAACGGTAGCCGAGCAAAACGGCAGCTACCTCTTCACCACCGCCACCTGCCCTAACTGTAAGATCGCCTGCGCCATTCTGGATAAGGCCGGCTTTGCTTATGATAAGCTGCTTGCCACCGATTATCCCGAACTTGTTGAGCAGTTCGGCGTTCGTCAGGCACCCACCCTGGTGGTTGTGAAAAACGGCGTTGCTGAAAAGTACGCCGGTGTCTCCGATATCAAAAAATATCTGGGTGTATAATCTATGTACGATCTGATCATTGTCGGCGGCGGCCCTGCGGGGCTGACCGCCGCTCTGTATGCACGCAGAGCCAACAAAAGTGTATTGGTGATCGAAAAGGCCACCTTTGGCGGTCAGATCACCTTTTCTCCCAAGGTGGAAAATATTCCCGGTTTTCTCAGCCTCACCGGCAATGAATTTGCCGATAAGCTGGTAGAACAGGTGCTGGAGCAGGGGGCCGACGTGGAAATGGCAGAGGTGCTCTCCATCCGTGATGGCGCTGTCAAGACCGTGGTCACCGACAGCGGGGAATATGAAGGCAAGGCGGTGGTCATCGCCACCGGCGCCCGCCACCGTATGCTGGGTCTGGAAAATGAAGAAAAATTCGTGGGCGAGGGCATTTCCTTCTGCGCCGTATGCGACGGAGCCTTTTATAAGGATAAGGTCGTCGGCGTTGTGGGCGGCGGTAATTCCGCCCTGCAGGAGGCGTTGCTGTTATCCGACCTTGCCAAAAAGGTCTATGTGATCCAAAATCTGGATCACCTCACCGGTGAGCAAAAACTGCAGGAGCAGTTGTTTGAAAAAACCAACGTGGAGATCATCACCTCCGCTGTTGTTGCCGCCCTGCAAGGGGAGGAAACACTGGAGGGTATCGTCATCCATACGGAAAATCAGCCTCTCACCCTGAACTTGGATGGACTGTTTGTGGCCATCGGCCTGATTCCGCAAAACGAGCCTTTTGCCGACGTGATGAAGCTCAACGATTGGGGATACGCCGATGCGGACGAGCGCTGTATCACCCAAACCCCCGGTATTTTCGTGGCCGGCGATTGCCGCAGTAAGCGGACCCGTCAGGTGGCCACCGCCGCCGCTGACGGCGCCATTGCCGCCCTTGCGGCCTGCGACTATATCGACGCAATGTAAATTTTGCGCCGAACACACAGTTCGGCGCATTTTTTATAGCAATGCTGTTATCATAGGATATTTTTGTAAAAAATGCTATTGCTTTTTGGTAAGCAATGGGTGAACATAGTTTACATTATTATTTTGCTTTGCTATAATATAAGCATCACCGATAAAGGAGAACGATCATGAAAAAACGTATTGTTTCAGTAATTTTAATGTTGCTGATGCTGTTGCAGTTGGCTGCAGTGATAAGTTTTTCTGCCTCCGCTGCCACCAGTGGGATATGGATGTACACCATATCCGGCGGAAAAGCAACCATTACTGGTTGTAATGGTAGTGGCGCCGTGATTATCCCCGCCACGCTGGGCGGCTATCCGGTCACAAGCATTGGTGAGAGGGCATTTGCTGAATGTCTCGGCCTGAAGAGCATCACCATTCCGGGCAGCGTTACAAGTATCGGCGAAATGGCTTTTTATCATTGCGTTGCTCTTACAAGCATCACCATTCCGGGCAGTGTTACAAGTATCGGCGAAAGCGCCTTTTATGGTTGTGACAAGCTCGAAAGCGTCACCCTTCCGGGCAGCGTTATAAGTATCGGCGAAATGGCTTTTTATGATTGCTATGCTCTTACAAGCATCACCCTGCAAAACGGCGTGAAAAGTATTGGCGATTCTGCATTTGCGTTTTGTAGCGGCCTGAAGAGCATCACCATTCCTGCGAGTGTGACGAGCGTTGGATATGCTTCCTTTTCATATTGTTCCGGCCTGACCAGCATCAATGTTGCTGCGCAGAACACGGTGTATCACAGTAAAGGAAACTGTTTGATTAAAACGGCTTCCAAAACATTGATTGCCGGCTGCCAAAACAGCATCATTCCCGCCGACGGCAGTGTAACGGCCATTGGCGATTATGCATTTGCTGCTTGTCTCGGTATGAAGAGCCTCATCATCCCCGACGGCGTGAAAAGTATTGGCTCTTTTTCGTTTGCTGAATGTTACGGCCTGACCAGCATCACCATTCCTGCGAGCGTGACGAGCATTGAAGAGGATGCATTTATGTATATGTATTCATCTAAGATTACCATCCGTGGCTATACCGGCACAGTGGCGGAAAGTTTTGCCAAATGGGGCGTCAAGTTTATTGCTCTGTGCGACAAGTTTTCCGACGTGGCCAAGTCTGATTGGTACCACGAAAACGGTGCCATTCATTATTGTGCGGATAAAAAACTGTTCAGCGGAATTACCGCCACCACCTTTGGTCCCACTCAAAATATGACCCGTGGTATGTTTGTCACCGTGCTGGGCCGTCTGGACGGACAGAAGGTCAATAATAAGGTGATCACTGCCTTTATGGACGTTAAGAAGAATCAGTATTACACCGGTTACGTGAAATGGGCCTATGAAAACGAAATTGTGGCCGGTACTTCCAAAAGAAAGTTCGAGCCCAATGCCAATATCACCCGCGAGCAAATTTGCGCCATTATGCAGCGTTACAGCAATTATGCAGGCATTCGCATTAAGCAGTATTATAAGGTGATGACCTTCACCGATTCTGCACAGATCTCCTTTTGGGCCGAGGATGCGGTGCGTGCTTGCCAGCAAGGGGGACTGGTTACCGGGGAAAAGGTCGGTGCCTCTTACCGTTTCCGCCCTAAGGGCAATGCCACCCGCGCCGAAGTTGCCACTATTATTATGAATTTTGTGGTGAAGCATATATAAAGGTGACCGTGCACAAACGATGGATCCCTGCCTTTTCGTCAGATTGACCGCAAGGTCTCCGGCATTCGAAATTGTCAGCAGCGAAGTGTAAATAGAAAACAAGCGAAAAAACTCCTTGGAGTTTTTTCGCTTGTTTTTTTAAAAAAATGAAATGTTTGATTTTAACACGCAAAAGGGTTCTGCACTTCTTTGCTAAAACGTAACAGGTACTTGCTTTTTCCGGTCGCTTTGGTATAATGATTATTGTGATTTTTGCCTCCGGAGGGAGAAGGAATGAAAAAAGTCGTTTTATGTGCCGGCGCGGCCATTTTGCTGTGGTCGTCGATGGCAACGGTGTCAAAATTGCTCATTACGTCGATGGACCAATCGGTGGTGCTGTGTATCAGCGCATTGTTTGCGGCGGTCAGCCTGTTTGTTGTCAATCTGCTGAAGGGGAAACTGTCCGAACTTAAAAAATACAGCCCTTGGGTCATCCTGCGCAGTATCCTCATCGGTCTGCCCGGCACCTTTTTGTATTACGTTTTCTATTATAAGGGATCGGATTTGATGGATGCCTCCCAGGCCTTTATCATCAATTACCTTTGGCCGATGATGAGCGTGGTGTTTGCCTGTATTCTGATGAAGGAAAAACTCACCCTTTCCAAGGGCATTGCCCTGGTGCTGTCCTTTGCCGGCGTCTTTACGGTGGCAGGGGGCGGATTGCTGCAGTTTAATGAAAAAACGTTGCTGGGTGCGGTGTTCTGCCTGCTGGCGGCGGTCTCCTACGGCGCTTTTACGGCAATGCAGAAAAAGTGGTCGCCGGATGACGAGCTGTCTTTGATGCTCTCCTTTGCCGCCACCTTTGTCTGCAGTCTGGTGATGTGCCTGGTGACGGACGTATCCTGGTCGGTCACGGTACCGCAGTTGTTGGGCCTGATCTGGAACGGCGTGGGCGTTATGGCAGTAGCTACCACTTTGTGGGCGGCGGCGCTGGCGGCAGGGGATACAGCCAGGATCTCCACCTTTGCGTATATTACACCCTTTTTGTCCTTGGTGTGGACCTTCCTCTTTTTGCGCGACGTGCCCTCCCTGTGGAGCCTCGGTGGCCTGACCCTTATTATGCTTGGTATTTTGATTCAGATCAAAGGCAAAAAAGTAGACTAAAGGAGAAATGTTTATGAAAAAACGGTTGATTTCCATCTGCTTGGTTATGACAATACTGATCGGTCTGTGCAGCGGCCTGACCGTATCTGCCGCCATCGGCGGTGAGTGTGGCCCCAATGCAACGTGGAGCTTTGTAAACGGAACGCTGACCATATCCGGTACCGGCGATATAGAACCGTATTACAGAAGTTATCCTGCGTGGTGGGAGCTGAATCCCAAAATTCGAAAGGTGGTCATCGGGCAGGGGATCGAACGCATTCTCGCCTGCGCTTTTTACGAATGCAACCTGTTGACCTCCATTTCGTTGCCTTCCAGTTTGAAATACATCTCCGAATGTACGTTTGACGGCTGCGTTTCCTTAAAAGAGGTGTATATTACCGATCTTGCCGCGTGGTGTAAGACCAATTTTTATGACAGCCCTACAAAATACGGCGCCACTCTTTACGTGAAGGGGAAACCCTGTACCGATCTTGTATTCAAAGGGATCGGGGAGATTGCTCCCCGCGCCTTTATGGGTGCAAATATTCACAGCGTGGCGTTTTCGGGATATCGGTCTGTAAAAATCGGATGTCGCGCTTTTTACGGTTGTAAAAATCTAAAGCGATTTGCCGCCGGGCCAACCGTTTGGTTCTCGTCGCTGGAGGATCATGGATATTGGTATTCACATGCAGGATGCTGTATGACAGAGGTGGCCTGTGAACTGAGCGGTTGTCCGCAGTTGACGATGATCGGAGACGGAGACTATAAAGAGATCTATGCGGAGGCCATCAATGCAAAATTGGTTCCGTACTGCGATGAGTTTGCAGACACGTCCAAAAGTGATTGGTTCCATAAAAACGGCGCGATTCACCATGCGGTGGACAACGGGCTGTTCAGCGGCATCGAAGAAGGCGTTTTCGGGCCCACTCTTAATATGACCAGAGCGATGTTTGTGACGGTTTTGGGCCGTCTCCACGGACAGAAGGTCAATCATAAGGTGTCCACCGTCTTTACCGACGTCAAGAAAAACCAATACTATACCGGTTTTGTAAAATGGGCTTATGAAAATAGCATTGTGGCCGGTATCACAAAAACAAATTTTGGCCCGGATGCCAATATCACCCGTGAACAGATTTGCGCGATGATGGTCCGTTACAGCAGTTATGCAAAAATCGAGTTAAAGAAGGTCAATGCCGCCATTACCTTTAAAGATGCTGATAATATCAGCGGCTATGCTCGCTCCGCCGTTAAGACCTGCCAGATGGGCGGCCTTGTAAACGGTGAAAAATCCGGAAACAGCTATATCTTCCGTCCCAAGGGCAACGCCACCCGGGCAGAGGTTGCCACCATCATTATGAATTTTGCAAAAACTTATAAGTAATGAAAAACTTTCAAAAAGGAAACGCCCGTAGGACGTTTCCTTTTTTTGGTAAATAAATTTGAAAAGACTGCAAGATTGATGTTTAAAAATACATAAACTTATGGTAAAATACATAATGGAGGGATTTTATGGATTATATTATCACGTTTTTGGAGGGGCTTATCTCCTTTATTTCCCCCTGTATGCTTCCGATGCTGCCGGTGTACGTTTCTTATTTTATGGGCGGCGCCGATCATAAGGGCAAGATGCTGGCGCGGGTGTGCAGCTTTGTTGTCGGCTTTACCGCCGTGTTTTCCCTGCTGGGGCTGTTTGCCGGTACGGTGGGCGGATTTTTAAGTAAATATCAGACGGTGGTCAATATCGTTTGCGGCGCGCTGGTGGTGTTGTTCGGACTAAGCTATCTCGATATCATTCCCTTATCTTTTCTCAAGGGGATGAAGGGCGGCAAAAACGTGCAGGGCATCCTGTCCGCCTTTTTGTTCGGCGTGATCTACTCCATCAGCCTGACACCCTGCGTGGGCGCCTTTTTGGGGGCGGCATTGATGATGGCCTCCACCGCCGGCACGGCGTTTAAGGGTGTGACGCTTTTGATCGTATATTCTTTGGGATTGGGCGTGCCGTTCATCCTTTCGGCCTTGCTGATCGATCAGTTGGCGGGTGCCTTCGGATGGATCAAGCGGCATTACCGTGTTATCAATCTGATCTGTGGTATATTTTTGATTGCAGTGGGTGTACTGATGGCCGTCGGCGGCCTGCAGTATCTGCTGGGATTGTTTTCTTGAGGAGGAAAAAATGAATCAAAAAACAAAATTGTTGCTGATCGCTCTGGCGCTGGTGGTGTTGCTGGCGGCCGGCGGTATCTTTTATTCCATTTATAGCAGTGGAGATGGCGAGGCAACACCCGCCCCATCGCAAACGCCATCCGCATCGCAAACAAAGGCGCCCGTTTTCACAGTGCTGAACACGCAAAATAAAGAGGTCAGCCTTTCCGATCTGCAGGGCAAGCCCACGGTGATCAATTTCTGGGCTACCTGGTGCGGCTATTGCAAGGTGGAGATGCCTGCTTTTGAGGCGATGTATCAAAAATACGGCAACCGTGTAAACTTTATGATGGTGGACCTGACCGACGGTATGCAGGAGACCCAGAGTCTGGCCAAAAGCTATATCGCGCAGGAGGGTTATTCTTTTCCCATCTATTTTGACACGACAGGGCAGGCCATGCAGTTGTATAATGCCTATTCCATTCCGCTGACCGTGTTGGTGGATGCCGAGGGAAATTTGATCCAAAAACACAGCGGCGCTATGAATGAGGCGACGTTGGAAAATTATATTTTAAATCTTTTAGGAGGAAAATAATATGGAAAAGATTTTAACGACGGAAAATTTTGAAGAGATCGTAATGGGCGCTGACGTGCCCGTCTTGGTTGATTTTTGGGCTACCTGGTGCGGACCTTGTATGATGCTCGCTCCCACGGTGGAGGAGATCGCAAAGGAAAATGAGGGCAGCCTCATCGTGGGCAAGGTCAACGTGGACGATCACCCCGCTCTTGCCGCGCAATTCGGCATCGCCAGTATTCCTACCTTACTGCTGTTTAAGGACGGTCAGCTGGTGGATACGATGATCGGTCTGCGCTCTAAGGCAGAAATTGAAAAGATGTTCAAATAGGAGATTTTACTATGTTTAAAGGCGCCGAGTTTATCTCAACTCAAAATTTTGACAGAGAATCTATGACTCCCTTGTCCTTTCGCAAATGTTTTGATGCGGCAGGCGCGGTCAAGGGAACCTTACATATTACCTCGTACGGTCTGTATGAGGCGGTGATCAATGGTAAACGTGTGGGTGACTTTATTATGGCGCCCGGCTGGACCAGTATGGAAAACCGCCATCAGACCCAATGCTATGACGTGACAGAGCTGTTGCAGGATAAAAATGAGTGGTTTGTTACCATTACCGTCGGGTATCTGGATATGGGCTATCGTCCGATGCTGGTGAAAAAGCAACCCTATTTTGCCGCTAAGCTTACCTTGGAATTTGCCGATGGCAGTACGGGGGAAGTGGTCAGCGACACTGATTGGGAAGAATGGTCCACCCCCATCCGGGAAAGTGGCATTTATTTCGGCGAGACCTACGACGCCACCTTCCTTCCTGTAAAAATTGCAGACGAGTCCAAGAGGATGAGTATGTCCTTTGCTAAGGCAGTACCGCAACAAGGGCCCAAGGTCATTGAGTATGAGAGTTATCCGGTGGTAGAGGTCATCCATACTCCTGCCGGTGAAACGGTACTGGATTTTGGTTATAATCTGGTCGGCTACGTGGAGTTGACCCTGCCCGATGCAAAGGCAGGGGATCGTATCCGCTATACTCACGCCGAGATTCTCGATAAGCACGGTAATTTCTATACGGAAAATCTGCGCACCGCCAAACAGCAGATCACCTATATTGCCAAGGATGGCGCCCAGACCTATAAACCCCACTTTACCTTTATGGGCGGTCGGTACGTGCGGCTGGATGAATATCCCTATGAGGTAGATCCTGCCAATTTTAAATTTACCGTCATCCATTCCGAAATGGAACGTACCGGTTATTTTGAGTGTTCCTCCGAACTGCTCAATAAACTGTATGACAACATCATCCGTGGTCAGCGGGGCAACTATGTGGACGTGCCCTCCGATTGTCCCCAGCGGGACGAGCGTCTGGGTTGGACGGGAGATGCGCAGGTCTTTATCAAGGCGGCTGCTTATAATTTTGACGTAGAGCAGTTTTTTGATAAATGGCTGATGGATCTGCTGTTGGAACAACGCGGTGACGGCAGTGTCCCTTCCATCATTCCCGATGTATATTCTCTCACCGATTACAAGAGCGCCGCTTGGCAGGAGGCCGCCACCGTGTGCCCCTGGCAGATCTATCTCTCTTACGGCAACAAGCGGATTTTGAGCCGCCAGTTCTCCTCTATGCAACGGTACGTAGATTTTATCGACACCTACGGTGGGGACAAGTATCTTTGGAACGGCCCCTTCAAGCATTACGGCGACTGGTTGGCGCTGGACGTAGAGGGCAGTATGAAGGGCGGCACGTCGCACGAATATATCGCCCAGTGTTGTTTTGCCTATTCCACCAACCTGCTGATCAAAGCGGGTAAGGTGCTGGGCAAGGACGTTTCCTATTATGAGGATCTGTATAAAAACGTGGTGGATGCCTTCCGTCGGGTGTATATGAAGGACGGCCTGCCGATATTCCGCACCCAGACGGCCTGCGTTTTGGCCTTGCATTTCCATCTATGCGAGGAGCAAGACCGCGACGGTGTTGCGGATCTGCTGTGTCAGCTCATTCACGAGAGAGGGGATACCCTGACCACCGGCTTTGTAGGTACGCCCTATCTGCTCCACGCTTTGACTGAAACGGGGCATAACGATCTGGCTTATACGCTGTTGCTGCAGGAAAAATATCCCTCTTGGCTGTTCTCCGTCCGTATGGGCGCCACTACCATTTGGGAGCATTGGGACGGTATCAACGAGGAGGGCGACGTCTGGAGTCCCTCTATGAACTCCTACAATCACTATGCCTACGGCGCTGTGGCTGACTGGATGTACGGCGTGATGCTGGGCATCACCCCCGATGAGCAGAAACCCGCTTACGAGCATATCCATCTTGCTCCCTTGCCCGACAAACGTCTTTCCTATGCCAAGGGTAGTGTCAAGACCCGTCACGGTCTGGTGGAATCCGCCTGGCGGATTGAGGACGATACGGTATATTATGATTTTCTGGTGCCCGAGGGTGCTGTCGCCGATATCACCGTGGACGGTGTGACCACCCGTGTGACGGGCGGCCGACATCAATTTGAGGGCAAACTGTAAAGGAGAAGATTATGTATTATAACGAGATTCAGGGTGAAAAGCTCTCCGCCCTCGGCTTTGGTACCATGCGCCTGCCCACCCTTTCGGACGGCAGTGTGGACGAGGCGGCCGTGGCGAAAATGATCGCTTGCGCCTTTGAAAACGGCGTCAACTATTTTGATACCGCCATGCCTTATCACGGTGGCGAAAGCGAGCGGATCGTGGGTAAGATTTTGAAACAATACCCGCGGGACAGCTTTTATCTTGCCAGTAAATTTCCCGGTCATCAGGTGTTTGCAACCTATGACTGCGCCGGTATGTTTGCCGACCAGCTGGAGCGTTGCGGCGTGGACTATTTTGACTTTTATCTGTTGCATAACGTCAGCGAGGCCAGTGAGGATACCTATTACGATGCCCGCTGGTCCATCCCCGAATATTTTATCGAGCAGAAAAAAGCAGGGAAGATCCGCCATCTGGGCTTTTCCAGTCACGGCGGCGTCAAGATGCTGGAGGAATTTTTAAAACGGTACGGTGAATATATGGAATTTTGCCTGCTGCAGATCAATTATCTGGATTGGACGTTGCAGGATGCAAAGGCAAAATACGAGTTGCTGACCCGTTATAACATCCCCATTATGGTTATGGAGCCGTTACGCGGCGGCGCGTTGTGTAAATTGAGCGACGAACAGCTGACCTCTTTTGACGGCAAAGGGGCGGTAGAGGTGGCATTCCGCTTTTTACAGCAGTTTGAAAATATCAAAGTGGTGCTGTCGGGTATGTCTTCTCTGCCGCAAATGACTGACAATGTAAAATACTTTACAGAACGCAAACCCTTGACAGAAGCGGAGAACGCCGCTTTGATGGAAATCGCTGAAGGAATGAAGGACTCGGTACCCTGTACCGCCTGCCGCTATTGCGTGGATGGATGTCCCATGGGACTGGATATTCCTGAATTTTTGGCGATGTACAACGAATTCCGCGTGGCCAAAAGCCTTAACGTTTCTCAAAAGGTGGAGTTTATGCCCGAGGACAAAAAGCCCACGGCCTGCATCTCCTGCGGTGCTTGCTTGCATAGCTGTCCTCAGAACATTGACATTCCCGCCTGCCTTGCTCACTTTTCCGAAATGCTCGCCTCGATGCCTTCCTGGCGACAGATCAGTAAGGAACGGGAAGCGGCGCTGTTGCAACAAAAAAACAAGTAATTTTAAAAAACCGCCGAAATTTCGGCGGGTTTTTGTATATACTATCCTCAAAGGAGAGGATTGTATGAACGCAGAATCTTATAAATTGTTGGGTGCGTTGGCAGATGCGGCGGGCGACCGTCCGATGCTAAGCGACCGTATGACGGGGGAGGTGGCCGCCTGTATCGCCGTCAACGAACAACTGGAACGGGAGATCTGTCAACAGTTGGAAAAATGCGGCGGTGAAGGCTGTACGCCGCTTGAAACGGGGACGGATGCCGAGCTGTTGACCCGCCGTTGCTATGACAGTATTGTGAAAATGAGCCGCGCCTTGGCACGGTATCCAAACGCAGACGAGCAGACCAAGGTGACAGCGCGCAAGCTGATCGCCGCCAGAGAACAGTTGGTGTATCACCTGCGCCCGTATTTATGAAAAAAACACACAAGTTGGCGTGATACTCTTAACGGAGTATCACCCCAGTTCTATTCGCCTGCGGCGAGTTCTATTGCTACGCAGTGTTATTCGGCTTACGCCGAGTGATATTTGCTTCGCAAGTTTATGGGCGAATAGAATATCACTGAAGCCGCAAAGCTTCAATATCACT
>JAZQDW010000005.1:0-18121 GCA_045546995.1 Eubacteriales bacterium
GCATAGGGCTGCGTATTCCCATCCGCAATTTCCTTTTCGTATATGCCGGTCAATCCGTCGGCGTCGGCATCGTGGTCGTTGGCATCGAACCGCCGAAGAAATCCCGTTATATGCTTGTAAACGTCCGGGTAGCGAGTTTCCCAGCCGAAAGGCATAATAATGTGCTGATTGACAAAAGGCGCATCCGTAACGATGCGTGATTCCTTGTTTGCGCCCTGATAGAACGGCACGGTCAACGCCCGCACCTTCTTGCAAATCGTCTTTTCAAACTGCGACCCCCCGTTGTTTGATTCCACCCACGCCTTCTGCGTCCCGTTCGCGTTTATCATCCGGGGCACTGTGACGGTGGTCACGGCAGTCGATTCATCCGTGAACTCCATATCAGTTATCAGCGCGAACAACAACGGCTCAAATCTCTTCTTTGCCTCATTCCAAATTTGATTCTCCGACCTGTAAATATCATACGTTGCAGCGAAAAGGAAGTCGTCCCCCTCGTCCGCCACGTCGATGTAACACCCGGAGCGAACATATTGCCCCCAATCGGACTTCTCCACCCAAGTCTTGAACGGCTGGTACAGGAATGCAGTCGCATCGCCCGGATTGCCCTGGTACAAGCACTGAAATCCCAACGGGTCGATTTCCTTCTGGTCGAGCAGCCGTTTCAGCGAATGCCGCTCCGGCCACAAAGGCTCACCACTTTCGCGTGGGTCTATCTCCGTCGGCTCGCCCGTCTTGATTGCCTCAAAGTTTACAAGCACCCACGCCCCCTCCGGGATATTGTCCAAATCCGACCATTTTTCCACAATAATAACCGGCTTTGTTTCGATGATTTTTCCGATGATGTCCTCCGGATGCCAGCGAGTGAAAACAATCAGCTCCTGCGAATCGTTGTGCAGACGGGTCTGCGCCACCTTTGTAAACCAATCCCAAGCTGCCGCCCGGACAATCGGCGAGTTCGCCTCCTGCGCATCTTTGTAAAGGTCGTCGTAGATCATAACGTCCACGGTCTTGGAAGTGAGCGAACCGCCACGACCGACAACGCGCAGGGAGCCGGTATGGCCCACGATCTCAAACACGTCCGAATTCCGCAGGTAATTGTCCGCAACCGTCACGACGTTCGACCCGTTCAGGCAGGTGTCCGGAAAGAGTGCGTGATATTCTTCCGAATCAATCAACCTTTGCACATCTCGGTTGAAATCCTTTGCAATGGTGGCGGCATAGGAACAAATGCAGACTTTCGTGTCCGGGAAATGGCCCAGAATATCCGCCGGGACAAAGCGGCTGGAGCCTTGCGAATTATGTGTCAGCACTGCATTCTCCCCAACGAGGTACAATCCACCCTCCACTTCGATGCAATTGCCCTGCTCGCCATCTATCGGCATCACAGAAACAATCGCCCTCCTGGGCTGCGACTTCAAAATCGTGATGGCCTTGCGGGGCACAGCCGTAGGGAAGGGGATGGATGGGTTGAAAGACACTTGGTAGACGGCCTTCCTGCCAACAATGCCCGAGGATGATATGCGCGGAGCGAATTGGGCAACCGTCACAACCTGCCCCAACGAGCGCAGGATCTTCGCAACCCCCTCCACGACCGCCTTGTTAGTGTTGCTAATCGTCACACGGCCATTCTTGGGATATACATATCCGTCCATGTCTATAATGCCCGCAATCAGCTGCTTTCGCACATCTGCGGAATTGTACACATACGCATCAGGGATGTGCTTGTTGTTGTAAAATGGACGCAGGGAGTGGCGCAATTCAGCGAAATAGAACGGCCTTGTCGTAGTTCCCTTTTGTTCGTGCGCCCTGTACGGGATTTTTTCAACAATTTCCGTATCGCCTTGGCCAATATGAATTAGCGGCTCGCTGCTCTTGCCATCCCCCAGCCAAGCACCGAAAGTGTAGGGGTCTATCGCCACCGGCTGCGGATCGAACTCCAAACACACCGGGGCAGGAACGTGATACATCGCGTGACTTCCACGACTGCCGCGCCGCCCCGTCCACAATTCCCGCAGCTGCCGCGTTTCAAGGATGCACTCCTTGTCGTGTTTGTGCCTATCGTACAGGAGCCATTCGTGCGCCCCGTGACAATCTATGCTTTGGCCATCCGAGAACGTTACACGATATTGCGTCCTGTCCTTTGGCGACAACCATAAGACGCGCACAGGCTTGCCATTGCGTCCGAACACATAATCCCCAACACGCAAATCTCCGTGCCTTTTCGGGCCACCCGGTGTCAAGACCACCTCGTTGTCCGCGATTAGTTTTCCGTGCTGCGGAGGGGCTTGAATGATCAATTTCTTGATTTGTTTCTTAACAAACCTATCCAGCACTTCATAATAGGCACGATGGAAGGGGGTGGGCTGGAACGATGGCTGCATATACTGCGCAAACCAAATCAGTTTCCTGCGTGCCCCCTCCTGTAAGAACAGTTCCGGGTGTTCGGTTAACGCCCGTGTTGTCTGCATCGTATCAACGTCCATAATTAGTTATCATTTCCAAGGTGCGCGACGTTTGGCCAACGTGCGTTCATAAATGCCGTAATAGATTCAACGACGCGATTGTATTGCTCCTCGGTCAAATGCCCCAAATGTATCACAATAACATCCTCGCCCGGGTCTTGCGGCCCATCCGTTTTTCCAAATCCCGCCATTATTTCCCGTTGATTGCGTCAATAACCTTGGCCAACAAATCGTCCGGAACATTCGCCAGCGACACGCCCGGCCCCTTCTGCTCCACGTCTATCTTGCCGTTTACGTCCTGAGCCACTCGGTTCTGCCAATGCTCCGGGTCGCGGTTGCACAGGGCGAAAATAACCGCCGTGGGATTCGGCAGGATTTTCTTTGTGGTTCGCGTCTGCTTTTTAATTCGCGGCTGGCCATTCTTGTCATTCTCATACTCGGTCTTAATTTCCTCATATTCTTGGCCGCATACGAGGGTTTTAAGCGACTTCCGGGCATCTTCCAATATCCCGTTCATCTGCCAATCTTCAAACGCGGCCTTGGCCCTTTTAACGGCTTCGGCAAATTCGGATTTGGTGTTTTGCCATTCACAAAATGTTGCAATGTGAATTCCGCCCAACTTCGCGGCGGTTTCGTTCGTTTCCCCGCGCTCGATCGCGTCGCATATTATCCGCACCCTCTCCGGGGTGTATTTCGCTTGTCTACCTCTTTGTGCCATAGTTGTTAAAATTTATTAAAAAACAAGCCCCCGCACGGGGAAAGATTTGACTGAATGAAACCCGCACATTATTTCACAACAATTGCCGGGGGCCTGCTTTGATTATTCCCCGTTTAATTTCCGAACAATGTTCTGCTCTCTTTCACTCAAAACAACTTCTGCTGCGACCCTTTCTGCTGCGACCCTTTCTGCTGCGATATTGGACAAAAGGAAACCGCTACCGTATAAACCTTTGCCCCTCTCTTTGCACCAATCCAAATTCTTAACCCGGGCGACCTCTTTTCGTAATATCTTCAACGCACAATTTGGATTATTGCACAATTTTCCAAGCAATGCGGAAGATATAACATTTGCCGGCCATGCATATTTCTCCTGCTCGTCTTTTTTCTGGAGTTTTTGAATGGCCTCTCGCATCTTTCCGTCGACCCAAATGAGATCGTCGCCCTTAATTAAATTCGTCACAAACCCCGTTGAAACGGATGCACCATTCTCGTAAATTATCGACGCATTGGCGACAATATAAGTGACATCCGTAATTCCAGGGGTGAACAATGAAAGATTCGGGCCGAAGAGGAAAAATTTGATGCGCTTTTTGACATAGAAACGCACAATTTCCGTATAGATGGAAAATGGTGGATTGTCAATTACGATGCACTCTTTTGGATAATCGAATTTTTGATAATCACCCTCCGGGAAGAATGGACGCACCACTTCGTTTTTGGTAATATCGCAGATGTTTTTTGTAATCCAATCTAAAACAATCTCATACACCCCCGGAGGCGTGAAACAATCATCCGTTGTGGCTTTCGGTTCAAACTTTTCAATGAAAGCCTCATAATCGTCGTCCTTTTTCAATTTGTCAGATGACAGGCCGCGCCCCCATTGTATATCTCGGACGTTCCACGCCTGCAACTGCCCTTTGTCCCACTTCGCCAATTTCTGCTCATCCCAAACGCCGGAATGCGTGTTGTCAAGGAAAAGCACTTCATCCTCCCCTGCCTCGTCCAGCCCGGGAATAAGAATGGTTGGCACGGTTTTCATCTTCAAAAGCGCAGCCGCCTTTGAACGTTGCTCGCCGCCAATGATAATCAGCTCCCCGGTGCGATCCGAAAGAAGAATTGGCCGAGCCTCAAAGAATTTCGGGTTGTCTTTGATGCTTGCCGCAAGCCGTGCAATTGCTCCTTCTGTGGCCTTGCGAGGATTTTTTGGATTCGGTTTTAATTCCGATAATTTCCTATAAACGATTTCCATACTGCAAAGTTAATCAATTTGTTCAAATTCAATCTACCTGGAAAGCAACACCCCAAAAGAGGAATGCAAACGTGAGATAGAGGTGCCCGTTATCATTGTAAATCAGTCCGGCAGTTGGCAGGAAAAAGAGTTGTGCTTTATCTTCGATCAATATCATCTTCCCTCGGTTTGAATGATATGCAGGCGATTTCGGTTTCCGCAACGGGAAAGCCGGACACCTCGCAACTTTTTGACAAATCCCACCAGCCGTTCAGTCGGTGGTGGGCACAATCCTGGCATCGCTTTTCATCACTTTGGCTCATACTCGCTTTCAAATTCTTCTTTGGGCACAATTTTATACAGTCCTGGACGGAGATAGACGATATACGAATGCTCCGGCGCGTGCGCCCAGACACTGCCGCTTGCGTTCAGGAAATGGAAAGTGGCATCGCCGTTTTCCGATAGCTCCAGATGCCCGTTGCCGACAAACCCAACAAGCGCATCCACGTCGGCCCGGTCAACCATCATCGCCTCGACCTCTTCCAGCTGGCGGCAATATAATTTGCCCGTTGCCGGTTCTGCCCTCTCTACTTCTTTTCCGTAACACACGGCCCCCGGAGTGCTCGCCGCGAATTTGATATAGGCAATAAACCGTTTTTCTTCGGGCTTGTCGGAAATGCTCTTGAACCTCTGCCCCGCACGCCCCTCGACTGCTGCCATAACCGCCGCAACGAAATCCGGGTCGGGCCTGCTGGAATAATCCACGACAATAAAGAAATCGTCTTTTGCTCCGCACAACGGATCGCAGGGCTTGCCCGTCAGCGATTCAACCATAACACACAACTCCATATCGAAGGGAGTGAGTTTATTTTTCCAGAAATCTGCCATGATCTACAAATTAAGCAATTGTCTTATATTTTCCGCATCGCCATAAATGGCCACCCGTTTTCCGATTATAATCTTGCGTTCGGTTTCCTTGTCAATCACGTCCGAACACTCATATATTTCGCATCCGAAGTTCTTGGCCTTTTCCACTACCCGGGCAGCCTTTTCGGGCTGCAATAAAATCGTTGTTACCATCATAATTTTTCGCCTTTTAATCGTTTTTGAATTTCTTTCCATCCCTCCCAGCCCAGAGCCAAGGTTTGGGGATAAATCGTAATGTCGCCCTTTGGAACGATAAGGTCATATAATCCAAGCTGCCCCTTGACGGGCATTTCCACCACCCTGCGAGGGTTGCGCATCAGCCATCCCCAGCCTTTTGCCGGGCGATCCTTTTCCGGGATGCAGGTCGCGGCCCAATCTTCCGGCGTGAAATCTTCCACAGACTTGACACCATACAACTCCACAAATCCGCAGGTCGCCCCGGCCAAGTGTCCAACGAGGTCGGACGGTTTCGCGGAAGAGCAAATCAGCAGGTCGCCTCTGTAACTGATATTCCGGGAGCGCACCTCGATAGTCTTTTCGGCGTGATAATCGCCCTTTTCGTCCCGGAACACAACGCGCGTGAGCAAGTCCGCATACGGCTGTTTGACCGTAAGGGACTTGAACACGTCGTGCTGAGCCGGGTCGTAGTATTTCTTTTCTATCTGCATAAACTATCCGTTAAATTCCATCCGGCAAATCCCCGTCGGCAATCGGCTGGTATCCTCCCGTGGGTCGATAATCCGGCTCGGGGGCAGGGGCCTGTTCGGGCCTTTTGCTGCCGAGCAGCTCCATTTCATCCACGATAATTTCCGTGACATAACGCGTTTGCCCGGAATTGTCCTGATACTGCCGCGTTTTGATTTTGCCTTCAATCAAAAGCGGAGTGCCCTTTTTGACATACTGCTGGCATACTCCTGCGAGGCCGGAATTCTTGACAACGATGTTATGCCAAGTTGTTTCCTCGGGAATCTCGCGCCCGTCCCTGGTGGTAAATCCTCTTTCGGTTGTCGCCAATGTAAACTGCGCAACCTTGCCTCCGTTCTGAAAGTCGGTAATTCGTGGATCTTGGCCCACGTGGCCTTTCAAAAAGCATTTGTTCATATATTTTTCTATAAAATTATAAAAATATCAATCATCAAACTTGACACCGTTCAACAAAAATTCGCGCTTGTCTTTCCATCCTGCCGCCCTGTTCAACGCATCCCGGTCGGCATCCCGGACAAACTCTATCCAATACCCTCCAACAATTCCCGGACGCAAAATTCGGACAATTCTGCCAACTATAAATTTCCGATGCACATAATATCCGCTTGCCTTCGTGAGTTCCTGCACCCTCTTTGTATTCTTCGGATGCGGCACTCTGGGGGCACGTCCGTTGCGCTTGAAATTCGCTTTGGCAAAATCCTTGCGGATGGACTTTCGAACAAGCTCATTGTAATCTTTCATAAAGGCTTGACAACTATTTTAATATCCAGCCTTTTTTCCAAAAACGGAGCAACTAGCGGCCAGAGCATTTCTTCCAACTCTGCACCCACTTCATCAGCATCCGTGCAGAATTTAACCTTGTCACCACTTCGGAAGGAGAAATTTCCGTCCGGGTATGCACAAATTAGAGCTTTATTGTCTTGCATTTTGGTAATCTCTTTTTAGTTCGGCAATGGTCAGCAAATTGGAAGGGTAGATGCGCATATTTTCGCGCTTGCCATTCTCCCAAGTTGAATGATGATGAAAGCAAAGGATGTTGACATTTCTTGGATCGTGCGCTGCTGCCGGATGTGCCCCGCGAGTGCGGATATGTGACACATAGGTTGCGGAATATTGCTCCAGCGGACGCATACATTCTTCGCAGAAATGTGGCTTGTGCGCCCAGCACCACCGATAAAACTTTTCATTTTCTTCGGGAGTGTGCCCCGCGCCGAACAGTTCCCGCTGGATGGATACACGCAAGCGGATATCCATTGCAAAACGGCGGTCAATCAGCGGTTCGATGCCGTGCGCCCTGCAAAGGTCATATTGCTCACGCGTATCAATCACAAACGGTTCCATACTACTACAGATCGGGCATTTCGTCGTTCTCGACTTCGCCGCCTTCCCCGAAGAGCGACAACTGCGCCTGCTTGCCTTTGAAGAGGAATTCGTAAACCTCGCGCTTGATCTGGTCGACAATCGCCTCCAGCTCTTCTTCAAAGCCGAACGATATTTGCGACAGCTTGATGCGCGGAGTGTTGATGCGGGTTTTCAGCCCGTTCGGGGTTTCAAAGACTGCCGTTATGACAACTCCCACATTGTCCTCGGTGCCAGACCAGGACACCCCACGGACATCTATCTTCTGCAAGAGTTCATCCGCAAAATTCCTTGCCAAAATCTTCTTCGGCTCGGCCAGTTTCATTTCATCAGATTCCAGCAACGTCAGGAAAGAAGTGATGTTGAATGTGCGACCCACGATTGGACGCAGGTCGTCGAACAATCCCTTCAAATCCGGGTGAATGTCGCGGGTGACACTCGCGTGGTAATCGGTAACGGAAATTTCGCCACCGACAGTTTCGTTGATCTGGTAATCGGCTTGCAATCCTCCGTTCGGGTTTAGCTTAACCTTGGAAAGATTGAAGTTCTTTTCACTGGGAATTTGGAATTCTTCCATCGTATTATTTTTTATCAGTTCCCGGATCCGCCGGTACGGGGGCCAGCACGCCTACGGCGACTTTGACCAACTTGTAAATGTCCTCTACGATTGCAAGTTCTGCCTCGCGGGCCTTTTCCTTGCGCTTTTGAGCCAACCAATTCTTGGTGTATTCAAGGTAAAAACTTGGCGCGTTGTGAAATTCAATTGTCTTTGGCATAATATTGGGGTTTTAATCGACTTTACAAGCACCGCCGCATCTGGGATCCTTCCGAATTGATGTAATAAACGTAACGTCGGTCTTGCATCCGTTATCGTAATCGTCAACGTGCACATTAATATCAACCCTTTTTGCGCCAAGCAAATTGCGCAGTTTCGAAACTTCGTTAATTACGTGTTTCTCGAACTCTTTAATCTTTACATTCATATTTTTAGTATCTAATCGTTAAATCGCATTTGTTCTTTGATTCCATAACGGACGCAATAATTTCAACATTACGTGCGCCGACCGCCTTGCGGAAATCCTCTACTGTGGTTACCAAAAACGCCCTGAATTTGGCGATTTCATCCGTATTACAAAGCGGGGTGATTTCTTTTTCGTTATCCATATCAAAATCAAAAATCGTTTTGTTCCAACAACTCCGCTGCAACACCCGTTATTTTTGCCGAAAAATCGTTTTCCGGGCCTTTTAGCGATTCGTTGGGTAATTTATTGTCTTTTTCGTTTACGTTCAAAATAGGGGCATTTACGGCCTTTTCCGAAGATTCGGCCTGTTTGCTCTCCGCTGGCTGCTCTTCCGGGTATTCCTTGACTTTGAGTTCGACCAGCCCCTGCTCTACAATGACGGGCAGACACCTCGCAACGGCCTTGACATCTTCCAACGCATCGTGCGCCGGGAATGATTCGCCGGGGAAACAACGAGAATACAATTCGGAAAGATTCGGGAATTTCAACCTGCCGTTTAACATCCGGGCATCCACCCACTTCATCGTCGAACGCATCGTGTCAATGCGCTTGCCTTTGTCCAAAGCATCCCCCACTCCGCTAGCAGTGTAATACTCGCTCCCCAAATCGCGCAGGATATTCGCTTTGATTATGGACGTGTCGAAATAGATATTGTGGCCGCAGATCAGGCCGGCATCGTGGCAATCCTGTATGAACATATCCACCACTCCGGCGAATGGCTCCCCGTGTTCCAAGGCATATTCCGTCGAAATGCCGTGAACCTCCACCGCGCCTTCCGGGATCTCCCACCCCTCAGGGCGGATGATGTGATTTTCCACGATATTGCCGTGCATCCACGACAACTGCACTATGTGCGGGAATTTGTCGAAATCCTCTTCCCAACGCCAATTGCGCTCGGGAATACCTGTCGTTTCGCAGTCGAAGAATAAAACGTCGTCTAATGTCATCATCGTATCGCTCTTTTTATTTTGAATCAAGAATTGCACGCGTCCCGTCCAGCTTGTTACCATAGAGGACACCGCCATTTATTTTGTTCCACTGTGCAAGGGCAGATGCCCAAGAAGATGTCGTAAAGTTCCACCCGTTGGAAATTGTGAAATTCACATAGTCTTTTTCGTTGATTTGTCGCATCTTTGTTTTGAATTAAATTGTCCTTGGATCGTCAATATATACGGAAAGATTTTCAGCGGCAAACTGCTTGAGCCATTCCAAGAATTCCATCATCTGCCGCCTGTCCAGATGGCGCGCCTCGTTCACATCCTCCCCCAAACCAAGTTCCCGTTCATCCTTATCGCCCGGGTATTGCTCCAGCAGCCAATGATCGACGGCCTTTTCGCTCTTCCGAGTGCCCTGCTCGTAAAGAGCGAGGACAATTGTCGGAATGACATAGTTGTAATAATATGACAACTGCGCCATAGACGATCCCGGAGTGGCGAACTCAATTTTCAGCACTACGCGCTGACCTTTATGCTTGGCGAACTCCTGGGCCAGCCTCTCCATTGGCAGCAGTAATTGCCCGGTGTCCGATATTCTTCCGCACTCGCTAATTTTGTCCATATCAGTTTGCATCTTTTGCCGAAGGTATCAACTCTTCTTTCAGCTCCGGGAATTCATCAACCACATACTGCGCGACCGTCAGTTCATACGCCTGCGTCCCGAGCTGAAATATATATTCCCTCTCTGCCGCCGGACGTTCGGAATTATGGCTAATTATCGCAAGATATTCCTTCGCGAACTCTTCGACGGACATATCCATTACCCGGTCGATCGCGTGAGCTGGCAGCTTGTAACCCTTCGCCCCTCCCAACTTCCGCATCGCATCATAACTCTTGCGAATTGCCTTCCTATCCTCGCGCTGCGCTACCAAATATGCACCAAGATTGTCCAGGAACCTGTCCGTGGCAACCAACTGCGCCACGGACATATCCTGTAATGCCTTGCAGGCCCGAACCTTCTTTGCGGTATCTGCTTTCATCGCTCAGTATATTCTTCGATTTCCAACTCTTCCTGACCGCGCACCACATTTTCTATGAAGCCCTGATAGCCGTTCTTTTTGGCTATGTCAATGATGGATTGCAGACGTTTCGCACCCAGCGATTCCCCGCGTGCGATGCGGAACACTTTGACCTTCGGATTGGCAGCAATAATCAACTTCGCTGCCACCTCCATTGCCTGACTGTCCGAAATCTTGCCCGGAACAAAGGGAACGCCGTTTAGTTGCAGTCCATCCTCCGTGAACGTCAGCCCCTCGATAGGCAGCTGGGCACCGGCAATCAGGTCGGCACGTTCCTTTCCCAAGGCATCAATGCGGGCGTCCATCTTCTGCGCCTTGGCAACCGCATCGTCGAACTGCGATTTCTTTTCCTTGTACTGCTCGACAAGGGCAAATTTCTTATTATGCTCTTCGGCCTTGGCAAGCAGCTCGGGAACGTTCGTCTTTTCAGGATCATTCTCTTCATACTTCGCCAGCCATTGTTCGGCATTGGCCTTACGTGTTTCCAGATCGGCCTTTTCGGCATTGATTCGTTCGACACTTTCGGCATATGTCTTTTCGGCGTCTGCAATCATCTTCGCGGCCATTTCCTTTGCCCGCTTCAACGAATCTTCCGCCGCTTCAATGCGTCCGGGGATGGCGTCGAGCTGCTCGACGCGCTGGGCGAGGAGGGCGCGCACACTCTTGGCCTTCTCGATCAATTTGGCATTGGTGGCCTGCTGCTCCATCAGCCCGGAAATATCCATCGGGCTGGCATATTTTTCCGCATCCCCCGGTTCCAGCTTTTCGACAATCTGGGCGACCAAGGTGTCAAAAGTCTTGACATCTCTGTTTACGCCCGTGCGCTCATTTTTGAGTTCCGCGACCTCGGTGTCGATAGATTCGATGCGCTCGCGCACCTCCGGGGCAAGCAGAGATTTTACAACGGCAATCTGCTTGCGCCTTCCTTCGGCAGTTTCCGACCAGCGGGAAAATTCCACCGCGTCGAAGTCCTGATAGCCGAAAATGCGCTGGAGCATCGACACGTTGTTTGTTGCCAACCCGGTTGACTTCTGCTTGATGGTAAGAGTGCCGCGAGGGTTGTTTTCCGTGAACGAGAGTGAAACATCGAATTCCTCCCCGTCATCCCCCACGACCATCTTCGCAAAGCCCTTGGAGGCCCCATTGCGCAGCACATCATCGCGCTCCCCGGTCAAGAGTGCCCCGATGGCCTTTAACAGTGTAGATTTACCCAGCTCGTTGTCGCCAGTAACGAAATAGACATTGCCGTTGAATTCGGCATCGAACTTCTCGATCACTTGGAAGTTCTGGAGTTCAAGTTTTTTGATATACATAATCGTATCGCTATAAAAGTGTAAAATTTTTCGTGCCCCCGGCTGGAATCGAACCAGCACCCCGTAGGAATAGATTTTGTATCTATCGCGTCTACCTTTTCCGCCACAGGGGCATTTTAGGGATTTCGTATTTCACAACACTACTCCCCCCAAAATTGTGCGAAAGCGTTTTCCGTGTCTTGCGAGAAATGCCCATTTATGCCGGGAACGGCTCACAACTTTTGTCAACGAATTCTGGAAGAAACCACCATTCGAAATAAAGAGAATGGCCGTATCTCACGGCTCCCCCTCCTTTTGGGGGCATTTCAGTTAAACAAAAGTGCTAATCGGCAGACCGGGAGGCCTTTCGCAGGAAAACAAAGAACTTCTTTTAACCCGGTTCTTTTTGTGCGGTCGGCGGGGGTCGAACCCGCAAGTGTCATCCCTGTTAGGATGGTGGTGTTACCAATTACACCCACGTCCGCATTTTTGGGCCTTCCGCATTTCACAACGGGGAAAGCCCCCTATGGATAAACAAAACCTCTGACCAACGGTCGTTGCGCCGCCCCGACTCGAACGAGGATTGCGAGTGCCAAAAACTCGAGTGTTGACCATTACACTACGGCGCAAATTATCTTACAGGCACAAAGGCCATTTTGTTTCCCTTGCATTTCCGCGCATAGCCTATGGCCCAAATCATTTTCTTCGATTCCACTCCCACCGCCTCGAACATCCCCGGATAGCGGTTTGCCAACTCTTTGTCCGTCGCAATCACATAACCACGCCCCATAACCAACTCATTGGCTATCCTCTTCATTTCGCGGTCACTCTTCCTGCGAAGAGTGTAATCCTTTGCATTGGCCGCACGGAGAGTTTCGCGGAAAGCAACGCCTGCCCAGAATGTTATTCCTTTCTTTTCCATCGTTTCAGAATTTTAGAAGTTCAAACCAGCCTCAACACTTGCGCAAGCGATGATCCAAGCTTGCTTGCTGCTCATCCTGTAACCACCGCAAACGCGCTCATCGTCAGTTCTGCGACTTGCTGCCACGGTCTTGGCGATTTCGCTTGCGAAAACATTGAGGGCGATGACACTTGCAAGAATTTCCTCGTTGAAGTTGTTGGCGGTGACATCAGTGGTGCGCTGATATTCGTTGAACCTGATTTCAAGACTGTTGGCAAGCATCTGGGCGGCTTTGTACTCTTTTGAACCTTTTGTAAGCATTTTCTTTTCTTTTTTTTCTTTTCCAAGAACCCGCTTGGTCGGTGGGTCATTTCCTTAACCCGATACAAAGTTAAGAATTATTTTTTAATTACCAAAAGTTTTTGCCTAAATTTTTCAAAAAAGTTGACTTTTGTCTAAAATTTTATGTCGCCAGCGAATTCCGCCCACCTCCAACGCCCTCTCAAAAGCCACATCAGTTTCCCGATGCTGCCCCAGCTCAAACCAATGCTTGAACTTGGCCCGCTTGACAATTATCCGGCATACCCCTGCCGGGTCGCGGACAATATACGCATCAACTTGTGTTTCCATCATTTCTTCCTGATCCTGTATTTTTCCGACTGCGCCTTGGCTATCCGGGCCATCATGCTTTCGCTTGGAATCGGAAAGCCAAAAGGGGTGTGGCTCCTGGCAGGACTGCTGTCGCCCTTTATATCCCTTATTTTTTCTTTTCTTCTCTTCCGCGACATATTAAAACAATTTTGGTGTTGGGTCTAACAAATATGCATTCAGTTTGTCCAGCTCCTTTTCCATCTCGACCGAGGCGTTCAGCGCATCAGGCTTGCGAGTGGCAAAGTATCGGCGTTGCTGATGGCGCAGAGCAGCGACAAAGCGCACATATTCCTCCGCCTGTGCCGGAGTTATTTTTTTCCAAAGATTCGATTTGCGGCATCTTAAACTCTTCCATAAGGTATTTATCATTTTTTTGTTTTACGTTTGTTTACGGCCTTTTTTGTGGCCTTTCCGGCGGGTCTTCCTCTTTTCCTTTTCGGAGGCTCGATTTCCAGGACTTTCCGGGCAATTTTCCGGCCCTTTGTTTTCTTGGTGGCAGATGCGTCCGGGGTGGATTCCCAGCCCTCGATCTCTTTTGCCTGTGCCTGTTCTTTGGCCCTTTCATCTGGATGCCGGCACCAAAAGAACATCCCCGTCCCCGCCCTGTAAAAGAACTCGCATCGGCGGCAGGCAGGAGTGTCAACCTCGCACCCCTTTCCGAACGGGCATCCGCCACCCATCATCGTAAAAACTTTTGTCGGCATATTCAAAACAATTTTTGGCATTCACGTTCCGGCAAATTGGCCTTTACCCACTTCGGATCGTTGACGAGTGCCCACCTTCCGAAATGCATTATCAGCAGCGCATCCGAATTCCACAATGTCACATTAACGAGAGGATACAATCGCTGGGCATATCCTTGATAACGGTGTTTGCGAACTGCCTTTTCCTCCTTGATACCCCGGACGCGCAAATTGAGTTTTGTCTGCCAGGTCATCGGATGACAAAGTACATACGGAATTCCATTCGCTTCCGCCAACACCTTCAAATGTTCAAAGTTCGCCATCATCCGCTGGATGCGGTACAACTTCCCCATCGCAGCCTTGTCCCCCTGCACCGTCACATCGTCAGGACGCACCGACAATTTTTCCACAAAGATAATTGGATGATAATTCTCCTTGTAATAGGCAAAAAAGTCCCCGAGGTCGGCAATATCCTTCGGCATCTTCACGACCTTGACCTTCGTCCCAGGAATAAAGATGGCTATGCCGCCATTCGCTCCCGGATCAATTCCAATTACCGCTGAAATCTTTATTTTCTGCTCCATATTATTGCACTTTGATAATTTCACTCAAATCCAACCCCTGCGCAGCAATCTGCTCAAAGGCCAATTTCAAAGCCTTACGACGAGCCAATGTGTATGCTCCCCCCTGGAGTTCCGGGGCCTCCGGCCCTGCATCGCGCAGCCTGTTCATATCTCCAACATAACCCTTACGGGCATAGTCATTTATCAGCCTCTTTAGCATCACATTCTGCTCTTCTAACGTGACCTCAATTTCGGGCGCAAGGCCAGCATCCGCCAGAAGGTTGTAGAAAAGCATTTCCCCGATAGGCGAAATCTCCGGCAGGTGGCCGCGCTCCTTGAAATACTCAAAAGCCTCGATGCACTCCCGGCGCGTCCTCTCCCGATAGATACGTTCCTGCTCCAGATCGCGCGCCTCCGGCGTGGCGGGGACTGCCCCGTGGGCCTTCTTTAACACCGCAGCTCTCCTGTAACGATAGGCGTTCAGTATCTTGCAGACGTATTCCGCGTTGAATTGCTGGTAGTGCCCCCGGTCGGCCTGCCCATCCCTGCCCTTCGGCAAGAATTCGTCCAACTCGCCCGTGATGCTCATTTCAAAGGCCATCCGAAAGTCGCGCAGGGTTAACCCGTTGTAATACCTTTTCAGGATTTCGCAAATGCGCACGATCAGGTAGCCGCGCTCCGCCGGATCGCTCTCGCGATATCCCACATCCTTTGCAATGAACTTCAACGCCTTCTCCAACTCGACGGCCAGTTCCCGGCTATCATATTCCGCAACTGTCTTGTCCGTCGATGCAAGGAACACCGAACGTTCCAGCGGCTCCAGAGCTGCCATAACCGCAGGGTTGCGGGCCATATCCCGGCGCATCACAACTGCCCTCCTGGGCTTGAATATCGTTATACCGTTTTCCATTTCAGTCAGCCATATTTTGCAAGTATTCAATTGCCTCCGGGGAGAGGGCAGACCCGCCGCCCAATCGGTGCAGTTTGCCCTTCTCGGCATCATCCATCATCCAATTCTTGGCGGTTAATATCCAATTGGCCTTCTTCTTGGCATTTGCGCCCGACCAATTTTTGATCCTGTTGTAGTAGTAGAACAAATCAATGTCGGCAAAATCCTGCTCGGGAAATTGCGCCTTGAACTTTTCAAAGTCTGCGAATTTGCTATTTTCAAATAGGCATTTTCTTTCACGAGTTGACGAGGGGGTATCTCTCTTTTCTTTGTCATTAACAATAATATCTTCTTCGTTAAAGAGAGTATTTATTATTTCTGCCCCCCCATTTTTCAGTGGGGCAGAATTTTCAGTGGTGCTGAAATTTTGAGGTGCTGAATTCGCCGCCCCCTCATTTTTTGTGGGGGCAGAAAAATCGTTGGCAATGTCAGTTATGATATACTGCTGCCCGGCCAATCTTCCATCCTTGCGAATTGGCACGCGCTTGCAGTAGCCTCGATCAATCAAACCCTTTATCAATTTCAAAATGCCCCTTTCGGTTTCCCCGAACGTTTCCGCAATATTTAACACTCGGATATCCCAATCTTTCGGCAGAGATAGCAGATAAGCCAATAGGCCCTTTTCGGCAAAAGTCATTTCCGCATCCCGCAATATGGCATTCGGTATAATTGTGAAATTGTTATAATGCCTATGGCTTGTTATCGTATGTTCCATAATTCCAGCATTGTTTCAGTTAAAATGCTCCTATCAAGGCTTGAGAAATATACCTCCGCCCGATATGTCATTGAATCATAATCTGCAAGGCTCTCCAGCACATATTGCTTTTCAGCCTTTCGGAAGGGCCTGTTATGCGCCCGGAACACCCCGCGGATATAGGCAATTATTTGGCTTGCAGTAAACGAAGAACGCAGCCTTTGATTATACGGAGGGCACTGGGCTACAATTTGCCTATCAATTTCATCTTCAAAATCGGGGAATTCGTAGTAATATCCTGTAATGGACGAAAAATCAAAATCAAACTTGAAAGACTTTGCATTTATATTTTCCGTTCCTCCGACATATAACGCGTTGCCATTTGCATCGCGGACAGTATAAACGAACTGTCCGGGGGGATGATAAATGTTTATTTCTTCCATACTCAAAAAAATCCCGGCATCTGGGCCACTACACACCAAATGCCGGGAGCGGTTTTTCAACCTTAACTTTCCGTCCGTTGGTAGTGGGCAACGTTATTTGATGCAAATATAGTTATTTTTTCTTTTCAGGCAACAACAACGATAAATTCTGCGCTGGGGCCATAGCCTCCCGAATCTCCGCCAAACGGTTATCGTTCGCCACCAGCGACACGACGGGATAGCGCGAGTTCACTCCTGGCTTGTTGCTCTTTGCGAACTGCACCGAGAGGTCGAACACCGTCCCTGTAACCGTGCCCCGCATCTGCTGCACCCCGTCAAACGATTCGCGGATGTTCCTGATGGACGAGGCTGCTCCTTTGGTCGAGAATTGCCACACTCCTATCACTCCGCGAACTGCTGGAATTATCACGCGCATCGTCAGCACGATGTCCCAATTGTCCGCACCGCGCTTCGTAGGGTTGTTTGCGGCCACCTGCGCCATAATGTCCGGGTATTGAGCGACGGAATAGGGAGCATATTTCTTACCATCCCAAATTTCAAAGATTTCGCCATCCCCCCGGGCGACCAACGCGCCGGAATTGTCCCGGAACTCAAATCTTTCGTTGCATACCTTTGCCGGATCATCCGACGGAAACACCACCTGAATCGTCTGCGGCTTTTCCCCCAGGGCCTTGCCGAAAAGCCCGGCATATTTCCCGGTCGCCCGGAACCAGTCTATCGAGGTCGGCAATCCGCGCTCATTCTTCATTCCGACGTGCAGCCTTCCAATTTCGGGCAATTCCAAGATGCCCGCGCCCTGTTCGGGCCTTACAATTCTTCCAGCCATTTTACAATTCCATTTCTGCGTTCAACAAATTGTCCTTTGCGGCCTGCTCCGCACGTGCGGCCAACTCTTCCGGGGATACAACCATAACCGGCTTTTCTTCTTCTTTTTCCCAAGGTAATTTATCGCCAAAATCCGTTTTAACGGCGTTATCGCCTTCGGATGGGGGATTTATTAGATTGGAGGTTTCGGCGCGATTTACGGCCCTTTTACGGCCTTTTTCGGGCTTGCTCTCTTCCGGGCCTTTCGCTGCCTCCTTCGGGGCATCCTTCGTGTCGGCCTTCGTGCGTATCAGCTCGGCCAGCGATAGCGTCAGCAGGTTGTCGGAAATCTGCCCTCCGTCCAGATCAAGGACACCGCGAACAATCGTCAGGGTGTTGTCCCGCTTTTCGTCCTCGATCGCTGCCAGTGCGAGCAGGTAGGGCAACTTCTTTGCATTGACGGAATTTGTCTGCTCTTTCAAGTTGTATGTCGGCTTGTTTCGCCAATCTTTCGGGGAGAAGTTGAACACCCTGCCAATCATCTGGTTGGGGAAGTTCACGTTCCACGCCTCCATATACAGGTGCAATTGCAGTTCGTGCTCTTCAAAAAAGCCCTTGCGACCACTCTTGAAGTCCACGATTGCCCCGAACTCTTCCCCAGTCTTTGGATCAGTCATAAGGCAGGGCAGGTCAAGGCATCCGGC
>JAZQDW010000006.1:0-34129 GCA_045546995.1 Eubacteriales bacterium
TCGGTTTTCGTGATATTATATTCGCCCTAAAACTGTCCGTAGGACAATATCACTATGCGAAGCATAATACCACTGCGAAGCAATATCACTCGCCGCAAGGCGAATATAACTGAGGCACCTTCCTTACGGAGGGTGCCTCGACGGGCGCACTTTTTTAGTTTTTCTTATTGACGATCTTCAAGCGTTGCACGTTGCTCATGATCTGCTTGCGCAGGCGGATGTTTTCGGGAGTAACCTCGATGAGTTCATCTTCTTTGATAAACTCGATACACTCCTCCAAACTCATTTTCTTACAGGGAATCAGGCGCAGGGCATCATCACTGCCCGAAGCGCGGGTGTTGGTGATGTGCTTTTTCTTGCACACGTTGACCGCAATATCGTCCCCTTTGGGATTACAGCCGACGATCATACCCTCATATACCGGCGTGCCCGCCTCGATAAACAACTGGCCGCGCTCCTGGGCGTTAAAGAGACCGTAGGTGACGGCCGTGCCCGTTTCAAAGGCGATGAGCGACCCCACCGAGCGACCGGGAATCTCGCCCTTATAGGGCTGATAGCTATCGAACACCGAGCTCATAATGCCCTCACCCTTGGTGGAGGTCAAAAACTCGTTTTTATAGCCGAACAAGCCTCTGGACGGTACCAAAAATTCAATGCGCATCCGACTGCCCATCGGCTCCATTTTCTGCATTTCACCACGACGGGCGCCCATATGCTCCATCACGGGGCCCATATATTCCTCCGGTACGTCAACCTCAAGGCGCTCAATGGGTTCGCAAGTTTTTCCGTCAATCTCTTTATACAGCACCTTAGGGTTGGAAACGGAAAATTCATACCCCTCGCGGCGCATCGTTTCGATGAGAATAGACAGGTGCATCTCACCACGGCCCGCCACGTAAAAACTCTCCGCCGTTTCGCCGTCCCGTACCCGCAGAGAAACGTCCTTGAGCAGTTCTCTTTGCAGGCGGTCACGGATGTGACGGGAGGTGACGAATTTGCCGTCCTGTCCGGCAAAGGGAGAATTGTTGACGGCAAAGCGCATTTCAATCGTAGGCTCACCGATTTTGACGAAAGGCAACGCCTCGGGCGTGTCCTTGGCGCACAGCGTCTCACCGATGGTGATATCCTCAATGCCGCTGAAGCATACGATATCACCCACCTTGACCTCGGTCACGGGCACACGGCGCAGGCCCTCAATGGTAAACAATGCGGGCAGACGGCCGTTGCGGCAAACGGACGGATCGTGAAAATCGGTGACGCAAACGTCCATATTTTGGCGGATAACACCACGGGTCACCTGACCGATACCGATCCGACCAACGTAATCGTTATAATCAATGGAAGAGACCAACATCTGCAAGGGCTGATCCTCCTCCCCTTCGGGCGGATCGATATGCTCGAGAATCTTCTCAAACAGCACGCTCAGATCCTTGCCCGCCTCGTCCGGGACCAAAGAAGCCGTGCCGGCGCGGCCCGAGCAGAATACCACCGGGCTGTCCAGCTGTTCGTCGGTGGCATCCAGATCGATGAGCAGTTCCAACACCTCATCAAGTACCTCGTCGGGTCTTGCATCCGGCTTATCGATCTTATTTACGACCACGATGATCTTGTGGCCCATTTCCAGCGCCTTTTGCAGTACAAAACGGGTCTGCGGCATGGGGCCCTCCGAGGCATCCACCAACAGCAAAACGCCATTGACCATTTTCAAAATACGTTCCACCTCACCGGAAAAATCGGCGTGTCCGGGGGTGTCCACGATGTTGATCTTGGTGCCCTTCCAGGCAGCGGAGGTATTTTTGGCCAAAATGGTAATCCCCCGCTCTCTTTCCAGATCGCCCGAGTCCATCACACGGTCCTCTACGTCCTGACCGTCACGGAATACACCGCCCTGCTTGAGCATCTCGTCCACCAGGGTAGTCTTGCCGTGGTCGACGTGGGCAATGATGGCAATATTTCTTAAATCGTTACGGATCAATTTATCCACACTCCTTTTGCATAACTTATATATTTTATCACCATTCGACGAAAAATGGAATATTTTTTTGAAATTTTATGGAATGTATGAAAAAAACAGATATGTTTATCCTAAAAATGAGGTGAAATTATATGAAAAAACGACCGTTCAGAGACGTAATTTGTTTTATTTTGTTGCCGCTGTTGGTGGCCGGATTGCCCTTCGTTGCTCTGGGGGCGGCCGATGAGCCGGCCTACGATTGGTATTTTAAGGTCAACGATACCCACGCCCGCCCCGACCTGCTGCCCGAAGCGGATTTCATGTCGGAATATCCGGAGGTGTTGGGAATGGGGCCGGATGAAAAAGTGCTGTATCTGACCTTTGATGCCGGCTATGACAACGGAAATTTGCCCAAAATTCTGGACACCCTGCAACAGAAAAAAGTGTCCGCCGCCTTTTTCGTGGATGGAAATTTTGTCCGCAACGAACCGACGCTGGTTAAACGTATCGCCACAGAAGGCCATATTTTGGGCAACCACACCGCTGATCACGCTGATATGAGCAGTCTGCGTGATTTTGGCCGTTACCGACAGCAGATCGAGGAATGGAACGAGGCCGTCAAGGCGGCGGGCGTAGCCCCTACCGTCTTTTTCCGCTTTCCCTGCGGCCGCTTCAGCCGTACCGCCCTGGAATACAACCGCCGTCTGGGGCTGAAAACCGTATTTTGGAGTTTTGCCTATTACGATTGGGAGACCGACCGTCAGCCCGACCCTGCCGCCGCCCTGGAAAAGATCCTTTCCCGCACCCACAACGGTTGCATCCTGCTGCTGCATTCGGTATCCTCCACCAACGCCGCCATCCTGCCGGAGCTGATCGACCGACTACAGGCGGAGGGCTATGAATTCCGTGCGCTTTCGACCTTGTAAAAAGCAAAAGGAACCCTTGCAACGCAAGGGTTCCTGCTCTATCAACCGATATTATGCGCGCAGCAGTTTTTCGATCATCGGTTTAAGGGTCTGATAAAAACGGTAAAAGCCCAGATCGTTGGGATGACAGCCGTCCACGGTACATTCTCCGCGGTGCTCCTCACCGAAAATGATCTCACCGTCAATGAAATACACGTTTTCATCTCCGGCCGCCAGCGCCGCCTCATACGTATCGACGATCACTTGCCGCATCCCCAGAATATTGAGTGTAGGTTGAAAATCGGGGCGGGAAATAAAAATGATCGGCGTGGTGGGATGGGTGGCGCGGAAGGCATGGTACATCGGAGCGTGCACCTTTGCAAGCTCGACGGGATTCGGCAAATTGTGATCCCAGTCCAACACCAAAATACTGCAATCCAGACCGGCGATATATTCACGTATGGCAGGCTCGCCTTTGCCGCAGCCGGAAAAACCGAGATTTACATAATCCACCAGCGTATCCCGACAAAGATACGCCTGATAGCTCATACCCGGACGGGTGGCGCAACCACCCTGCGTGATAGAAGAACCGTAATATACGATGGGCAAGGTATCTTTGTACGGATGCGCCGCCCGCAAAACACAACCGGGCTTTAGTCCGATATACATATCCTGCACACCCGCATACAACGGAAAATCCAGTTCCATCTGACACTCGCCGTCCTTGGCGCCACCGATCTGATACAGCAGGGTGGTCTGTTCTCCCGTAGGGATGGAACGGAACAGCCCACGGAAGGCGCCGTTCATATACAAATCAAAGCTACCGGAACCGGACCAGCTCATATTGCTCATCACGTGACCGTTGATCTTGCAATGAATGGCAATATACGGACTGTCGGTCACAAAGCAAAGGCGACCGCCCGAAGTATGGCGCGCCAACCGTTTGACCCCTGCGCTGGTAGCCGCCGCCACGGCGGAGGGCAGGCGCAAAATTTCGCCGCTTTCTTCCTCAAAAAAAATGCCGTGCATGGAAAATTTGGCGCTGTCCAATACGTCGTGCCACACCACGTCCTCCGCAATATTGGCCTCGACCAGCATATTTTTGTCAATTTTTCCGATATCCATCATGATTCTCCTTTTATTTTAAGGGTTTATTTTTAATAGCCTTTGCATTGCGGGGATAGCAGGGCGCCGTCGGTGTGACTTTGGTCAGATAGATCAAATTTCGTTCCTCCCCCGAGGGCAGGAAAAACCGATCCACCTGTTCCACGCGGGCGCCCAACTTCGCAATGGCGCCGGTGGCGGCGCTCAATTCCTCCTCTGCGCCGGGCCCCTTATAAGCAACCATTTGTCCGCCCACCTTTACAAAGGGCAGACAATATTCGCACAGGGTGGTCAGATTGGCCACCGCGCGGGAAATGACGGTATCATAGCTCTCTCGATGAGCCTTGCTCCGCCCTGCCTCTTCCGCGCGGGCGTGCAACAGGGTGGGAACGGGAACGTCTGCATAGATGCAGGCCGTTTCAATGAAATTCAGCCGTTTTTGCAGGCTGTCCAGCAACGTAAACTCACATTCCGGATAAAAGATATGCAACGGGATCCCGGGAAATCCGGCGCCACTGCCCACGTCCAGCACCTGTCCCCGAGGCGCAAATCGTCCCAACGCCAACGAATCCAGCCAGTGCTTTTGCACCATTTCGCTCGGCTCGGTGATGGCGGTCAGATTCATACTTTCATTGATCTCTACCAACTTTTCGGTAAACAGATCCGCCTGCGACAGCATTTGTTCACTTGCCGTCAAGCCGTTGTCCGCCAACGCCTGCGCCAAAAGTTGTTTAAACATTTTGTCCCCTTCCTCTCTGCTCCAGATAAATCAGCAATACGCTGACGTCCGCCGGGCTGACGCCGCTGATACGGGCCGCCTGCCCGATGTTACGGGGACGAATTTCCGTCAACTTTTGTCTGGCCTCCAGGCGCAGGCCGTGTATCCTTTCATAATCGATGTCCGGCGGCAACAATTTGCCCTCCAGCTTTTGCGCCTGACGCACCTGCGCGTATTGCTTTTCAATATAACCCTCGTATTTTAGGCTAACCTCGGCCTGCTCGGCCTCGGCGCGGGTGAGAACGGGACGGTCCGGATCCACCGCCGCCAATTTTTCGTAGGTCAACCCGGGGCGACACAGCAGATCGCTGATCTTGGCGCCGGTGGTCAGGGGACTCATGCCCAATTCTGTCAGCATCTCCCGCAATATTTGATTTTTCGGGGAGATAACGGTACGGCGCAATCGTTCAATCTCTTCTTCAATATGCTGTTTTTTGGCCAGAAAACGCTGATAGCGTTCCTCCGGAATCAACCCCAGCTCGTATCCCACGGGCGTCAGCCGCAGATCAGCATTATCCTGCCGCAAAATCAACCGATATTCACTGCGGGAGGTCATCATCCGATAGGGTTCCTCCGTGCCCTTGGTCACCAGATCATCGATCAGCGTGCCGATATAAGAAGAGGAGCGCTCCGGCACAAAGGGCTGTCGTCCCAGCACACGGTGGGCGGCGTTGATGCCTGCCACCAGCCCCTGGGCCGCCGCCTCCTCATACCCCGAGGAGCCGTTAAACTGTCCGGCGCCGTACAGGCCGGCAATGCTTTTAAATTCCAACGTGGGTTGCAGAGCCGTGGGATCCACGCAATCGTATTCGATGGCATAGCCCACCCGCATGACCTCCGCTTGCTCCATACCCACCATGGTGTGCAGAAACTCCAGCTGCACGTCCTCAGGCATAGAGGAGGAAAGTCCTTGAATATACATTTCCTCGGTGTCGATACCGCAGGGCTCGATGAAGATCTGATGCCGTTCTTTATCCTGAAACCGCTCTACCTTGGTCTCGATGCTGGGGCAATAGCGGGGTCCCACGCCCTCGATCAAACCACTGTACAGCGGACTGCGATGCAGATTTTCCATAATGATCCGATGGGTCTCGGGATTGGTATAGGTCAGGTGACAGACCACCTGATTTTGCAAACTCCCGTCCTCCGTCTCAAAGGAAAAGGGAATGATGGGCTCGTCCCCTTTCTGTTCCTCCAGACGGGAAAAGTCGATACTGCGCCGATTGACTCTGGGCGGTGTGCCCGTTTTAAAACGACGCAGGGGCAAGCCCAGCTCTATCAACTGTTTGCCCAGCTCACAGGCGGCAAACATACCGTCGGGGCCGCCCTCGTAAACGCAATCGCCCACGATGATACTGCCCCCCAGATACGTACCGGTAGCAAGTATCACCGTTTTGGCGGGAAAATAGGCGCCCAATCTGGTTTGCACACCGCGCACCACGCCGTCCTGCACGTCAATACGGACGATCTCCCCCTGGATCAATCGCAGATTTTCCTGCTGTTCCAGCTTTTGTTTCATATATTGGCGATAGGCGATCCGATCGGATTGCACTCGCAGGGAATGAACCGCCGGGCCTTTGCCCAAATTGAGCATCCGACTTTGCAGCATGGTGGCGTCCGCCGCCTTACCCATCTCGCCGCCCAGCGCGTCGATCTCCCGCACCAGATGCCCCTTGGCCGTACCGCCGATGGAGGGGTTGCAGGGCATATTGCCCACCGCATCCAGCTGGATGGTAAACACGCCCACACTGCAGCCCAAGCGGGCCGCCGCCAGACCCGCCTCGATTCCCGCGTGTCCGCCGCCGACCACCACCACATCAAATTGTTGGTTGAGTGTATACATACCTGTCTCCCACTTTATTTTCCAACGCAAAAACGTTTGAATATATCCTCGATCATTTGCTGACCCACCTCACAGCCGGTCAGCTCACCCAAAGCGCGGGCCGCCTCCGACACGTCCAGACCGATCAAATCGGCGGTAAAGCCGGTCTCCATGGCCTCGACACAGCGGCGGACCGCTGTCTCCGCCTGCACAACCGCATCTCGTTGCCGCAGATTGGTCAGCATGCCGTCCCCGATGTCCACGCCGTTTTCCAAAAACATTTGGCGCACCGTCTGATGCAGGGCATCCAGCCCTTGCTCCCGTTTGGCTGACAGGGCTACGACGTTTGTAAATGGCAACTCGGGCAACGGCTGCGCGGACAGATCGGCCTTGTTGCAAATCAAAACGGTCTTTTTGCCTTCACACAAAGCAAATATTCTTCTGTCCTCGTCACTCAGCGGTTGGGAGCCGTCTATCACCGCCAAAATCAGCGATGCATTTTTGGCCGCCGCCTCCGCCCGATCGACACCGATGGCCTCCACCGTATCGTCGGTTTCACGAATACCGGCCGTATCCATAAGATGCAGTACCACGTCGCCCACCACCGCGCTTTCCTCCACCGTATCACGGGTGGTGCCGGCGATATCCGTCACGATACTTTTATCCTTACCCAGCAGTGCGTTCATCAGCGTGCTTTTACCGACGTTGGGACGGCCGATGATGGCCGTGGGAACACCCTCGCGGATGATCTGTCCCGTTTCAAAGGAGGCAAGCAATCGCCGCAACTCCGTCTGCAGCTGTTGCAAACGGGCATAAATGGAGGCCTCGTCGATCTCGCCGATGGTCTCCTCGGGGTAATCCACATACGCCATGATCTCGGTGCCGATCTCCATCAGCCGATGGCGCAAAGCCTCCACCTTCCGCTTCAGCCGACCGTCCAGCTGGTCAAAGGCGCTTTCTGCCTGCAGTCCGCTACGGGCGTGAATGAGGTCGATGACCGCCTCCGCCTGGGTCAGATCCAACTTTCCGTTTAAAAAGGCTCGCTTGGTAAATTCCCCTGCCGCCGCAGGACGGCAGCCCGCCGTCAACAGCAACGTCAAAATCCGCTGACTGATATACAGACCACCGTGGCAGGAGATTTCCACCGTGTCCTCCCCCGTAAAGGAACGAGGCGCATAAAAGCAGGTCACCATCACCTCATCCAGCACCCGCTTTCCGTCCATAACACGGGCAAAGCAAGCGTAGTTTGCCGGCAATTGTTCCAACGTTTTACCGCCGACCGGTCGCACAAGCGTGCTGCAACAGGCAATGGCATCCTCACCGCTGACACGGATGAGCGCCACACCGCCGATGCCCCGCGGCGTTGATAAAGCACAAATGGTGGACACGTTGATCACCTCCTATAATCTCAACTTATAATTATATAAATTTTTTATTTTTTTGTCAATTCTTTCCCGCCGCAACGGAAAAAGAGTAACCTTTTTCTTTACATTCCGCAAAAAATCGTATATAATTAAATTCAATATCAGGAGAAAAGGGGGATGTCATGAGACAAGCAGAGTATCATCAGTTTGCCCTGCGTTACAACGAGCTGGCTTGGCCGGTTATTATTACCGACTTTTCGTTGCAGGCGCAATACTTCAATTCTGCCGCCGTGGCGGCGGATACCATACTGTTGACCGCCGATTGCATCCGTTCCTGCCTGAATCCCCGCGCCGTGCAGTTTATCCGCCGTTGTCGCAACAGCGGGAAGGCGCAGCACTTTTGTCTGGACATCGGCAAAGAGAAAAAACACACCTATTACGTAACGCTGACACGGGAGGACCAATATCTGATCTTTCTGTTGGAGGACCGACAGGCAGAGCGGGAAACGGTGAGTCGAAACGAGCAGACGATCCGCGCCTCGATGCATCAATTGTTGGCCATTTCCGACCTGCTGCAGCAAAACGGACAGCAAACAGTCTCCTCTTTGGGCAAAAAAATGCGTATCCACGCCATACGCGCCCTGCGGCTCACCCGACAGGAGGAGCTGATGGCATTGCAGGACAATGCCAGACCCATCGATCTTGCCGCCCTGTTGGACGTACTGCACCAGCGGCTGCAGCCGCATTTGGAGGAGACCTACGGTCTTACGATCGATCTGCAGACACCGCCGAAAAGTGACGACCCGATCACGGTAAAATGCGACGTCATCCGGATGCAATACATCATTTTCAGTCTGGTGGCAAAGCTGTTGCAGCAATACAAAAACCGGATATTTATACAGTGCGCCGCCGATGCGGAAACGGCGCAGGTGACCGTCTACACCGAGCTTACGGCGGCGCAAACGGAACCAACCGCCGCGTCCGAACCGGACGATATCAAACGCTTGTTGGAGCGTCAGCAGGGCATACTGATGCATCAGATATCCGACAAGAGGATCACCTACACCATTTCCCTGCCCCGCGTGCAGGCCGCAGGCTCTGCCCGCGAACAACTCAAAGAGTATTTACAAGGCACGGATTTCGACCTTGAAATTGCCTTTGCAAATATCATATAAACAAATAAAAGGAGAATATTATTATGACCGTTTTAGTAACCGGCGGCGCCGGATATATCGGCAGCCATACTATTGTTGAATTGCAAAACAGCGGCTATGACGTAGTCGCATTTGACAACTTTTGCAACTCCAAGGCAGAAAGCCTGCGGCGGGTGGAAAAAATCACAGGCAAAAGCATCAAATTTTACGAGGCGGATATGCTGGATGCCGCTGCGATGGACCGCATCTTTACCGAAAACAAGATCGATGCCGTCATCCATTTTGCCGGCCTGAAGGCCGTGGGTGAAAGCGTCCAGTTGCCCAAAAAGTATTACTACAACAACATCTGCGGTACGCTGGTATTGCTGGAAGCCATGAAACAGCACGGCGTCAACAACTTCGTCTTTTCCTCCTCCGCCACCGTATACGGCGATCCCGAGCGTGTCCCCGTAGTGGAGGGTATGCCCACCTCGGCCACCAATCCCTACGGTCAGACCAAGCTGATGCAGGAGCAGATGCTGACCGACATTGCCAAGGCAGACGACAGCTTTTGCTGTACTCTGTTGCGTTATTTCAACCCCATCGGCGCCCACGAAAGCGGCCTGATCGGCGAGGACCCCCAGGGCATCCCCAACAACCTGTCCCCCTTCATTGCGCAGGTAGCCGTCGGCAAGCGGGAATGCCTCAACGTTTTCGGTAACGATTATCCCACCGTTGACGGCACCGGCGTCAGAGACTATATCCACGTGGTCGATCTGGCCATAGCCCACGTCAAGGCCATTGAGGCGCAGGCGGGCAAGACCGGTGTCTTTACCTACAACATCGGCACCGGCAACGGCTATAGTGTGCTGGAGGTACTGCACGCCTTTGAAAAGGCCTGCGGCAAGACCCTGCCCTACAAGATCTGCCCCCGCAGAGCCGGTGACGTAGCCGAGCTGTATGCCGACAGTTCGCTGGCCGAAAAGGAACTGGGCTGGAAGGCCGAGCGCAATATGGAGCAAATGTGCGCCGACATCTGGAGATGGCAATCGGGCAATCCCGACGGCTTTGGCAACTGATCACCAAAAAACAGCAAAAAGAGAGCATCCGCGGATGCTCTCTTTTTTATTGATTTAATATTTCCTGTGTACCTTGCTCTTCATACTGGCGATTATACAGCTGATAATAGCGGCCACGCAATGCCAACAGCTGCTCGTGCGTGCCCCTTTCCACGATCTTGCCGTCCTGCACCAAAATCACGTCTGCATGGCGGATGGTGGACAAACGATGGGCGATCATCACCGAGGTACGGCCCCGGATCACCTCATCAATGGCCTGCTGGATCCGCGCTTCGGTCAGTGTATCCACCGAAGCCGTCGCCTCATCCAAAATCAGGATGCGCGGATCGGCCAGAATGGCTCTGGCAAAGCTGAGCAGTTGTTTTTCTCCCGTAGAAAGCAGATCGCCGCCCTCGCCCACCTGGCTGTCCAGCCCCTGCTCCATACGCAGGACCACCTGCTCGGCGCTGACCCGTCGCAATGCCTGCCAGATCTCTTCGTCCGTTGCATTCGGCTTGCCGTATTGCAGATTTTCCCGCACCGTTCCGGAAAACAAATGGGGCGATTGCAATACGTAGCCCAGATGGGAATGCAGCCACAATTGGCTTCGCTCTCCCGCCGGTCGGCCGTCAATGAGCACTTGTCCCTCGGTGGGCTCGTAAAATCGACACAGAAGATTGACCAGTGTGCTTTTACCGGCGCCCGTTTCTCCCACAATGGCCACGTTGGTCCCCTGTGGGATGGACAGATCAAAATGCTCCAGGATATACTCCTCACCGTCCGGATAGCGGAAGGTGACGTCACGAAATTCCACCGAGCCGTGCAACGGCTCCCAATTTTCCCGTCTGGGATGGAAGGTATCGCCATATTTTGCCACTACCTCGGGGGTGTCGGTTACGTCGCTTTCCGTTTCCAGCAGTCCGGTCAGCCGTTCGATATTGACCTGTGCGGTGACCAGGGTGGAAAAGGCGTCGATCACCCAGCGGATCGGCTCCATCATACCCTGGGCGTAGGACATAAATACGTTTAGGGTGCCGATGAGAATCACACCCTCCCGGGTGATGAGGCCGCCCCGCCACAGCACCAAGCCAAGCGCCAACGAGGCGGCAAAGGTGGTGGTGGAGAAAAACAGTCCCCGCACCCGCGCCTGTTGCACGGAGGTGCGTTTCATTTCAGCGGTATCCTTACGAAAATCCGTCTTGATCTTCTCTTCAACTACCAGCGTTTTGATCGTCTTGGCGCCAACGATTCCCTCGTTAAAATTACCGGTGATCTTCGAATTGATCTCACGGATCCGACGGTTGTATTCCACCAGCTTTTTCTGAAAATAGGCCACCAATACAGCGGTCAGCGGTACCACCGCCATAACCACCAGGGCAAGGCCGGCGTGGATGCGCAGCATAACCACCACCGCGCCCACCAAATAGGACAGATTCCACACGCCATCCATCATTGCCCAGGAAATGAGGGCGCCGATACGGGAGGTATCGCTCATCACCCGGGCGTGAACGTACCCCACGCTGTTTTGATTATAATAGGAAAAAGAAAGGGTCTGCAAATGGGTGAAGGCCGCCTGCCGCATATCCTTGGCTGTATAGATCTCGATATGGCTGGCAAAATAGGTGGAAATAAATCCGCAGACCGCCATACTCAACAGTACGCCCACGTATGCGCCGATAAAGGCGCCCACCGTTTCCATGGTACCCTTACCCACAAACTCATCCAGCGCATATCGCTGAAACAGAGGCAAGACGATATCAATGGCGCTTTCCACCAAACCGCAAAGCACCATAACGATCACATATTTTTTATACGGCGCCAGAAAGGGCGCCACCTTGGGGATACCGAACCAAGGAAGGGCGCGGGTCTTTTTTTCCTTACTCATTGTTCTCATCCCCCTCCCCCCTGGATTGCATCTCATAGATCCTCTGATAGATGCCGCCGTTTTGAGAGAGTTGCGTATGATCGCCTTGCTCCACGATCCGACCCCGATCCAGCACAATGATATGATCCGCCTGCATCAACGTGTTGATGCGATGGGAGATCAAAATCGTCGTCCGTCCCTCCATCTGTTGTCGCAAAGCGCGGCGGATGCGGGCATCCGTCTGCGTATCCACCGCCGACAGAGAATCATCCAGCACGATGATCGGCGTGGGAGTCGCCAGCATTCGGGCAATGGCCGCCCGTTGCTTTTGTCCGCCGGACAGTGTAACGCCGCGTTCGCCCACAAAGGTATCATAGCCGGAGGCAAAGCCCGTCACCGCCTCATCAAGACAAGCAATCTGCGCCGCCGCGCGGATCTCCTGTTCAGACATTCCATCCCCGGCAATGCCGATGTTTTCGGCAATGGTGCGGGAAAAGAGATACGGCTCCTGCAGTACCAGACCGATATTTTTCCGCAGATGATCTCGACGGATCTGCTGTATATTCACACCACCCACGGTGATACGACCGCTCTGCGGCGGCAGATCGTACAAACGGTCCAACAGGTACACCAGCGTGCTTTTGCCGCTGCCCGTACCACCCAGGATACCCAAGGTCTGCCCTGCGCCGATGCGGAAGGACACGTTTTGCAGCAACGGTGTCTCACCATAGCCGAAGGTGACGTTTTCAAATGCGATATCCCCATCCAACGGCGGAGTAAGGGCATCCGCCGGCTCCGTTTCCGGCGCAGAGTTCATAATATGCTTGATGCGATCGATGGATACACCCGCTTTACTCATCTCGCTGATCATACGGCCCAGTTGGCGCACCGGCCAGGTCAGCATGGCGTTATAGGATAAAAAAGCCAGATAAGCGCCGGTGCTCATCTCCCCCAGCACGCAATAGCGGGCGCCCAGCACCACGCTGAGCAGGATCTGTACACCGGACAAAAAAGAGGTGGAGGTCCAATAGGTGGACAGTTTCATACACAGCTTCATCCACAGCTTGCTGTAATCGGCGTCACACGCCTCAAATCGTTGTCGCTCATACTGTTCCCGGCCAAAGGCGCGGACCACCCGTACCCCCGTCAGATTTTCCTGCACGATGGCCGACAGATCTCCCTCCCGGGCGTCCGCCTCGGCAAAGCCGCTGCCGATCTGCTTATGAAAAAACAGAGAATGTACCACGATCACCGCCAACAGCGCCATGGCCAGTACGGTCAGCGGCACGCTTAAACCAAACATAAAATATAAGGAAGAGGCCAACAGGACGATGATCCTCAATAGCGACGTCATCTGCTCTGCCAAAAAGTTCCGTACCAGTTCCACGTCCGAGGTACAACGTTGAATAATATCTCCCGTCTGGTTTTCCATATGCCAGGCAAAGGGCAGCTGCTGAATATGGGCAAAGATGCCGTTACGCATACTTTCCACCAGGCTCTCCCCCGCCTTGCCGTTATACACACGAAAAGCATAGCGAAACACCGCAGCAGCCAATGCGGCCACCACGATCAGCACTGCCATGATCCACAACCGCTGTCGCAAGGCCTCCACCCCGCCGAGCATTTGCAGAGCGACCGCCAACGGCCGCCACAGAGAAGGCGCCTCCTCCCCCAACACGCTGTCCACCGTAAATTTAATGATCTGGGGCGGCAGCATTTCCGCTACTGTCATGCCCAGCGCCGCCAAAACCGTACATACAAAAAACCGCTTGCTTCCCCGTAAAAAACAGTTCAGCAAGCCAAGTGTCGTATATTTTTGTTTTTCCTGCATACACTCACCCTTTTCTGATATACGAAAATTGTATCACCATTACCGCGGCAAGTCAACACCGTATAAAAAGCGCTGCGGCATCGAAAAATTCGATGCCGCAGCACTTATTAAAGAAAGGATTTTTCCGGTTGTTGAGATTATTGAATACCAAACTTCAAAACGTTGGCAATTTCCTGCTTGGCATAGTTGGAGAGTTTGGCCATACAGGTGGCAACCGAAGTACCTGCATCCATAATGGAAGCATTGAACTTGGTGGTAGCGCCTGCATGAGAGGCCAGCTTACCAACGCCACTGCCCAAACCGAAGCGACCGTTGGAACGGCCGAAATCATAATATTCTACGATCTGATCGTAGGTCCATTTTGCGCGGGTAACCAGGAAGTCAAATCTGGCTTCGGTAAAGCGGTTACACCACAGCTCGCAGAATTTGACGGCAGCAACTCTGTTTTGCTCCTTGTTGGTCTTTCTCGGGATACCGATACCGCGACCATAGTACTCAACGTGGTTGACAGCCTTGGAGTTCTTTTCATTTCTGGGGAAGGGGCACCATCTGTAAACGTTGCTCTTATTCTCTTCTTCGAGAATGCCGACAACGTCAACACCTGCCGTACCGTAAACCATGGGTACGAACATCGTCTTATGAGTGTTCCAGAATGCGCCCTGGGTGTCGCCGTCAAAATAGGCGCCGCCGGCGTCCATAACGCCTTCCAGCCATACGTAGGTCTCTTTGACCTCGGCGCTGTCCCAGTTGTTGATGATACCGCCGTTGGGATCGTCACCGTCGATCTCAAAGCAGGCCTTACCGTTGGTGTTGGCCCAATACCAATACTGACCCCAAGTGGAGCAGCCGTACACAGTTTTGCCCTGTGAGGTGGTATCCGGCAGACCGGTCATGTACTTTTTAAAGTTGGTCCAGTTCCATTCGCCCTTCTTCCACAGCTCATAGGGATCGTCCAGACCGCAGTTCTTAATATAAGTGGAATTATAGTAATAGCAGCCGTCATCCAGACAGGGGCTGATGATGATATTCTTACCCTTCCAACGGGTCAACTCGCTACCCATGGGGTTGATACCGGGGGAATTGGCCATCTTACTGAAGTTAAGATAATCATCCAGCGGAGCCAGAATGTTACAGATGTAGGGGAAGGAAGAAACGTGGGTGGTGATCAGGTCGCAGTCCTTACCGGCAGACATCGCCTGGAAGGGCTTAACAACGTTGGAGCCGCCGGGCGTACAACGGATGTACTTGATGGTAACACCGTAGGTTCTCTTCAGCTCTTTAAACCAGGACCACTCGTTGATGTACTTGTTCGAGCTGTTGTAATAGCCGAACATACCGTAGTCAACGGAGGTGAACAGCGTCAGCGTCTTGCCCTTCAGATCTTCAAGAGAGCCCTTCTTACAAAAGCCGGTCTTGTCGATATCAAAGGAAACAGCCGCGCCGTTGTTATACTTCTTGCCCTGCTTCATCAAGGGGTTGGAAGCAATGGAGTTTGTGCCGCCACCGGGATTGGTGCCGCCGCCGGGATTGGTGCCGCCGCCGGGATTGGTGCCGCCGCCGGGGTTGTTGCCGCCGCCGGGGTTGTTACCACCACCGGGGTTGTTGCTACCACCGGGATTGTTGCTACCGCCGGGGTTGCTACCACCGGGGTTGTTGCCGCCGCCGGGGTTGTTGCTGCCGCCGGGGTTGTTGCCGCCGGGGTTGGTGCTACCGGGAGTGTCAGCACCGGGCGTATTGTCGGTGCCGGGTGTGGTTTCACCGGGATCCGTCACACCCGTAATGGGCTTACCTGTGTCAGGATCGACCGTGCTACCGGGATTCGAGGTGAATTCCTCATCATCCTCACCTGCGGGACGGCAAGCGACCAGCATACTCATGGCGAAGCACAGAACGATCAAAAACACGATCAGAGTTTTTAATTTTTTCATTACTGTGATTTCCTTTCTTATTTTTTGCAGAAGGGATTGACCCACCCTTCCACTCTATGATAATATTATATATGGAAATCGGATAATATGTATAGGTGTAAATGTTGTGAAAACATAGACTTTTGTTTCATTTTGGAGGGTATATGAAAAAAAACGATAATTTATATCTAACCCATCTGGTCAGCGGGATGGGCGGTGCGAATTGCCGACGTCCCTCATTACGGGGCTATCATATATTTCATTGCATCACCCGAGGCAGCGGCTATTTGCAACTGGAGGACCGAAAATTTCCGGTCACCGAGGGGCAAACCTTCTATATCCCCCCCGACACCCCGGTAAGCTATTGGTCGGAGGAAAGCGAACCGTGGGAATACGTGTGGGTCAATTTTTCGGGAGAGCAAGCAAACGAATTGCTTTCCCACACCGCTTTTTCCGCCCAAAGTCCCATTTGTACCACCGCCGATTCCCCGTTGCCCTTGTATCACGCCATGCGAAACTGCGAGCACAACGTCGCCGGCATTTGTCTTGCCAACGGTCTGCTGATGCAGTTGTTATCCTTTTACATCAACGCCTACCCTTCCAACCATTTGTTGCGAGCAGAATACAACGACCGTCCCTTGCTCAGCTTTGTGCGAAACAATCTGTACCGTCCCGAATTAAGCGTGGATTTCATCGCCAAATCATTGGGCATCAGTCGGGTCACGCTGTACCGCCGCTTTTTGGCAGAAACGGGCACCTCCCCCACCGAATATATCAAACACCACCGCCTGATCCGCGCCTCCCAGCTGGTCACCTATACTGAGCTGCCCATCAGCAAGATCGCCTATTCCGTAGGCTATAACGATCCGCTTTATTTTACAAAACTCTTTCATTCTTTTTTTGGCAAAAATCCCACCCAATACCGAAAGGATACCCGGGAGACTCCCTGAGGAGCTTTATTTTCCCTTCGGCCTAAACAGCAAGGCGCACAGCCAGCCGAACAGTAACGCTCCGGCCACACCGCCGGCCGTTGCGCCCAGACCGCCGGTAAAAGCCCCCAACAATCCCTTGCTGTCCACCGCCTGTTGCACTCCCGTCGCCAGACAATAGCCAAACCCGGTCAGCGGAACGGTGGCGCCCGCCCCCGCCAACTTTACCAGCGGCTCGTATACGCCGGCGGCGGTTAGGATCAGACCGGCCACCACGTAAATGACCACGATCCGCGCCGGTGTCAGCGCCGTTTTATCCATCAAAATCTGGGCGATCACGCACAAGATGCCGCCCACCGCAAAGGTCAACAACCAATTCATTGTGTTTCCTCCCTTTCAAACAGAATGAGATGAGCTACTGCCGGAATACTGTCCTTTTGCTGTACGGTGAGCGGACTCATCAGCGCGCCCGTCGCCATAAACAGCAATCGTTGCCACTCCCCTGCCGCCAACGCCGGCAACAGACGGGCGGTCAACACGGCGGCGCTGCAGCCGCAACCACTACCGCCGGCGTGCGCATCCTGCTCCGGTGCAAAGATCATCTGTCCGCAATCGGTATAGTTTTCCCCCAAAGGATAACCTTTACGCGCTGTTAACTCCTGTAAAATCTCGCCGCCGATCCGCCCCAGATCCCCCGTGACGATGCGGTCGTAATCCCCGGCATCACTGTTGGTAGCGCAAAAAAAGTCACACAGGGTGGTCATAGCGGCAGGCGCCATGGCGGCGCCCATATTATTGATATCCTGAATGCCGAAATCCACCACCTGTCCCAATTGCACCGCGCGCACCCGCACGGATGAGCGACGGCAAGACGAAAGAATCAGCGCCCCGGCCCCCGTCACGGTACGCTGCGCTGCCGGCGGGCGTTGCGCCCCGTATTCCAAAGGATAACGGAATTGTCGCTCGGCCGTGCAAAAATGAGAACTGGTCACGGCCGCTGCCCATTCACCTGCGCCGGCGCACAAAGCCATCGACGCTACCGCCGTGGATAAGGCCATGGTGGAACACGCGCCGTACAGACCAATATACGGCACGGCGCATCGACGAGCATTATAGGCGGATGCCACGCACTGGTTGAGCAGATCCCCGGCGCACAACAACTGTAGTTGTTCAGCCGGAATGGCCGCGCGGACCAGCGCCTGCTCCAGCGCCGATTGCTGCAGCCGCTGTTCGGCCTGTTCAAAACTGTCCCGCCCGAAATAGTCGTCCTCGGTCACCCGATCAAACAGATGGCCAAGCGGCCCCTGTCCCTCGGTTTTTCCCACGCAATTCCCCCATCCGACCGCATACACGGGACGGGGAAGAATGATGGTTTGATGCATCATTACCCCTCCTTTGATTTTTATTATTTTTTCCGGAACACATTGTAATATTCACTTTTTGGAGGCGCCATGCTACACGTTTATCCTGATTATTATACCCGTTTTCAATGTCTGGCCGACCGATGCAGGCACAATTGCTGCATCGGTTGGGAGATCGATATTGATGAGAACACCGCCGCTTTTTATAACACGCTCTCCTCGCCCTTGGGAGAGCGACTGCGCGCCAATATCACCACCGACGATCCGCCCCATTTTTTGCTGGACGAAAAACAGCGTTGTCCCTTTTTAAATCAACAAAATCTGTGCGACGTCATCACCGAGCTGGGAGAAGAGCATCTGTGCGACATCTGCTATTTTCACCCCCGCTTTCACAACGAATTTCCCGAGCGGATAGAGATGGGACTGGGGCTGAGCTGTGAGGCGGCAGGCGCCCTGATCTTGGGACAGCAAGAACCGACGATACTACTGTATGAAGGGGAAAATGACATCCCCGATCCCCGGATCGTTCGACGCGATGAACTGATCCGAGATCTGCAGGATCGTACCCGTCCTCTTGATCGACGGCTCCCCTTGCTGTCACAAAAGGAAATGAAAGAATGGACGGCGTTTTTTTGTACCTTGGAGCAGTTGGATCCTGCATGGGAAGCATTGCTGAAAAAAACGTCGTCGCTGACCGAACGACAGCTGACGGCCCTGCAAACCCATATGGCGGAACGAGAAACGGAATACGAGCAACTGGCGGTCTATCTGCTGTACCGCCATTATGCCCTCGCCGCCACCCCGCAGGATGCCGCCGCGCGGGCGGCACTGCCGACCTTGATCTGCTCATTGCTTCGGTATATGGGCGCCGTCGTGCTGGCGGAAACGGGCAAATTCACCTTTGACGATCAGGTAGAACTGGCCCGTCTGTTTTCTTCCGAGATTGAATATTCGGACGAAAATCCGCAGCGCATTCTGCGCCGTTTGGAGACAAATCGGTTCTGACGGATGCGTTGACACCTATATTTACTTATGCTACAATAGTTGCATTAAATTTATTTTAAAGGAGGGTCTGCCGTGAGTCAGAATGTCTCCCGTCGCAAGCCGGCGATGGATATTATCCGTTGCTTTGCCCTGTTGTTTGTCAACAGTGTGCATTTTTTCCTCAATACCGGTTTTTATCAACAACCCGTCGTAGGTCCGAGGATGTATGCGGCCACTATGATCCGCGCATTTCTGATGATCTGCGTACCGCTGTTTATGCTGTTAAGCGGCTATTTGATGTGCACCAAAAAGCTGGAAAAGAAATATTATACCAAACTACCGTATACCCTGATCATGTATTTATTGGCCACCACGCTGACCTTTTTCTTCCGCGGTCTGTATCTGGGCAACGAGATGACGCTTAAGACCTTTTTGTTGGGCGTTTTTGATTACAGCGGCCTGTCCTATTCCTGGTACGTGGAAATGTATATCGGTCTGTTTTTACTTTGCCCGTTTTTAAACGTCACCTATCAACACCTGAACAACCGCAAAGAAAAGCTGACCCTCATCGCCACGATGCTGTTGCTGACCTCCCTGCCGCGACTGCTCAACACCTTCGTGCCGGAGCTTGCCTGGTTTGCCCATCCGACCTCCTCCACCGAATACGCCCAACTGTTGCCCGCCTTCTGGCTGGATCTGTATCCCATTGCCTATTATTTTATCGGATGTTATTTACGGGAATATAAGTTGAAATTGCGCTGCCGCACCATTGCGCTGTTATCGGGTGCGGTGTTCGTATTGGACGGTCTTTTTAATATCTACCGCGCTGACGGCGGCAAATTCATCTGGGGCGCTTGGCAAAAATACGGCAGTCCGTTGATTTTAATACAGGCCGTGTTGTTTTTTGCCTTCTTTGACAATCTCAATTATGATAAATTCCCGCCCGGATTGGCCCGCTTTCTGCAAAAACTGTCCGAGTTGAGCTTCGGCGCCTATCTGGTCAGCGGTATTTTTGATAAAATCGTATACGCCTTTCTCAACGACCACACCGCTACCGCCCACGAACGGATGCTGTATTTTCCGCTGACGGTGGCCATTGTATTCATCTCTTCCCTGCTGACATCGTGGGCGCTCAATAAGCTGTACACCCTGTTGTCCGCCATTTGGAAATCCATCAAAAACATCAAACTGCGCACACAGGAATAAAGGAGCTTTTTATGCAAGATTCATCCCGTTCTTACTATCTGTTTGACTTTGACGGAACGCTGGTGGACTCGATGCCCACCTACATCGCCGCCATGTTACGTATTCTGGATGAAAACGGCGTCGCCTATGCCCCGGATATCATCAAAACCATCACTCCGTTAGGGATCAACGGTACCGCAGCATACTATATCCATACGCTGGGCGTACAGATGCCCGAGGAGCAAATGACCTCTCTGATGAAGGAATATATGCTGGATGCTTATCTTCACACCATTCCGGCCAAAAACAACGTCATTCCCGTTCTGCAAGAGTTGAAGGCGCAAGGCGCCTGTCTGAACGTGCTGACCGCCAGTCCCCACGTTACGCTGGACGCCTGCCTGAAACGACTGGGTATTTACGAGCTTTTTGATCACGTGTGGTCCTGTGAAGATTTTTCCACCACCAAAGCCGACCCCGATATTTACCGTTTGGCCGCCGAGCAGATGCACGTCCCGGTGGAGCAGGTGCTCTTCCTGGATGACAATCTCAACGCCGATCTTACCGCCTTATCTGCCGGTATGAAGGTGTGCGGCGTGTTTGATTCCTCCTCCGAGGATTACGTGGAGGAAATGAAGGCGGCAACGGATTTTTACATTTACGACTTTCAGGAGCTGCTGACGCTCTCCTTTTGATCTCGATCGGTTTCGGAGGAATACGTTTATGAAAAAACTGTATAAAAAAAGCCCCCTGGCCTTTGCGTTCGTGTGGATCGGCCTGTACGTGGTAATCATGAATATTGCGCTGCAGTTTTGCGGCGGATTTGACAATCTGGCCGAAAAAACCATATTGCAAATGCTGATCCCGGTGCTCTGTATCTCTGCGATGGCGCTGGTGCTGACCGTATGGACGGTACGCAACGGCCTGTGTGAAACCTTCGGTCTGCGCCGATTTCAGGGACAATGGCGCGCCTATCTGTGGTTTATCCCGCTGATCGTTATGTCCTGCACCAATCTGCAAAACGGCTTGGCGCTGTCGGCGCCGTGGGGCGTTTCTCTGCTGATGGCGGCCAATCTGGCCATCGGCGGCTACGTGGAAGAGATCATCTTCCGCGGCTTTTTATTCCGCGCCATGGCAAAGGACAATCTGCGTAGCGCCATCGTCGTTTCCGCCGTGACCTTCGGTGTGGGGCATATCGTCAATCTGGCCAACACCGCCGACGTCCTCGGTGTGCTCTTGCAGGTATGTTATGCCATTGCCATCGGCTTTCTGTACACTGTTATCGTATATAAAGGCGGCAGTCTGTGGCCTTGCATCATCAGCCACGTTTTTGTCAACGGCAGCAGCGTTTTTGCCGCCGAGAGCGGCCCCTTCAGCGAACTGATCACACGGCTGTTGCCTAACGGTATCGTTGACCCCGTACAGCTTTGCAGCGCCCTGCTGATCATCCTGCTTTCCGGCGGATACGCCCTGTGGCTGTGGAAAAAAGCAGCGTAAAAGGAAAGAAGCAAACCGTTATGAAGTTAACAAAAGTCAATTTGATCCCCGATACACCCAATCCTTCCCCCGACTATTATTGCACCTGGCAGACCCAGCTCTTTGCCACCTGCAACGGCGGCCCCGCCGCACAGCGCAAGGCCATTTGCGAGCAATCCCTGTTTGCACCCCAAAAGCCCTACGGCTGGACCACGTTTTACGAAAAGGCCAGAGGGGACTTGTATCTGGTGATGGACGATAGCTGGGACGTGCCGCCCGACAATGACGAGCGCTATTACGGCTGTCTGCAGCTTGACAAAGATAAATTTCCGACCCTCAGCGGCGAGGCTATGCCGCTGAAAGCCCTGACGGAAAAGGTAAAAGCCTTGGGCTGGAAGGGACTGGGCGGCTGGGTATGCGCCCAAGCCTCCCCTATCTTGCCGGCCGAAAGCGAGCAAGCCTATTGGACGGAGCGTCTGCAAGAAATGCACCGGGCAGGCTTTGCCTATTGGAAGGTGGACTGGGGAGAACAATGCCGAGAACCCGCTTTTCGCAAAATGCTCACCAAGCTGGGCCGTATCCACGCCCCCGATCTTTGGATCGAGCACGCCAAAATCAGGGAAAGTTTGCCCCACAGCGACGTGTTCCGCACCTATGACGTGCCCGCTTTGATGTCCATTCCCATGACACTGGAAAAGCTGGCCGCGCTGGCCCCCTTTCCCGCGCCCGACGATGCCAAATGTCTGATCAACTGCGAGGACGAGGCCTATATTGCCGCCGCCGGCGGCTTTGCCATGAGCATTATGCGGCATCCCTACGTCGGCCCCTTCGCCGACGGCAGGACCGATCTTTCTTTCCCGCCCCTGCACCGTGATCTCAAAACCAAGCTCACCGAGGTGCTCCGCGCCGTGCGGTGGCACCGCCTTGCCCCCGCCTTTGCCGGCGGCAAGACCCTCGTTTCCGAAACGGTGCTTTCCGATACCTGGCGCTTTGAAAAACGGGAGGAAGAAATGGAACTGTGGTGGTTTGACAGTCCCCTGATCGCCGATTGTATAACAGATAACGTGGTCACCAAAACCGCGCCGGCGGCCATCGCCCGCAACACCGCATTGCCCTCCGTCACCCCCGATGCAAAGGGGCGCGTTCCCTACACTGTTGCCGCCCATCATCCGAATGGATGCTTTTCGGTGGCTACACTGGGGCGCACGGCAGAGAGAAGCTATTTTATTCCCCTATGTGACATTACCATTGCCGTCGGTGATGCCGATACCATCGGTATTTTCGGAAAATATAATACCCTGCGTGTGGAGACCTCCCGCCCCTTTACCACCGTCCTTTTGCAGGATCTGGCGGCAGACACCGCCGTGGATATTACCGACAAGGTGACGGTATCGGCGGGAAGCCTTATCTTACCCGGCGCTCTTCTGGAGCAGCTCTGCGCCGCAAACCAACCGGACGGCGACACCTCCGAGCCGGGTGTCGTATTGAAACTAATCTAAGGAAGTAAAACTATGCCCTATTTTTATTTGATCACTTCTATTTTTTGTATCGCTTCGGCCAATATTCTCGGTACTCTCTTTAACCGCAGAAACGAAAACCGCGCCGGTCTCTCCCCCATTTACAATTTTTATCTGCTGTGCGCCGTTTTTCTTTGCTGGCTGATCATGTTTTTAAGAGACGGCTCGCTGGACTGGGGCGTCCTCCCCTACGCCTTGCTGTTTGCCCTGTGTTATACGGTGTGCAATATCGGACTGATGGGCGCCCTGAAACTGGGCTCGGTGATGCTGACCTCCCTGTTCGGTCAGTTTTCCCTGATTTTGGTGTCGATATGGGGCTTTTTCTTTTGGGGCGCCCCCTTCACTGTGACCGTAGGCGTGGGTCTGGCCCTCACCGCCGTGGCTCTGTGGCTCTGTCTGTACAGCGGCAAGGGCAACGAAAACAGCGGATTCAGTTTCAAATGGCTCTTATACGTTTTACTGTACGTGGGCGGTAACGCCGGCTGTTCCATCGTACAGCGCACCCAACAAATGCAATTCGAGGGTAAATACGGCAACTTTTTGATGATGATCGCCTCTGCCGTCTCTGTCCTGGTCTGTCTGGTGCTTTTCCTGCGGGCCGACCGCAAAGACGTGGGGGTCATCACCCGCACCTCTTGGTATCTGCCGGTGCTCGCCGGCGCTCTCAACGCCCTGCTCAATCTCTTCGTGATCCTGATGGCCGGCACCGCCCTCTCCCCCAGTCTGATCTATCCGGTCCTGGCCATCGGCAGCTTGATCGTAATCACCGTATTTTCTCTCTTGGTGTTTAAAGAAAAAATGCGCTGGTGGCAATGGCTGGGCGTTATCCTGGGCATCACCGCCACCGGCATTCTCTCACTGTAAGGAGGGAAACCTATGAACGTTTTATTCATCGGAAACAGTTATACCTACTATCACGATCTGCCCGCTCTGTTGGAGGGGCTTTGCAAGGAAAACGGCAAAGACGCCGCCGTCTGCAGCATCACCAAGGGCGGCAGAAAACTGGAAAGCTATCTGGACCCCGAGGACGAGATCACACGGGCACTGGACAAGGTTTTGTCCGAAAACACCTTTGATATTTGCTTTATCCAAGAGCAAAGCGTTCTGCCCGCCGCAGAATTTGACACCTTTATAAAAGGACTGAACTGCGTGGTGGACAAAGTGAAGGGCAAAGCCGACCGTCTGGTGCTGTACGCCACCTGGGGACGGCAAGCGGGTCACCCCGTATTGGCAGAGCACGGCTGGACCACCGCAAGTATGACCCGCCTGCTCACCGATGCCTACACACGGGCCGCCAAACAAGTCGGCGCCGATCTTTCCCCCGTGGGAGAAAACTTTTTATACGTAACGGAAAATCATCCGAACATTAATTTGTATGACGCCGACAAGACCCATCCCTCCTATGAGGGAAGCTGTCTGGCGGCGCTGACCCACTACCACACTCTGTTTGGCACCTTTCCCGCCCACACCGCCTCCCTTGCCCTGCGTGATGCGACACTTTCCGCCTTCCGCGCCGCAGTATGCAGATAAATTAAAAAGGCTTGACCGTTCGGTCAAGCCTTTTTGTATGAACAATTTTTGCATCCCCTACTTGTGGGGCATGGCGGCGCGGCCACCATCAATCATAATGTTTTCGCCGTTGATAAACTGTCCCTTTTCGGAGGCAATGAAAAGACAAAGATCAATGATCTCCTGGGGCTCGGCGGCGCGGCCGACGAGGGTTTTCATCTTGGCCATGGCGGCACGGGTCAAAACGGGACCGGGGGAAACGCAAACGCACCGAATGCCGTATTTGGCGCCGAACTGCGCCACGGATTTGGTAAGGCCGAACATCAGTCCCGCCTTGGAGGTGGGATAGTCCATCCCGTAGCCGTCACCCTCTTTACCGGTGATGGAGCCGATGTTGAGGATCAGACCGCTCTTTTGCTCTCTCATTTGTTTTAAAACGGCGTGGGCGAAATAAAAGGGCCCTTTGAGATTGACGTCAATGCCCCAATCGTAGACGTCGATGGGCACATCGGGAAACTCAGGATGGGCTTCTCTGTCCACCTTTTGCATACGAACGGCGGTGCCGCCCGCAAAATTTGCCACGATATCAATCCGGCCGAACTGCGCTACGGCCTCGTCTCTGACGGCGCAAACCTGCCCGTAATCTCTAATGTCGCAAACAACACCGACGGCCTTGCCCTTTCCCTTTGCGTTGATCTCGGCAACCTTTTCCTTCAAAGCGGTTTCGTTTACGTCGCATAAAACCACGTTACCGCCAAGGTCGGCAATATTTTGCGCAAACAGCAGGCCCATACCCGAGGCGCCTCCTGTAGAAATGGCTACTTTACCTGTAAAATCCATACGATAACCTCCTTTTTTCAATATTATATCCTATCTGATTTTTTGAGTCAATAGAAAGCTTCCGATTTCACCCGCCTCCCACGAAAAACATTTGCATTCAATCCGACCTGTGGTATAATGAAAAAAAGGCAAATCAAAAAATAGGACGGGAGGACGTTTTTTATGAAAACCGTTATGTATACGACCAACGAATACGGGGAATATATTGCACAACCGATCTATGCCGGCGCCCCTTTGGCGGGGATCACCACGGCGGAAAAAGCGGAGTCGGAGGCCAACACCGATTTTTTGGGCTTTGGTGTGGCCATCACGGGAGCTTCCTGCTATAACTTGTCGCTGATGGACGGCCCACAGCGGGATGCCCTGCTGCGGTCGCTGTATACAACAGAGGGGTTGAATCTGGGCATCGGCCGCCTGACGGTGGGCTCCAGCGACTATTCCGCAGAGCTGTATACCTACGACGACGTGGCAGAGGACACCGCCCTTACCCATTTTTCCATTGAAAAGGATCGGAAATACATCATTCCCGTCATTAAAGAAATTCTGGCCATCCGGCCCGATCTGTACCTGTTCGCCTCCCCCTGGTCGCCCCCCGGCTGGATGAAGACCGGCGGCAGTATCGGCGGCGGATATATGCGGGAAAAATATTTGGAATGCTATGCCGAATACATCGTAAAGTATATCAAAGCCTATGAAGCCGAGGGCATTAAGATCAGGGCCATCACCCCGCAAAACGAGCCCGAAACACAGCAAAGCGGCAAAATGCCCGCCTGTATCTGGCATCCCGACCTTGCGGCAAAATTTATCGGCATCCTGCGCCAAAAATTTGATGAGCAGGGGTTGGATACAAAGATCTGGGGCTATGATCACAATTTTCTCGGCGCCGGCAGAGTGGACTGGTGTCTGCAAGAATATCCCAAACTGAAAGAGGATTGCGACGGAATTGCGTTCCACTATTACGAGGGCACCATTGAGAACACCCTGTTCTTGAGAAAGGAGTATCCCCGGTTACAGCTCCACTTTACCGAGGGCGGCCCGAGCCTCCTGAGCGCTTATGACACCGATTGGTGCAAGTGGACGCTGATGATGATCAAAACGCTAAACTGCGGTTATTCCTCCTTTACGGGTTGGAACCTGATGCTGGATGAAACCGGCGGCCCCAACGTGGGTCCCTTTTACTGCGGCGGTCTGGTGACCCGAAACCGTATCAACGGCGAGTTGTCTTACAGCGGACAATACAAGGCGCTGCGCCATTTTACGGGGATCACCCCCACCGATAAAATTTATCCGCTGCGCTTTGCCCGAGACGAACGGTTTTTACCCTCTTACAGCAAAAAAGACAAATTATTTACCGAGGGGTGCGTGGTGGAAAACGGCGAGGGCGAAACCCGGGTCATTTTGGCCAATCCCTCTGCCCAAAAAGAACAACTGCGATTTTTCCACGACGGCAAATGGTGGTATATTGAAATGCTGTCCAATACGTCGGCAACCATCGTTTTTGAGGCATAAACATTTTAAAAACAGAGGTATCCGAATATGAATATCAAAAAAAGAAGCGACTGTTTTTTCGGTCTGCACAACGACTTTCACGCCATCCCCATGGACAATCTGGTGGTGGGTGAAACCCTGCGGGAGGAGGATATTCGCGAGATCTGCGAAACGATCCAACCCGAGTTTATTCAAGTAGATTGTAAAGGCCATCCGGGATGGACCTCCTATCCCACGGCGCTGGGCAACGCCATGCCCGCTTTTAAAGGCGATCCGCTGATGCTGTGGCGCAAGGTGACCGCCGAATACGGCATTGGACTGTACGTGCATTACTCCGGTGTGTACGACGTGAAATATTGCAACGAGCACCCCGAGCAACGCATTTTAAAGGCCAGCGGTAAATACGGCGATTCGGTGCGGCTTGACAGCAAATACTGGGACGAATTTTTTATTCCCCAGATCACCGAACTGATCACCAAATACCGCATCGACGGCATTTGGGTAGACGGCGAATGTTGGTCGGTAAAGCCGGACTATCATCCCGAAACCATCCAAAAGTTTGAAAAGGAAACGGGCATTGATTTAAAGGGCCGTTACCCCAAAACCAAAGAGGATCCCTATTTTAAGGAATATATCGACTATACCCGTGAGCAGTTTCGAAAGGTTCTGCGGTATTACGTGGATCGATTGCACGAAAAATTCCCCGATTTTCAAATTTGCTCCAACTGGGCCTTTTCCGACCATATGCCCGAGGCGGTCTGCGCCAACGTGGACTTTTTGTCGGGAGATCTCAACCCCTATCGCAGCTTTAGTTCCGCCCGCTATGCCGCCAGAATGATCTGTCAGCACGATCTGCATTGGGACCTGATGGCGTGGAATTTCAGACATTGCGTATATTCCTCTGCAAGCTCTGCGCCCAAGCACCCCCTGCAGGTGATGCAGGAGGCGGCGGCGGTAATCGCCCTGGGCGGCGGCTTTCAGGACTACGTGATGCAGTTCAACGACGGCTCCCCCAACCTGACCCAGATCAGAAATCTCGCCTCGTTAAGTGCGTTTTTAAAGGAGCGCAAGCCCTACTGCTTCGGAGGCAAGCCCGTGCCCCAGGCGGCCGTGTTGGTGCCCACCTTTGACCGCTATCACGAAATGACCGTCCCCTTCAGCCGTGAGGGTATGGAAAAATACGTGGGGCTGGTATCCCTGCTCTGTGACAGCGGTGTTTCCACCCAGACGGTGCTGGAGAGCACCATGGCAAAGCATTTGCACCAGTATCCCCTCATCATCGTGCCCGAGCTGTATCACGGTATATCCGAGGAAACCCTCGGACAGCTCAAGGAATACGTGACCCACGGCGGCAATTTATGTCTGATCGGCTCCAAAACCGCCAAGCTCTTTGCCGAGCACGGCTTCGGCTTTACGGCGGAATATTACAACGAACAGCCCGACGCCGTCAACCATGCCTATTTTGACAACGGACACAAATCCGAAACGGGCGGCTCCGATTATTTGCCCTACTATTTCACCACCGACAACCAAGCCTTTGGTCTGACTCTGGGCGGTTGCATCATCGGCACCGAGCAGAAAAATGCCCGTATTTTGGGCACCCTTCACAGGGCTCAACGGGGGGAGGGTGTTCCCTTTGCCACGCTGTTCCCCTTTGAACAGGGTACCATCAGCGTGATCGCCATTGATCTGGGCACCCAGTATCACACGGGCGCCCAATACCTGCACAAAGAGCTCATCCGTCAAAGCATTTTACGGCAATTTGACCCGCTGGTCAAAATTGAATCGGCGGTGGGCACCCTTGAAATCGTGTGTCTGCGCAAAAACGGCCGCCTGATGGTACAGCTGGTCAATGCAAACGGCAATCACAACGATGCCACTTGCCTGACGGAGGACCAGATCCCGCCGGTGGTGGACGTGGTGCTGTCGATCAAGTGCGACACGGCACCCCAAGCGATCCGCCTGCAACCCGAGGGCAAGACCCTGCCCTTTGACATCCGTGACGGCAGAGCCCTTGTCACCGTCTCCAGAGTGGATATTCACAGCATTTTGGAAGTGATCCAATAAAATATTTTTGGAAAATTTATGGAGGAATTGCCTATGAAAATCAAAAAAATCCCGCTCATTATTTGCATTGCGCTTTTGATAACGTTGTTCCCCTTTGGGGTTTCGGCGGCGGCGATAGAACACGATATCAGCCAAGCTGGCGTGATCCTGACCGACAGTTGCGGTGCTGACTGCCCCGGTCACACGATTACCGGTAATAGTAATGATAATAATATTCGGATCCTCAGCGGTGACCACAAAGTGACTCTGAAAGATCTGATGGTTCATTGCTTCTATCCTAATCCTATGACAGATGCAAGAATTCCGGATGGCTCGGCGCTTTATATTGCCGATGGTGTTCACCATGTGGAATTGACCATTGAAGGTGAAGCTTACTTCCATTGTGTCTATGGTCTTTATTCTGCTGCCGATGAACTGGTCATTTTGGGAAATAACACTTCGAATCTGAGCATCAGCGGCCGCTTTGACGGCGCTTATGTGAAGAATGATCTTGTGATCAAGGGCTGTCAGACTTACTTCGGCACCGCGTCTCATCCGGGAGAAGGTTCTTACAAACCCCATCTCCACGGTCTTGCGGCAAACGGCACCGTTACTTTCGAAGATGCGACGATCGAAGCAACCGCTTCCAATTTCCCTCAAACGAGCGATATGAATCAGATCTATGTCGGCGGCGCCGATGATGATGTCGCCTCTGCCGGTATCAAAGCCAATGAACTGATCGTGAAAAACAGCCAGATCCAGGCAAGATGTGGTAGTGTTTCCTATAAGGAAAGCACTTCCCCGAAATCCATTGCCATTGATGCGGCGAAAATGAGTGTAACCGATTCGGAAATCACTGCCACCGGAGGAAACAGTTATAACAGCTATGGCATCCGTTGCGCCGGAAATGCCACTTTTACAAACTCCGAAGTAAACGCAACCGGCGGCGCCGCGCAAAATGAAAGCATCGGCCTGGAAGCAATCAATGCAATGATTGTGGGTGTATATGGCAATTCTTCCCTTGCCTTGACCGGAGGGGAATCCGATTATATTTCCGTTGGCGGCTATTTCAATATGTTGGACGTGAATAACTCCACCGTATACGCCAACGGCAGTAAGGCCAATCGCTATTCTGCCGGTATGGTGGGCGGATTGTTGGCTGCAAATGGCGCTGACGTGAAAGGCTATGGCAGTGTTGCCACCGATACCAACGTTGTGGATCAGGAAGGCGTGTTCAGCGAAGGAATTTTCTTTGAAACCATTCGCGGCACCGACAGTGAAATTTACGGTGAAGGCGATAAAGCCATGATCAGCACCGGCATTTCTGCCACGGAAATCACCATGAACGGCGGTGTGATCTGCGGTAACGGCTCCGATGAGAGCGAAGACAGCATCGGTATTTATCTGGCACCCTCTAAAATGGATGATGGCACCGACATCCCCGCAAAATTTGAAGTCGTGGGCGGTGATATCGTTGCCCGCGGCGAAACCCAAGGGGTCCTTGCCGATACGGATGACTTTGCAGGGGTCTCCTACAAAGCTGATAAAAATGCCGAAGCACAGGTAAAAACCGATCTTACCGGCAAAGAATTCCTGTTTGGCAATAAATACAAGGTAAGTTACGTGGGCGGCGAAGCGGAACCTGAAAATCTCCCCGCCGACGGCGCTTATCACCGTGACCAGTGGTACACCTTACCGAAAGGTCCTACCGCAAAAGGATATCTCTTTTTGGGTTGGATGGATGCGGACGGCACCTTCTTTGACGCCGAAAATAATCATAAGGTTTCTATGAACGGCGAAGATATGGTTTATACCGCTGTTTGGAAATGTGAGGGCGGCAAAAATTGCATCCTGCACAAATTTAACGATCTGAATGCCAAAGCATGGTATCACGACGGCATTGAATTTTGCCTGGAAAGCAAACTGATGCAGGGAATGAGCAAAACTACCTTTGCGCCTGACACCACTACCACCCGCGCCATGATCGTCGCCGTGCTCCATCGTCTGGACGGTAGCCCGAAAGCGCAAACCAAAAATAATTTTTCCGACGTTCCTGCCAAATCCTGGTACACCGACGCGGTGAACTGGGCAGAGGAATGCGGTATTGTAAAAGGATATGAAGACGGCTCCTTCCGTCCCGATCAGCCGGTCACCCGTGAAGAATTGGCGGCATTTCTCTTCCGTATGGCAAACTATTACGGTTTGGATACGGCGGCGCCGAAGCTTCCCAACCAGTTTGCCGATAAAGCTGACGTGAGCAAATGGGCGGCTCCCGCTTTGGCATGGGCGGTGGATCAGGATATCATTAACGGACTGAACAAAAAAACCTTGGCTCCGCAGAACAATGCCACCCGCGCACAGCTGGCCACGATGCTCTATCGTTTTGTGCTGTGCTTGATTGGAGAAGCGTAAGGATTCATTAAAAACAAAAAAGAAAGGCTTGACCGATTCGGTCAAGCTGTTTCCCTTCTGCCCAGTTTGATGAGTTCTTGCTTTATACCTTCTTCAACGGTTGAAAAATCCTGTTTGGTAAGGCCTGTCACCTTCAACACCTTGGAACAATCAATATCACGATTATAACTTCTGTCATACAAATAGGCCCATTTCGTCTGAACGTTATGAAACGCTACGTATTCCTCTTCGTCGCACCAGCGTACCTTTAATCCAATGGTTTTGCGGTAGGCGTCCGCCACCTCGCCCCACGTAAGTCCGTGGCCGGAATAAATGGTAAAGGTTTCGCCGATGGCATCGGGCTTGAACAGAAGATTGGCAATCAACTTGCCGGAATTACCCGACCAATCGAGTCCCGCAGAATAATCCCGGGCATACTGCGGCAAAAGAAGTTCTTCTCCCTGATCTGCTGCACGGAGCAAGCGGTCGCCGGAATACATAAAAAGATCCATCCGTTTTTCGGAAAAAGAGATCACCGGACGAACAATGGTCCAGGGCTCACCGGCGCGCTGGTTTCTCAGGTAGTCCTCGCATATGGACTTGGGAACCGCATAGTTTTCGTTTTCCAGAAAAGCTTTGTTTTTTACGATCTCTGTCAGACGGGGGGCTTCCTCGGTGATCGGGTGTTGCTCGTTTGCGTAGACCCGATAAGAAGAGAGGAAGATCAGGTGGTCCGTATTGGCGATCAGCAAGGGATGGATCTGCTTATAAGCTTCCGCATCCTCGTAGTGAATAAAATTAACGATGCCGTCGTAATGCTTCCTTGAAAACAGTTCTAAAAGCAGTTCCTCCGTCGCAAGACTTTGATGGAAGGTCAAACGCTCATTGTCGGACACCTTTTCCTCAGGGCAGATCACCTCTACGAATGCCCCGTGATGCAAAAGTTCCTCAGAAACGTATGTACCCAACGTGCCGCCGCCGGCAATCAATAATACGCGTTTGTTTTTCAGCATAACAGCAACCTCCTTTTCTATTTTCATTATATTGAATTGCAATCAAAATAAAAATATGTTATTCTGTTTTTACCGCATAATATTCTATAAATAATTAGGGGTATCTGTATATGAATGACACAATATTCTTTAAACAGTTTCGGTTTAACGAGTATCATTTCAACGAAACGCGGCACGTAGATAACAGCAGAGGGATCGATATGCATTTTATCGGCTTGATAAAGCACGGACGAGGACGTATTGTTTCAAAAGGGCAAACGCTGGAGATCTGTGAAAACGAGATGTTTTATATTCCCAAGGGTTGTCAGTATCACTCTTATTGGATCGCTGATGATTACGTCACCTTTGATTCCATCGGTTTTTTATATTTCCCGACGGAGAAATCCGATGGATATATGCTGCAAAAAATAGAGCAAAATCAAGAAATACAAGAGGCCTTTGCGCCGCTGTCGGAAAGCAAAACGCTGCATACCGCTTCCATCGGCACACTATACGGATTATTGGGCATATTGGAAAGCAAACTGAAATCATCACCTCTTTCACGAGATATCGGTATATATGAGGAGGTAGTTCAATATATGAAAACGGATCCGCACAAAACGATTCCGCAATATGCCGGGCTTTGCGGTGTGAGTGAAGCATCGCTGTATCACCATACAAAAAAAGCCACAGGCAAAACTCCCAACCGCATCCGCCAGGAAATTCTTTGCGAGAAAGCGGCAAATATCTTAATTGCAACGAATTACACCGTTGAGGAAATTTGTGATATGCTGGGATTTAGCTCTGCCGCCTATTTCAGAAAGGTTTTTCACAATATTTACCGCAAACCACCCACCCAGATACGTAAAGAAGGAACGCTGATATAAATACAGCGGGCGGCAGATTGCCGCCCCTACATTAAAATAACGTTTTCATCCAATAAATAATCCCATACACCACACTGGCGATGGTGCCGTAGGCGATAACGGGTCCTGCGATTGTGAACATCTTCGCGCCGACGCCGAGAATGAAGCCTTCTGTTGCCGTCAACATAGAACACCGTTTCATGGTAAACTGTTAGTCGGTTGCAATGCTGAGTTTTCTCCATTATAATTATATTCAACTTGAATAAACGGAGGCATCTTAATATGGATCTACAAAAAACAGGAAAATTCATTCAAGAAATGCGAAATAAAGCAAATATGTCGCAAAAAGAACTCGGCCAATACCTTTCCGTTACTGATAAAGCTGTTTCCAAGTGGGAGAGAGGGCTTTCGTGTCCGGATGTGGACAATTTAAAAAATATGGCTTTATTGTTCAACAAAACGCTGTCGGAAATCATTTATGGCACTGAGAAAGATGCCCGTTATTCATCCAATTTGCCTTTTGATATAAAAAAAGAAATCATGAACAGGAATTACAACTGCGATGTGACTGTGGATTTTGATTTTGACTCCACGAAATATATATCACCCTTTCTGTTCGGTGATAACTTGGAGCATACGCGCGCTTGTGTCAACGGCGGTATATCTGCCCAGATGCTGAAAAACCGAAAATTTGTTGGAAAGCCCGGCAGATACGGCTGCGCATTGGATTGGTTCCGAATAGGAAATCAATCCTATCTAACCTTTGGAAACTCCTATACCTGTCATTATGAAGGCTATAAAATGAACCGTGCACACGAATGCAATGCG
>JAZQDW010000007.1:0-26750 GCA_045546995.1 Eubacteriales bacterium
AGCTGCCCATAAATGGGATGCACAGCCTGCCTTGGCTCCCTCTGACGAGGGAGCTGTCCGAGCGTCAGCGAGGACTGAGGGAGAGATAACGAAACTTCCCATTCTGCTCCTATCCTCTCTCCCTCGGGCGGCGAGGCACAAGTTGCCCTCTGCTCCTTATTTAGACCGTTCTTTTTCCTGCTCATCGCTAAAGCTCTATCGGGCCACGCGACGATCGTGTGGTTTTCGGTTACAAAAAGAGCGTAAAGCAAATTTGCTTTACGCTCTTTTAAAAATTCGTTGTAACCCTTGGGAAACAATGGATTTTATTCATCGCTCTCCACGGCGATCTTGTAAATTTCGTTTTTGGGTACGCCCCGTTCCTTGGCCACCGCCTTGATGGCCTCCATGTTGCTTTTGCCCATGGCGCGATGGTGCTGCAGATGTTGCTCCACCGTCCAGCCGTCCCAATAATTGCTGACGGCCACTTCTTTGGCGCCTTCGATGATAATAACGTATTCGCCTCGGGGTTGCTCGGTTTCATAGTAGGCGCACAGCTCGTCCAGCGTGCCGCGTATCACCTGTTCGTGTAGCTTTGACAGCTCTCTGGTCAGGGCGGCGCGGCGGTCACCGCCGAAATTCTTGCGAAAATCGGAAAGCGTATTTCTTAATTTTTGCGGTGATTCGTAAAAAAGCATGGTGCGGGTCTCGTTTTGCAGAGATTGCAGATGCTCGTTGCGGCTTTTTTTAGCAGTGGATAAAAAGCCTTCGAAGCAAAATCGACCGGTGGGCAGACCGGATAAGATCAGTCCGCAGACAAAGGCGCAGGGCCCTGCCACGGCGGTGACGGTATAGCCGCGCTCGTACAGCAACGCCACCAGATCCTCTCCCGGATCACTGATGGCGGGCATACCCGCATCGGTGACCAGAGCGCCGATCTGTCCTTGCTCGATCTTTCGCAGAATCTCTTCGCCCCGTTGCCGCTTGTTGTGCTCAAAGTAACTGATAAGCGGCTTTTTCAGCCCCAAATGGTTCAACAGTTTGAGCGTGTTGCGGGTATCCTCGGCGGCGATGAAATCCACCGCCTCCAACGTTTGCCGCACGCGGGGGGAAATGTCGGATAAATTGCCGATCGGCGTACCGACCAAATATAATACCGGTTCCATGATTCTTACTCCTCGTAGATTTTTTTGTAGGCGGCGCTCAGCGCTCCGTTGCTGTCGCCAACTGTAAAGTCAAAGTACTTGCATCTCTCGTTTGCCATCCCTTTGCGCGTCTGCAGTAAAAACAGTTTGCTTTCTCGCTCCGGCGTGGAAAAAACCCGGGTGATCGAGGTGGGGTGTAAATCATATTTCTTAATTTTTTTGCATATTTCCTCTCGCCGTTCCGTTCGGTGGACCATACAAAGCGTGCCGCCCTTGCGCAATAGATAGTCGGCGGCGGACAATACGTCCTCCAGGGTGCATTCGGTTTCGTGGCGGCTGACGGCAATGGCCGGGTCGGAGGGTAACAGACCGCTGCCTTTTTTAAAGTAAGGAGGATTGACACACACCGTATCCCAGACGGCCGGGGGCAGTAACGTATCTATATGACAAATATCACCGTGGATCATCCGCAGTCGGTGAGCGGCGCCGTTGAGCGCGGCGCTTTCCGTTGCCAGTCGGCATCCTTCCTCCCGTAGCTCCACAGCGGTAACCTGCATCGCTTTGTCGCCGGCCAGCGCCATCAAGGCGACGGCTCCGTTGCCGCTGCACAGATCCACGGTCCTGCCGCAGGGGCGGGGGAGAATATGATACAGTAAAACGGCGTCGGTGCCAAAGCAAAACTGATCATCCGATTGTAAAATTTGCCAGCCGTTCAACAAAAGCTCGTCCCGACGGATCATTTTCTCACCCTCCTGCGCTTATTTGCAAATATTGTAACAGAAAAGTATGGGTTTGTCAAAAAAAGCAATTGGCAAACTGTACAAAAATTTAAAAAATATTTTGGTGATATCTCACAGTAATTCAAATTTTTTAAAATCCCTGCAACTTTGTTATTGACGAATTCTCATATTAGTATTATAATAAATGTATCTGTATACAAGGAGGACTATCAGATGAAACTTTGGAGAAGTTTACTGGCAACTGTACTTGCAGTAATGCTGGTGCTTTCTATGTCGGTTTCCGCATTTGCGTATACCGACGTGCCGGAAAGTGACGGGTATTACGAATACGTACATATTGTGGACAGTCTCGGACTGATCCCTGCCAACAACGTGGGGGATTTCAGCCCCAAGAATTACTACACCCGCGGCGATGCGCTGATCACCGCCTTCCGTATGATCAACGGCGGCGATGAAGGGTTGGAGGATTACAAAGAGGGCTCTACTCTCTTTGAGGACGTGGATGAAAGCCACCCCGTATATCCTTATCTCAATTGGGCCTACGACAACGGTCTGATCACCAACAATCTGGAGGAGCAGCTCTTCAAGCCTGCCGATCCCATCAGCGGCGCCGAGTTTCTGACCCTGTTCGTCAAGGTCGGTAATATCGAAGTCACCGCTTCTTCCGAAGGTGGAGAAGGCGGCGAAGGCGGCGAAGGTGGCGAAGGCGGTATGTCTATGGCGTCCGAGGGAGGTTTTGAAACCACTGAGGAAGGCGCCGAGGGCGAGGCCGCCGGTGACGGCGAAGGCAGCACCACCGGTGAGGCCGGCGAGATCGTTTATCCCGATTCCTACATCGAGGCAGCCTATGATTTTGCCGGTGACATTTACGGCGATGAAGAGGCGATCACCCGTGACGTTGCCGCTATGGCAATTGCACAGCTGCTCTGGTATCAGGATAGCGACACCAGCATCGACCTTTCCACTTTGGAGGACGATCAGGGGAACCGCCTGAAGAACTTTGCTACTACCGTTTACGGTTTGAATAAGGTTACGCTGCACATCCGCGGCACCGCAAACCGTGATATGGGTTATGAATTTGACGGCGACGTGCTGTTGAGCAACGGTAACGTTATGAGCACGGATGAGGATCTGTCCAAGTATATCGGCCATCCCGTTGTTGTCACCTTCCGCGATATGGACCGTTCCAACACGCTGACCGAGGATGAAGAGATCATCAGCTATACGCTCAACTCCATGATGATCCTGTCGCCCACCCTGCCCGAGATCACGCTGTCCAGCTATACTACCTTTACTGTAAATAACATCGGTCTTTCCTTTAATATCACCAGCGCGACTCGCTTCTATTATAATGATCGTATCTGGGATGAGGATCCGCTGAACAACCTGATCAGCATTGCCGGCGGTGTCGGCGCTTCCTCTGTAATCAACAACCGTCCTAACATGGTATTTACCGTTGTACCTTCCGAAATTTTCGATTCTACCAGCGGTGAAAACCTGGTGCTGGAGGTGTTCGTTGAGGAGCATCGTCCCGCTAAGATCGTCGATTCTGCTGACGGCCGCATCACTTTGTATGACTACTATGCCCGCGGCACCGACGCCGAATACGTACAGTTTGATATGAACAATATCGTCTTTAACACCGCCAACAGCGCAGTAGGTGATTACGTTAACTACTTCACCTCCGGTGACGTTTGCCACATTCTGGACGGCAGCGCTATGAAGACTGCCATCACCGGCGTAGGCGCAGGTAACACCCTCAATCTGGAGGATGGCACCGTTCTCACGCCCCATCAGCTGTATAAGCGTTCCAACACCATCCCTAAGGTTGGTGAAGAAATGATCATCATCACCGAGGACGTTTCCAAGACCCATTATCTGGCTTGGGAGTATCCCACCACGATGGAGAAAACGCCTGCTATGATCATCAGCCTGACCGAGAATCTGGAGACCGTTACCTACGTGCTCTATGATTGCGCAACGGCCGAGCAGATCACCATTGATGTTCCCATGGATAACATCTTTGCTACCAGCAAGATCGAGGCTGGTGAGTTCATCTATTACGGCAAGGACGTTGACGAGCAGTACACCGTAGTTCGCGCCAACACCTCCGATAAGGTTAAGTTGGGTGTCGAGACCGAGGATTACTTCGTTGAATCCGAGACCGGTAAGATCTACAACAAGAGCGCATACTATTACGGCAATCTGTACACCGATACGTTTAAGGAAGATTACTACAAGATGATCCTTGACGTTTCCGGTAACGTACTGGCACTGATGTAAACTTCTCCAACATCATTTGTCCGATATAAACAGCGGCGGGACCTGTCGGGGGCCGCCGCCTTAAATTGATTTCCTTCCTATTATATAATAAAACAGACATCCGCGCAGGATGTCTGTCTTGCTTTATAACTCGTTTTCGTCCAGCTCGATGGTGCCGCTGAATACCGTTTCGGCATCGCCGGTCATTAATACCATCTGTCCGTCAAAGCAAATGGTCAGCGTACCGCCGGGCAGATCCACAGAAATGGGTACGCCAATTTCGCAAATGCCTTGCCGTACAGCGGCTACAGCTGCCGCACAGGCGCCGGTACCGCAGGCCATGGTCTCACCACTGCCGCGCTCCCATACGCGCATCTGCAGGTGATTTTCGCCCACCGGATGGATAAATTCCACGTTGGTACGGTCGGGAAAGACAGACATTGTTTCAATATACGGGCCGTCGGTGGTGACGGGGTGATGCCACACGTCCTCTACAAAGGTCACAAAATGAGGATTGCCCATAGATACGTTCCAGCCGGTGTATTCCTTGCGTCCCACACGGATGGTCAGCGGCTCGTTGCCGATCAGCGGAACCCCCATATCTACCTGCACCGTGCTGACCTTTCCGTCGGTCAGTTGCAGGGTAAGATATTTCATGCCCGAGGGCGTTTCAATGGCCAGCTTGGTTTTATCGGTCAATCCATTGTCGTAGACGTATTTAGCCACACAACGGATTGCATTGCCACACATAGCTCCTTCACTGCCGTCGGCATTAAACATTCTCATACGGAAATCTGCCGGCTCAGAGGGCAGGATCAGTACCAATCCGTTGCCGCCGATGCTGCGATTGCGGTCACTCAGCTTCAGGGACAGCGCTCCGGGATCGCAGGGCAGGGGGGCGTGGGTACAATCAATATAAATATAATCGTTTCCGATGCCGTGCATCTTGGTAAATTGCAGTTGCATGGTTTCACCTCTTTGCAAAATCTTCTATTAATTATTATCGCCTTTTTCATCGATAAAGTCAACAACTTTGCAGAAAAATTAGGATGAAAGGTTGATTTTTGAAAAAAAGTGGAGTATACTTTTATATCATATTGGACAATTATTATAAGGAGTGATATTTATGAAAAACGAATATTTGTTAAGCGTCCTGGAAACTGTCAAAAGCAGAAACCCCGGTGAGCCCGAATTTATTCAGGCCGTGACCGAGGTTTTGGAGACGCTCGAACCCGTGATCGAACAAAGACCGGATTTTGTTGCCGCCGGTGTGATCGAACGTATGGTCGAGCCTGAAAGAATGATCACCTTCCGTGTTCCGTGGGTTGACGACAATGGTAAGCCCCAGGTGAACAGAGGTTTCCGTGTGCAGTTCAACTCTGCCATCGGTCCTTACAAGGGCGGTCTGCGCTTCCATCCCTCTGTAAACGCTTCTATTATTAAATTCCTCGGTTTCGAGCAAACCTTTAAAAACAGCCTGACCAGCCTGCCCATGGGCGGCGGTAAGGGCGGCTCTGACTTTGACCCCCGCGGTAAGAGCGATAATGAAGTTATGCGTTTCTGCCAGAGCTTTATGACCGAACTGCAAAGACATATCGGCGCAGATACCGACGTGCCTGCCGGTGATATCGGCGTTGGCGCCAGAGAGGTTGGTTATCTCTTTGGTCAGTATAAGAGACTGCGTAACGAGTTTACCGGCGTTCTCACCGGTAAGGGCCTGCCCTATGGCGGTTCTCTCATCCGTCCCGAGGCTACCGGTTACGGTGCCGTTTATTACACCGTTGAACTGCTCAAGACCTATGGTGAGGATATCAAGGGTAAGACCTTTGCTGTTTCCGGTTTCGGTAACGTTGCTTGGGGTACCGTACAGAAGATCACCGAGCTGGGCGGTAAGGTCGTGACCATCTCCGGTCCCGATGGCTATGTCTATGATGAGGACGGTATCAACACCCCCGAAAAGATCAACTATATGTTGGAGATGCGTGCCTCCTGCCGCGATAAGGTACAGGATTATGCCGATAAATTCGGTGTGCCCTTCTTTGCCGGTAAGAGACCCTGGGAGGTTAAGGCTGACGTTGTAATGCCCTGCGCCACCCAGAATGAGGTTGGTATCGAGGATGCTAAAAACATCATTGCCAACGGCGTAAAATATTACGTTGAGGTTGCCAATATGCCCACCACTGCCGAGGCTATGGAATACCTGCGTGCTAACGGCGCTATCTGCGCTCCCTCCAAGGCTGTTAACGCCGGCGGCGTTGCCCTTTCCGGTCTGGAAATGTCCCAGAACTCCATGCGTTATTCCTGGACTGCCGAAGAGGTGGATGCCAAACTGCAGCAGATTATGAAGAGCATCTATTCTGCTTCCTGGGATGCTGCCAAGACCTACGGTTTGGAAGGCGATCTCATCGCCGGTGCCAACATTGCCGGCTTCCTGAAGGTAGCCGAGGCCATGAAGGCTCAAGGCTGCGTCTAAGGGTAAAAAGCACCATCTTTTCCGCCGATGCGTCTCCTTGCGTACACATAGTACGCGACGGAGAACGCCTCAACGAAAAATCCGGCACTTTTTTCACCTTAGCCGATAAAGTGAAAAAGCAAAATTAAATCAAACGGCGCGACCCCTCACGTACACATAGTACGCTACGGGGATCGCGCCGTACAATTTTCTTGTACTTTTTCCACCTTAAAAATAAAAAAACAAACGGCGCCTTTTGGCGTACACATAGTTACGCTACGGGGACAGCCCCATTGAAATCTCTCGCACTTTTTCCACCTTAGCTGATAGAGTGAAAAAGCACGGTTCTTTTCCGCCGATGCGTGTCCTTGCGTACACATAGTACGCAACGGAGAACGCCTCAACGAAAAATCCGGCACTTTTCCACCTTAAAAATAAAAAATAAACGGCGTGATCGATGGATCACGCCGTTTTTGTATCACACCTTGCAAGGGGTTGAATGCAAGATGGGAACGGTTTATGAAAAAGAAAAGGAGGGACGCAGGATGGCGTAGTAATGATAGGCGGAGGGCATTCTTGCCAGGCGGATGTCAGCGCTGTAAGTATCGTTTGCAAGGGAGGACAGATTGATGAAAATACCGTCTCCGATGTACATATACAGCGGCTCACTCGACTGAAATTTAACTACAAGTATATCACCGATGATCAGATCCTGCTCACGGGCAAGGCGGTTGCGGTCGGTGTTTACTTTGGTCGTTGCGGTGTACTGATTGGGGGTGAAGAATCGACGGCCGCCGTAAAGCGTGGGAGCAACCAATTCGTAGTAGGGGCTTGCCGTGTTCAGGCTCCAGGCCTTGGTGGAGGAATTTCCGGCGTTGGTGACCGATGAGAATAGAGAGGAGCGCAGGGTGCTGATATCCAGCGTACCGCTGCCGCTGACAAAGGGAGCCGTAAGCCCTGCCTTGGTATAGATTTCGTTCACGGCGGCAAGACCCGTGAGATTTTTGGGATTGTTTGCCTGCAGTTCCAGCGCGGCGGCGCGGAGGGTGGCCTGCTCTGCAGTGGAAAGGGTGTTTTTGATCAAAATGCGGGGGCAGGTGTGGAGCACGCCGCCCACCTTGCCCACGGCGCTGTAGATATAGTCGCCTTCGTTTCCGGTGGCGGTGACGGTGTAGGATACCTCTTTGGTCTCTCCTGCATTCAGGGTCACCTGCCAGGTCAGGGCGGTGCCGTCTACGGTGGCGCCACCGGCCGATTGCAGGGTAGCGCCGGCGGGAACGCTGTCGGTGACGGTGAGGGTCTTGACGACGTTGTTCAGATTGCGGATGCGGAAGGTAAAGGTTACCTCACCGCCCACGCTGACACTGCCGCCCTGACCCAGAGAGGCCACCTTTTCGGAATAGATATTCTTCAGGTTGGCCATACGGTTTTGGGTGTTTTCGGGGATGGTGCCGTTGTAGGTGTCCAGAGGACGGACGATGCAGAGATGCTGGATATAGCCGTCCTCGCCGAAAACGTAGTTGTCGGCATTTTCGTCAAAGAGATACCAGCGCAGATCCATATGTCGAATGGTGGGTTCGTAGGTTTCGCTGTCACTGCTGTAGGTATAGCTGGAGCCGGTGGAATGAACCACGGTGTTGTTACCCACGTACATCATCACGTGACCGTTGCCATTGTTGCGGCGGATAACCACCAGATCGCCGACCTCAAGCGTTGCAAAAAACTCGTCCTCGATTTGTTTTCTTTGCTGTGCGGTCGTACTTGCGCTCGTTTTATAATAATAGGGATACATCGGCACGCCGACGGCACCGCCGTTTACGTAATAGCTTGCCAATTGTTCGGTGGTATAGAGTTTGCCCAGATCGTGGCCCAGCGCTGTGCGATAGATATCATAGGTAAAGCCGGCGCAGTTGAGATAACCCCATTTGTCGGTGGTGTAATCCTCGGGCTGATATTGGCCGATCTGCCAGCGGAATTCGCCACGGTCCGTGGAGGAGGGGTAGGCGTCCGGCATACGAGTGTCGTCATACTGTACCCGCAGACCCCGCTGAATATAGGCGTCTGCCGTGGCTAGCAAGGCCTGCTCCACTTGGCTGAGCTGATCGGGACGGTTGTTTTCGTAGAATACAAAGCCGGCAGGCATATGAAGGGAGGGGCGCAGAACGGCGTATTTTTTGGCGGTGGACAGACCGGTAAGGACGGCGGCGGTATCGGCCGCCACGCAGTTATCGTCCAGACACAGCAGTTCTTCTCCATCAAAGATATACAGATGATGGCCGTCCTCGGACTCGCTCATCACCACGTCACCCACCAGCAGATTTTCTGCTTTGGGCAGAGCGCTCTCTCCCACAAAGTTGGCGGCGATGACGTTTTCTCCGCCGTAGAGGGTGGGGATCACCATTTTTCGCAGGTCATCGCCCTTGTCGGTGCGCTCTTCTTCAAAAATATAGCCCAGATTCAGCTCCACGGTGTCACGGAGTGTGGGCGCCTTGGAAAAAGCGATATAGTAGATCCTTCTTAACAAACTGATGGCATTCAGCCGCTCGCTGTAGGTATGTGCCCGGATGGCCTGTTTCATATAGCTTTGGTTCAGTTTATCCATAGTAACTCCCACGTAGTTTGTGATACTTTTGCTGCAAACCGTACCGATCCGCGCCTGCGGAGCCTCGATTATGGTGGCATCCTTGTTTACCTTGACGGTATAGGTCAGTTCCTTGCTGCTTTGGGCAGGAACCTGTGCCGTCAGCGTCAGCAGACTGCCCGAAACGGTGGCATCGCCGGAAAGATAGGTGGTATCTTCCGGAAGAAAATCGGTGACAGTTATTGGCACCTCTCGGGTATTTTCATTGGTGACCGTAAGGGTATAAGTCAGCTCGCCCTCCGGCGAAACTGTATGGGTGGTATGATGGGACGAGGCCTTGGTCAGCTTGATCTTGTTGACCATGTCGATCTCCGGCTCCGGTTCGGGTTCCGGCTCCGGTTCGGGTTCCGGCTCCGGTTCGGGCTCCGGCTCCGGTTCGGGTTCCGGCTCCGGTTCGGGTTCCGGCTCCGGCTCTACGTCAATATAATTCTGATGGAAAACCATCAAAATGCGGGCGGCCTGGGCGCGGGTGGCTGTGGCCGCCGGATCAAAACGAGTGGCGCTGACACCGCTGACAATGCCGGCCTGCTGGCAGGCGTAGACGGCGTTTTTCGCATAAGAAGAAATGGATCTATCGTCTGCAAATTTCACCTTGGCCTGCTCTTTTTTAAAGGTGATCTCCTTGAAATTGGCATAACGTAACAGCATGGCGCACAGCTGTTCGCGGGTGATGGCGGTTTCCGGCTCGAAGGTGGTTTTGCTGGTGCCGTAGACGATGCCGTTTTCAGCCGCCCAGCGCACGCTGCCGGTATACCATTGTTTTTTGGGCACGTCGGTAAAACCGCTGTCTGCCTTGTTGTTTACCTTGGCGCCGTCAATACGGGCGATGACCGTAACGAACATTGCGCGGTCAACCTTGGTCTCCGGCTCGAAGGTAGTTTTGCTGGTGCCCGCAAACATACCCCAAGCGTAGGCGTAGTCTACTGCATCCTTGTACCACGCTTTTTTGGGGACGTCCTCAAACAATTCTGAGGTGTCCACGATGGTCGGCGCTGCAAAAACCGGCGTCGGAATCAGGCCGACCACCAGACATAGCAGCACGAGCAATGCGATAAAACGTGTCTTTTTCATGAAAAACCTTCCTTTTTTGTGATTTATTTTTCAGGCAATTGCTTGCTTTGCTGAATGGAAATGGCGCTGACGCCCACCATGCGGATCAAGATCAGCGTCAGGCCGAAATAATGATACGGATATAATTGCTCTCCGGCAAAAACGACGCCAATCAAAATGGTGACCAAAGTGGACACGCCGGAAAATGCCGCGATGGTGGACATTTGCAGGTGGGACAGGGAAAAGTTGCCCATACCTGTTGCCACAATAGTGGACAAAACGCCTAAAAACAGAAAGCCGATCAGATTATCCGTATTGCAAAGCGGTGCGAAATAGGAAAGTATCTTACCATCGCAAAGATGACGGACAACGTTGATCGTATTAAAAACAATGGCTCCCAAAATACAGGAAACGTAGGTGATCTCCATGGGGGAAAAAGCACCGGACGCCTTACGTGAGCAGGCAGCAAACAATGCTCCAACCACGATCGCACCGAACAAAAGGAGAATGCCGAGCAAGCTGTTTTCTCCGGTGTGCGTATCGGTGTTGATGGCAATATATACAACACCAAGGATGCCCATCAGCAAAAAAATCTTTTGCAGTGAAGAACTTTTTTCCTTTAAAATCAGTGTTTCTACAATACAACTTGCAATAGGCGCAAGAGAAATGATGACGGCGGCGGTGATATTGGTGGTCATGGAAATGCCTGCGGTTTCAAACAGCATATACAGTACCGGCTCAAATAGAGCGGCCAGCAGCAACGATTTGATCAGCGGCTCATGTCGCCAATGATGCACGACGTAACGGAAGCCGACTTTGATACGGATCAACTTTGTTACCTTCAACAGCCACAAGACCAAAAAACTGATCAGAAATCGCAACGCAAGGATGTCCAATACGTCGGTGGAACGGTTGAGTTCTCCCGTAAAAAACACCGACGAGCCGTAAATAACGTATTTTCCCAACGCCGTCAAATAAGGAATGATATTCATTTTTTATCGAAATTTGGATCCATGTAAATTTTAAATTTACAAAATGCATTCTGTATGCTATAATAATAAAGCATTTTTTGGCAAAAATCTTGCCATTGATGATTGTGTTTGTGCCATTTTTTGACTTTTTAGGGGGGCGATGCTCTTGCAACAGCCGGTTTTTAACGCCGTGCGGGAACAAAATAACAATCTTTTTTTCAAAAGCTATAAAAACGATTCCGGCGTATTTTCCTTTCATTCGCAGATCGAGTTGTATTTTGTGGACGAGGGGGAAATGGAGGTCTGGGTCGGCGATCAGTACAAGCAGTTGAAGGCAGGGGAAATGTCGGTTGCTCTCAGCTTTGACGCTCACGCCTATCGCACGCCGGTCAGTTCCCGTTCCAGCGTGCTGATCATCCCTCAGTATATGTGTGAGGACTTTGTGGATGAGACTCGGAATAAAAAGAGCACCAATCCCTTTATCTGTGATACGGAAACTGTCAGGGTCATCAAAGATTATTACGAAAAAATCAAAAGTGAAGAAATCAACGATATCGAGCGCATGGGCTATATCTACGTCATTTTGGGTCTGGTGATGAAAAACGTTTTTCTCGTCAATGCCGGAGACGAGCACGAACGAACGCTCTCCTCCCGTTTGCTGCTGTATATCAATCAGCGGTATAAAGAGGGGATCACGCCCTCGGACGTGGCAACCCATTTCGGTTACAGCCTCAGCTACGTTTCCCGATATTTCAAAAAGAATTTTCAAATTACGCTCAATCAGTATCTCACCACGCTCAAGCTGAAAAACGCGCTGATTTTGATGCACGAAAAAAAGCACAGCATCACCTTCTGCGCCATGGAAAGCGGTTTTGCCTCCATGCGCACCTTTTACCGTGCTTTTTATAAAGAGTTCGGTTGTTCTCCCAAGGAATATTTTAAAAATAAGATATAAAATACCGCAGTTTTCCAAAGAAAACTGCGGTATTTTTTCTTTTATGACTCATTTTGATTCCTCCTTTATTGATTAGTATCATATTGTACGTTCGTTGACGTTGTCAACAAAAAATAAAAGAGAAGAATGTATTGAAAAATAGGGACAAACTGTGCTATAATAAGCAATATATTAAGTCTTAAGGGGTGATCTTGATGAAAAGAATCGGATTTGATAATGAAAAGTATCTGAAGATGCAGTCCAGCCATATTCTGGAACGGATCGATAAGTTTAACGGCAAGCTGTATCTGGAGTTGGGCGGTAAGCTGTTTGATGATTATCACGCCTCCCGCGTATTGCCGGGCTTTCAGCCGGACAGTAAGATCAAAATGCTGTTGCAGCTTAAGGAGCAGGCAGAGGTTATTATCTCCATCAACGCCACAGATATCGAGAAAAACAAGATCCGCAGTGACCTTGGCATCTCTTATGACAACGACGTTTTCCGTCTCATCGACGCATTCCGTGGGATGGGGCTGATGGTCTCCAGCGTGGTTATGACCCGCTATGCCGGCCAGTACGCCGCCGACATCTTTCAAAAGAAACTGGAAAATCTGGGCGTCAAGGTGTACCGTCATTATCCCATCACCGGCTATCCCAATAATATCCCCCTCATCGTAAGCGAAGAAGGCTATGGCCGAAACGAGTATATCGAGACGACCAAACCGCTGGTCATCGTCACCGCTCCCGGTCCCGGCAGCGGCAAGCTGGCTACTTGCCTGTCCCAGCTGTATCATGAGCACGAACGGGGCATCACCTCCGGCTATGCCAAGTTTGAGACCTTTCCTATCTGGAATCTGCCCCTCAAGCATCCGGTCAATCTGGCCTATGAGGCGGCTACGGCAGACCTCAACGACCTGAATATGATCGATCCCTTCCATCTGGAGGCCTATGGGGAGATGACCGTCAATTATAACCGTGACGTCGAGGCGTTTCCGTTGCTCAAGGCAATGCTGGAACGCATCATGGGGGAAAGCCCCTATCAGTCTCCCACCGATATGGGTGTGAATATGGCCGGGAATTGTATCATTGACGACGATGCGGTCTGCGCTGCCGCCCGTGAGGAGATCATTCGCCGCTATTATAAGGTAAAATGCGATAAACTGCTGGGCACCGTGGGCGAAAGCGCCGTGGTCAAGGCGGAAAGCATTATGCGGCAGGCCCGTGTCAATACCGAGGATCGCGCCGTGGTGAAGGCGGCGCTTACCAAGGCTGAAAGCGCCGGCGTTCACGCCGTCGCCTTTGAACTGCAGGACGGCACCCTTGTCACCGGTAAGACCAGCGTACTGCTGGGTAGCGTTGCGGCCGCTCTGCTCAATGCCATGAAGATCATGGCCGGTATCGATGATGAGGTCTTGCTCATCGCTCAGGCGCATATCGAGCCCATCGTCAAACTGAAACGGGAGATCTTCCGTTCCGCCTATTCCCATCTCGATTCCAACGAAATGCTGATCGCTCTGTCCTCCTCGGCGGGTGTCAACCCCCAGGCGGCCAAGGCCTTGGATCAGATCAAAAATCTGCGCGGCACCGAACTGCATTCTTCGGTAATGCTCTGTGATGCCGACGAACAGGTGCTCAAAAAGCTGGGTGTCAACTACACCTGCGAGCCCGTCCGCCGCAGTAAAAATTTGTACTGATCATCTGATCTGTTAGGAGATATCTCTATGGGTGGATTTGTTATTTTGCTCTTGATTGCGGCGGCGGTGATCGCGCTTGTGATTGCCTTTTGGATCGCTGATCAGTTCTATCAGGCGGCTTGTATGAAGGGCCACGATGACAAAAAATATTTTTGGATCTGTTTCTTTTTTGGTATTGCCGGATATTTGTTGGTGTGTGCTTTGCCTACCGTTAATACGGCGGGGACTTTGGACGGAACAAAACCGATAAAACGGACAAAGCCCACCATTCCGTTGCGCAACGATGAGAATGTCAGTCCGAACAAAGAAGAATCGGACGAACCATCAGTCATCGATATCGATATGGTAAAAAAAGATCGGCGTGACGCCCTGATCGTTATTGCTTTGTTGGCTGTCGCGGTGCTGGTGGTGGCTATTGCATATTTCTTTGGATAAAAAAGAGTGTAACACGTTTGTGTTACACTCTTTTTGGTTTACGTTGTACTAATTTTTTGCAGTCAGCTCATCCATAAAGTATGCATTGGTATCGGCGGTTTTGCCGTGGACGTCGGTGACGCACAGACGGAAATAGCCGCAATTTTCGGGGATATTAAATTCCGCTTGGGTGACCGTCTCACCCGGCTTGGCCATACACACTCTGCCACGGCGGATGCCGTAGTAGGTCTCGATCTTGGCGGCGGGGGAGCAGGAGATGTGCACCTTGCCGTCCTCATACCACAGCTCTTTGATCTCGGGACCGCGGGAGGCATAAAAGTTGCCCTGTATCAGCCCGGCAGTGAGATTTTCGTATGTAAGGGCATCTGCCTTTACACATACCCAACCGCCAAAACTGTCGTATTGGGGGTCATCCTTGGCGCGCCCGTTGTGGTTATCGTCGGTGGCAACGCAGAAAATGCGGTTGCCCGAACGCAAAAACTCGTCGTAGATCTTGGGGTTGTACTCGGGATAGCCTTCCACCTCACAGCCGTAGTTTAAGATCTCAAAGGCGTGCATTCCGTTATAATGAATGTAATCGCCGTAATCCTCCATCGACCAGACGGGGTGATTGTAGGTGACGAAAAAGCCGCCCTCTCTGCCTTTCTGCATCATATCGGAGATGCATTCGGGGGTGTAAACACGCTCGTAATCGGGCAGAGTCTCGTCAAATTTTACCAGATGGCGGTACGCCTTGGAGGAATTGCCCACGAATTTTTCTCTGTGCCAGCACACGGTTTTTTCCGTGTCGGGGGAGAGGGCAACGTAACAGATGTGACAGCATTTGTTGTAGGGGGTCTGCGTGCCGATCTCCTTGACGTCCAGCTCCATACCGTTGAGCGCAACGAAATTCTCGTCGGTCAGCTCGTTGTGTGGAATAAACACGTTGTGGTCGGTGAAGGCAATGGCGCTGTAACCGTGGGCCATATACTCTTCTTTGAGCTCTTCCGGGGTGCGCTTGCCGTCCGAGAAGGTAGAGTGGCAGTGCAGATTGACCTTGTAAAAGCGGCCGCTTTCGGGCAATAAATATTTTCTCATTTTCGGATCTCCGTTAAATCGTAGGGCGTGGTCTGATAGACGTAATAGTTCAGCCAGTTGCTGTACAGCAGATTGGCGTGGCTTCGCCAGGTTTTGGGCGGCTCTTTGGACTCGTCATCGTCGGGAAAATAGTTTTTGGGCAGCTCGATGGGCAACCCTGCATTTTTGTCCCGCAGATATTCGTTTTTCAGCGTGTCGGCATCGTACTCCGAATGGCCGGTGACAAAGATCTGACTGCCGCCGTCGGTGGCGACGATGTATACGCCCGCCTCGGGCGAGGAGGCCAAGATCCGCAGCTCGGGTACCGCCTCGATATCCTCCCGCTTGACGGTGGTGTGACGGGAATGGGGGACCATAAATACGTCGTCAAAGCCACGCAGTAAAATGGATTTTTGGTAATCAGCGGTGTGGGGGAAGATGCCGAACATTTTCTGCTCCAGGGGGTACTTTTGGATACCGTAGTGGTAGTACAGCCCTGCCTGCGCCCCCCAACAGATGTGAAAAGTGGAGGTGACGTGGGTCTTGCTCCATTCCATAATCTCACACAGCTCGTCCCAATATTCCACCTCTTCAAAGGGCATATTCTCCACCGGCGCGCCGGTGATGATCATACCGTCAAAATTCTCGTCCTTGACGTCGCCGAAGGTTTTGTAAAAGGCCAACAGATGCTCAGCCGAGGTGTTTTTGGACACGTGGCTCTCGGTGTGAATGAGGGTCAGCTCCACCTGCAGGGGGGAGTTGCCCAGCATTCGGGCAAGCTGTGTTTCCGTTTCGATCTTTTTGGGCATCAGGTTGAGCAGTAAGATCTTCAGGGGACGAATGTCTTGGGTAATGGCACGTTTTTCGGTCATTACGAAGATATTTTCCTCTGCCAACGTCTGTACGGCCGGCAGATCACTTGGTACTTTAATGGGCATGGTTTATACTCCTAACGCCTGCTTGATATCGTCAATAAGGTCCTCGGCATTTTCCAGACCGCAGGAAAGACGGATCAGATCGGCGCCGACACCGGCGGCGGCCAATTCTGCGTCATTCATCTGACGGTGGGTGGCGCTGGCGGGATGCAGACAGCAGCTTCTGGCATCGGCCACGTGGGTCTCGATGGCGATGAGCTTCAGCTTTTTCATAAACTCTTCTGCCGCTTTTCTGCCGCCCTTGACACCAAAGGAAACGACGCCGCAAGAGCCCTTGGGCAGATACTTTTCAGCCAACTTATAATAAGGAGAGGAGGGAAGAGAGGGATAGTTGACCCAGGTCACTGCCTCACAGCTCTCCAAAAATTCGGCAACGGCCTTGCCGTTGGCGCAGTGGCGCTCCATACGCACGTGCAGGCTCTCCAAACCCAAATTGAGATAAAAGGCATCCTGCGGGCTTTGAATCGAGCCCAGATCCCGCATCAACTGTGCGGTGGCTTTGGTGATATAGGCGCCCTCCAGACCGAAACGCTCGGTATAGGTCACCCCGTGATAGCTCTCATCGGGGGTGCACAGGCCGGGGAATTTGTCGGGATATTTGGTCCAGTCAAATTTGCCGCTGTCCACGATACAGCCGCCCACGGCGGCGCCGTGCCCGTCCATGTATTTGGTGGTGGAATGGGTGACGATATCTGCGCCCCATTCAAAGGGACGGCAACCTACCGGCGTGGCAAAGGTATTGTCCACGATCAGCGGAACGCCGTTTTGGTGGGCGATATTTGCCCACCGCTCGATATCAAATACCGTCAAAGCCGGGTTGGCAATGGTCTCGCCGAATACCGCCTTGGTATTGGGACGGAAGGCCGCCTGCAGCTCCTCGTCACTGCAATCGGGATCCAGGAAGGTAAAGTCAATGCCCATACGCTTCATGGTGACGGCAAACAGGTTGTAGGTGCCGCCGTAAATGGAGGAAGAGGAGATGATGTGGTCGCCCGCACCGGCAATATTGAACACTGCAAAAAAGCTGGCGGCCTGACCGGAGGAGGTGAGCATAGCGGCGCTACCGCCCTCCAGCTCGCAGATCTTGGCGGCTACCGTGTCACAGGTGGGGTTTTGCAAACGGCTGTAAAAATAACCGCTGGCCTCCAGATCAAACAGCTTGCCCATATCCTCGCTGGTGGCATATTTAAAGGTGGTACTTTGAATGATGGGCACCTGTCGGGGCTCACCGTTTCCGGGGGTGTAACCCCCCTGTACGCATTTGGTTTCTATTCTTCTTTCGCTCATTATAAAACAACTCCTTTTGAGCTAAACTTATACATTTTAAATATATCAAAAAACAAAAACATTGTCAATCACCAAAAATGGTTGCATATATGTATCGGATGTGGTATGATTGAGCTATCTCATATAGTTTACGAAGAGAGATGATTTTTATGAAAATCAAGGTTTTGCAAGAACCGACTCCCCTGTTGTCGGCGCCGGGAACGAGCCGTCTCTATTTTGCCTGGCCCAGTATCGCCCGACTGGGGGATGGTCGATTGGTGATGGGTGCCTCCGGCTTTCGCAAACGGCACGTTTGCCCCTTCGGCAAATGCGTCCTTTCATACAGCTCTGACGAGGGCCGCAGTTGGAGTGCGGCCACTGCGGTGATAGATACGGTGCTGGACGATCGCGATGCCGGTCTGTGCGCCTTTGGAGAAAACGGTCTGATGGTTACCTCTTTTAATAATACCGTTGCCTTTCAGCAACGGAGAAGGGAAGCCGACGAAGAAGATTTGGCCTATTTGGCCTCCGTCACTCCGGCGGCGGAGGCGGCGGCGCTGGGTGCTACTTTTCGATTGAGCTTTGACGGAGGAAAAACTTGGAGTGAACTTTTTAAATCTCCCGTCACCTCGCCCCATGGCCCTTGCGCCTTGCGGGACGGTAGTCTTTTGTGGGTGGGGCGCCCCTTCAGCGCCGACGATTCCGCACGGAAAACCGAGCGTCTGGAGGCCTGGCGGGTGGAAACGGACGGAAAAATGAAATTTGTGGGTGCGATTGATGATGTGTGCCTGCAGGGGGAAAAGATGCTTTCCTGTGAACCCCACGCTCTGCAACTTGAGGACGGTGTCATAATTTGTCATTTCAGAGTGCAGGAACAAACGGGGGATAAAAACCTGTTCACCCTGTTTGAAACCCGTTCGGCAGACGGTGGAAAAACCTGGGACAAACCAATGCAGCTGCTTTCCGATCGGGGCGGCGCACCCGCCCATTTGCTGCGGCATTCCTCCGGTGTGATTCTGTCCGTTTACGGATATCGGCAGGATCCCTTCGGCATTCGTGTGATGCTGTCCCGCGACGGCAAAGCGTGGGAAAAGGATTTGGTGCTGTGGCAGGGCGCCTATAATTGGGATGTGGGATATCCTGCCACTGTGGAACTGCAGGACGGCAGCCTCTATACCGTATTTTACGCCCGTATGAGGGCGGGGCAACCTGCCGGCATTTACGGTATTCGTTGGCAGATGGAAGAGTAAAAGCCGGAAAAGTCAGAAAGAAATTTTAATTTTTTGTTGACTTTATCAAACAAAAGTGCTAAACTGATAACATATTTTAACACGTTGAAGAAAGCCAGTACGTCTTACCCCTCTTTTTCAGAGAGCTGTCGGTGGCTGCGAGACAGTAAAAGAGTTAAGACGGAATTACCTTTCGGAGTGGCGCCGCTGAACAGAGCAGTAAGTGGTGACGGGTGCGCCCGATACAGCGACAGGAGATTGATGGATCTCCCCGAGGTCATTACGGTGACGTAGTGGCAAACCAGAGGTGGTACCGCGATTTTTCGCCCTCTGCACATTTTTGTGTGCAGGGGGCTTTTTTATTTCACTCTAAAGGAGAAAAAAGAAATGGTAATTACAGAACTTTTGGAAAAGAACGCCAGACTGTATCGGTCGGAAAGCGCGTTGGTGGAGATCAACCCCTCCGAGGAGCGTGACCGCGCCGTTACCTGGCAGGATTTTAACCTCATTGAGAGCAATAATCCCGAGGCTCCTTACCGTCGAGAATTGTCTTGGGCGGATTTTGACAGACGGGCCAATCGCTTTGCAAATCTCTTGCTCAGCCGTGGTCTTGCAAAGGGGACAAAGGTGGGTATTCTGCTGATGAACTGTCTGGAATGGTTGCCCATTTATTTCGGTATTCTTAAGGCGGGCTGTGTGGCTGTGCCCCTTAACTTCCGTTATGCCAGCGATGAGATCAAATATTGTCTGGATCTGGCAGACGTGGAGTTGCTGATCTTCGGTGAAGAATTTATCAGCCGTATGGATGCCATCGCCGATGAAATCGACGTAAAGATGTTTTTTGTGGGGCATAACGGTCCTGCTTATACCGAGGATTGCCTGCGGCTGATGAGCTTTTGCTCCTCCTCCGCGCCGCCCGTTGCCTTGCAGGAAACGGATGATGCCGCCGTGTATTTTTCCTCCGGCACCACCGGCTTTCCCAAGGCGATTCTGCACAACCATCTGGCGCTGCTTTCCTCTTGTCGAACGGAACAGAATCACCACTCGCAGAGCAGAGATGACGTATTTTTGTGCATTCCGCCCCTGTATCATACCGGCGCTAAAATGCACTGGTTCGGTTCGCTGCTGTCGGGCAGTAAGGCAGTGCTGTTGCGCGGGGTGAAACCGGAATGGATCCTGCGTACCGTTTCCGAGGAAAAATGTACCATCGTTTGGCTGCTGGTGCCGTGGGCGCAGGATTTGCTGGACGCATTGGAAAGCGGACGTATTGATAAGAACAAATACGTGCTGGATCAGTGGCGGTTGATGCATATCGGTGCACAGCCCGTTCCTCCCAGTCTGATCAAGCGTTGGCTGGAGGTCTTCCCTCACCATCAGTATGATACCAATTACGGCTTGTCCGAATCCATTGGCCCCGGTTGTGTCCATCTGGGCGTGGAAAACGTGCATAAGGTGGGCGCTATCGGTAAAGCGGGTTATCTGTGGCAGACCCGTATCGTCGATGAAAAGGGCTGTGACGTCCCCGACGGCGAGGTGGGCGAGCTGATCGTCAGCGGCCCCGGCGTAATGCAGTGCTATTATAAAAATAAAGAGGCCACCGACGAGGTACTGAAGGACGGTTGGCTCTATACCGGTGATATGGCCAAAACCGACGAGGACGGCTTTATCTATCTGGTCGACCGCAAAAAGGACGTGGTCATTTCAGGCGGTGAGAATATTTATCCCGTACAGATCGAGGATTTTCTGCGCGCTTATAGCAAGATCAAGGACGTTGCCGTCATCGGCCTGCCCGATGCCCGTCTGGGTGAAATTACGGCCGCCATTATTGAAATTAAAGAGGGAATGGAGTGTTCCGAAGAGGAGATCAACGCCTTCTGTGAGGAACTGCCTCGGTATAAACGTCCCCGCAAGATCATTTTTGCCGACGTTCCCCGTAACCCCACCGGTAAGATCGAAAAGCCGGCTTTACGTGAAAAGTACTGTAAGGGCCGCTTGGTAGAGGCGCAGATCACCGGCTAAACTAAATCCAATCACCGAAGATGCTTCGGATCAAAAAAGAAAGAAGGAGTTTGTATGTTTATCAAAATTGCAATGCTTGTGGTATTTTTCGCTATTATGGTCGGCGTCGGATTTTACTGTAAAAAGCATTCCACTGACGTCAACGGCTTCGTGCTGGGTGGCAGAAACGTAGGCCCGTGGCTTACTGCTTTTGCATACGGCACCTCATATTTTTCGGCCGTTGTATTTGTCGGTTATGCAGGTCAGTTCGGTTGGAAGTACGGTATTGCCGCCACTTGGGCGGGCATCGGTAACGCTATCATCGGATCGCTGATGGCATGGGTCATTTTGGGTCGACGCACCCGTGTGATGAGCCAGCATCTGGATTCAGCCACCATGCCTCAGTTTTTCGGCAATCGCTTTGACAGCGAGGCATTGAAGATCTATGCCTCGGCCATTACCTTTGTTTTTCTCATTCCGTATACTGCCTCACTGTATAACGGCCTGTCCCGTTTGTTCAGTATGGCCTTTCCCATTGATTATTCGGTGTGCGTAATCGTTATGGCCGTGCTCACCGGTATTTACGTTATTGTGGGCGGTTATATGGCCACCGCCATCAACGACTTTATTCAGGGCATTATTATGCTGGTGGGCATCGTGGCGGTGATCGCCGCTGTGCTGAACTCTCAGGGCGGTTTTCTGGAAGCCATCCGGGGGATGGCGCAGGTCTCCGATCCTACCGTCAGCGACGCGCCGGGCGTGTTCGCTTCTTTCTTTGGCCCCGATCCCGTGGGTCTGTTGGGCGTGGTGATCCTGACCTCGTTGGGCACCTGGGGTCTGCCCCAGATGGTGCAAAAATTCTATGCCATTAAAAATGAAAAGCAGATCAGCAAGGGCACCATCATTTCCACGCTGTTTGCTCTGGTGGTGGCCGGCGGCTGTTATTTTCTGGGCGGCTTTGGTCGGCTCTTCTCTGACAAGATCGATGTCAAGGCCAACGGCTTTGACTCGGTCATTCCTACGATGCTGGAGGATCTGCCCACTGTGCTGATCGCTGTGGTAGTGGTACTGGTGCTTAGCGCCTCTATGTCCACCTTGTCCGGTCTGGTCATGACTTCCTCTTCCACACTGACGTTGGATCTCATCAAGGATCACGCTGTAAAAAATATGAAGGAAAAGACGCAGTTGTTGGTAATGCGCATCCTGATCGTGGTATTTATTGCCATCTCCGCCGCTATCGCTATTTTCCAGACCAAATCCACCAGTGAGAGCGTTGCCTTTATTGCTCAGCTGATGGGCGTGTCTTGGGGCGCTATGGCAGGTGCGTTTTTGGCGCCTTTCCTGTACGGTCTGTATGCCAAATGGGTCACCAAGGCGGCGGTGTGGGTCAATATGACTTTTTCGGTTGTCTTTATGTTGGGTGTTGTGCTCTTTAAAGATGCGTTTCCCACCATACTGCAAAGCCCCATCAACGCCGGCGCCTTCTGTATGTTGGCGGGCCTGATCATTGTACCGGTGGTCAGCCTGATCACTCCCAAAATAAAAAAAGAAAAGGTGGAATCCGCCTTCGCTTGTTACGAGGAAAAAGTAACGGTTTTGGCCAAAGACGCTATCGGCGAAAAGGCTGAATAATTTGTAAAAATTTGCCCGCAACTTGTAAAAAAAGGTTGCGGGCATTCTTTTTGTATAGTATAATGACTTTATATTTATTCATAAAGGAGACAGTATCCAGATGAAAAGCTTGATTCTCGGTAACGAGGCGGTTGCCCGCGGATTGTATGAAGCGGGATGCAGTTTCGTTTCCAGTTATCCCGGTACCCCCAGTACTGAGATTACAGAGGCGGTTGCCAAATATCCCGAGGTGTATGCCGAATGGGCGCCCAATGAAAAGGTGGCCTTGGAGACTGCTTTTGGCGCGTCCCTCAGCGGTAAGCGTGCCTTTTGCGGCATGAAGCACGTGGGTCTCAACGTGGCGGCCGATCCGTTATTTACCATTGCCTATACCGGTGTTAACGCCGGTCTGATCATCGGCGTGGCGGACGATGCCGGGATGCATTCCTCGCAAAACGAGCAGGACTCTCGTCATTATGCCAAGGCATCCAAGATTCCCATGCTCGAGCCGGCCGATTCTGCCGAGGCGCTTGCCTTTACCAAATTGGCATACGAGCTGGGCGAGCGGTTCGATACCCCCGTACTGCTCAAAATGTGTACCCGCGTTTCTCACTCACAGAGCGTAGTGGAAACCGGGGAGCGGGTAGAGGTGCAAAAGCCCTATGCCAAAACGCCGCAGAAATACATTATGATGCCCGGTAATGCCAAATTGCGGCATCCCGTGGTGGAGCAACGTACCCTTGATCTGATCGCCTGGGCCGAAACGGCAGAGATCAACCGGGTAGAAGAGGGTACCGATCACAGCATCGGCATCATCACCTCCTCCACCTCCTATCAGTACGTTAAAGAGGTGTGTGGCGATCAATATCCCGTACTCAAATTGGGTATGATCTGGCCGCTGCCCGAGCAAAAAATTATGGATTTTGCCGATACGGTGGATACCGTCGTTGTGGTGGAAGAACTGGACGGCTTCATTGAGGAGCATTGTAATACGCTGGGGATCGGCGTGAAGGGTAAGGAATTGTTCGGCCCCATCGGTGAACTGTCGCAGAATGCGGTGGCCGCCGCTTTGGGCTTTGCGACCGGTTGCGGCATCGCGCCGGTAGACACCATTCCCAACCGTCCGCCCGTTATGTGCGCCGGTTGTCCTCACAGAGGTCTGTTTTATACCCTGGCAAAGAATAAGATCACGGTACTGGGTGACATCGGCTGTTATACGCTGGGTGCCGTACCGCCGCTGTCTGCGCTGGATACCACCATTTGTATGGGCGCTTCCGTTTCGGGTCTGCACGGCTTTGTCAAAGCTATGGAGGGTCAGGCGGACGGTAATACCGTGGGCGTCATCGGTGATTCCACCTTTATGCATTCCGGCATTACCGGTCTGGTCAGCATTGCCTACAACAATTCCAATGCCACCCTCATCATTCTGGATAACTCCATCACCGGTATGACCGGCCATCAGCAAAACCCCACCACCGGCTTTAACCTCAAGGGCGATCCGGCGGCCAAGATCGATCTGGAGACCCTGTGCCACGCCGTGGGTATCAATCGCGTTCGTGTGGTAGACCCTTACGATCTCTCCGCCTGCGAGACGGCGATCAAAGAGGAACTTGCCGCAGCCGAACCGTCGGTCATTATCTCCCGCCGTCCCTGCGCTTTGCTCAAATACGTCAAGCACAGCGCGCCGCTGGTGGTCGATAACGATAAATGTAAGAGCTGTAAGGCGTGTATGCGTGTCGGCTGTCCCGCCATTTCTATGCAGGACGGTAAGGCCAAGGTGGATAACACTCTGTGTACCGGATGCGGCGTGTGCGCCCAGCTGTGTAAATTTGATGCGTTGAAAGGAGGCGCCTGCAAATGAAAACCCAAAATATTATGATCGTCGGTGTCGGCGGACAGGGCAGTCTGCTGGCCTCCAAACTGTTGGGACGGTTGCTGTTGTCCCACGGCTATGACATCAAGGTGTCCGAGGTTCACGGAATGAGTCAGCGCGGCGGCAGTGTGGTCACCTACGTTCGTTTTGGTGATAAGGTGTATTCGCCCATCATCGATAAAGGCGAGGCGGATTTTATCGTTTCCTTTGAACTGCTGGAGGCGGCCCGCTGGACCGAGTACTTAAAACCGCAGGGGAAGATCATCGTCAACACCCAGCAGATCAATCCGATGCCCGTTATCACAGGGGCTATGGAATATCCCGCGGCGCTGGAGGACAAAATGCGTGCCGCCGGCGTGGATCTGTGCGCATTGGATGCGCTGGCGCTGGCCGAGCAGGCCGGCTCTGCCAAGGCGGTTAATATCGTCCTGATGGGCAAGCTGTCCACCTATTTTGATTTTCCGGAAGAAGAATGGCTGGCCGCCATTGAACAGAGCGTTCCGCCTAAATTTCTTGAACTGAATAAAAAAGCATTTATGCTCGGTAGAGTATCCAAATAATAGAAAGGTGTGTTTACGTTGAGCAACTATTATCAATCCGAAATCGAAACTGCCTCGCCGGAACAAATTAAAGCTTGGCAGGACGAACGTCTTATAAAACAGGTACGTCACGTTTGGGAGAATGTGCCCTATTATCGCAAAAAGATGGAAGAGAAAGGTGTCACCCCCGATGATATCAGATCCCGTGACGATCTTTACAAACTGCCTTTTTTGACCAAGGATGACCTGAGAGAGTGTTATCCCTACGGTTTGCTGGCAAAGCCTTTGGCGGATTGCGTTCGTATTCAATCCACCTCCGGTACGACCGGTAAGCGCGTGGTTGCTTTCTATACCCAACACGACGTGGATCTGTGGGATGAATGTTGCGCCAGAGCTTTAATGGCAACCGGCGCCACCAAAGAAGACGTGGTACACGTCGCTTACGGTTACGGTCTCTTTACCGGCGGCGCCGGTATGCATGGAGGCTCTCATAAGGTAGGATGTCTTACCTTGCCTATGTCCTCCGGTAACACCGACCGTCAGTTACAATTTATGACTGATCTTGGCTCCACCATTCTTTGTTGCACCCCCTCTTATGCCGAATATTTGGCGGAGAGTATTCAAGAGAGAGGCCTCAGAGATCAGATCAAGCTGAAAGCGGGTATTTTCGGCGCCGAGGCATGGAGTGAGGAAATGCGTCGGGATATTGAAAAGAATTTAGGGCTCAAGGCATACGATATCTACGGTTTGACCGAGATCTCCGGTCCCGGTGTCAGCTTTGAATGTGAAGAGCAGACCGGTATGCACATCAACGAGGACCACTTTATCGCCGAGATCATCGATCCCGATACCGGCGAGGTCTTGCCGGAAGGTAGCAAAGGTGAACTGGTATTTACCTGCATTACCAAAGAGGCGTTCCCGCTGCTCAGATATCGCACTCGTGATATCTGCGTGCTCAGCCGTAAAAAGTGTTCCTGTGGCCGTACCTTCGTCAAGATGAGCAAGCCCATGGGCAGAAGTGATGATATGCTCATCGTCAAGGGCGTCAACGTGTTCCCCTCACAGATCGAGGCGGTATTGATCGAGCAGGGCTATCCCGCCAACTATCAGATCGTGGTCGATCGTGTCAACCATTCCGACACGCTGGAGGTTATGGTGGAAATGACCCCCGAGCTGTTCTCCGATTCGCTGGGTGAGATCACCGATATGGAGAAAAAGCTGGTGGCCGCGCTGAAGGCGATGCTGGGCATCTACGCCAAGGTCAAACTGGTAGCGCCCAAGTCCATCACCCGTTCCGAGGGCAAGGCTGTACGTATCATTGATAAGAGAAAGATTTAAAAGGGAGGAAACCGCTATGCATATCAATCAGATTTCTGTTTTTCTTGAGAATCGCACCGGACAGCTGGCAGAGGTGACCAAACTTTTGTCCGATAATCATATCAACCTGCGCGCCATCTCTATTGCCGAGGCGGCCGATTACGGTATCCTGCGCATCATCGTGGACGACGCGCAAAAGGCGGCCGGCATTCTGCTGGAGGCAGGCAACCTCATTAAAATGAACCCTGTCGTCGTGGTGGCTGTACCCGACCAGCCGGCAGGCCTGTCTGAGGTGCTCTCTCTGCTGTCAGAGGGGAAGATCGATATTGAATATATGTACGCACTCTTTACCCACCAGGCCGGTAAGGCTTATATGGTATTCCGTACCGAGGACGAGCAGGCATTTATCGCCCTGCTGCAGCGGCACGGTCTAAACGCCGTCACCCCCACAGAACTGGATCTCAAATAATAAAAAGCACCCCTCGAGGCGCACTCCGTAAGGAAGTGCGCCTCAGTTATATTCGCCTGACGGCGAGTTATATTGCTTTGCAGTTATATTATGCTGCGCATAGTTATATTGCCCTTCGGGCAGTTTTTAGGGCGAATATAATATCACGAAAACC
>JAZQDW010000008.1:0-196180 GCA_045546995.1 Eubacteriales bacterium
GTTATCTCTCCCTCAGTCCTCGCTGACGCTCGGACAGCTCCCTCGTCAGAGGGAGCCAAGGCAGGCTGTGCAGCCCATTTATGGGCAGCTGGTAATCAATGCACGGCCGGCAGGCCAATCAAGAGCGCACCCCGGTGCTGCCGGTAGTATTAGGGCTATGCTCGCTATGCGGGTGTCTTTTTTATTGAAGGGAAAAAGGGCGTTAGCATTTTCGGCTTTGCCAAAAGGCTCCTTCGTTCCATGCGTCCCTTGACCGCAGGTCGGTTTAGGAAAGTTAAACCTATATTTTGTTTTTTATACTTTTGTTTTTTGCAAGATAAGTGTATACTGAAAGCATAAAAACAAATCAGGAGAAACGATATGAGAAACGAGCCGAATTTTGTTATTCAAACCCAACAGTATGACCGTTCTTTTCCGGAATATTACGATATGTTGACCACCTTCGGCGCCTTCAACGAGGATGGCAGCTATACGGTGACCGACCGTCACACGCCCCGTCCGTGGCTGAATATTATGTGCAACAAGCAGATCTTTTCTGCCATTTCCAATGAAGGCATGGGCTTTTTATGCTATCGTTCCGGCAGATTGCGGATGACCAAGCATTACGTGGAAAGCGATTATTTATTGCGCACGCCCAACGGTAAGCGTACCTATATCGTCGAGGACGGTGAAAACCGTTATGATCTGCTGGCGCAAAGTGAGGATTTGCGCTTTACCGTATGGCCGGGACGGACCCGTTTTGAGGGTAGCGTGGGGCCGATCTCTTTTTGTATGGATATCTTTGTGCCGCCGGAGGATGGAGTGGAATGTGTCAAAGTGCGCCTACAAGGCGAGAAAAACACCGCCTACCGCCTTTGTACCGGTACGGAATGGACCTTTGCCGATCACGGTAAAGGGGCGTTGAAAGGCCGCTTCCCTGCCGATCTGAGCGTTGAGATCCGGGAGGATACGGTTCTGTTGCACAGCGATATGGTTGCCGGCTGTCCCGATCTGTACGGCTTTATGGCCCAAAAAGGGATCACCGGCAGTGTGGAGCTGCGAGAGGAGCCGCTGACCCGTAGTGAAGGTAATTATAAGATTCATTACGTGCGCACGGAAAAAACGGTGCAGACAGATCAGGACGGCGTGGCTACCGATCATATCTTTTTCGGATTGATGCAGCGGGATTATGCGGCGGCGGTGGAAAAATATTTGTATGGCGACGGATACGAACAAGAATATGCCGCTCTATGCGCCTATTGGGATGAAGTGATCCATCGGACGTATTGCTGTTTGCCGGATAAAAATATGGAAAATCTGCTGAATATCTGGTTGAAGAATCAGGTTCACGTGACCTCTCTGTACAATCGGTTCGGAATTTTCGGATACCGTGACATTTTGCAGGATTGCTGGGGCGTCGGGTTTGTGGATTGGAATCGCACCCGGGAGCAGATCTTATTGGCGGCCGCCCATATGTTTGCCGATGGCCGCTGTCCCCGTCAGTTCAACGTGATCACCGGCTCGTTGGATCGCCGTGATTTTTGTGACAGTCCGATGTGGATGCCCATCGCGTTAAACAGTTATATAAAAGAGACCGGCGATTTTGATATTTTAAAGGAAGAGCTACCCTATCTTGAAAGTGAGCAACGGGGCACGCTGGAGGATCACGTTTTTCGCGCCTTTGACTATTTATGGGAAAACCGCGCCACCAACGGGCTGATTCTGATGCGGGGCGGCGACTGGCTGGACGGTCTGGAGGGGATCGATCAATTGGGTGAAGCCACCTCGGTGTGGGGCACCTGCGCCACGGTTTATGCCCAAAATAAATTGATCGAGATCTTTGAAAAATTAGATCGGTCGGAGACGGTGGCTCTGTTGCGTGAGCGCAATGCGGCGTATACGGAGGCCGCCAATACCGTTGGCTTTAACGGTAAATGGTATAGCTATGCCACCATCAACGATACCGAGATCATCGGTCATCCCGATAACGTGGAGGGAAAAATCTATCTCAATCCCAATACCTGGGCCATCTTTTCCGGTGTGGCAGATGCCCAAAAAACGGAAAGCGCCATGCGGTGGGTGCGGTTGTATTTGAATACTCCTTACGGTCCGCAGTTGAATTGGCCGCCCTACGTGGCCACCGGTGAGGGCTACGGTCGGTTGAAGAAGCAACGGCCCGGCACCTTTGCCAATGGCGCCATCTATATGCACGCCGCTTCCTTTAAGATTTTCGCTGACGTGGCAAGGGGCGATATGATCGAGGCATACGATACTTTCACCCGACTGTTGCCCAACCATCCCGATAATCCGGACAATCGTCGGACCAGTGAGCCGTGGGCCGTGGGTAACGTGTATTACGGTATCAATCATAAAAATCCGGGATTGAATCTGTATTCCTGGTTTTCCGCCACGCCCGCCTGGTTGCTCCACGGCGGATATGAGGAGATCCTGGGCGTTTGGCCCACCTTTGACGGTCTGCGCTTGCGCGCCTGCGATCTGCCCGATTGGGACGGTTATCAGGTTAGTAAGGTGTATCGCGGTACCCGCTATAATATTACCTTCCGTCGCGCCGGCATCAAACGGATCATGATGGACGGTCAGCCGGTGGACGGTGACACTGTCTACAGCGAAAATCCCACGGCAGAGGTTGTGGTGGAATATTAGGGTGTTCCTCGCTTTCTTTTTCGGATCAACCGCCACAAAAACCATTTTTTGCGCCGCGTCTGATTTCCAAAACCGAATGTTTTTGCAGTTTTGAATATAAAAAACCCTTGTAATCTGTGGATTACAAGGGTTTTGTTTTGGAAATGCAGCGCTTAGTCACCTGCTGTGGCAGATGTCTGCTTAGTATTTATTTCGAATTTTTTCCAGGGCCGTTTTAAATTCTTCTACGCATTCCGTCGGCGCCAGTAATTGTACCCGATCCTGCAGAGAAAAGAGAAACCCGTAAAAGCCCGGGCTGACGATCACGTCGGTGATGAGTAGGAAATGCGCCTCATCGTCCGGCCGCAGATGGGCCTTTTTGCCGAATTGATCGATGGCAACGCCCAACAGATCCTTTTCAAAGCGTAGGGTCACCTGCTGTTCCCTGCCGCCCTGCATATTGAACAGCTTGGACACGTAGGCGCTGATCTCGGCCCGATCGTTGTCCCGTTGCGCGGGGGTATCCTCCACGGCGATCTGTTCCATTTTGTCCACCCGATAGTGGCGCACCTCGCCCCGCACGGGGTCAAAGGCGATGAGATAATATTTTTCATCATCCCACGCCACCGAAAGGGGGCTGACCTGATAACGGTCTCCCCGACGGTAGGCCTTTTCCAGCTTTCCGTTTTGTAACGACCAGCTGAAATAGCGATAGGACAGCTGTTTGCCGGCGGTGATGGCACGGTAGATGGCATCAATGTTGTAATAGATAGCCTCGTTGACCGTTTTGTTCCGCGCGGCAAGAAACACCTGACTTTTGAGCTGCTGTCCCTGATAGTGGGAGCAGAGGGTGGTCAGCTTGTCAATGAGCTCCTTGCTCTTTTTTTCGGTGATAAATTGGCTGGATTGAATGGCATCTACCAGCAGATGCAGTTCGGGCATTTCAAATTCCCGTTCTGCCAGATAATAGGTGCCCTTCTTCTCCCCTTTTTGAATGTCCAGCCCCAACAGCTCCAGATAGGCCAGATCGTCGTAAAAGGTTTTACGTTCAATCGCGATATCATAGCGTTCCTCCAACAGCTCGCAAAGGCGGGTGCGGGAGAGGGGGTGCTGTTCATCAGTTTCGGTGCAGAACAAACGGTACAGATAGATCAACCGCAGTTTTTGCATACCGCCGGAACGGGGCATGGGCGTTCCTCCTTTGTAAAAAATCAGTCGTTGTGACAGCAGCTGCCGCAGGTGCTGGGTACTTCAAAGTCCAGCTCACGGCCGATCTTCTGATAATAATCTGCCAAAGCGGCCTTGATGGCCTCCTCCGCCAGTACGGAGCAATGGACCTTGACGGGCGGCAGACCGTCAAGAGCCTCCATAACGGCCTTGTTGGTCAATTGCAATGCTTCGGCAATGGTTTTGCCCTTGACCAGCTCGGTGGCCATGGAAGAGGTGGCGATGGCGGCGCCGCAACCGTAGGTCTTGAATTTGCAATCGACAATGACGTCGTTCTCAATTTTGAGATACATCTTCATAATATCGCCGCATTTTTGGTTACCGACCTCGCCGATACCGTCGGCATCCGGGATCTCGCCCACGTTGCGGGGATTTTGAAAATGGTCTTTTACTTTTTCGCTGTACATAGGTATACTCCTTTATTTATAAGCTATAGTCCTCGGCAATGCCGGCCTTGATGGCATCCTCCCATACGGGGGACATATCCCGCAGGCGCTTTACGATGCCGGGCAGGGTGTTCAAAATATAATCCACGTCCTCCTCGGTATTGTCCTCCCCCAGCGTGATCCGCAGGGAGCCGTGGGCCACTTCATGGGTCAGCCCGATGGCGAGCAGTACGTGAGAGGGATCGAGCGAGCCGGTGGTACAGGCCGAGCCGGAGGAGGCAAGAATGCCGTTCATATCCAGCATCAGCAGCAACGCCTCCCCTTCGATAAATTCGATGGAAATATTCACGTTGGAGGGGACTCTCTGTTCTCTCGAGCCGTTGAGACGGCAGTACGGGATCTTTTCGAGAATTCCGTCCATCAGCCGATCCCGCAGGCCCAGAAGGCGCGCATTGGTGGCCTCCATTTCCTTGCAGGACAGCTCCAACGCCTTGGCCATGGCAACGATAAAGGCGGTATTTTCGGTACCGGCGCGCTTACCGCGCTCCTGCCCGCCGCCGTGAATGAGGGGCTTGACGTATACGCCGCCACGGACGTATAAAAAGCCGATGCCCTTGGGGGCGCCGAATTTATGGCCGCTGGCAGACAGCATATCCACACCCAATTCCTTAACGTTGATGGGCAGATGACCCACTGCCTGTACGGCGTCGGTGTGGAAGGGGATCTTGTGCGCTTTGGCAACGGCGGCCAGCTCCCGGATGGGTTGGATGGTACCGATCTCGTTGTTGGCGGTCATAATGGTGATCAGCTTGGTGTCGGGACGGATGGCCGCCTCCAGCTGTTCGGGGGTGATCAGACCGTTGGCATCTGCCGGCAGATAGGTGGCGGTACAGCCCTCTTTTTCCAGGGCCGCCACGGTGTGCAGGATGGCGTGATGCTCGATATTGGTGGTGATGATGTGACCGGGTTCCTTTTTCAGGATCCCGTAGAGAGCCATATTGTTGCTCTCCGAACCACAGGAGGTGAAAATGATCTCCTGCTCCTTGGCGCCGATACACGCAGCAATGGTACGGCGGGCGTCCAGCACGGCCTGCTCGGTGATGTCCGAGATGGAGTACATACTGGATACGTTGCCGTAATACTCTGTCAGATACGGCATCATGGCCTCCACCGCTTCGGGACGGATCCGGGTGGTAGCGGCGTGGTCTACATAGATCAGTTTACTCATAAATTTTCTTCGCTTCCTTATTGACGAAATTGACTATTTTGCGATGGCTTCTCTGGCGGCAACGGCCAGCGTGTCACACCGTTCGTTCATGGGATGGCCGGCGTGACCCTTGATCCAGATAAAGCTTACCTGATGGGTCTCCAGCAGGGGCAGCAATCGTTGCCATAGATCCACGTTGAGCGCCGGCTTTTTATCGGCCTTTTTCCAGCCGCGGGCCTGCCAGCCGTATACCCAGCGTTGATTGACCGATTCACAAAGATAGCGTGAATCGCTGTACAGCGTGACCTCACATGGCTCTTTGAGCGCCTCCAGCCCGACGATGGCGCCCAACAGCTCCATACGGTTGTTGGTGGTGTCGGCAAAGCCCTCGGAGAACTCCTTGGTCACACCGTTGTATTCTATTACGGTGCCGTAGCCCCCGGGACCGGGGTTGCCGCTGCAGGCGCCGTCGGAATAGATATTAACGTGTTTCATTATTTCTTTTCGATCTTGCTGACACCGCCCATATAGGGACGCAGCGCCTCGGGAATGGTGATACTGCCGTCCTCGTTCTGGAAGTTTTCCAAAATGGCGGCGGTGGTGCGGCCGACGGCTACGCCCGAGCCGTTGAGGGTGTGGACGAACTGGGCCTTGCCCTTGATATCATCCTTAAACTTGATGCCGGCGCGGCGTGCCTGGAAGTCCAGGAAGTTGGAACAGGAGGAGATCTCCACGTATCTGCCGTAGGAGGGCATCCATACTTCGATGTCGTAGGTCATGGCGCTGGAAAAGCCCAGATCGCCGCTGCACAAACGAACCACACGGTACGGCAGACCCAGATCCTTCAGGCATTGTTCGGCGGAATCGGTCAGCGTCTCCAGTTCTTCCCAGCTTTGATCGGGTCGGGTGAATTTTACCAGCTCGACCTTGTTGAATTGATGCTGACGGATCAGACCTCTTGTATCACGGCCGGCGCTGCCCGCTTCGGCGCGGAAGCAGGCGGAATAGGCACAGTAACGGATGGGCAGCTTGCTGCCGTCCAAAATATCACCGCGGTACATATTGGTTACTGGGACTTCAGCGGTGGGAATGAGGAAAAGATCGTCGGTGGTCTTGAAGGCATCTTCCTCAAATTTGGGCAACTGACCGGTGCCGGTCATCGAGGCGCGGTTGACCAGATAGGGGGGCAGGATCTCTTCGTAACCGCGGCTGGAGTGGCTGTCCAGGAAAAAGCTGATGATGGCGCGCTCCAGCTTGGCGCCCAAACCTTTGTAGAAATGGAAACGGGCGCCGCTGACCTTTCCGGCGATCTCGGGATCCAGAATGTCCAGCTCCTTGCCCAGCTCCCAGTGGGGCTTGGGCTCGAAGGTAAATTCCTTGGGCGTGCCGAAACGGCGCAGTTCTTCATTATCGCTATCATCCTTACCGATAGGAACCATATCGGCAGGAACGTTGGGAATTTCGTACAGCAGCTGTTGGATGCGCTGTTCGATCTCGCTCTGTCGGGCGTCGTCCTGCTTGATCTGCTCGCTGAGCGTTTTCATCTCGGCAAAAATGGGAGCAACGTCCTTGCCTTCCTTTTTCAGTTGAGGGATCTGCTTGGATACGGCGTTTTGCTTGGCCTTGTTTTGCTCGGAGGCAAAAATGAGCGCCTTACGCTCGTCATCCAGCGTGCACAGCTCGTCGATGACGGCATCCAGATCCATACAGCGGTTATGCATGGCCGCCTTGACGGCCTCTTTGTTTTCTTTGATATATCTTACGTCCAGCATCTTATTTCAATCTCTCCTCATAGTATGTGTATATGGCTTTGCTTTCCTCGGGCAGATTTTCTGCTTTGATCAGGGCAAAGGCCTCCTTGGCCTCCGTGATTTTATTTTGCCCATAGAGATCTATGGCCTGCAACAGCAACTGCTGTTGATGGATGATCTCCTCCCCTTTGGTGATCAGGGCTTCGTCGAGCTCTGCGCCGGCCTGGAGGGTGGCGTTTTCCTTGGTAAGGGTTTCCACCTGCTTGGTCAGCTGTTGGTTTTTCTCGGTAATGGTGGACAGACGGGACTTGTTTTGCGCATCCGATTGGGTGGCGCTTTCCGCCTGACTCTTATAATCGTCCATTTCCGCATGGATCTTGTTCTGGATGATATAACTGCCGCCGATCAGCGCCAGGGCGACCAGACAGAACACCGTACTGTAGATCCACAAAAATTTGATATCTTTTTTGTATTCAACAACCTTTTTGGCTTTCTTTTCCAACTGTTGCTCCACACGGGTGGTGGGAGTTTCGGGGGCTTTCGCCTGTTCCGGCACCTCCGGTGCTAAGGGATCGGTGGGAACGTTCTTCTTTTCTTCCTGACTCATTTCCCTTCACCGCCTTTCAAAATTTCCATAATTTTTTCCAGCTCTGCCACGCTGTGGTAGCTGATCTCGATCTTACCGCTGTTTTTGGGAGTATGTCGGATCTGTACCTTGCTGCCCACGTGTTCACGGGCGGCGCGTTCCATCTCCTGCAGCGCCAGGGTGACCTCTCGGTCAAAGACGGGCAACTCCTTGGCGGGGGCCAGCGCTTTTTTAACCAGCCCCTCGGTTTGCCGTACCGTCAGTCCGTCGGAAATGATGCGATTGGCCAGCATCAGCATTTTTTCTGCATCCAGCGGCATCAAGGCTTTGGCGTGGCCGGTGGATAGCTCGCCCCCTGCTACGAAATCCATGATCTGCTCGGGCAGGGACAACAGCCGCAGCGCATTGGCGATGGCAGGACGGGACTTGCCCACCGAACGGGCGATCTCCTCCTGGGTCATGTGATACACGTCCTGCAGGGAGCGATAGCCGCGCGCTTCTTCAATGGGATTGAGATCCTCACGTTGCAGGTTTTCAATCAGCGCGATCTCCATATTTTGTTGTTTGGTAACGGTGCGGATGACGGCGGGCACCTCCTCTACCCCGGCGATGCGGCAGGCGCGCCAACGGCGCTCACCGGCAATGATGCGATAGCGGTCCCCCTCCAGGGGTTCCACCAGCAGGGGTTGGATCAGGCCGTGTTGCTCGATGGAGGCGGCAAGGGCCTGCAGTGCTTCTTCGTCAAAGTGTTTACGGGGTTGGTCCCGATTGGGCTCGATATCGCTGATCCGCAGGGTGCGGATGCCTTCGTCAGCGCGGGGCTGTTCGATGATGAAATCGTTATCTTCCCAAATGGCGTCCATTCGTTTTCCAAGACCTTTTTTCATCCCGTCACTCCTTTCTGATGCTCCAAAAACTCTCTTGCCAGCTCACGATATGCCAGCGCACCCTTGGAATAACGGTCGTACAGCTGTACCGGAACGCCGTGGCTGGGCGCTTCGCTGAGACGCACGTTGCGGGTAATGACGTTTTTGTATACTTTTTCACCAAAAAATTTTTTGACCTCATCCTTGACCTGTACCGTCAGATTCAGTCTGCCGTCGTACATGGTCAGCAAGACGCCCTCCAAATGCAGGCCGGGATTGAAGTTTTGTTTGACCTTTTTAATGATAGAGATCAATTGGGACAAGCCTTCCAATGCATAGTATTCGCATTGGATGGGTGCCAGTACGGAATTGGCGGCGGTCAGCGCATTGAGGGTCAACAGCCCCAGACTGGGGGGACAATCTATAAAGATAAAGTCATAGAGATGGCGTACCCGATCCAACGCCTGCTTGAGTAAGGAGGTGCGGTGGTCGGCGTTGACCAATTCGATTTCTGCGCCCGCCAGATCTTTGGTGGCGGGAAGGATGTCCACGCCCTCCACGGCGGTCTTTTGAATGCAATCCCGCACGTCAACCTGTCCTACCAGCGCATCATATACGCTTTTTTCCAGCGATCGTCTGGAAATGCCATAGCCGCTGGTGGCGTTTGCCTGCGCATCAAAGTCCACCAGCAGGACCTTTTTGCCCATTTCCGCAATGGCACAGGACAAATTGACGGCTGTGGTGGTTTTGCCGACGCCGCCCTTTTGATTTGTGATTGCGATTATTTTTCCCATAAATTTCTTCCTTTATGCGGTTGTTTCTTATTATATAATAGGTTGCTTTCACAGTATAGCACACTTGTTTGCATTTTTAAAGAGTTTTTTACGAAATTTTACAAATGTTCCACGTGAAACATTTTTTCTGCTTTCCTGCGGAGAGTTCTACGTGGAACATTCTGCCTTGCTTTGTTACCTTCGAGCAACCAAGATGATTCCAATCCCTCTTTGCAACATCGGCTCTGTCGGCGCAGACCGACGCTGCTTGCCAATCGCCGTGTTGCGGCAGCCGCTGACCTGCTCCCTTCCTCTGCCACCGGCAGCGGTCGCAGTCGCGATCCACGTGAAACATTTTTTTCGCTGCTTTCCTGCGGAGATGCTCCACAAAAAAAGGCGACCGAAATCATTTCGGTCGCCGGGGAAAGAGAACGGGCGGAATGTAAGGGGAAACATTCTACCCTTTGGGGATGCGAATAACGTATTCAATAAAGGTATCGTTTTCACTGCTGGTGGAACGGGCGTGGATGCCTGCCTTGCGGATCAGCTTGACAGCGTGCTCAATGGTGTTGCGGCAGATGCGGCGGTCCCGCACCAGTGGCGTTTGCTTGCCACGGGGCGGTTTCGGCGCCAACAGACGAGCGACGTATTCCTCGGTGCGCGCCACGTTGTATTGGCGACGGATAATGGTCTCCAACGCATTGTACAGTTGTTCGGTGTCGTTTAGCTGTAGTAAGGCGCGGGCGTGCCGTTCGGTCAGATGATGGCCGGCCAGCTTGGATTGTACCGGAATGGGCAGTCGGAGCAACCGTAGCTTGTTGGCGACGGCCGATTGGCTTTTGCCCAGCTTTTGTGCCAGTTGCTCCTGCGTAAAGCCGAACTGATCCATCAACGCCTTATAGCCGTAGGCCTCCTCCCAATAGCTCAGGTTTTGCCGTTGCAGGTTTTCCAGCATAGTGGCCACGGCGCAATCTTCGGTGGGGCGGTCGTATACGATGCAGGGCAAACGGTGCAGACCGGCCAGCCGCGCGGCCCGCAGGCGGCGTTCTCCCGCCACCAAAATATAGCCGGAGCTACCGGGTGTTACTACCAAAGGTTGTAACACCCCATAACTGCGGATGCTGTCTGCCAGCGTGGCCAGCTCGTCGGCGGGAAAGATGCGACGCGGTTGGTGCGGTGAGGGTGTGATCTGTTCGGCAGGAATATAAAGAATATCGGTTTTTTGCCGGGGCGAGAGGGTCATGGAAGGGCGCCCTCCTTTCTTTGAGATCATCATACCGCTTTGCCGGTGGACAAGTCAAGAAAAAACGCTCGACAAATACAGACATAAAACCGACAAAAACCATTATATACCAACGGTTTGCGTGGGTTTATACGGTTTGCTTTTTCGGCGTTTTGGCGACCGTATTTTTTAAAAATCGACAAAGAAAAAGGGACCCTTAGGTCCCTTTATTTCGTTTCATTTTTGGCTTGTTTTTTGTGATTATATCGATTTAAAATTACCGGATAGAGAAAACTGAGCCACAGGGCGATCAGCGCATAGTTGAGGCATTTCAGCCAGAGCACGTTGCCCAGCCACAGCAGCTTGGGCCACACGTTGAGCACTATCACGACGATCACGCCCAAAGCATATTGGAGGGCGCGGGTGGTCTTGCTTTCCGCCGGCTGATAATGGACCAGTCGCTGTTCCAGGAAAAAGCCGATCAGCGCGCTCAGCCCGAAGGACAGCATTTTGATGATATCCTCATCCGTACCGGTGGTCAGCGATACGGCGGAAAACACCATGGGAACGGCGTAAAGGAAGATAAACCAGTCGCTTTTGGGCAACAGACGGTCGTATAGATAGGTGGACAGCCAGATCCAACCGATGCTCAGTACCAGCGCGGTCACCACGTCAAAGGAGGTGTGACAGCCCAAAAAGATGCGGGACAGGCCGATCAGACCGACCACCGCCCATAAGATCGTCTTGATCCACCATTTGCCGGCGCCCTTGGCAAAATAGCCGTAAACGTTGGCGCCGATGGTGGTATGCCCGCTGGGGAAGGAATAACCGGTGGCGGTATGGCCCCGTACCACCTGCTCGCGGGAAAGGATGCCCAGATCCCACGGACGGGGGATCTTACAGAAGTTTTTCAGGCCCAGCGTCCACATCAGGCCGCCCATGGCGGTGCAGGCCATTCGCTTACCCGCATTCGGGTTGACGCACCAGTACAGAAAGGCGCCCACCAGAATGATGATGGAATCCTCCGCCAATAGGGAAAACAGCTCCGCCAGACCTTTGAGTATGAAGTTGTCGTGCAGGGGCAAAAAATAGGTGATCAGACTTAGATCCATAATAACAGCTCCTTTTGTCAGTCGTTATCCTGCTCTTGGAGAGGCAGGGTGATGGTAACGGTGGTGCCTTCTCCCAGCGTGCTTTGGATATCCAGGGTGCCACCGTGCTTTTTGACGATCTCGTCGGCCACGCCCAGGCCGATACCGCTACCACGCTTTTGCGAGTGGCCTTTATAAAACATCTGCTTGATGAAGGGCAGATCCTCCGGCGAGATGCCCTCACCGAAATCCTGCACCGAGATGTAGACCGCCTGCTCGTCACAGGTGACGGCGGTCAGGATCTTACCGTCCGAGGCGGAATGCTTGATGGCGTTGTCAATGATATTGAAAAATACCTGCTTAAGGCGGTTTTTGTCGCCCAACAGATGGACCTCATCCAGCTCGGGCGTGTATTCGATGGTCACACCCTCGATGCGGCCGCGCTCCATCATCATAAATACCGTGTCCTCAAATTCCGCCACCACGTTCATCGGCCCGACCATCAGCTTAAAGCGGCCGTTTTGGATGCGGGAGGTATCCAACAGCTCCTCCACCAGTCGGCTCAGCCGTTCGGTCTCTTTATAAATGACCTCGATGCCCCGTCGGGTGGTGGGATCCATCCCCTCGCTCTGGGTGGCGATCATCGTCTCACTCCAGCCGCGGATGGCGGTCAGCGGGGTGCGAAGCTCGTGGGAGACGGAGGAGATAAAGTCGTTTTTGATTTTTTCGCTCTCGCCCAACTCCTGCGCCATGGCGTTGATGGTGGTACACAGATCACCCAGCTCGTCATCCTTGTAATAATGTTCGATGCGGGTGGTCATATTACCCTTGGCAATGGCCTTGGCCGTGTCGGAGATCTGCGCCACGGGCACCACGATGGATTTGATAAAATACAGACCGCTGAAGGCGGTGATGACGATAACGGCCAGACCGATGAGAACCGCCGCCCCATACAGAGTGTATAAATAGCGATCGGTAGGTTGTAGGGCGGTCAGCAGACGCACCGTGCCCCGTACGTTGCCGTAGTTGTCCAGTAGCGGAGCGCTGTAGCTCATTACCTTTTCACCGGTGTTGACCAGATCCCCTACCCAATCCCCGGCCGTGCCCTGCCGCGCGGCGGCAAGATCGGGGGTGGCCACCATATCGTTGAGGGGGAAGCCCGAGGAGGAAACGGCCACCTTGCCGGTCAGATCGGAGATCTGGATCTCACAGAGTTCCTTGTCCTCAAAATCATCCACCATATCGTGGGCGGCGCCGGTAAAGGAGTCGGCGGAAATGTAATTTGAATAGTAATGTTCGACGTTGTCGGCATCGGCGCGCAGACGGCCCCGTACCAGATTGTAATAGGAACTGCGGGCAAAGGCGCAGAACAACAATACCAGCAAAATGTCCGCGATCAGTATGGTGCCGAAAATGTTATACAGCCAACGGCGTGTGATGCCCGAAAAGAAGGTGCGCTTTAAACTGCGCAGCATACGGCGAAAATCCTTCCACAGGCGTGAAAACAGGCGTGGTTTCATACACTATTTTCCCCAGCGATAGCCAAAGCCCCAAACGGTCTGCAGATATTCGGGGTTGCTGGGTTCATCCTCCAATTTCATACGCAATCTGCGGATGTTGACATCCACGATCTTATGTTTGCTGCGATCCCCCGTGGAGGTCTCGCCCCAGACGGCGGCGGTGATATCCTCACGGGTGCGGGCGGTACCGGGAGAGGAAAGAAAATACTTGAGAATCTGATACTCCACCTGGGTGATCTCCACCTTTTCGCCGTTTTTGGTGAGGATACGGCTGGTGGTGGACAGACGGAAGGGGCCGAAGGTCAGATCGGTGTCCTCGCCCTGCTGTTGTCCTTTGAGCAGCTGGACCCGACGGTAAAGCGAATCCACCCGAACGATCAGCTCCAACGGAGAGAAGGGTTTGGCAATATAATCGTCGGCGCCGCTCATCAGTCCCTCCACCTTGTCGGTCTCCTGGGCCTTGGCGGTCAGCATAATGATCCCGATCTTCTGATTGGAAGCGCGCAGCGTCTTGCAGACCTCTACGCCGCTGATGCCGGGAAGCATCACGTCCAACACCGCAATGTCGATGTCCGGATTTTGGTCATATTTTTCCAGAGCCTCTTCTCCCGTGCCTGCCTCAATGATATCATAGCCGGCGCGCTTTAAATTCAGTACGACAAAGGCGCGGATCGCCTCTTCGTCTTCCAAAACCAACAGTTTTTTCATGTGTTGCTCCTTTCTCAGTAGGTGCGCAGGGCCTTGCCCCACTCGGCGGTGGTCAGCGCAAATTTTTCATCGCTGACGTCGCCCTTGCGGTAGGCGATCACCTTATCGGTGCTTTCCACCAAGGTGACCCAGCCTTCGCTGACGTAGATCTGACTGTATTCGGTGACGGTAAACACCCGCAGAGAATACAGAATATCGTCCTTTTTGTTGATAAAATGATACAGCCGCTGCATCTTGGAGTCCTGTCGGACGAAGATCTCGCCCCGCCATTTGTCGGGATAGACCAGATAAAACTGGTCGGAGGCGGCGGTGTAGGTGACCAACGGCGCGCTCAGTGTGGCGCCGTCAAAATCGGACCATTCGGTATAATAGGCGGAGGAATCGCCGTTTTCCATTACACGGGTGTTCGGCACCTCGGGAACGCCGTCGTTGTCAATGTCGGTGCAATGCACGTTGTAGGGGCGGGTGCGGTACAGCGCTTCCTCGGTAAAGAGCTTGTTTTCCAGATATTTTTTGGATTTGATGACCAAAACCTCGGTATGGAAGGAGTGATCCTCGGTCTGCACGTCCAGATAAATGGCCGGATTGCCGTCAGCGGTGGAGACGGTCAAGGCCGTAAAGGAAGTAATATCGGGCGCCATAGAGACGGAGGAAAGAGAGGTGATCTTGGTTTTTTTGTGTCCCAGCAGGGTGGCCGCCCCCTGCTCAATGACCACGACCTGCCCGTCGGCAATGGCAAAGCGGGTATGCTTTTGCTTGTATTTGGAGGAGAGCTTATCGTCCCCCAGCTGTAAGACCTCCATCAGTTTTTCGCTGCCGGTCAGATAGCTCCAGCCCACCACCAGCTCGGTGATGCCGTCCTCGTTGAGGTCGGTGAAGGCCAATTGTTCCACCTTGGTAGCGTCCGAGCTGAAACGGCCCCAACGGACCCATTCCTTGCCCTGCTTGCGCAGTACCAGCACGTCCAACAGCTGAATGTCGCCGATGGTAAAAAAGCAGATGGCCTCATTTTGCCCGTCGTTGTCCAGATCCTGCAGATTGATGCTGCTGCGATGCTCCCCGCCGGCGGGGGCGATGAGCTGATAGGAGGTGCCCAGCAGCTCCTGAATGGCCTGCTGTACCTGCTGACGGGATTGGGTCAGCTGAGGGGGACGCATCAACTCGTCAATACTGGTATCGGTCAGCGAACAGGCGCACGTTGACAGCGCCAGCGATACGCACAATACCAACCCTATGCACTTTTTAAGCAAATTCTGTTTCATAACGGCCTCGATTACATAATAATACAGTTTAATTATATCTCAAAATCAAAAGAAAAGCAACAAAATGTATTTAAAAAAATAACATTATGTGTTAGAATAAAAATATAACGATTAAAGGAAGTGAGCCTATGCGCTTTATACATACTGCTGATCTGCATCTGGACGCCCCGGTACAGGGTCTGCCCCAACGGGCGGCCATCCGTCGAAACGGGCTGGAGGCGTTACAGCAAATGATCGATTATGCCCTGGGAAAGGAGATCCGTTTTTTTGTCATTGCCGGCGATCTGTTTGATACGCCCACTCCGTCACCGGCGGTGGTTGGCGCCGTAGCACAGCTGTTTGCGCAGGCAAAGGAGATCACCTTTCTGTTGGTGGCGGGCAATCACGATCCCTTGTCAAGAGAGGGAAAATGGTGTGATATGGAACTGCCGGAAAACGTGCATTTGTTTGGCAGTGAGCTGCAACAGCTCAGCTTTCCGGGCGGCAGCTTCGTAGGGGCGAGCCTGCAACAGGGCGCCGCTGCCCATCCTTTTGCTCCGGTGGCGCAAAAGACCGGATTGACGGTGGGCATTTTTCACGGCTCCGTGGGGGATACCGAGCCGCTGTATCGGCTGGAGGCGGCCGCAGTGCGGCAAAGCGGTATGGATTATATCGCGCTGGGACACGTTCATAAACCGGCGGATCCCGAACAACTGGGCGATAGCGTGGTGGCCCATCCGGGCAGCGCTGCCGCCCACGGCTTTGACGAGTTGGGGAAACGCAGTTTTCTGGACGTGACGGTCAGTGAGACCGGCGTCAGCGCGGCCCGGGTATTTCTGGACGGTATTTGCTTTTATGAGGAGATCATCACGGTGGAGGAGACGGACGGTCAGGGCGATATCCTGGGCAAAATGACGGCGACCTGCGCCGCCCACGGCGAAAAGGATATCTATCGTTTCCGTCTGCAGGGCGTGACCGCCCACGCCGTGCCGCCGATGCTGGAGGATTATCCGGCGCTGGTGGAGATCATCAACGAGACCACGTTGCCCCGCTCGCTGGAGCAGTTGGCGCAGGAGCAATCCCTGCGGGGCTTTTTCGTCCGTGGGATGCTGGAAAAAACGGCGTCGCTGACGGGCGAGGAACGGGCGTTGGCAGAAGAGGCGCTGCGCCTGGGATTGGAGGCGTTTGAATGATTATTACAAAATTGGAGCTGATCCGCTTCGGACAGTTCCGTGATACCACCGTTTCTCTACAATCCGGCGCCGGTTTTTATACCCGTGAAAACGAAAGCGGCAAGACCACCGTAGCGGATTTTATTCGTTTTATGTTTTACGGTCTGCCCTACAGAGGACGGAAAAGTATGTCTCTGCAGGAGGATCTGTTGGAAAAATATCAGCCCTGGGACAGTGAGGACGGCATCAGCGGCGCCATGGAATTTACCGATGAACGGGGCCGTTGTTGGCGGGTGGAACGCACCCAGAATAAAAAAGGCAAGGGGGAGCACCGCCTGTTGGATGCCGACGGCAATCGGGTGGAGACCGCCGACGTTGGACAGACCTTTTTGGGGCTGGACAGCGACACCTTTTCCAATGTATTTTTCATCGGGGCCGGCAGTCCGGCCTTTCATCGGACCGAACAGATGGAGATCGCCATGCGAAATCTGGTCACCACCGGCAGTGAAACGGTGGGCTATGACAGCGTGATGGAATTTTTAAACGGCGAGCGGGCCAAATACGTTTCGCCCAAGGGCAATTCCGGCAAATTGAAGCGGCTGGAGGCGGAGATCGAACTGCTGCGCCGTCAGTTGGCCGTGGATCGGGTCGGGCTGGAGCAACGGGAAAGCGCCCTCGGCGCAACCGCAGATATGGAGGAAACCGACGGTGAGCAACTGGCCTATCTGCAGGCGCAAGCGGCGCAAGGGGCGGCCTATGCCGCCTGGCAACGCTATCAGAAGCAACTGCAATTAACGGCGCAGGCCGAACAGCTCCGCGCCCGCATCGAGGGCAGCAGCCATCCTTTGACCGAGGAGGAAAAGGACGAGCTGAGCGAAGGCTTTACCGAAAAAGAAGGCGGCGAGTATTTGCTGGCGCAGGCCGAGCGGGCATGGGAACAGTTGCGTCAGCAGTCCCCCCAATTGGAGGAAAAGGACAAACAATTATTGCAATATGAGAGCGCCGCGCATATCGGCGGCGGTATGATCGCGCTGTTGGCGGCGCTGGGCGGCGCCTTTGCGGTGACGGCATTGTTGGCATTGCTGTGGAACGTCGTTATGTGGATCGCCGCCGGGATCACCGGTCTCGGCTTTTTATTGGCCGGCTTTTTTGCCCTGCGGTTGCCCCGAAGCGTAACGGCGTTGGGCATTCGTGATCGGGCCGCTCTGCGACGGGAGTTGAGCCGTATCAAGGCGGCGCAGGAACAGCTGTGGCAGCTGCAACGGGAGCAGGCCGCCGCCCAAAAGGCGGTGGAGGAACGCCGGGAGCATCTGGCGGTGTTGGAGCGCAAATACGCTCCCCTGCGGGAGAAAACCGGTATCTTCGATCGTAAGACGCTGGAGCAGATTCTGGCCGGCAACCTGCAGGCAGAGGTGCTGGAGCAACGGTTGCAGGACGTCAAGGCGCAGTTGGCGGAGCTGGGTGAGGTGACCCCCGTGACGGAGGCAGAGTCCCCTGCCCTTTCGGCGGCGGAAATCGAGCAACGGCGCGCCGCCCTGCAGGCGCAGAAGGATGCGCGTCAACAGCAGCAATTGCGGCTGGCCGGACAACGGGCCGAGCTGGAACGGGATCGGGCGCAGCTGGCTGTCCGCGCCGAGGAGCTGGAGGATAAATGCCGGCAGGCCGAACAAATGCGACGGGCCTGTCAGGTGGTCACGTTGGCCATCGAGCAGATGGAGCAGGCCCAGGCAAAGTTGCGGGAAAACTACGCGCCCCGCCTGCGGCAGGCCATGAGCGAAAAGTTGGCAATGCTGACCGACGGTAAATACGACACGGTTATGCTGGACGAGGCGCTGTCGGTGCGGATCAAGGCGGACGGCGGTATGCGCGCGCTGGGATATTTTTCCGGCGGCACCCGCGCGGCGGCCATGCTGGCGTTGCGACTCTCGTTGGTGGAGATCCTGGAGGGCGAGCGACGGCTGCCCATGATCTTTGATGATCCGTTTTTACATCTGGATGCCTCCCGTATGGCGATTTTGCGCCGATATCTGGAGCAGGAGGGACAGCGGCGGCAGATCCTGCTGTTATCCTGCAGAGAAATTTAATATTTCTTTATTTTATAGGTATTGCAATTTCGGTCAATATTTAGTAATATAAAAAGACAGACTGTATTTTTTCAAGAAAGGGGCGAGCGTATGCCCGTAGTTCCGGTATTGGTTATACTGTACGTATGGATCATTCTTCTGGTATTCTTTTCCTTCTTCACCACCAAGATCGCGCAGATGAAATTGCGGTCGGCCGGCTGGGGAATTCTCGGATTCCTGCTGGGGCCGGTGGGTCTGGTGCTGGTATGCTACCTTCCCTCTCGCCGTAAGGACGGGAAAGAGACCAACCCCATCCGCAGCGGATTTCGTTCCCTGCCCGGACTTTCACAAAAGATCTTTATCGGCCTGTTTGTTCTGGTGGTGCTGGTTTTGGGCGGCATCTATCTCAGTCAGGCCATTCCCCGTTGGCAGGAGACTGCAAAATATGAAAAAAGCGTGGGCGCAGGCGTGCTGGCGGAGCTTTCTTACGCCGCCACCGTGGACGGCACTCCCACCACCGTCAAAGCGGGACAGGATTCTACCTACCTGCTGACCGAGGAGGGCGAACTGTACGCCTGGGGCTATAACAACCTTTCCCTGCATCAGGAAGATAAAGGGGCGGCGGCTTCGGACGTGTTGGACGTGGCCCAGCTGGGCAGAGACGTCTATCTGCTGAAAAAAGACCACACCCTGTTGAAAATCAACGAAGAGGGTGAGGAGACGGAGGTCGCGACCAACGTTGCCAAGGTGACCTGCGGCGCCGACTTCGGTAGTTTTATCAAAACCTCGGGGGACGTATACGTCTGGGGCGACAACAGTTCACTGCAGCTGGGCGCCGCCGGCGAGGATGCGGAAAAGCCCCGTTGGCTGTGTGGCTCGGCCACCGACGTTTCCGCCGGCGCCAGACATCTGTTGATTTTGAAAAAGGACGGCGCGGTGTTCGGTTGCGGCTCCAACGTCAGCGGCGAACTGGGCCTGAAGGATAAGCCTACGCCCGTCACTTTGCAACAACTGGCAAGCGGCTGTAGCGCCGTTGCCGCCGGTAACGAATTTTCCCTGATCCTGACCAAGGACGGCGTGCTGAAAAGCGCGGGCGCCGACGAATGCGGACAATTGGGCCGTGTGATCGAGGAGCAGGAGGACGATAAAGAAGAAAACCCCGCCATGACCTTTCAGGAGGTCGCCACGGGCGTTGACAGCTGTGGCGTGGGCGGTAAATTCGGCTGGTACATTGCGGATGATGCATTGTATACCTGGGGCCAAAACCATTGCGGTCAGCTGGGCACCGGTGATACCGCCGATCTTAGCGAGCCGAAAAAGATCCTCGATCAGGTTTCTGCGGCAGCGGCCGGACAGGATCATCTGGCGGCCCTTTCCGGCGGTAAGCTGTACGTTTGCGGTGATAACTCGTACGGACAGCTGGGCGCTTTGAAACAAAAGAGTCTGACACCGACAACGGTCGTAACCGTCAAGTAAAGGAGGGCAAACGATGTTAATGATTGTTTCTATTATACTGATCCTCGTTTCCCTCGTATTCGGTCTGAGCGCCGTTATTATGGGTCTGAACATCCGTCGGATGCGTACCCCCCGCGCCAAAAAGCGATTGCTGTGGCGCTGTATCGGTACGGGCTGTTGGACGGTACTTTTGATGGCGGGCGGCATTTTGCTGCTGTTGCAGAGTATCCGACCCATGCAGCAGGCAAAAAGCATCCGGGGCGACGCGGCCTACGATATCAACGACACTTATAAAACCACCCTGTCTGCGGCCGGTGAGGAAAAGGCCTATCCCCTGTTGCCTTCCTCCGTTTCGGTGACGGACGGTACGGTTGCGCTGCGCAACGATCAGGGCGACTGGTTTGTATATGAGGAAACGGAAAACAGCGACGGCGAAATCACCTATCGCTGGGCCAACCGTGGTATGAACACCGTGCGGTATCAGACGGTGACCATGGACGATGAAACACTGATGACCATCCATCTGGGACAGGACGGCCGCCTGTACGTGACCGGCCAGTTCCCTTATATGAAATTCGACGTCAACAGCACCGTCTACGATGGCGTGCTGGCCAAAAACGTGCAGGACTTTTTCTGTACCGGCAACACGCTGTTCTATTTGACGAAGGAAAACACGCTCTACGCCGTAGGTTTTAACGAATACGGTCAGCTGGGTGATTCCTCCAACCGACACAAGAGCGCACCGGTGCTCGTGCGGGAGGATATCGTGCAGGTCTGGTCGGGCGCCAATCATACCATGATGGTGGACGTATTCGGCAATCTGTATTCGGTGGGCGATAATTCCGACTCCCAGCTGGGTGACGGTACGATGAACAACACCGTTACCCCCGTGCGCATTATGGCCGGTGTGGCGCAGGTGGCCGTGGGTAACAATTTCTCGGTGGTCATGGCGCAAAACGGTGAGGTCTATACCTGTGGCCGCACCAATTGGGGCCAATGCGGCAACGGCAGTAAAAACGGTACGGCCAAGCCCATGAAGATCGGCAGCGACGCCATCAAGGTGGTGGCCTCGGACAACGGCGCCGCCTATATGACCAAAAACGGCAAGGTTTACGCTTGGGGCAAAAACACCGATCAATGCTTTGTTAAAGAAGATACCGAATTTTTGAACACGCCCACTCTGGTGGCGGAAAACGCTTATGATATTGCGCTGACCGAGGGCTCGCTCATCGTGTTGGATCGGGAACGGGATATTCAGGTCACCGGGAAGCTGCGACCCGAGCAGAAAAAGTACGCCGAGGCGATCTTTACCATCGATGCCAAAGTACCCAAGGACTTTGTTGCTCCCGTGCAGGAGGAGGAAAAGCCGGACATTTCCGAACTTGGCAAGGAAAAGGATGATAAGAAGGATAAATAATTCGGCTACGGCAAAAATATTTGTAAAACCCCTTTACATTTTAAAAAATATATAGTATAATAATCAACTGCTGACCGTACCACGGGGACAGGGATCACCGTCCGTCATCTGTGATATGGCCGAATATGATAGAAAGGTGAAGAGAAACATGATCAAGAAGGACATCAAGGATCAGGTAATTGCCGCTAACAAGCTGCATGAGACCGATACCGGTTCTCCCGAGGTTCAGATCGCTATTCTGACTGCCCGTATCAACGAGCTGACGGAGCATCTGAAGCAGCATCCCCACGACCATCATTCCCGTCGTGGTCTGTTGAAAATGGTTGGTAACCGTCGTAATCTGCTCAACTACCTGACCAAAAAAGATATCAATCGCTATCGTGCTATTATCGAGAAGCTGGGTATCAGAAAGTAATTTGCGAAAAGGCACAAACCCTGTGGTTTGTGCCTTTTATGCCGTCCAAAAAATGGCGGCACCGGCCTGCTTGCCATTTGGCACCAAATAACCAAAACAAAGAGAGGGTGGAGCTTTTTAGCAGTTACATGACCTTACAAAGGCTTTTGTCGGGCGATGTAAGTGCTGAAATCTCTCCTTTCTCTTAAAAAATTATAAAGGAGGTACATTTCATGTACGAAAATCACAAAATTTTTAAAACTGTGTTTGCGGGCAGAGAGCTGGTCGTTGAGACCGGTAAGTTTGCCCAGCTGTCCAACGGCAGCGCCCTGATCCGTTACGGTAACTGCGTGGTGTTGGCCAACGCCACCGCCGCCGCCAAGCCCCGTGACGGTATCGATTTCTTCCCCTTAAGCGTTGATTTTGAGGAGAGAATGTATGCGGCCGGTAAGATCCCCGGCGGCTTCCTCAAGAGAGAGGGTCGCCCCAGCGAGAAGGCCATTCTGTCCTCCCGCGTCATCGACCGTTCCATCCGTCCCCTCTTCCCCAAGGATATGAGAAACGACGTCAGCGTACACCTGACCGTTATGAGCACCGATGACGACGCCATTCCCGAGATCGTGGGTATGGTGGGCGCTTCCATCGCGCTGTCCATTTCCGACATTCCCTTCGCCGGACCCATTTCCGGTATCAGCGTGGGTCTGATCGACGGTGAGTACGTATTCAACCCCGACGCCGCCCAGAGAGAGGCCTCTCAGATGGCCGTTACCGTTGCTTCCTCCGCCCAGAAGGTCACCATGATCGAGGCCGGCGCCAACGAGGTCGAAGAGGACGTGATGATCGAGGGTATTATGGCCGGTCATGCCGAAAACGCCAAGATGGTCGAGTTTATCAACACCATCGTTGCCGAGATCGGTAAAGAAAAATTCACCTTCGAGTCCTGCGCTGTCAGCGAGGAGCTTTACGCCGCCGTTGCCGCCGCCGTGGGCGAGGATATCAAGGTTGCCTTTGACAACGCCGACAAGATCACCCGTGACAATCTGACCGCCGAGGCCTGCAAAAAGTGCCACGAGCTGCTGGATGAGCAGTATCCCGAGGATGGCGCTATGATCGACGAGTGCCTGTACAAGCTGCAGAAGATGACCGTTCGTCATTGGCTCAGCGAGGAGGGCAAGCGTGTGGACGGCCGTGGCATCAACGATATGCGTGAGCTGTATGCCGAGACCGACATTCTGCCCACCGTACACGGCTCCGGTTTGTTTGCCAGAGGTAAGACCCAGGTGCTCAGCATCGCCACGCTGGGTATGATCTCCGAGGAGCAGATTCTGGACGGTCTGGACAACGAGACCTCCAAGAGATATATCCATCATTACAATATGCCCGGTTTCACCACCGGTGAGGCCAAGCCCGTTCGTTCCCCCGGCCGTCGTGAGATCGGTCACGGCGCACTGGCCGAGCGCGCTCTGTTGCCCGTTATTCCCTCCGTTGAGGAGTTCCCCTATACCATCCGTGTGGTCAGCGACGTTCTGACCTCCAACGGCTCCACCTCTCAGGGCTCTATCTGCGGCTCTACGCTGGCTCTGATGGACGCCGGTGTTCCGATCAAGGCGCCCGTTGCCGGTATCTCCTGTGGTCTGATCACCCGTGAGGACGGCAGCTTTATGACCATGGTCGACATTCAGGGTATCGAGGACTTCTTCGGCGATATGGACTTTAAGGTCGCCGGTACCAAGAAGGGTATCACCGCCATTCAGATGGACATCAAGGTGGACGGTCTGACCCGTGAGATCATTACCGAGGCCATTCATAAGACCCGTGACGCCAGATATCACATTTTGGACAACGTCATCGCTCCCGTGATTTCCGAGCCTCGCGCCGACGTTAAGGAGTGCGCTCCCAAGGTCATCACCATGAAGATCGATCCCGAAAAGATCCGTGAGGTCATCGGTTCCGGCGGTAAGGTCATCCAGAAGATCGTTGCCGACACCGGCGCCAAGATCGACATCGAGGACGACGGCAGCGTATTCATCGCCGCCACCGAAAAGGCTTCCGCCGACGCCGCCAAGGCCATCATCGACGGCATCGTATTCGAGCCCGAGGTTGGCCAGATCTACAAGGCCACCGTCGTGAAGATTATGGAATTCGGCGCATTCGTTGAGTTTGCGCCCGGCAAACAGGGTCTGGTACACGTTTCCAAGCTGGACACCAAGCGTGTAGAGCGCGTGGAGGATCTGCTCACCGAGGGTGACGAGATCATGGTCAAGTTTATGGAGGTCGACTCCAAGGGCCGTTACAACCTGTCCCGCAAGGACGCTCTCCTGGAAATGCAGGGCAAATAATCCGGCCGGCAAAAAGCACGACCGACCGCGAAAATGAATCATAAAAGGGAAGAATGTTTCATCACAAACGTTCTTCCCTTTCTGCTTTTATTGTTCTACAAAAAGCAGGTTGTTTTGCCTGCGGCAAACTTTTCGCTTTCCGTCGCTCCGCCCTCTACCGTACAAACGTACGCCGACGAGGTCGGATCGGCGAAATCTGCCGCCCTTTTTCCCAGCCGGCCGGCAAAAAGCACGACCCACCGAGAAAACAAATCATAAAAGGGAAGAACGTTTCAACACAAGCGTCCTTCCCTTTTTTAGTGAAATTTTTGCACCTTTGGTGCAAAAGTGAAATACTGCCTTGCGGCAGTGTGAAATCCGCCATTTTACGCGGCGCACAAAACAGCGGATGAAATGATCTCGCCACCCAAGCGGCTCGATCGTTTCGGAAACCTTTTGCCCTGCGGGCAAAAACAAACAGGATTTCGCTCATTCGTTGGTCAGTTCGTCCTTTTCTGCGTTGATATACAGTTCTTCGCAACGGCGCTGTGCCTCGATCAGCAGGTTGATAGCCTCCTCGGCGGCATTCATCATAATAAAATACATTTGCTTGTAATCTTCCATATCGTCCTCCAAATAGATATAAATTAAACACATTATGTGTTCAATTTGTAATTATAACACATTTTTTATCTAAAATAAACACAAATTATGTTTATTGAGGAGGCAAATTATGGCGATCAAAAGCTTGTCGATTCGTATAGAAGAAGAGCTGTTGCATAAACTGCACGTGGTATCCGATTACGAGGCTCGTTCTGCCAATTCTCAAATTTTGGTTTTGATTCGGGATTGCGTGGAGCGGTACGAGGCAAAGCACGGCAAAATCGAACTGGATAAAAAATAACCGTTGATCTTTTTCGAAACCAACTTAACAAAAAAGGTGTTTGTCCTTTTGCAGGGCAAACACCTTTTTTGTAACCGAAAACCACGCGATCGTCGCGTGGCCCGATAGAGCTTTGGCGATGAGCAGGAAAAAGAACGGTCTGAATAAGGAGCAGAGGGCAACTTGTGCCTCGCCTCCCTCTGACGAGGGAGGTGGATTTTTGCGTAGCAAAAAGACGGAGGGAGAGAGGATAAGGGCAGAATGAGAAGTTTCGTTATCTCTCCCTCAGTCCTCGCTGACGCTCGGACAGCTCCCTCGTCAGAGGGAGCCAAGGCAGGCTGTGCAGCCCATTTATGGGCAGCCAGTAATCAATGAACGGCCTGTTTCAATCAGCTTTTGCCGGCGGGCAAAAGGTTTCCGAAACGATCGAGCCGCTTGGGTGGCGAGATCATTTCATCCGCTGTTTTGTGCGCCGCGTAAAATAGCGGATTTCACACTGCCGCAAGGCAGTATTTCACTTTTGCGGCCATCGCCGCAAAAACTTCACTAAAAAAAGGGAAGAGCACTTGTGATGAAGCGTCCTTCCCTTTTCTAATGAATAGTGAATCGTTATGGATGGTTTTGATGACAATTTACATTGCTTTAAGGATTATTATGTGATATTATAAGACCAAAAGCAAGGAGGGAACGCTTTATGTCATCTTATAAACGCAGAAAAACACCGGGCAATACCGATTGGTTTGTCCGTGACCGTTTTGGAATGTTCATCCACTTCGGGCTGTATGCCATGCCGGCGCGTCACGAGTGGGTCAAGTCCAGAGAATTTATTTCCGAGGAAAAATACGACGTATATTTCCGTAATTTCAATCCCGATCTTTTTGATGCCAAAGAATGGGCGCGCACGGCCAAGGCCGCGGGTATGAAATACTGCGTGTTGACCACCAAGCATCACGAAGGCTTTTGCCTGTTTGACACCAAGTACACCGATTATAAGATCACCAATACACCCTTTGGTCGGGATCTGGTGCGGGAGTACGTGGAGGCCTTCCGCGCCGAGGGGCTGAAGGTGGGATTTTACTATTCCCTCCTTGACTGGCATCATCCCGATTACGTCATCGACGCTCGCCATCCACTGCGCGGTCATCCTGACGGTGCGGCACTGGATGCAGGGCGGGATATGAAGAAATATGCAAAGTATATGCGCGATCAGGTAAGAGAGTTGATGACGAACTACGGCAAGATCGACATATTGTGGATGGACTTCACCCCCGCCGCAAAACCCAATATGCCCGACTGGATGCGTAACGGCGGCGCCAAGAATAAGGAGATGTGGGAGAGCGAGGCGCTCATTAAGATGGTGCGCGAGCTACAGCCCGGCATCATCATCAACAATCGCGCCGATCTGGAACAGGATCTCTGGACCCCCGAGCAGTATCAGCCCCGTGAGTGGCAACGCCATAAAGAGACGGGGGAACTGGTCACTTGGGAGGCCGGCCAGACCTTTTCCGGCTCCTGGGGATACTACCGTGACGAGCACAGTTGGAAGAGCCCCGAAATGCTGATCGATATGCTTACCAACACCGTTTCCTGTGGCGGCAACCTCATTATGAACGTGGGTCCCACCGCCCGTGGTTATTTTGACCACCGCGCCGTAGAAGCACTGGGGGCTTACGGCGAGTGGATGAAGTACAACAGTCGCTCCATCTACGGTTGCACCATGGCAGAGCCCGGCTTCCAGGCGCCCGAGGGCACCGTGCTGACCCAAAGCGAGGATGAAAAACGGCTCTATATCCATCTGCAGACCTATCCGTTCGGCACGCTGCGCTTGCACGGCGTTGCCAAAGAAGACGTTGAATACGTCTGCTTCCTCTCCGACGGTAGCGAGATCACCTATCAGGATCGTCTGATGAACGACGGTCTGACGGTGGATGCATTCGGAACAGAGGAGAAGAGCATTTTGCTAAAGCTTCCCACCATCCCACCCAAGGGGTTGCGGCCGGTCATTGAGGTTATTTTGAAATAGCAAAGAAAAAAGGAAGAATGTTCGTGATGAAACATTCTTCCTTTTTTGATGATGGATTTAGTATTTCAGTCGCTCTGCGGGGATTTCGGGGTACAGCTGGACGTTGTTACCGCCGTCCACGATCAGTTCGGCGCCGGTGGTATTGCGGCTTTGGTCGCTGCCCATATACCAGGCGGCGTTGGCCACGTCCTCAAACTCGGCGATATCCCCGATGGGGGTGTAATTGGACAGAGCGTTGCGGCAATTATTATAGTTGGTTTCCCAACGCACGGTTTTGATCATACCGGGAAGTACGCAGTTGACACGGATGCCGTATTTGCCCAGATCCACTGCCAGCGCGCGGCTCAGGGACAGGATGCCGCCCTTGGAACAGCTGTAGGCGGCGCGGGAGGGAATGGCGCGATAGGCGGTGTTGGAATTGATAAACACGATGGCGCCCTTGCCCTTTTCCTTCATTTGCAGGGCGGCCTCACGGGCCAGCATAAAGTTCCAACCGATGTTGGTGTTGATCACGTCCATAAAGTCTTTGATATCAACGCTTAAGGTGTCCTGCGCAATGCCCAGATTGGCGGCGTTGCACACCAAGGTGTCCAGCAGATAGCCCTTCTGGCGAATGTCGGCAAAGGCGGCCTTTACCTGCGCTTCGTTATAGCCCTCCAGCTCGTAGCCGTAGCAATTCCGGCCCGTTTCGGCGGCCAATTTGGCGGCGGCCTCTTCGGCATCCGATCGGCGACGGGAAGAGATAAATACGTCGTAGCCCTCCACGGCAAACCGTTTGGCAATGGCATATCCGGTGCCGTTGGTGGCGCCGGTAACAAGTACGCAAGGATTCATGGGAAAAACGCTCCTTTATTTCAAATTTGCTTTCATTATACAATAAAAACCTCTGAATTTTGAGATTTTTAACGGTGTTTTTAAAGATTTTCTATTTAAAAGCCATCTTTTTTCGGTTTTTGGTGAGAGGATTGCCGCCGTCAAACGTATAAGAAGTGAAAAGCATGGATTGTATGGCAAAAAGGAGGCTGACAGTTATGAAGAAAACCATTATATGGATCGTATGGATGGTATTGTTATTTGGTTGTACTGCCTGCCGCCTTCCCGCCGATGAGGAGCCGGGACCGGCGAAAGCGGCGCAAAACCGCCCACAGCAAATGGCTGCCCTGCATAACGACACGGAACCGCCGACCGCGCCCATCGTTGACAGCAAAATTTCCGTCGATACAAAGGCTGCTGCCGTGGAAAGCAACGATACCGCCGAAAAACGCCCCGTCGGGCAGATGATCAGCTCGGCGCAGCTTGCAGGGCCTGCCCCTACGGCTCAAACGCATACGGAAACCGCGGGAAAACGCGGCAATCATGCCGCGCTGTGTGATCCGGTAGCGCCGGAGATGGACTGTCGTATTTTGTTGTATCATCATTTTACCCAGACCGCGCCGTCCAAGAAAAAATATTCGGTGATCACAACGCCGCAACGGCTGGAAGAAAATATTAAATATCTGTTGGAGCAGGGCTATACGATCATACCGTTGCAAGCCTTGGTGGAATATCACCGCGGTACCCGTACACTACCGCAAAAGACCGTGGTGTTGACCATGGACGACGGGTATGAAAGCAATTATACGCTGGCCTATCCCGTTTTGCAAAAATATCAGGTGCCGGCCACGATTTTTGTGGTTGCTTCCTCGATGAACAGCGGCAACAAAATGAGCTGGGAACAGATGCGTGAAATGGAGCAAAGCGGTCTGGTGGATATTCAGTCGCATTCCATCAGCCACTTTGATCATAGCGCCCTGCCGCCGGCGGAGGTTGCGGCGGCGGTGGAAGAATCTTTTACGATCATCGAAAAAAATTTAGGGAAACGGAAATATCGGATGTTTGCCTATCCGTACGGAAAACATACCGATCAAACGGTGACGGCATTGCAGGAGCAAGGCGTCGACGTACAGCTGACTACCCAATATCGGGCGGTGGATCTGACGGCGCTTCGGCCGGAACGTCTGCCACGGCTCAACGTGGCCTATCATTCCAATTTGGAAACCCTGTTGCAATATACCCCCTGACCCTCTCTCCTCCTGAAAAAGCGATCGCCCCGACCTGCGTTTTGTCAGTTCGGGGCGATCGCTTTATTTACAGTTTTCCGTGGGGTAGGGAGGGATCCATCGGCGCTTCTTTTTCAAAATGAGATGTCATAACGTAGGGGGTCCCTTTAGCGGCGCTCTCCAAAATGCCGGTCATGGCCTCCAGCACGTGGAAGGTCTGTTTGCTTGTGGTGCGTCCGGGCCGCCCCGTTTCAATGGCCACCGCCAGATCGTCCAGCCCCAGACAGCGGGAATTTTCGCTGTAATCAAAGGTGAGCGGATACGTTTCCTCGCTTTTGGTTTCACCGTTATAAAAAACGATTGCATCCGTTTGGCCGAAATAGTTGGGATCGGGCACGAACAGGGTACCCTTGGTGCCGTAGATCTCAAATCGGTTTTGCTGTGTTTTGTATATGTCGAAGGAGGTCAGCAGCGATACGTTGATGCCGCTGTCCAGCGACAAAAACGCTTCAATGTGCGTGGGGGTGTTGACCTGTATGATCTCCCCTTCGTGGGGCGCGGCGGTAATGAGACGGGAGGGATAGGAGGTATGGGCATAGCCGTATACCTGACGAACGCCGCCCAACAGATTGATCAGCGCCGTGATATAATAGGGACCCATATCCAGCAAGGGGCCTCCGCCCCGTTGATAGTAAAAATCCGGGTCGGGATGCCAGCTTTCCACCCCGTGGGAGGCCATCACCAAACGGCCGCCGATGGGTTGGCCGATCACGCCCTCTTCGATCAATTTGCGGCAGGTCTGAATGCCCGCTCCCATAAAGGTATCGGGCGCGCCGCCGATGAGCAAACCCTTCTCTGCCGCCAGGGCCACCAGCTCCCTGCCTTCGGCCAGATCGGCGCCCAGTGGCTTTTCCGAATAAACGTGCTTGCCTGCAAGTAGCGCCGCTTTGGAAACGGCGTAATGCTGATAGGGACGGGTGAGATTGAGCACCACGTCGATCTCGGGATCGGCAAACAGTTCTTCCATGGTGTCGTATAACTTGGGAATGCAGTATTTTTCCTGCGCTTTTTCGGCGCGCTCCCGGATCAGATCGCATACCGCCACCAGCTCCACGTCCCGGAATACTTCTTTAAAATTTTTTAGATAGATGCCGCTTATGCAACCCACACCTACCATACCGACTTTAAGCATAGCTTTTCTCCTTTAATACATTTTAGCGTTGTTTTCGTAAATGGTGGCATCCAATCCGTGAGCCTTGGCAAAGGCCTTGCCTTCGGCGGCCCACAGCATACCCCGTTCCATCAGCGTGGCGGCGTTGGGAGATTTTTCAAACACGTCGTCGTGATGCCCCAGCGAGCAGTAAAAGACCCGACCCGTGCCCCAGTATTTTGTCCACGCCACCGGCATATCCACCGGCTTGTTGGCGGCGTGATAATAATTCACTGCGGGAAAGCGGGTGGTTGCCAGCACCTCGATGGCGGGATCTACGTGGAGATAGTAGTGCTCCGAGCAGACCTCGAAATCTGACAATCCCTCGGTGATGGGGCTTGATCCGTGGCAAATGTTGACGGTATAATTCACTCCGTCGCCGCCGGGATGGGATACCCATTGCCCGCCGGTGATAAATTGCCATTCCACCGACTCCCGAAAGGCGTCGCACATACCGCCGTGGCAACCGGCCATGCCTACGCCGTGTCCGATGGCATAGGAAAGATTTTTTTCATATTCCCGTGGCAGTTTGCCCCCAGTGTGGCAGGCCACGATCAGATCGTAGGTCAGTAGCGCCTCTCTGTCGGCCAGACAATCCAGCGTATCAAAGATTTCGGCGCTGATGCCGTGCTTTTCCAGCATAGCGGCAAAACGAACCGACGTAAGTTCAGGTTGATGGCCGTCCCAGCCACCACGAAAAATCAATGCTTTTTTCAAGACAGATCCCTCCTTTTGCTTTCAGTTTATCAACGGATGGTTGCAAAAACAAGAAATTTCCGTTATAATATCAGACGAAAGTTCAGTTTTAAAGGAGGATCGCCGTGCAATATGAGATGACAAGATCCAGAGAAAACCATTATTTTTCCATTTCAACGCAAACAAACGTTGATTTCAACTTCCCCCTGCATTTTCACAAAAGCTTTGAGGTGCTGTTCGTGGAGCGAGGAGAGCAGATCGTGCAGATTGACGGCGTAGACTTTGCCGTATGCGGCGGTGAGGCGGCGCTGATTTTGCCGGGGCAGCTTCACTCCTACCGCACCGAAAGGGGTTCGGAAATTTGGATCTGTATTTTCTCCGCCGATTTTATGCCGGATCTGGCAAAATATGTCGAACAGGGGCAGAAACACGATCCGATCTTTTCTGCGGCGGGATTTTCCTTGCCGCAATTTACGGCGTTACAGGAAAACAGGTTTGCCATCAAGGCCGAATTGTATCAGCTTGCCACCCGTTATACGGCCGGACCGCCGGCTCCGATCCTTGACAAGCGGCGGGAGCCGCTGTTGTACGAGCTTGTACGGTACGTTGACGGACATTTTACCGAGCCGCTGACGCTGCAACGGTTGGCGACCCATTTCGGGTATAATTACCGCTATCTTTCGGGTGTTATCAATCGGGCCTTCGGCATTTCCTTTTCCGGGGTGTTGCGGCAATACCGGGTGGATCTTGCCTGTCGTCTGCTGCGGGAGAGCGATGCCGCCGTTACAGAAATTGCGGGGCGATGTGGCTTTGAAACGTTGCGAAGCTTTAACCGCAGCTTTAAAGCGGAGACCGGCCTGACCCCTACGGAATACAGAAAGCAGGCTCGTTTTGCAAAAATCGACAAATGCAACATATAAATAAAGCCCCCTCCCTTGGGCGTTCCACCCAAGGGAGGGGGTTTGTCAGTTCGGGGCGATCGCTTATTATAATACGAAAATATCCTCCCGTTTTTTGCGGGAGGATATTTGTGATCAATGATGGTGCTCCGCTGAGGAAAAGTTGGCCAGGAAAAAGGTGTCGGCGCCTTTGATGGTGGACAGACTGACCGTGCCCCGTTTCAGGTGCCAGTGGGCGGTGGCGTCCTCCCCTTCGGAGGCGCCGTAGACCTTGTCCATGGCGGCCCGGGTGGCCTTCATACCCTCTGCCAGACTTTCGCCCTCGTTGAGGAAGATCTGTACGGTGATGTTGGTCAGCCGATCATCGGCGGAGAAAACGTATCCCACCGAAACGGTACGGTCGCCAAAGACCGTCAGCTCCTTGGTTTGCATCCAATTGAGCACTTGCTCGGATTCACCTTTGATAATGTTTTTCTCGCCTTCCGCCGCTGTCAGCTCGGCCTTGGTCATATCCCACTTTGCCTTGTGCAATACCCGATCGCCTGTGTTACAGCCGGAAACCAGACACAGCATCACAGCCAACAGGATGCAAATGATACGTTTTTTCATGCTTTTTTCTCCTTAATCGCCGTTACTTTTTTCATAATACTTTCATATCCGCCCATCACCTCGCACAGCCGCAGATACTCGCCGTACAATTCCTGATAAACGTCTCTGGCCAGAAAATCGGCGTAATAACGCCGAAAATCGCTGCTGCACATATCCGTCAGCGTCTTTTCCGCCTTTTGCTCGGTCAGGGTGAAGGCGCCCTGGATGGCGCTGCCCAACGCGCAGGCATCCTCCGAGGTGCATGCCAGGATCTCACAGTTGAGCACGTCCGCCAAAATCTGGCAAAACAGCTCGTTTTTGCGGGGAATACCGCCGGTGCAGAATACCCGGGATACCTTGTGCCCGTGCTCCTCGTAAATTTCTTTGATTCGTCTGGCGCCGAAGGCCGCCGCCTCCAGATGGGCGCGATAGATTTCTTCGGGCTTGGTGTGATTGGTCATACCGACCAATGCGCCGGTGAGGGAATAATCCATCAACGGGGTACGAACGCCGCCGCACCAATCCAATGCCAGCAGGCCGCTTTCGCCTGCCTTGCATTGCTCGGCCAGTTTGGACAGATGGGTGTGGATGTCCACGCCCTCCGCTTTGGCTGCCTTGTGATAGCTTTGGGGCACGAAGGTGTTGACAAAATAATCAAAGGTGTCTCCCACCGAGGTCGAGCCGCCCTCGTGACCGTAGGTATCCGGCAGGAAGCAATGGGCGGAGGAGGAATAAATGCCGGGCATTCCCGTATCCGAATGGGAGCACAGCAGGGCGACGCCGCTGGTCCCCATAACCAGTACCATATCTCCCGGCTTGCCGCCCACGGCGGCCATGGCGGCGTGGGCATCCACCTGCGGCGCGACCACCTGCACGGTGGGCTCCAGCCCCAAGATCTCCGCCATTTGCGGGTTGAGAGTGCCGACGCAGGCGCCTACGGGCAATACCTTACCCTTGATTTTCTGTAATACCTTGCCGAATCCGTTGGCGACCGCTTCAAAATAGTCGTTTTCGGGGTACCCGCGGAAGGGATGATAAAACCGTTTAAAGCAGGCAACGCTCTCGGCGGTGCACAGCTTACCGGTCAACAGCATGGTCAGCCATTCTCCCACCTCGGCAAAGCAGAGGGTGTTGTCAAAAACGGCGCGGTCATACTCAAAGGTCTCCAACACCTTGGGAAAGAAGGTTTCGGCATTGACCTTGCCCCCCAGATCGGACAAAAACCGCTGTCCCTGCTGGACGGCGATCTGCTGCAGACGCTCGGCCTGCGGCGCGGTGGTGTGATGCTTCCATAATTTAATATAGGCGTGGGGACTGTTTTTAAACCGATCGTTAAAGCACAGGGGCATACCGCCCTGTCCCAACGGGATGACACTGCAGGAGGTGGCGTCCAGACCGATGGACACGATCTCCTCCCGGTCGACGGCCTTTGCTACCGTGGTGATGACGCTTTGCAGGGCCTTCATATAATCTGCCGGATGAGCGTAGGCGCTGTTTTGCGGCAGGCGGCTGCCATCGGGCATAGCATTCATAATTTTATGAGGATAGGCGTAAGTGGCGCGTGCCATAACATTGCCGTCCTCAACGTTGACCAGAACGGCGCGGGCACTTAAGGTGCCGAAATCGACACCGATGCTGTATTTTGCCATAAAGATACCCCTTTCTGTGAGTTTGATATTTTTATTATAGAGAATTTTTCCTTTAATTGCAATCATATATTTTATCAAAACCGAAAAGGAGAGGATAAAATGTTGATTTATACGGTCAAAGCGGGGGATACGCTCGAAGAGATCTGTCAGCGTTTTGAGGTGGCGGCGGCGCAGGTCATCGCCATCAACGATCTGTCGCGGCCGGAGGTGCTGGCGGTGGGACAGAGCCTTATTTTGCCCACGGCCACCCATCCCTATACCGTCAAGACGGGGGAAACGCTGGGGCAGATCGCCAATCGGCTGGGACAATCGTTGCAACTGTTGTATGCGGACAATCCGGCGTTGCGTACTCGTCCTCTATTGGCGGACGAGACTATTTTTGTCCGACAGCCCCCCGCCAAACGGGGCACGCTGGAGGTCAACGGCTATGCTTATCCGCAGATCGAGGCGGGTCTGTTGGAACGGACGTTGCCGTATTTGACCTATCTGACGATTTTCAGCTACGGCGCCCGCGCCGACGGCGGGCTGGTATCGGTAGAGGATAGGGCGTTGATCACGGCGGCGCGGGCGGCCGGGGTAGCGCCGGTGATGCTGTTGTCCACCATCGGAGAGGACGGCACCTTCAATTCCGAGGTGGCGCGATCGGTGTTGACCGATGCGACGCTGCAGCAAAAACTCATCGAAAACGTGGCCGCCACCCTGCGGCAAAAGCAGTATGCGGCGGTGGACGTGGACTTTGAGTTTATTCCGGTCGAATTGGGGCGGGAATACGCCGCATTTATTGAAAATCTGACGAGAGCCGTGGCGCCGGCCAAAGTGCTGGTGGCCTTGGCGCCCAAGACCTCCGCCCAACAAAAGGGTCTGCTGTACGAGGCCCACGATTACGCCCTGCTGGGGGCGGCGGCGCAACGGGCGCTGTTGATGACCTACGAATGGGGCTACACCTACGGCCCGCCCATGGCAGTGGCGCCGCTGGACGGGGTGCGGTCGGTGTTGGAATATGCAGTCAGCGCCATTCCGCCGGAAAAACTGTTGATGGGGATCCCCAACTATGCTTACGATTGGCCCTTGCCCTTCGTTCGTGGGAAAAGCGCCGCCCGCAGTCTGGGCAACGGGCAGGCGGCGCTGTTGGCCGGGGAGATGGGGGCGGAGATCTTTTTTGATCGGAAGGCTGCCTCCCCCACCTTTACCTATTATGCCGACGGCGCGGCGCATGAGGTGTGGTTTGAGGATGCCCGCAGTGTGCAGGCCAAGCTGGGGCTGGTGGAGGAATTTAAATTGCAGGGGGTGGGCGTTTGGAATATGATGCGCCCCTTCGGAGCGATGTGGTATTTGCTGGATTACTACTATAAAATCGCAAAGCTGCCGTTGTAAATACTTGCTTTTACGCTGACGACGGAGTATAATGGCAGAGAAGAAAAGAAAAGCGAGGAAATACGATTGGCAACCTTTATTTCACTATATTCGGGCAGTAAGGGCAACGCCGGCGTGGTCCTGTCCGACAGCGGCACGGCGTTGCTGTTGGATTGCGGCGTCAGCCTGCGCCGATTGACCGGCGCGCTGGCGGCGGTGGGGCTCAGCCCCGAGAAGCTGGCCGGCGTGCTGTTGACCCACGAGCACAGCGATCATATCAGCGGATTGAGCGTGCTGTTACGGCATTACGATCTGCCCGTGTACTGTAACCGTCGCACGGCATTGGCCATTCCGTTTATCAGCGAGCAAGCGGTGGTGGCCGAAAACGTCACCTTTACTGTGGGGGATATTCAGGTCACCCGGTTTTCCACCTATCACGATGCCGCCGGCCCTTGCGGCTACAGCTTTGTGACGGATGGGGTCAAGCTGGCGGCGCTGACCGATTGCGGCTGTGTGGACAGTGTGATCCTGTCCCATATTCAGGGCTGTGAGATGCTGTATATCGAATCCAATTACGATGAAACCATGCTGCAAAACGGCCCTTATCCTCCGGTGTTGCAACGGCGGATCCGTTCCTCCCGGGGGCATTTGTCCAATTGCGATTGCGCCGACACGGTGCTCAAGCTGTCTATGTTGGGGCTGAAAAAGGTAATGCTGGGACACGTCAGCGAGAATAACAACACCTATATGCTGGCCGGCGCCACTACCATGGATCCCTTGCGGCGCTTCGGTTTGCCGGTGGAAGTGGCCGTGGCGGACGAGAGCGATACGCCGACGGTAATGGAGGTATAAAATGGTACGGATCAACGTGATCACCGTGGGGACCTTGAAGGAAAAATATCTCACCCAGGCGGTGGCGGAATATGCCAAACGGCTGGGGCGGTTTGCCAAAATACAGGTCTGGGAGCTGAGTGAGGCGTATCTGCCCCCCTCGCCTTCTGAAGCAGACGTGCAAAAGGCGCTGGAGCGGGAGGCGGACGCCATTTTGAAAAAGCTCTCCCCGGAGGGCACCCATATTGCCCTGTGCGTGGAGGGTAAAATGAAAAGCAGTGAGGAATTTGCCGCAATGATCGATACGGCGGCCTCCCGGGGCGCCATCGATCTGGTCATCGGCTCCTCCCACGGGCTGAGCGAACGGGTCAAGCAGGCCTGCGCGATCCGCCTGTCCTTTTCTCCCATGACCTTTCCCCATCAATTGATGCGGGTGATGCTGTTTGAACAGCTTTATCGCGCTTTCAAGATCCTGCGCGGCGAAAATTATCATAAATAAAAAAGAGTGGACGGCTGTACCGTCCACTCTTTTGTTGTAACCGAAAACCACGCGATCGTCGCGTGGCCCGATAGAGCTTTAGCGATGAGCAGGAAAAAGAACGGTCTAAAGAAGGAGCGGAGGGCAACTTGTGCCTCGCCTCCCTCTGACGAGGGAGGTGGATTTTTGCGTAGCAAAAAGACGGAGGGAGAGAGGATAGGGGCAGAATGGGAAGTTTCGTTATCTCTCCCTCAGTCCTCGCTGACGCTCGGACAGCTCCCTCGTCAGAGGGAGCCAAGGCAGGCTGTGCAGCCCATTTATGAGCAGCTAGTAATCAATGCACGGCTGGCAGGCCAATAAAAAGCACACCCCGGTGCTGCCAGTAGTATTAGGGCAATGCCCGAAAATGAACCCCCCCCCGCTATGGGGGGATATTTATTGCTCTTGTAAACGGGCGCAACTTGTGATAAGATAAAACAAACACAGTGGGAGGGATTTACATGGATTATCTGCAAAAGCTTACGCACCATTATACCACCGAAAAGGGATGGGTCAACGATCCCAACGGGCTGGTATATTTTGAGGGATATTATCACGTGTTTTATCAGCACGCGCCCCATCACGAGATTCCGTGGAAAGAGCCGATGCACTGGGGCCACGCCCGCACCAAGGACTTTATCAACTGGGAGGAACTGCCTGTGGCGCTGTTTCCCGATGCGGACTATGATCGGGACGGATGTTGGTCGGGCACGGCCATCGTAAAGGACGGTCTGCTGTACCTCTTTTACGCCTCCGTCAAAAAAGTGCCGGGGGAAGAAAAATCCCGCCAGACAGTCAGCATCGCCACCTCTGCCGACGGCATTCATTTTAAAAAATACGAAAAAAATCCCGTCATCGATCATTTCCCCGCCGACGGCGGCCCGGATTTCCGTGATCCGGCGGTATGTGAGATCGACGGCGTATATTACTGCGTTATGGCCTCGGGCAATCCCGCAAAACAGACGGGCAATCTGTTACTGTATCGGAGTGAAGATCTGCTGAACTGGGAATATCGGGGCGTTATGTGCGAATGGGAGGGCTGTCGGTATTGCGAATGTCCCTCCTTTATGCAAGCGGGAGACAAATACCTGCTGACCGCCTCGGTCTGTCCGTTGGATCATACCCACTATTTTTCCGTAATGTACGGCAGCTTTGCAAACGAAAAGTTCACCCCGGAGGTAACAAGCGAGGTGGACAAAGGCCCCGATCAATACGCCGGTCAGGCCTTTACCGATCCGCAGGGGCGCAATATTCTGATCGCCTGGGCGCCCGGCTGGAAATACAAGGGCTACGCCGCTCGTGACGTAGGCTGTATGTCCCTGCCAAGAGAGCTGAAACTGCAAAACGGCCGCATTACCGGATACCCCATCGAAGAGGTGGCGCATCTGCTGACCGACAGCGATCCGGCGCTGGAGCGTACCGCCGACGGTTTTATTATCCGCCGCACGGGGCGGGAGCCGGTGGTGTACACGGGGGAGATCCGTGAGCTGAAGCTGCTACGGGACGAATATATTTTAGAAGTCTTTATCAACGGCGGTGAAGAGGTGTTCACCGTTTTGCTGTGAGGTATACTATGAGTAAAAAATTTACCGGCCGCTTTTGGGCGGCGCTGATCATCTTTTCCCTGGTGGGACAGGTGGCATGGGTGGTGGAGAATATGTATTTCAACGTCTTTATCTACAAGATGTTTTCCGCCTCTCCTGCCGCCATCTCCGCTATGGTGGCCGCCTCTGCCGTGGCCGCCACGCTGACCACCTTATTGATGGGCGCCCTGAGTGATAAACTCGGCAAGCGCAAGCTGTTTATCTGCGGCGGCTATATCGCCTGGGGTATTTCCATCGCCGCCTTTGCCCTGATCCGTATGGATATTTTAAGCGCCTTCTGGCAGGGCGCCGCCGCGGCCAGCGTCGGCGTTTCGCTGGTGATCATTTTGGACTGTGTGATGACCTTTTTCGGTTCCACCGCCAACGACGCCGCCTTCAACGCCTGGCTGACCGACGCTACCGCCCGGGGCGGTCGGGGCAAGGCCGAAGGCATTAACGCCATGATGCCGCTGATGGCCATTTTGGTAGTGTTCGGCGGATTTATGGGTTTTGATCTGTCCACCGCCGACGCCTGGAGCGCCATTTTTCTCATCATCGGCGGCGTAGTACTGCTGATCGGCATTCTGGGGCTGTTTTTATTGGAGGAAACCGCCGCCAGACAGGAGGAAAACGAGCATTATTTTCAAAATATTTTTTACGGTTTCCGTCCCCGGATCATTCGGGACAACAAGGAGCTGTATTTCACCCTCCTTGCCTTTGCCGTGTTTGGCATTTCCATCCAGATCTTTATGCCCTATCTCATCCTTTATTATACCGAGGCGCTGGGAATGGACAATTACGTTTTCGTGATGGCGCCTGCCATATTGCTGGCCGGCGGTATGACCGCCCTGTACGGCAGGGTGTACGACCGGCACGGCTTTGTCCCCTCCTTGTTGCCTTCGCTGGCATTACTGGGCGGCGGTTATCTCCTGCTGTATTTTTGCCGCGGCACCGCAACGGTTTTTGCAGGCAGTTTGCTGATGATGTGCGGCTATCTTTCGGGCAGCGCCGTATTCGGCGCCCACATCCGTACCTGCACCCCTGCCGGTAAGGCCGGTATGTTTCAGGGCCTGCGCATCGTGGGACAGGTGCTCATTCCCGGTATCATCGGCCCTGCCGTCGGCGCCGCCATCCTGCAAAACGCCGCCACGGTGGTGGGGGATGACGGTACCACCGCCTTTATTCCCAATCAAAACATCTTTTTAGGAGCGCTGGTAGCCGCGCTTGTCGTACTGCCGCTGCTGCTTTTATTCAGAAAGGACAAACGCCATGCGTGATCTGTATACCCGACAGGGAGAGAATCTGCCTGCCGTCCCCCACAACGTTTATCCCCGTCCCATGCTGCGCCGCGACAGCTTTTTCTGTCTGAACGGCCGTTGGGATTTTGCCGTCACGCAGGCCGCAAAGGCGCCCGTCTTTGACCGACAGATCGTCGTGCCCTTTGCCCCCGAGACCTTGTTGTCAGGCATTCACGAAACCTACAACGACAAGGCGGTGCTGTGGTATCGCCGCACCTTTTCCCTGCCCGAGGACTTTCACAAGGGGCGGGTGCTGTTGCATTTCGGCGCGGTGGATCAATGCTGTGACGTGATGCTGGGTGGGGTGCTGATCGGCTCCCACGAGGGCGGATACACCCCCTTCACCATTGATATCACCGAGCATTTACAGCCGGAAAACGAGCTGACGGTACGGGTCACCGACCGATTGGACAGCCACGTGTTGCCCTACGGCAAGCAAAAACGCAAGCGGGGCGGTATGTGGTACACCCCCACCACCGGCATCTGGCAGACGGTCTGGCTGGAGAGCGTGCCCGAGCAATATATCACCGCCCTTCATTTTACCGTAAACGCAGACACGGCCGATCTGGAGGTGGAGGGCGTGACGGAGGGCACGGTCACCGTGACCACCCCCTTCGGCCCGTTACAGCTGCCGCTGACCGACGGCAAGGCGCACATTGCGCCGCCCTTTCCCCAACCCTGGACACCGGAGGACCCCTATCTCTACGAGGTGACCGTCCGCACGGCAACGGACTGCGTTTGCTCCTACTTTGCTCTGCGGGAGATCTCCACCCGCTTTTATGACGGGATCAACCGCATCTGCCTTAACAAAGAGCCTTATTTTCTCCACGGACTGCTGGATCAGGGCTATTGGTCGGACGGCGGTATGACTCCCGCCGATCCTGCCTGCTTTGAGGAGGACATCCTGCGGATGAAATCCCTGGGCTTTAACACCCTGCGCAAGCACATCAAGATCGAACCGCAGCTGTTTTATTATTATTGCGACAAGCTGGGGATGCTGGTGATGCAGGATATGGTCAACAATGCCCATTATTCCTTCCTGCGGGACACCGCCCTGCCCACCCTGGGACGGTTACGGAAAAAGGATGACAAGCTCCACAGAGACAGCCGCACCCGCGCCGCATTTCTTACGGGTATGGACGAAACGGTGGCGTTACTGAAAAATCATCCCTGTATCTGCCTGTGGACCATTTTTAACGAAGGCTGGGGGCAGTTTTGTTCCACCGACGCCTATTATCGGCTGCGCAAGGCCGACCCTACCCGGCTGATCGACACAGCATCGGGTTGGTTTATTCCCGAAGTCAGCGACGTATGTAGCCGCCACATCTATTTCAAATCTCTGCAGTTGGAGCGCAGTCGCAAGCCCTACTCCCTATCCGAATTCGGCGGCTTTGTCTACAAGGACAAGGAGCATTCCTTCCATCCCCGTCACACCTACGGCTACGGCAGTTGCAAAACCAGAGAAGAATTTGTCAGCCGTCTGCAGGCATTGTATCGCGACGAGGTACTGCCGCTGATCCCCCGGGGGCTGTGCGCCGCCGTATATACACAAGTCAGCGACGTGGAGGACGAATGCAACGGCCTGCTGACCTATGACCGCAAGGTGATGAAGGTCACGCCGGAGGAATTGAGATCCCTGTCCGAGCAATTGTGCAACGCCGTTACCCCCGAGGTATGATCTATTGACTTCCCGTCCCATCGATGATATAATCCAAAACAGAAAAACGAGGTGATCGGATGAACTTCAAGAAAATCAAAAAACGCTTTTCCGGGCTTGGCGGCGCACTGACGCTGTCGGTGGCGCTGGCCTTTCTGGCGACCGTCTTTGCGCCCCTTGAATTATTTGTGGGCAGTCAAGCCGATTTCTGGTTTGATCACAAGCAATTGCTCATCAGCGGCGCGTTGCTGTTTTTACTGGTAGCGGCCGGGCTGTGCCTGCTGTTTTTTTTACTGCGACTGTGCGGAAAATGGCCCCTTGCCATCGGCACCGCCGTGGGCTTTGGCCTGTTGCTGGCCATGTACGCGCACGGTAATTTCCTTTCCGGCAATCTGCCGCCCATGGACGGCACCGAGGTGGACTGGGGTGCCGACCCAACGCAAAGAATCATCAGTCTGGCGGTCTTTATTCTGTTGCCCGTGGCGGGCATCGTGGCGGCCGTCTTTCTGCGCAAGCTGTTTCCCAAGATCGTTTTGTGGGGCAGCGCGGCGTTGAGCGCCGTATTGTTGTTGACCGCCGGCACCCTGCTGATGACCACCGATTTTGCCCAAAAAGAGGGCTATCTGGGCCCCACCGCCCTGGGCGATATGACCTACTCCACCGACCAAAACCTCATCGTACTGGTCATTGATGCGGTGGATGCTGGCGCCCTGCAGCAAGTGATGGAGGCAGATGATGATTTTGCCGACACCTTTGACGACTTTACCTGCTTTACCGATGCGCTGGCCGGCTATCCCTTTACCCGCAATTCCCTGCCGTTGATCCTGACCGGACAATGGTTTGAAAACGAGACCGACTTTGACAGCTACGTTGACCAGGCCTTCCGGGCCTCCCCGCTGATGCATAAGCTGACACAGGACAACTATCGCATCGGTCTGTACAATGACGGCGAGCTGCATTTTGCCGCCCAAAACTTTGAAAACGTATTTGAAAACCAGATCTATTTGCGTCCCTTCTTCTCCTCCCGCTGGGCCTCCTTTAAGGTACTGCTGAAGATGAGCGCCATCCGCTATGCTCCCTGGGATCTGAAATATTTCGGCTATAACGTGGCGGATTATGCAAATTCCATCCGCCGTCTGCCCACCAACGATTACGGCACGGTGAAGAAAAAGAATACCGAATTTTACAATGCGCTGTGCAAGGAGGATGCCCTGACCCTGGTGGAGGACAAATGCGCCCGCATCCTGCATATCGAGGGCGGTCACGTGCCCTTCCGCTATAACAAAAATATGGAGGTCATCGAAAACGGCACCTATCAGGACAATCTGGCCGCCACGCTGACCATCTGCAAGACCTTCCTCCAACGGCTCAAGGACAGCGGCGTATACGACAATTCCGCCATCGTCATTATGGCCGACCACGGCTTTAACCCCCAAAAGGGCAGCGGTCTGACCGGCCGCACCCATCCGGCACTGCTGATCAAGGGTGTAAAGGAGACGGGGGAGCAAATGGTCAAAAACGACACGCCCATCTCCTACGAGCAAATGGCGCAAGCGCTGACCAAGCTGACTGACAAGGCCCCCGCCGCAGAGCTGTTTCCGAAGGATGCCTATCCCGACGGGCGCCGCTATATCGGCTATTGGTATCTGTCCGAGCACGCCATGGAAGAATACCGTGTCAGCGGCCGCGCCGACGAGATCGACAAGATCAAAACCACGGGTACAAAATACCTGACCGAAAAATAAAGCACATAAAAAATCGCGAGAAAAATTTCTCGCGATTTTTTTATAATTTTCTGAAGTTTTCCACCCGATGGAAGGTGATGAGATTACTGTCGTGAAAGTCGGCGGCGCCGTTCATCGAGGTGCGGCACAGATACGGGATATCCTCACCGCTGAAAATAAAATCAACGTACTGAAAACCGTGCCGATTTATATCCTTATCACGGTAGTCGATCAAATCCTTTGCCACTCTCCAGTCTTTTAAATCATCACTGACCAGCAAGGAAAGCAGATTGCGGGGCGGCCGTCCCCGACGGGTGCGGGGGCCATCCTCAAAATAGCGGGTAACTACCGAATAATATCGGCGGCTTTGCTCGTCATATAAAATCTCAAATTTCGAGTGACCGGCGGGGAAATCCACCGTCCGATCAAATTCGACAGGCGCCGTGGGATCCTTTCCCACTGCATACACGATGGCCTTGGCCGCCGTACATTCAAAACGCAAAATATCCGTAAGCTTGCCGTCGGGCCATACCGCCACCGTTCCTTCAATGGTAGCGGTCAGGGGGGTCACGTCGGTAAGCTCCGACACCCATGCGGGATCCAGCGCCTGACGGGCGCTGACGCTCCAATTCCCGGCCTCCAGCAGATCAGCCTCGGCATCACAGCTGAGCACGCCCACCGTAAATCGGGTCTTTTCCCCCGGGGACGGACGTACGCCCCACTCATAAGAGGTATACAGCCGACCGTTATGCAGTAAAACGTTTTGCGGAGCGCGGTGATAGCCCTCCGTTCCCGCAGTTGTTGCGCGAGCGATGACGGTAGGGGCGCCGAAGGTCTTACCGCCGTCGGTGGATCTGCCGATGAGCAGGTCCCCGAACTCGGTGGAGCAGGCCAACATATACAGCTCGTTTTTATGCAAAAACAGCTTACCCCAAAAGCAGGGATGCAACTCGCTGTGATAGCGCCAGCTCTTCCCTTCGTTCGTGGAGCGAAAGATCAGAGTATGATTTTGGGGCGCAAATTTTGCATACACGTCCATACTTGCCAGCAGAGAGCCGTCGGGCAAACGCACCAGAGAGGGGGAGGCCAGACAATGGCCGGAAAAGGCATACGCCGAATCCTCGGGATGCAGATAGTTGACCACCACGCCCTCGCACCTACCTGCGCGGGCAAGACGAATGGGGCTTTTACGCTCTCCGCTTTGTACGAAAAATTCGTACTCGGTGTCGGTTTGCAGACCGTCCAGATCATATCGAGGTTCCACGCAACGCCCGTGGCAGGAAAATCCTTCCGTCCCACGGACACGAAAGTAAACTTCATATTCCCCGCACTCACCCAACCATTCAATCCGTACAGACGTTTCGGCGGGCGCCAGGCGGCAGATATAAATTCCGTCGTCCGCCCCGGACGGGCGATAAGGGGCAAAGCTCCATAACGTTTCCTTCATTACGCCTGCTCCTTCAACTGTTTTTCCAAAGCATCGGTGACCGTTTTCATCTGCGCCAGACAGTCCTCTGCATAGGGGGTCATTTCCTCCCCGCGGCGACTGCGGCCGATGATTTCGGTGGGAATACCGCACAAATTCATATGATATTTAGCGCTTAAGGGATACGGCAGGCCACTTTCGGTAAAGCAGAAGGTGCCCAGCACGCCCTGCACCAGATCGGCGCGGGGATCGGTATAATTTTTGCCCAACCATGCATACAGGGCGGGGTGGAAGTTGGCCATCACGCCGCAATAACCGTCGGCGCCGTCCCGCATGGATTGAAGCAAGGTCTGGCCGTTGGCGTTGAGCAGTTTAAACTGACTGCCGGCCAGCTGTTTACACCGCTGACGGATGATGTCGATATCGCAGCAGGTATCCTTCATATAGTAAAACCGACCGGTGGACAGACACCAATCCAAAATTTTAGGGCTTAACAGCCGCTTGTAAGGATAGGGACATTCGTAAAAGCCCAGTTTTGCCTCCGGCGGCAGCATCGCAAGCAATTTTTCTCCGTTGGCGATAAACACGTCATCCCCCTCGTTATCCGGATCCAGCCGATTGGTGATGAGGATGAGGGCGTCGGTGCCCGAACGGTAGATGGCGTTCAGCTCCTCTGCCTGTTGCTCCAGCGTATTGGAAACGTGACCGGAAGAGACCACGGTAAAGGGACGGCCGTACTGCCGCTCCAGCTGTTTGGCGCGGGCATAGACTCTGCGATTGAGCTCCACCCGTTCTTCCAGCGTCAGAAAAAAGATCTCGCTGGACTGGCACACGGCAAAAATGCCGTCCAGCCCGTTTTCAAAATACCAATCCACATAGCGCTCCGCCGTTTCATAGTCCACACTGCGATCCGCCTTATAGGGGGTGATCATCGTCGTAATGATTTCCATAACAGAAGCCTCCGTATTTATTTTACAATTTTATTATAATTTCTTCTCCGGGAAAGGCAATGCAAAAGAAAGACCATATTTTATGTTTTTGGGACATTTAGTTGAAAATTGCAAAACCTGCCGTTATACTGTAAAAGAGGTGATTTTCGGTGAACATAGTGTACAAACAAGCGTCCTCTTCCGTGCTTGGCGCCCACGGCATCAGCGATTGTTATTATAAAAAACTGACCTTGGACGAAAAAAACGACCATGCCAAGTGTCACCATCACACCGGATACGAAATGCACATCGTCCTGCAAGGACAACAGATCTATCGTATCGGCGATCAAAACTGTACCCTGTCTGCCGGCACCTGTCTGGCAATCGCGCCGGGCGTCCCCCACAGTCTGTTGCGCAATGAAAGCGGCACGCAAAAATACAGCCTGACCTTTCGGGCTGCCGCCGTGCCCGTACCCTATCGGTTGTTTCCCCTGTCGCCGCGGATGCGATCGGATCAGGAATTTATAGAAGAGGAAACGGAACACTCCCGAGAAAGTTCGGGCTGTCTTATCGAGCACGTCGTTTTGGAGATGATCCTCACCACCCTGCGGCAGATGGGTCTGCGGGAGCAGACGGTGACCATCCCCCGAGAAGAGGGTACTGCCCTCACCCTGGCCAAGCAATACATCCGGGACAATCTGGATCGTGCGCCGTCGGTATCGGAGGTGGCCGCCTATTGCAATCTCAGTCCCAAACAGCTGACCCGTATTTTCCGCAATCAAAACGGCACCACGCCGGGACAATATCTGACGGCCTGTCGGGTACGGCGCATCGAAACGCTGTTGGCGGAGGGCAATTTGTCCCTGCGGGAGATCAGCGAACGGCTTTCCTTTTCCTCCGAGTATTATCTAAACGCCTTTTTCAAGGCAAACGCCGGTATGTCCCCCGGCGCCTACCGCAAAATGCAAGGCAAATAGGTATCATTTGATCAGCGCGCTCAATGCGGCAATGTCCTCCTCCCGGACGATCTTGATATTATTGATACTGCTCTCCACGAAATTGATCTCATAGCCCAGATTATAGAGTAGCATCGTGCAACAGGTCTCACTGAAGGAATGCCGTTGCGCCGCCGCCTTATCAAACACCTGCCACAGCAGCTCCATTCGATGGGCCTCGGGCGATTGCAGGGCGATCATAATATTCCGATCCACGTAACGGGCCTGCTGCCCCGACACGTTAAACTGTACGTAGTCCCTCATAGAATGGCAAATGGTGGCGCTTCCCTTTTCGTCACAGGCGGTCAGCAGACGGGATATGGTCTCGACGGTGACCAGCGGGCGGGTGGCCTCCTGAATGATCATACAGTCCTCTTTCTCGCATCGGTGGCGCAGATACTCCACCGCATTTTTCAATGAGGCAATACCGCTGTTGCCGGCAGGAATGAGCCCCCGCAGCTTGGTGATCCCGTACTGCCCCGCATAGGCGGTAACAATATTTTCCCAACCCTTCAGGCACACCACGTAGATCTCATCGACCGCCGGATGGGCCTGATAAGCATCCATACTGTACACCAGGATCGGTTTGCCGTGCACGTTAATAAACTGACTGGGAATATTTTGACGATTTCGCCCGCTTTTACCCCCGGCCAGAATGACCGCAATATGTTTTGGCCGCCCCTCGGGCGCCATCGGCGCAACGACCGGCATTACCGCAGCCGCGCCGCCGATCAAGGCCTCCACCGTCGTATCCAGCACAGCAGCAAAGCGCTGCAGCTTTTTTTGAGAAACGTCGTTTTCCCCCGATTCGATCTTGGCAATGGTGGAACGGGTGCGATAGCCCATGGCATCGGCCAGCTCCTGCTGGGACATTTTCAACTCGTATCTTCTTTTTTTAATATTGGCGCCTACCGACATAGTTTTCCCTCCTTGTTCTTTGTGTATATTATAAATCAACATTTGGTGATTTTCAAGACAAAAAATCTGCCAAAACCGCCCTTTTGTTGACAATTGTTATACAAATCAGTATAATTATCTCTTGGAAAACCATTATTACGAAAGGATGATTATACAAATGAAAGCAGTTATTTTCAACTCCGGTTTGGGCAACCGTATGGGTGAGTTTACCCAAACCCACCACAAATCCATGGCTCGTCTCAAGGATGGAGAGACCATTTTTCACCGTCAGATCCGTCTGCTGAGCGCCGAGGGCATCAAGGAATTTATCATCACCACCGGCCCCTTTGAGGACCAACTCAAGGCGGAGGCCGCCGATTTCCCCGAGCTGAGCTTTACCTTTGTCCGCAACGACATTTACGATAAGACCAACTACATCTACTCCATGTTTCTGGCCAGAGAGTATATGAACGACGATCTGGTATTCCTGCACGGCGACCTGGTATTTAACCGCAAGCTGGTCCACGACGTGCTGGCCTGCGCCGACGCCAACACCGCCACCGTCAACTTCAAAAAGGCTTTGCCCGAAAAGGACTTCAAGGGCAGAGTTAAGGACGGCAAGGTGCTGGAAGTCTCCATCCACATCTTTGACGAGGATTGCTTTGCCTTCCAGCCCTTCTATAAGATGGAAAAGGCCACTGCCGCCGCCTGGATCGGCAAGGTAGTGGAGTTTATCCACAAGGGCGAGGACAAATGCTATGCTGAGAATGCCCTCAACGAGATCTTCCCCGCGCTCAACGTGCGCGCCTTCTCTTACGAGAACTATTACATCGACGAAATCGACAATCTGGACGATTATGCCCGTGTTACCGCCGAGATCCTGTCCTTTGACGAGGCAGACAAGGACATTTTTGCCTGATTCGGCGGCATGATTCCGTAAGCAGTGGAGGAGCCATCCGAACACGCCTGAAAGTGCATAATTTCGGTGCTTTTTGGATTATCGTCGTCGGCAGGCGTCAGCCTTGCCTCCTCCTCTGCACCAAAAATCTCTTAAAATTCTGCGCTTTCAGGTCGCAGAATTTTGCCGGAGCCGATTTTTGCATCGGCAAGGCATAAAACGCAGCCAATACTTTGTGTATTGGCGAGTATTTTAACACAGCTGAGGTGAAAATCGGCCCGTCAAAATCAGGTTCGGATACTCCTCCGCTGCTTAGTTTTACAAAACAAGTGGCGTTTTTCTATTGTATATAAATAATTAACATAATTTCAAAAAAATGCTTGCAAATTGAAAAATTATGTGGTATGATATTTTGGCGATTATACGGACAGTCCTCTGCCTTTGCTCGTACGAATGTCCGGAATTTTAAGGAGGAAGTTACAATGGATTTTATCAAAGCTGTAACAAGTGAGCAAATTAAAGAGAACCGTTTTGAACTGAACATTGGTGATACAGTTAAGGTTCATGCAAAGATCAAAGAGGGAAACCGTGAAAGAATTCAGGTTTTCGAAGGTACGATCATTTCCAAGCACGGTAGCGGCATTTCCGAAACCTTCAAGGTTAGAAGAGTTGCTTATGGTGTTGGTGTAGAAAAGACCTTCCTGGTTAACTCTCCCAACGTTGAAAAGGTTGAGATTGTTCGTAAGGGTAAGGTTCGTCGTGCCAAACTGTTCTATCTGAGAGACCGCGTCGGTAAAGCCGCCAGAGTTAAACAGAAGATCTAACTTGCAAAATAAAATCGGACAGCATTCGCTGTCCGATTTTTATTTTATGCTAAAAATCAAAGCGCCTTTTCCGTTTGGAAAAGGCGCTTTGAATTATGCGACAGGGGCGGGGGCCTCAGCGTTGGGAGCCAACGGATCTGCGGGTGGCAGAGCGGCCGGATCAACAATGCTGATTGTAGAACTTGTGGAAACAAAGCGTTTGTCATCACCGTCAATAATGATCGGCTCAATGACGAATTTTCCGAGCAACGCTGCCTTGCAGGTGAGTGTAACGGTAGTGTTAGCCTTGCTTTCCGAGATGATTGAAATATCGGAAAGATCGGGGGATAGCGTATAGTCCCAATGGGTTGCATTGCTCTTAATTGATGCGAGTTTTAGACCGGTAGGCAGATGAATACGCAGTGTTCCGGTTGCCATCAGTTCGGGCGTGAGGGTGATGCTGATGGTGACGTCGGTGTTGAGGCCGGCTTGTGTAGGAACGCTACAAACGATTGCGCCGCTTTTCAGTCCGTCCTTGGAAAAATCGGTGGCATTCGACGTGACGTGAGCAGTGCAGAGCGTGCTTTCTGTCTCATCAACAATGCTGAATGCATCATTATCGGCGTTGATTTTTGCAATTTTATATGCGCATTTTGCATAAGTGATCGATTGTTCTCCTATGTCAAAAATACCGAGTTTTACGGTATTTTTGCCGCTGAGAGCCGGGGTGTATTCTTTGACAAAGCTAATCTTTTCAATGCCATTGAAGGTATCAGGGGCGTCGTTGATCAGCGCATAGGAAAGAATTTGGTCGGCTTCTTTTGCGGAAATTCTTGCGGTGAGCAGAGAGAGCAGATTGTTGCAAAGATCAGTGTGATCGGCATTGTCGGGTTTGATCATCAGCTTTTCTTCCTGCGGTATCAGCATGGTTTTGATGCGATTGATATAAATATCGTTCGCCTTTTGTTGATTGCCGCTGTATGCATAGGCTAGTGCAAAATAAAGCTGTTGTTCATTTGTCAGCCCATTACCTTCGGCATAATAGTATGCAAGGTCTTTTTCGACTGCTTCTCCCAGTGCGGCTTTGCCCCACAAAGCGCAGAGGACCTGTTCGTATTCAGAATCCACATTGGTCAAAATGCTGTCAAAATATCCGGAGGTCTTTACACTGTCAACGGAGGCGGGGAAAAGGGAGGCGATTTGCGCTGTCAGCAGCAAATCCGGCTCTTTTTGGTCGGTGTAGGCACAATAGCCGCCATTGATCTCATAGGCTTTGAGGATATCGGCAATTTTGGAGGTACCATCCTCCTCGGTTCCGCTGAGTACGGATGCAGCATACGCTCTGCCGATGACGTGGTCGATGCGCATTCCGCCGTTGCTGTACAGCTGTGTTAACAGCGCCGCAAAACGTTGGTTTTCTTTATCGGACAAGATGATGGTTGATACGTTGCCGTTTGCGCGCTCAAGAAGCGCTGCATTTTCAACCGCTTGCAGGCCTTCTTTGACGGAAAAGTCAAATTCGACCGTTGTTGCTTTTTTGCCGGTGACGGTGATTTTGCAGGTGTAGTCACCAATGGGGAGTGTGCCCAGGTTCACGGTTTGTAAGCCTGTGCCATGCTGTATAGTCTTGGTTGTGTGGAGCGCAGTACCGCTGTATACGTTGATTTCTGTTTTGCTATTGTCGCTTAAATTACTTCCGCCTGCTGTGAATGCGATGATACAATCGCTGTCTTTGGCAAATACATTATCTGTGTGATTTTTGACAAATAAATCAGCCTCGGTTTTGATTTTTGTAATGGCGCAGCCGACCTGAGTGGTCGGGGTGATCACAACTGCTTGCCCGATCCATTGGTCGTTTTCTTCCGGAACGGTGATCTGAATGACTGCGGTGCCGTTTTTGTCGGTTTTGCCACTGACAAAGCCAACAGATACCAGCTGATCGTTTACGGCATCCTTGTCGGCCTCGCTCGTTTCAACAGCAACGTTTGCAACCGGGACAGAAATGCTGCTTTGCGTCAAATCGTTCAATACGGCTGTGCCGGAAAGAACGGCGCTATTGGCGGTTGTTAAGTTGAATGCAAAGGGCGCGTTTTTGACCGGCTTTCCGTCAGGGTCGTTGACCTGCAGGGTCAGTTTGGCTTTTTCTCCCGGTTGATAGCTTTCTTTTTCTGCAGAAACAGTGGCGGTCAAAAGGCTGGTTTTGTCGGATCTTTCCAGTGTTGTCGGTTCAATGGAGAAATAGTGCTGTCCGCTGAAATAAACGCCGGAGATGCCGATTTTTGCTCCGAGATCGGTTGTATATGTGAAGGAAGCGTTGTTTTCTTCGGTGACAAACGAATTGCTGCCCTTACCATTATTTAAATGATAAATGAAATTGCCATCCTTCAGCGCTTGTTTTGCCGAGGGATCATAAACCTTTAAACTGATCACTTCGTTATAAGCAGCCTGTGTGGGGCATTCGAATTTAAATGCTTTTGCATCGTGATTTACGGGTTGATCAACGTAACAGGTGTATACGCATTCGCGTCCTGCGGAATCCTTTGTGATCAGCTTCAGATATCGATAGCCACTGGCGGTGGGAAGGGAAAGATCGTTAAGTGTTAATTTGCCACCTGCTGTTGTGACGGGGAGCGTTTTAACAACGGTATCTTTTTCGGTGTAGCTGTATTTCAGCTGAACCTTATTGCTGGTGGTATCGTAATACGTGCCGCTTTGCTTGCGTTCGAAGGAAACGTCGTGAACTTCAATGGTGACGTCTTTTGTCGTAGGTTCACCGGCGTAGTCGGCTGTTGAGAGATCTGTACAAGTCTTTTTAAAAGCCGCATCAGACAGCGCGTTCAGCTTTTGCAGATCGATTTTTCCGGTTTGAATATCCAGGGTGCAACCGATGGGTGTTTTTTTGCTGACGGTTCCGTAAATGTATTCGTCAGTGTTGAAAACAAGAATCGGAGATGTGACATTGTTTTCCTCTACACCGTAGATAAACTCCGTTGTAAATAATGTGGGAGCACATTTGGAAAGCGGATCGGTTGCAATGCCTGCACCGTAATTTGCAGCAAAGGTAGTGCCGGCTGTCCCGGTTTTATCGGTAGTTACCGCTACATCTGTGTTATACTTGCCGCTGAGGTTTGCGGCGGGAAGGCCATTGTTGTAGAAAACCTTTGCCGTGGCGGTGACGTTTTCGCCATGGAGATATGCGTTTTTATTTGTATTCAGCAAAACGGTGTGTGCACGGTCATCCTCGGAAGTAACAGTGACGTTTTTGCTGGATACAACGGTACCGTTGATGTTTAAGTTGATGGTCAGTGCGCCGGGCTTGATGTTTTCAAGCGGGATTTCAGCTGTGTATGCGCCGCCGGTAATATTTACTTCCATAGTTTCGATATCGCGGCTGAAAACGAGAGAGGCCACAGGTTCGTCTGCATCACTATAACGTTTGCTGATTGTTCCCCAAACAGTGATGGTGTCGTCAACGTTGTAACGTGTGCTGTCGCTGTACAGGAAGGCGTTGAACATATTTTGCGGGCCGGCAGACGAAGCGGGTGTTTCGCAACAAAGGATGTACGGGAGCAAGTTGTTGGCATTGATCGTTGCATAGGCGTAACGTTCGTCGCTCTCGGTTTTGATCGTGGCCAGACCCAAATCATTTGTTTGCGCACCGGTATTGCCTATTTTGATTTTTGCGCCGGAAACAGGCTGTTCGGTTTGCGTGCTGTTGATCCAGAACGTATGCGTATCATTGTTGAAAGAACAGTAAACCGCCAAGTCGTGTGACTGAAGCAATTGATAGCACTTCAGTTCATTCCACAGGATTTCTGCGACGTAATAGCCGGTTTCCAGTTCCTTGGGATAATTAAGATAGTAGGTGTCTTTTATCAGTGGGTCGGGGATGGCCGAGACGGAGAATTGTGCATATACCGTACTGTCTCCACGCTTGACATCGGTAATGATGGCGGAGGACAAAACGGTGTCGTGGCCATATTTCTTGTGCAATTCAAGATAGGTGTCGGAGTCGGGTAATTTGTGCAGCGTTACGTCGGCAGTTGTCGTAGTGGTTCCTTTTGCGCCGATGGTTACGCTGGGGGCTTGTGTTGTTGAAAACGTATTTGCAATGTCAAAGGCGTTCTTTTTGACGTAAATATACCGATCGCTGTCTCCTGCGCCGGTAGTGAAACTGAAGGTGGTGGATTTGCCTAAAGCATGTTCCTCGTTACCATAAATGGAGCCATCGATTGTGACGGTATACGTGGTGTAGGGGAGCAGTGCTTCTTTGGGCGTAAATGTCCAGATGCGGCCTTTGTGGGTAAAGGTTCCTTCGACTTCGGGATAAATACTGAAATATTCCTGGAAGGCGTTGACACCGCTTTCTGTGAAGGTTACGTTGATTGCGGCTTTACGGTCAATATCGTCAGCGTGGTTTTGAGGAAAATATGAATCAATGGCAAATGCTGTTTCGGTTTGTAACGACCAACGGAAGGTGGTGGCGTTGTCAACAAGAGAGTTGACGGTGTAACCGGCATTTTTTTGCAAGGGCTCGTCAAAGCTGAGGGTGAATCGGTTCGTGCCTTTTTTCTTGATGGAGTATGAAACCTCGGGAAACAGGGAAATGTGTTCCTCCAACTGTTTGGCGCTCATGCTTTCTTTTGTGATTACGGTAAGGGTCGTATTGCACGCGACGCCTTGCTGTCCTTGCATATCGGCGGATACATATGTGATGGGACTAAGAATTGCTGTATCACCGGATAAATTGTTCGAATTATCAAATCTAAAATAATTGTAGGTGTACCATCCCAATCCGGTTAAAATCAGCAAGGAAATGGCGACAAAGGAGATCCATTTTGTAAGCAACCCGTTTTTCCTGTTTCTGGCAGTATCTGCCTGTTGCACAATTTCGCTCAGCGTAGTTGCGGGATCCGGTTTGATTTGGGTATTGAGCGCAGATAAAAGTTCTCGTAATAACATATCAGTTCTCCTGTACTTGTCCTTTGGTCAATTCGGTACGAATGGCCTTTGTTAAGAAATAAACGTAATTGCCGGCATCGTCGACCTCAATGCCAAGTTCGGCGGCGATTTTATCAAATCCGAAGCCAAACAGATAGTGCAGATAAAAAGCTCGGCGATATTCCAACGGATAGGTGGCGACAAAATTGAGAATATTCTGTAATTTGCCCTGTAATTCAGTCTTACTTAAAACAGGGGGGATCTCTGCGTCGAGCTCCTTTTCCAATAAGGATTTATATCTTTTGTATTTTTTGCCGCTATCGACCGGAGTTTCCTCCAAAGATGCAGTGTAAACGTTGATGTTTTTTTGAATAATGCGATATAATTGCGTACGCTCGTTTTTTTGCTGCTCGTTGGAATCGAAGCCTTTGTACAACTCTGCGAAACTGTTTTTGAGAATTTCTGCAGTGGCGCTCATGTCAGCGGTTTTTGCCAGCGTGTAGCCATAGGCCTCCTGATAGGTCTTTTTGAAAAATTCTTCAAATAAAATTCGAATTTGCTTCCGTTTCATTCAGGTCCCTGCTTTCATAAATTAAAATGTAATAATTCATTTTAACATAATTTATTGTTTAATGCAAGAATTGAGTTTGGTTTGTTGACATCTTATAAAAAAATGTTATAATTCTTGTGTAAGTTAACAAAAAACAGGAGGCAAAGCTTATGTTTTTCGATCGAGAATTCAATTTGTGTATGTTAAATGATTTTTATGAATTCACAATGAGCAATGGCTATTTTATTAAAAACAGGGGCGAACAGACGGTATATTTTGATATGTTTTTTCGTAACGTTCCTGACAACGGCGGTTTTGCGATCGCGGCCGGTCTGCAGCAAATAATCGATTACATGCAAACGTTGCATTTTGATAAAAAGGACGTTGATTTTTTGCGTTCTAAAAAGATGTTCGACGAAGCGTTTTTACAATATCTTGAAAACTTTAAATTTGAATGTGACGTCTGGGCTGTTCCCGAGGGTATGCCGATATTCCCCGGAGAACCTATTTTGACGGTCAGAGGGCCTGCTGTGCAAGCGCAACTGGTGGAGACGATGATCCTTTTGACGATGAATCATCAGTCTTTGATTGCCACAAAAGCAAACCGCATTGTACGTGCTGCTCAAGGGCGTGCGGTTTCCGAGTTTGGCGCACGCCGCGCACAGGGTTATGCCGGCGCGGTGTTGGGGGCGCGCGCAGCGTATATTGCAGGGTGTAGCGGTACGTCAAACGTCTTGACGGATATGGCATACGGCGTACCAAGCAGTGGCACGATGGCGCACAGTTGGGTGCAGACGTTTGATACAGAGTACGAAGCGTTTAAAACCTACGCGGAAGTGTATCCGGATTCCTGTGTTTTGTTGATCGATACATACAGTGTTCTTAATTCCGGTTTGCCCAACGCTATCAAGGTTTTCAACGAAATTTTGGCTCCTCTTGGAAAGCGTCCTGTTGCTGTTCGGATTGACTCGGGAGATATTACTTATTTGTCTAAAAAAATCAGAAAGAAATTGGATGAAGCAGGGTATCCGGATTGTAAAATTATGGCCTCAAATTCGTTGGACGAATACATCATTCGCGAGATGATTTTGCAAGGGGCGGAAATTGATTTGTTCGGCGTTGGTGAACGCCTTGTTACGTCGAAAAGTAACCCGGTTTTCGGCGGTGTTTATAAGCTTGCTGCAGTTGAAAAAGATGGGGAAATTATTCCCAAGATCAAGATTTCGGAAAATGCCGAAAAAATCACAAATCCGCACTTCAAAAAGGTCTATAGATTGTATTCAAATGAAACCGGAAAGGCGATTGCTGACGTTATTACTTTATATGATGAAACTATTGATGAAAGTAAGCCGTTTTTGCTGTTTGATCCGGTGCATATCTGGAAGAAAAAATGGGTGGAAAATTTTACCGCTGTGCCGCTTTGCCGTCCGATCTTTGAAAAGGGAAAATTGGTATACGATATGCCTTCGATACAGGAATCCAGGGCGTTCTGCGCTGCGGAGGTTGACCGACTTTGGGATGAGGTCAAACGCTTTGAGAATCCGCATAAATATTATGTGGACTTATCTCAAAAACTCTGGAATATCAAACAAAACCTTCTGAATCAAGATCGCTGATCTGTCGTTTGTGCATAATAAACAAAAACACGCCGCAAGAAATTTTGCAGGCGTCTTTTTTGTGCAATATTCACAAAAATTGAGACGAAAAGCAATTTTCTCTACCGTAAAAAAACGTGAAAAATGGCAAAAAAAATTAAAAAAATCGTATATTTTTATTAATAAATTGTTGAATTTGTTTATATAATATGTTAAACTAATTAATATTAAGATGTATTATTTTGTTCTATCGTCGTGATTTTATTCAACCTGCAAATCTAAAGTCCGGTGAACCGGCAAAATAACCATCTAGTTTTGTAATCAAAATGTTTGGAGGTAACGCAATGTCAAACAGAAGTGCAATCAAAAAAATGTTTCGGTCTTCTGTCTGTCTGATGATGGTGTTGATTATGTGCCTGTCGATGGCCGTAGTCGCATTTGCAGACGGGGAAACGACCGGAGCCGATGACTCCTATCTTGCCGGTCAGCAATCTGCTGATTCCGCCGAGACGGAGAGTTATCTTACCGGTTTTGTCAGAGAAAATCTGTATAACGATTACTATGACAAATACCTGCAGTACGATATGATACTTCCCACCGTTGAGGTGGATGGCCCTGCTTTTGCTGCTGCTACCGCAAAAGTTAAAAGTGAGGCTGTTTTTGAGGAAGCTACTACCGTTGCTGTAATTGAAAAAGAGGGTGTGATTGATTATACGATCAATGTTCCCACGACCGGTATGTATGCTTTGAAGATGAATTATTTTCCCATCGAGGATCTCAACGGCAACGATATCGAGATTGCTGTCAAGATCGATGGCAAAACTCCTTTTGAGGAAGCGGCAGCGCTGAACCTGAAGAGAGTCTGGATCAACGAGTTGGTCGACGGCAAGATTTCTACCGACAGTATCGGTAATGAATTGCTGCCCAATCAGATTCAGAGTTCTCGTTGGGTTTCCAAAGATCTGTTTGATGCAGAAGGCAGATATTTGGATTCTTTCAAATTCTATCTCACTGCCGGTGAGCATAAACTGAGCCTGATTGTTGAAAACGGTTTGTTTGCTCTTGACTCTATGGTTCTTCATAATGAAGGTGCCATGATTTCTTACGATGAGTATCTTAACAATGCTGTTTACAGTGGCGCTCAAGATACTGCTGTTCAGTTGGAGCCCGTTGAAGCTGAACAATTCGTTGACAAGAGTGACTCCATTATTCAGATGGCATTTGACCGCAGTGATGCTTTGGTTAGACCTTACAGCATCAGCACGACCAAATATAATACTTTGGGTGGTACCAACTGGCAGAAGAGCGGTAACCGCGTCAACTGGACAATTGATGTTCCTGAAGATGGTTTGTATGAACTGTCTTTCCGTTACAGACAGTCTTATCAACGTGGTATGGCTTCTTACCGTACCCTTTATATTGATGATGTCGTGCCCTTTGCTGAGGCTCGTTGCATCGCATTTGATTACAAAACCGGTTTCCAGTATATGGTTGCAGGCCGTGAGCTGGAAGATGGTACAAAAGAGAACTATAAGTTCTATTTAACTGCCGGTAAACACACGCTTTCTTTGGAGGCAAGTATTGGTGAAATGTCCAATACTTATCGCGAAGTTGAGAGCATTATCTACCAATTAAATTATATATACAGAAAAATCGTTCTGATCACCGGTATTACTCCTGATAATAATCGTGACTATCAGCTGTTTACCAGAATCGCCGATTTGGAATCGATGATGACCTCTGCTATCGAATCCATGAGAACCACAAAGCAGAACGTTGACGCTTTGAATGATGGTAACGGTGGCGGTGATGCTGAGATTTTGAACACGCTGGTTGTTCAGATGGAAGACTTCGTTAAGAAGCCCTATTCCATTCCCAGCCGCTTGGACACCTTTAAGGATAACATCAGTACTCTGGGTAACTGGCTGCTGGACATTCGTGATCAGCCTCTCTGTATTGACAGATTCTTCCTGGCCGGATCGCAAGCCGGTCTGAAACCTCAGAAGAGCAACTTCATTCAGGGTGTTTCTCACGAAATCAGAGGATTTATTTCTTCCTTCGTTGATGACTATACTGCTGTTGGTGGCTCCGCCGATGAGGATGAGCGCGCTATCAGCGTTTGGGTTGGTACCGGTCGTGACCAGGCAATTGCACTGAAAACATTGACGGACAACTATTTTACTCCCGAAACCAATATCGGTGTTAACATCTCTCTGGTTCCTCTGGGCATTTTGTCCAAGGCGATCATTGCAGGTAAGGGCCCCAACGTTGCACTTCACGTTTCCAGAACCGAGCCGATCAACCTTGGTATCCGCGGTGCCTTGGTCGATATTCAAGATATGGAAGGTTACGAGGACGTACAGGCACGCTTCTCTAAGTATGCGATGGCGCCTTACACCTTTACTTCCACGCTGGAGGATGGCACTCAGTACAGCAAGACCTTTGGTCTGCCCGAGACTCAGAACTTCGAAATGATGTTCTATCGTACAGATATTTTTGCTGAACTTGGCATTAAGGTTCCCAACACTTGGGATGAATTTGATGCAATTCTGCCCGTAATTCAGTCCAACAACATGACCGTTGGTTTGAATCAAAACACCGGTGGCGGTATGTTCTTTACTTTGATTCAGCAGAACGACGGCTTGATCTACACTCCCGACGGTTCCAAAACCTGCTTTACTGAGCAGTATGCAGTTGACGCCTTTACTAAATGGACCGACTATTACAGAATGTACGATTTTCCGTTGACCTACAGTTTCTATGCTCGCTTTAGAAGCGGTGAAATGCCTCTGGCATTCCAGCCCTATTCTCAGGCCACCTTTATTGAGGAGTCTGCACCTGAATTGCGTGGCTTATGGGCAATGGCACCCGTTCCCGGCACTTTGGATGAGAACGGCAAGCTGAACCGTACGGAAGAATCCTCCGGTTTGACCGCCAGTATCATTATTAAGAGCATTGCTAAGAGTGAAGCTAAGAGACAGCAAGAGGAAGCAGATTCCTGGACCTTTATTAAATGGTGGACTTCTGCTGACATTGCTGCACAGTATGGTAAGCGTGTAGAAATGGCTATCGGCCCTGTTGCCCGTTATACCACCGCCAATCTGGAAGCCTTTGATATGATCGGCTGGGATCACGATCACGCCGTCAGCATTAAAGAGCAGAGAGCCAGTGTTAAGGAAATTCCCGAAGTAATTGGTGGTTATTACGTATCCCGTATGGTAACCAACGCATTCCGTGCAGTTACCAACGACTACAGCAACCAGCGCGAGATGCTGTTCTATTATGACGATCAAATTAACAATGAGATTTGGAGAAAACGTCAAGAGTACAATTTCTCCATTCCGGAGGAGGCTGATATTTAATGGCAGCGGCTTTGAATAAAAAAGAAAAAGAACTTGAACTGCTTAAAAAGAAAAAATTATCCTTCTCTGAGAAGATGTCCCTTACGTGGCGTCAGATGAAGGAAGGCTATTGGAACTATATTCTGATGGCTCCGTTTTTGATCTTCTTTGCATTGTTCACTATTATTCCCGTTGTTTCTTGCTTTGTCTTGTCTTTTACCAGATATGACATCATCAATGCACCGATGTTCATCGGCTGGGATAACTATTTGAGAATGTTCCTCGAAGATGATGTTTTCCTGATCGCATTGAGAAACACCATCGAGTTTGCAATCATTACCGGCCCGGTTGGTTACATTCTCTGCTTTGTGTTTGCGTGGTTTATCAACGATTTGCCGCCGTTTGGCCGTGCATTCTTCACCGTTTTGTTCTACGCACCTACACTTGCAAACATTTACTTTATCTTCCAGTACATCTTTTCCGGCGATATGTACGGTTTGCTGAACTCTACGCTGATTCAGCTCAACGTTATTTCTGAACCGATTCAGTGGCTACAAGATACAGACTATATGCTTACGATTTGTATCATCGTTCAGTTGTGGTGTAGCTTGGGTACCGGCTTCCTTGCGTTGGTCGCCGGCTTGCAGAGCTTGGATCCCGCATTGAACGAGGCCGGTGCAATCGACGGTGTCAGAAACAGATTCCAGGAATTGATTTACATCATTCTTCCGCAGATGGGTCCCTCGTTGATGTTTAGTGCTGTTATGCAGATCTCCAGCGCATTTGCAGTTGGTAGTATTTCTTCGGCACTGGTTGGTTTCCCGTCTGTCGACTATGCAGCTCATACCATTGTGTTGCACGTTTCCGACTTTGCACATACTCGTTTCGAAATGGGTTACGCCGCAGCCTTGTCGGTCATCCTCTTCTTGATGATGCTTGGCTTTAAGGCAATTGTTAATCTCTTGCTTAAGAGATATTCTGATGATTAAGGAGGTGGAAAAAGAACTATGTCAAAACTTAGAAGAAATAAAATCGCCATTATGGGCGATATCACAACTTATTTGTTGTTGTTGGTTTACGGTTTGCTGATGTCTCTGCCGTTGATTTATGCGGTTTTGCAGGCGTTTAAACCTTACAACGAATTGTTCATTTTCCCGCCTCGGTTTTTTGTTAAAAACCCCACGATTTCAAACTTTACACAGTTGTTTGATCTCACGTCTTCTTCCTGGGTTCCGTTTTCCAGATACGTATTTAACTCTGTGTTGAATACGATTGTTGGTACGGTTATTCACATTCTTGCCGCCGCAATGTGCGCCTATCCTTTGGCAAAGAACCAATTCCCCGGTAAGAAAATCATTTTCCAGATCGTAGTTTGGGCTTTGTTGTTCCACTCCGCTGTTCTTGAAGTTCCTACCTATTTGGTGATGGCTTACCTCGGCATCATTGATACTTATTTTGCATATTGGTTGCCCGAAATCGGTGCCACGATGGGTGTGTTCCTTTTGAAACAGAATATGGATTCAATTCCCACTGCTATGATTGAGGCTTGTAAAATTGATGGTGCCAGTGAATGGACAATTCTTTGGAACATCATTATGCCTTGCGTCAAACCCGCTTGGCTGACTCTTGCCATCTTTGCATTCCAACGTAACTGGAACGCAACATCTTCTTCCTATATATATACTGAAACGCTGAAAACCCTGCCCGCTGCTTTGAGCCAGATCACAGCCGTTGGTAGTGTCAGCCGTGCCGGTGAAGCGTATGCGGCTTCTGTCATTATGATGATTCCTGCAATTATATTCTTCATCTTTGCACAAGGTAATACGGTTAAGACGATGTCGCATGCCGGTATTAAGGGTTAAGGAGGGGAGTTACATATGAATAGAAAATTTAAAAAGCTGAGTGTACTCCTGATCTCCGTTATTCTTGTAAGTATGCTGATCACAACCGGTGCATTTGCTTATATTCCTTACACCGGTTACAACTTTGACTTTTATGGCGAAATCGTAAACGGTCCTTCTGGCTATGTTCCCGAAAAGATCATTTATGGTTCTGACGTCGGCCTGGAGTCTTTTGTTAATCCCTTGGATATGTATATTACCAAGGATAACCGAATTCTTGTGGTTGACAGTGGTGGTGCAGGCGCTACCTCTCGTGTTATCATTATGGATTCCAACTTCAAACTGATTAAAATCATTGATAAGTTTATCGGTTTGAACGGGGAACCGCTGAACGTTATCAATGCAAACGGTCTTTGCGTTGACAAGGAAGGTTTTATTTATCTTTGCGACCCCGACAGCTTCCGTGTTTTGAAGTTTGACACAAACGGTCAGGTGCATTTGATTTACGGTGCTCCTCCTAAAGAGTTTGTTGACGACGCTTTCGTTTATCGTCCTCAAAAGCTGGGTATTGGTATCAATGGTTCGATCTTTGTTATCTCCAAGGGTTGTACCGACGGTATTATGGAGTTTGATACCAAGGGGTCGTTTGTAAGATTCTTTGGCGCTCCTGAGGTTGAACTTTCTGTTACCGACTATTTGAATATTTATTGGAGAAACATCTACCGTGTTATCGGTGGCGATAGCGTAGACGCTTACTTTGCCACCTATGTTCCCAGTGAATTCGCCAATATGTCCGTTGATGATAATGGTTTCGTTTACACAATGATTGCTGCAAACGAAAAATCCACGGACGAGATGTATAAACTGAACTTCCAGGGTACCAATATTTTGGATCCTGCACAGAAGAGTACCAGTAAAAAGACCGCCGCTTTGTCTGCAAACTACGGTGACTTGATCACTCGTTCAACCTCCGGCGCGGGTAACGTATTTAACGACGTTTGTCTTGATTCGGATGGTTTCTTCACTTTACTTGATACCAATCTTGGTCGTGTTTTTGAGTACGACAAGGAAGGTAACCTGATTTTTGTTTACGGTAATAAGGGTAATCAGATCAATCAGGTTCAGAATGGTCTGCTTGTCAGCCCATCTGCAATCATCAAATTAGGGGATAAGACTGTTGTATTGGATGCCGGTACCGGCTCGATCACTGTTTTCAAACTGTCTGATTTCGGTGAACAGTTGCATGAAGCTGTCAGCCTGTATAACGAAGGTAAATACGATTTGGCTGAAGAGCCCTGGAGAAACGTACTGAAATACGATGCCAATTCCGAACTTGCACATATCGGTCTTGGTAAGGTACATTATTTGCGTGGTAATTATGCGGAAGCATTGGATGAGTTTAAACTTGGCAATGACCGCAACAATTATTCCAGAACTTACAAATTGTATCGTGACGATGTAATCAGAAGTAACTTCACCTGGGTTGTTACCATTATCGTTGTTTTGTTGATCCTGCTGATCGTCTGGAAAAAATATGGTAAGCAGATCAAGGCTCGTCTTAAAGCAAAAAAGGGAGGTGATCAATAATGAAATTTTTTAGTGCAATTAAAGATTTTTGCGTACGTCTTTACGAACGTGAAAAGGTTAAGAAAAATCCGTTATTGATCCTGACTCATCCCATTGACACGGTTGAGGAAATGAAAGAAAAGCGTAATGGTTCTGTGTTTTGGGCCACCGTTCTTCTGTTCCTCTTCACCTTGTCCGAAATTATTGTAACCGTTGCAAAAGGCTTTTTGTTTAATTCTGCTAAGGCTGAAGATTTCAATCTGTTCTATGTTTTGATGCGTTCTTGCTTCCTTGTACTGTTGTACGTTGTTGGAAACTGGGCACTGTGTACCTTGCTGGAAGGCGAGGGTAGAATGGTAGACATCTACGTTTACACCTGTTACTGCCTGACGCCTCTCACGATATATAGAATTTTTGATACGATTTTTTCCAATGTGGTTACAACGGATGAATACGTTTTCATCAACATGGTCAATGCGTGTGCTTGGATATGGTTCATTGCTATGCTGACCTTCTCGATGAAGCGATTGCATAACTACACAATGGGTAAAACGATTCTGTGTATGCTGTTTTCTGTGGTAGCAATGGCAATTATTTTCTTCTTGATTTATTTGTTTGTTATCTTGATTCAGCAGTTGGCAGTATTTGTAATGACGATCTATACTGAGATTGTCATGAGAACCATAGCATAGGAAGGAGGAGTATAAAATGAAAAAATTTAACAGACTTTTATCTTTGCTCCTGGCACTTCTTATGTGCGTTTCAATGTTCTCTATGTTTGCTTTTGCAGCAGATGAGGAGGAGGCTGAAGGTGATGGCCCTGCCACCACTGAAACCGAATCCGAAGGCGGCGAAGGGGAATCCGGCGGTATCAAGCAGAAGGTAGATCCTTCCAGATTCCAGTCTTCCAGTACGCAAGCCATCCCTGCTTCCTATACCAAGGTTTCTGAAAACAAAAATCTGGCACTGTATCTCGATTATTTGAGCGGCGAATATGCTCTGCTTGATAAGAGAAATAACACCTCTTTGTTTTCTAACCCCCAGGATCGTAAGCAGGACAATGTAGCGAACAGTGAGACTGAGCGTATTGCTTCTTCTCATTTAGGCGTTTCGTTTATTACCTCTTCTTTTAAAACCATCGAAGTTACTTCTCTCGATGCTAAAATCATTACCGAAAAGTTTGGCGATAGTCAGATTGTTTCTTACTTCTTTGATTCCGATTCTTCTTTCTTTATCATTCCTGTTATGTTCACGCTGAAGGATGATTATCTGGAAGTCGAATTGCTGATCGATTGTATCAACGAAATGTCTGATTCTCGTGTTTTGACCGTAAGTCTGATGCAGGTTTTTGCTGCCGGTAACCCGAAAGATCAGGGCTATCTGCTGTTGCCTGACGGTATGGGCTCGTTGATGAAGTTTAATCAAAACCTGTCCAATATTGACGTTTATAACGGTTGGATCTATGGTGAGGATCCCACTGCAAAGGCGGCAATTAACGAATACAACTACGGCCGTGATCTGACTGAGGGTGTTCGCTTGCCTATATATGGTGTCAAGAAAAATGACAATGGTTTTCTTGCTATCATTACTGAATGCGAATCCAACGTTATGCTGAAGGCGTACAATTCCGGTATGCTGAACAGTTATAACTTTGTTTATCCCACCGTTACGATTCGTAATTCTCAGACCCGTCGTACCTCCACCGGTAATACCGGTGCCGGTGTTTACTATTCCGACGAGTTGCCTGAAAATTTGAAGATCCGCATTTACCCGTTGGTTGGCAATGACGCTAATTACGTGGGCATGGCCAAAAAGTATCGTCAGTATTTGATCAATGACCTGGGTATGGCTCCTTTGAGTGAGGATGCCGGCGTTCCTATGAACGTTACGATGATCGGCGCCTACAAGAGAACCAAGCATTTTCTTGGTTTCCCTTATACCGGTGTTGATACGATGACCACCTTTGATCAGGCCGGTGAAATTTTGACTGATCTGGATGATAAGGGTGTAGATAACATGATCTGCGGTATGCTTGGCTGGAATAGCGGCGGTTTGGAAAGTGCTGTTAGCACGACCTTTAACCCCGAAAAGAAGCTGGGCGGCAAAAAAGCGGCAAATGCTTTGCTCGAAACCGCAGATAGCATCGACGTTCCGTTGATGTTTGACGTGGATTTGGTTCATTACTATACCGCTTCCGGTAAGTATAAGAAATTTAATTCTACTGTTTATGGTTTGGACTTGGCTCCTACAGCAATGTTCCCCTTTATCATTTCTGTAAACCGTGTTGATAAGAACCGTGAACCTCACTATTTGTTCCATCCGACCGCAATGCTGAGCGTTGCCAGTGAATTTGTTGATGCCGCTTCCGGCGTTGGTATTGAAAACTTCTCGTTTGAGAGCGTTGGCTCCGAACCCTATCCTGCGTACAATACAGAAGATGTTTCCACCCGTGATCAGACCGTTGCTGACTTTACTCAGGTCTTCACCAATACCGCAGAAAAGACTGACGGTATTGTTTCTACCGGTAACGGTAACGCTTACGTGTTCCCTTCGGCAAACAATGTTACGGATGCTCCTTTGTACAGCAGCCATATGTATTTTGCCGAAACCGAGGTTCCGTTCTATCACATTGCATTGCGTGGTTTGACTCGCATTTCCGGTCCCGCTCTTAACTTAAGTGCCGAGAAGGAAGATTTGATTCTTCGATCTGCTCAGGTCGGTGCCGGTCTGTACGCTGTTTTGTCGTATGAGTCTTCCAGCAACCTGAAGGATACGTCTTATAACTATTATTATTCAACTCAGTACTCTCTGCTTGGCGAAGAGATCGTCGATGCTTATAAGAGACTTGATGTTGTATATGATGCTGTTGGTACAGCTGCCATTACCGATTATCAAATCGTTTCCGAAACGTTGAAGGTTACCACCTTTGATAACGGCGTGAAGGTAATTGTTAACTATGGTGAAAAGGACGCAACTCATAACGGTGTTAAGATTGCGGCCAACGATTTTGTTGTAGTAGGAGGTGACAAATAATGGCCAAGAAAATTGATGTTGCTCAACTTGAGGCTGCCAGAGATCTCGCATTTGCTGAGATCGATGAAAAGTTAAAATCACTTGCTCCTACGAGTAAAGAAGCAAAAAAGCTCAGAAAGCGTCGTCTTAAAATTGCTAAGAAAACGCAAAAACTGAAGATTAAAGCTTCTAAAAGAAAAGTTGATATCGATGCTGAAAAGAAGAAAAAGAAGAAGGTTGATCCCTCTCTTCCCAAATTCAAGAAAAAGCGCGGCGGCATTTCCTATGAACAGCGTCAGGGATTTGTGGGCTTTATGTTTGTCCTTCCTTGGTTTATGGGCTTCTTGTTCTTCTTCCTGCAGCCCTTGCTGATGTCGCTGAACTTCTCTTTCTCAAAGATCGATTTGTTCAACAACTACGCTACCACTTGGGCAGGCGCCCAAAACTATCTGGATGCTTTCAAAAATGCTGACTTTATCCAGAAAATGTCCACTACTTTGGGTGATCTGCTCGTTAACGTACCTGTTGTAATCGTTTTCAGTTTGTTTGTTGCTGTACTGTTGAATCGTAAGTTTATCGGTCGTGGTGTAGCACGTGCAATTTTCTTCTTGCCTGTTATCGTTACCACCGGTGTTGTTATGAAGGCATTTAACGCAGAGTCTGACGCTTCTAAAGTTATGGACGGTGATATCGCCGGCGGTATCCTCTTTGAGGTGACCGACGCAACTGAAATTCTTCAGAATTCCGGTTTGCCCGAAAGCATTTTGGAGTATATGACACAGGTTTCCAATCGAATCTTTAACATCGTTTGGGATTCCGGTATTCAGATTCTTTTGTTCTTGGCTGCTTTGCAGGGAATTTCTCCCTCTTTGTACGAGGCATCTGATGTTGAGGGTGCTACCGCTTGGGAAACCTTCTGGATGATCACGTTCCCCAGTGTTGCTCCTATCATCGTTGTAAACGTTGTTTACACGATCATCGACTCGTTCTCCAGCAACGATAACGTTTTGTTGACGTTAATTCAGTCCAAGATCAACCAGTTCGACTTTTCGACCGCTTCTGCAATGTCGTGGATGTACTTCGTGGTTATCTTTGTAATCATTGCTGTAATCTACGTCTTGCTGCAGAAAGTGCTCGTAAAGAATAACGAGTAAAGGAGGGATATTGAAATGAGTCTTATTAAATCTATTAAGCATCAGGTTACCAAGTCTGAAAAAGGTAAGACTACTGACCGTCGTGCCATTCTTGCCATTCTGGGCAAGATTGTAGTTGGCCTTGCAGTTGCAGTTGTTTTGATCGGTTTGAGCTATATCGTTTTGTATCCCTTGATCTTCTGTATTTCTTGGGCTATTCGTGATCCGATCGATGTTTACGATTCCACTATCATCTTGATTCCCAAGCATTTTACGATCAATAACTTCTTCGAAGCTTGGGACTTTATGGATTATGGTACCGCTTTGGTCAATACGTTTAACACTGCAGTTTGGCCTACCATTTTGCAGGTTATCGTTTGTTCTTTGGCCGGATATGGTTTTGCGCGGTTTAAATTCCGTGGTAAGGGCTTGCTGTTTGTTTTGTTGATCTTTACCATGATTGTTCCTCCGCAAACCATCAACATTACTCTGTACGTAAGCTTCCGCTATTTTGATCCGCTGGCTATGTTCACCGGTATGAATAGCATTGGTCTTATGCCTGCACCGTACGTTGACTTGACCAGCACCATTTGGTCCGTTATCTTGCCCGCTGCTTTTGCAGCCGGTATTCGTAGCGCACTGTTCGTATTTATTTACCGTCAGTTCTTTAGCGGTTTCCCCAAAGAATTGGAAGAGGCTGCTTGCATCGACGGTTGCGGTGCGATCGGTACGTTCATCAAGATTCTGGTTCCCAATGCCGGACCTGCTTTTACTACGGTATTTCTGTTCTGTCTGGTATGGTATTGGAACGACTATTATACTATTCCGTTGTTCATGCCTGAGTTGGATACCTTGCCCTATGTTATGGACAATATGCGGTCTCGCCTTACGGCAACGGATAGTGAATTTGCCGGAACAAATAAAAATGAATTGTTCCCGATTTGGCGTGCCGGCCTGGTACTGTACATTGCACCTTTGTTTATTCTGTTTATCACTCTGCAAAAGAAATTTACAGAATCGATCACTCGTGCCGGTATCGTTGGTTAACATTCTAAAAACAAAAAGCGACGTTTTTCGTCGCTTTTTGTTTTTTACTGGAAAAATTTTGGATGTAGTGCTATAATGATGAAAAAGGACGGGAGGGAGGAAACTATGATCAGTAACTGTACGCTATGTCCGAGAAAATGTGGAATTGATCGAACAAAAGCACCCGGCTACTGCAAAGTGTATGGTTCTTTGATTCGCGTAGGTCGCGCTTCATTGCATCAGTGGGAAGAACCATGTATCTCTGGAAAACGTGGGTCGGGAACTATATTTTTTGCGGGATGTAACTTGGGATGCGTTTATTGTCAAAATAAGACGTTAAGTCGAAATTGTGATGGTATAGACATATCGACGGAGCAACTCTCAAACGTTATGCTCCGACTCCAAAGGGATGGCGCACACAATATTAATCTTGTTACGCCGACCCATTATGCCGAACAGATTATGGATGCTGTCAAAATTGCCGTAAATCACGGCCTGCAGTTACCAATCGTATATAACACCTCCGGATACGAAACGATCGAAACCCTTCAGAGACTGGAAAAAACAGTTATGGTTTATCTGACTGATTTTAAATATGCGGATTGTGAGTTGTCTCAAAAGTATTCCCGGGTTTCGGATTATCCGACGGTTGCGTTTCGTGCGCTCGAAGAGATGGTGCGACAAACCGGACGACCTGTATTTGATGATGAGGGTCTGCTTTTGAAAGGTGTGATCGTGCGACATTTAGTATTACCCGGGCAATTACAAAACAGTAAAGACGTTTTGAAATTGGTCTATAATTCATTTGGTGATGACGTGATATTGAGTATTATGAATCAATATACACCAATTGAACGGTTGCCATTTGAGGAATTAAACCGTTGTGTCAGCACGGAAGAATATGATCGTTTGATTGATTACGCTTTGTCTATCGGCATTCGTAATGCTTTCGTTCAAGAAGAGGGAACACAGCAGGAAAGTTTTATTCCGTGTTTTAACGGAGAAGGAGTTTTGGATGATACAAATTTTAACTGTTAAAAATGAACAGGATCGAATCGCCCTTTGTCGCAAGGCTCAGATCGAATATGAAGAAGGTCTGTCAATTATTGCTGTTTATGATCAAACGGATCATATTGGCGACGGAGCTATTTTTAAAATTGATGGTGAATGCGGTCAGATATTCTGGCTTGAGATGAACGATGATTTGGATTTGTCAGTAGGCTTAGGCAAGGCGATTCTCAGTATTATGGAATATCGAGGCGTTAAAAGTGTTACTTTGCCATTGTCTTATGCGCAGTTGGCAAAACTGTTGCGCTTCGAGCTTAAGGATGAGCAGTATGTTGTAAATTTGGAGGGGTATTTTTCTTGCTGCTGTCAACATAAATGAGGCGTTTTGGGCATAATATTGCCGAAAGGAGAAATATTATGCTGCAAAACAAATATAAGTGTGCAATTATTGGCTGTGGATCGGTAGGCGCGGCAACAGCGTATACTCTTGCTAAGGATGGCTTATTTTCTGAAATTGTACTGATCGATGTAAATCGAAAAAAAGCAGAAGGGGAAGCGCTGGATATTGCGCACGGTATGCCCTTTGCATCGCCGCTTAAGATCTACGCCGGAGATTATTGTGATTTGGTTGATAGCGCGATCGTAATCATCGCTGCGGGTGCCGGACAGCAAGAAGGTGAAAGCCGGCTGGATCTGGTTGATAAAAATGCGAAAATCTTTGCTGAGATCGTGCCCAATATCATAAAATACAACAGAGATTGTATTTTGCTGATTTTGTCCAATCCGGTTGATATTTTAACGTATGTTACCTTGGGGCTGTCCGGTTTTTCTGCTAACCGGGTAATCGGCTCAGGTACGGTACTGGATACTGCCAGATTTAAGTTTTTGTTAGGGGAGCGCTTGGGCGTCGATATGCGAAACATTCACGCCTTTATTGTGGGTGAACACGGTGATAGTGAATTGCCCGTTTGGAGCAGCGCCAATGTATCCGGAATCGATTTAGATCAATATTGTCGTATTTGCGGACGTACCGGAGGTCTGGAGGATCTTTATCAATTGTTTGATAGGGTTAAAAACAGTGCCTATCATATTATTGAAGCGAAGGGCGCCACTTATTATGCCATTGCTATGAGTGCGACCCGTATTGTGCGTGCAATTTTGCGAGATGAGCGTTCGGTGCTTACGGTATCGTCGCTGACAGATGGTCATTATGGATTGAAAGGTGTTTGTTTAGGCTTGCCTTGTATCGTCGGTAAGAACGGTGTGGAGCAGATGCTGGATATTCCGTTGTCTGATGTTGAACAAAAGAATTTGCATTGCTCAGCCGAAACTTTGAAAGAGATCTTGCGGAAATTTGAAAAGCAGAATGTTTGATAACATTCTGCTTTTTCTCTTACTTGCAACAAGAACTTTTGGGTTCAAAGGAATTACAATCGGTACACTCAACCTTTTTGGGATTGGCCTCATGCGTGCCTACACTGATCTTTTCCAAAGAACAATAGTTTTCTCCGTTGCAGTGATAGGCACACTGGGTGACAGTGCATCCAATAGACTTGTTTGCTTTGCAATTCATACAATTTCCTCCTTTAGTAGATTTCATGATTAGTATCTGTATTTTGCTCCAAATTATTTTTGAAAATATGTGACAAAAAAAGAGAAAAGTTATTGACTTTTCCAAAAGTTTGTTGTATAATAAACCTCGCTGTGCTGCTGTAGCTCAGTAGGTAGAGTGCATCCTTGGTAAGGATGAGGTCGTCAGTTCAACTCTGATCAGCAGCTCCAAAACCGACTTGTTTTTACAAGTCGGTTTTTCTTTTGTAAGCTTTTTGATAATTTGTTGAATAATGGTAAACATTATGAACATCTATTGCACAAAGAATGGTAAAGTGGTATACTTTTATTGAGGTGAAATTATGCGTGAATTTATTTTGGGAACAGATTGGTGGACGGATTGCGACGATGCAGTGGCTGTTCGTTTGTTGGCGCGCGCCCACCGTTCCGGGCAGATAGCATTGAAGGGCATTGGAATTAATGCCTGTATGGAACACTCGGTTTCGTCCTTAGAAGGCTTTTTGATTACGGAAGGGATTTGTGACATTCCTTTGGGCATAGATGTTGAGGCCACTGATTTTGGTGGTCATCCACCCTATCAAAAACGCCTTTCCGCCCTCAGTCGGAAATATCACTCCAACAGCGATGCCGTTGATGCCGTAAAATTGTATAGACAGGTTTTGTCTGAAAGTGCCGATAAATTGGAAATAATCGAAATTGGCTTTTTGCAGGTCATTGCGGACGTTTTGAAAAGTGAATCGGATGAGATTTCACCTTTGACCGGTATGGAACTGATTAAGTCCAAGGTATCCAAAATTTGGGTGATGGCAGGCAAATGGGACGAAGACGGCGGCAAAGAAAACAATTTCGCTCGCAACGATCGTGCCAGAAAAGCTGCGCATTATTTCTGCGAGTTTTGCCCGGTCGAAGTGTCTTTTTTGGGCTGGGAGGTCGGTAAGGATGTAATTACCGGCGGCATATTGAAAAAAGATGATCCGTTATATTCCGTTTTATGCGATCATGGTTCGTATCAGGGGAGAAGCTCGTGGGATCCGATGCTGGTTCTGATGGCCCTTATCGGTAACGAGCAGGAAGCCGGATATGACATTGTTTCGGGGACTGCTTCAGTAGATGCGGTAACCGGTGAGAATCATTTTATACAAGGTGAAAACGGTTTGCATAACTATGTAGTGATGAAGCATTCAAATCAGTATTATGAGGATATGATTCATCAGAGAATTGCATCTTTGTAATAAATGACTTTAAAATTGATTCTTGGACAAAGATGTGGTACAATAAACTGATTGTTCTAACGAAACGGAGGCATATAGATGGAAAGCTATATTGAGCAGGTTGTAGTACAACGTATGAATTTTGAATCGCAGGCAAAACGTTTTATCTTAACGATTTTACCGTTAATGTTGGCGATTTTGCTGATTATGACAAACGTTCCGCCGCTTTATAAGGTGTTTGTTTTTGCGGCAGTTGTCGGTTTGGTGTACTTATCCTATAATATGTTTATGGGGTTTTATATTGAGTGGGAGTACATTTTTGTGACCAACGAGGTTTCCTTTGCGAAAATCTCCAACAAAAGCAAGCGAAAAGAAATGCTTACCTGTCAGGTAAACGACACTTTGGTTTTGGCAAAAAGCAGCGATCGCGAGCATCTTGGTGATTTGGCAAAAGATGCTAAAAAACACGTGTTTCTTTCAAATACCGGTGCAGATTATTATGTATGGGTGTTGAAGGATAAAAACGGAAAGAAGATATGCGTACATTTTGAACCGAACGAAGTGATGCTGAATAGCATTCAGACTTTGGCAAGAAGCAAGGTGTTTATTTAAAAGGTGATTTTTTATGAAAATTTGTTCAGCTCGACAAGTGCGTGAAATAGACAGATTGACGATTCAGTCTGGCACTGATGGACTTGCGCTGATGCAAAATGCCGCTCGCGCCGTATATGAAACCATTGTGGAAAAAACCAACGTTCGTGATAGCGTATGTATTTTATGCGGTTGCGGAAACAATGCAGGTGATGGATTTGCTTTGGCAAGGCTGCTGGTGCCAATATTTCAAAGTGTCACGGTAATGTTGCTATGCGGTAATCAATTTTCTCCGGATGCAGCGCATTACTTTGATAAACTATGTAAGGAAGTCAAAACAGTAGATACGGTACCGGCCGCTTCGGTTTATGTTGATGCGGTTTTTGGCACTGGGTTTCGTGGCGATCTTGCGCCCGAGATTCAGGAAGTTTTTTCTACAGTAAATCAACAACGTAATGCGGTTCGGGTAGCAATCGACGTTCCCAGCGGCATTGCCTGTGATTGTGGAGATGTATCTGTAAATAGTTTTATGGCGGATTTTACGGTTACGTTTGAAATTTTAAAAGTGTGTCACGTTTTGCCGAACTGTCGTGATTTTTGCGGAGAAATTGTGGTCAAACAAATCGGCCTTTCTAAAGAAATTATCAAGCAATCACCGTTTTTGGCCGAAACAATTGATACGATTTCATTGCCGGTTAAGGCACACAACTTGCACAAGGGGACTGCCGGCACTCTTTTTGCTGTGGTGGGCTGCAGAGAATATCAAGGAGCGGCTTCGTTGTCGACTCTTGCTGCTTTACGGAGTGGTTGCGGAATCGTGTCTGCTTTTGTACCGGAAAGCATTTATGCGCCGGTTGCGGCAAAAGTGTTCAGCGCAATTCTTGTTTCCTGCCCGGAAAATCGGGATGGGATTCATTTAAAATCTACCGGTGATATTCTTGCTGCGTATGCAAAAAAACGCAAACCGACGGCGATTTTGCTGGGAAGCGGAATGGGGCGGTTTGAGGAACTTGAGGACGTGATTCGCTGTGCGCTGCAAATAGATGTCCCGACCGTGGTTGACGGAGATGGATTATATTATGTAACCAAAGATGTGTTGAAATCACGATGTGCACCTACGGTTTTGACACCTCATATCGGTGAATTTGCAAATATGTGTCAGATGTCGATTGATGCAGTTTTAAGCGATCGTTTTTTGTTTAGTCGCCAATATGCCGCAGATAATAACGTTGTGCTGGTGCTCAAGGATTCAGTCACGATCGTAACAGCACCGAACGGGGCCCAATTTCTATTAAACGTACCTAATCCCGGCCTTGCAAAAGGGGGGAGTGGTGACGTTCTGGCAGGTTTGATTGCAGGACTCCTTGCACAAGGACTGGATGCCTGTTATGCTGCCCGGGCAGGAGTATGGATTCATTCGAAAGCGGCCGCCTATACTGCAGAAAATATGGGACACTATGCAATGCTACCCGAGGATATAATTTCTAATTTGCATTTAGCATTATAATCCAAAAAAGGGTTTCCTATGATTATAAAAAAGGCAGAAACGTTTTTTTGTTTCTGCCTTTTTTATAAGGGGATATCCTAAAGGCTTGGAAAATTAAAAGCTGTGTAGAAATTCTACACAGCTTTTTTTCGTCTTTAAGAGTGTGACTTAAATGCGCCCGTCTTTTTTAATATTCCTCAAGAACAGAACGACGGTATTCCGTAGGTGTTATGCCCACCGTGGCTTTGAAGGATTTGTTGAAATGAGATTGGGAGCAGTAGCCTGTTTCCTCTGCAATTCTTGAAAGGGAATATTCACCCGCGCGGATAAGCTGCTTTGCCCGTTCGATGCGTTTTTTTAGAGTGTATTCATAAGGGGTCATCCCTGTTTTTTGATGAAATAAAGTGTGCAGATAATTGGGGGAGAGGTGAACTGCCTTGGCAAGAGCTTGAAGGGAGCAGTCCTCGGTAAAATGCGTATCCAAATATTGCACCGCCTCCTTTGTGATCCGATCCCCTGCATCGGGAGACCTGTGGGGATGGGTGTTGCCTGCTAAATGCAGGCAGCGGCAGATGATCTCCAGCAGCAAGGCGTTGACCTGCAGTTTGGCCTCTGTTGTTTCCTCATTTAATAAATTACTGATCGCCTCAAATTTTTTTAAAAATATGTCAGTCTCGTCCTCTGCAAACAAAACGTCGGGCAGGCCATGCAGGATCTCCTCCACCTCTCCGTCACCGCAGGGGAGGATACGGATGTAGCTACACCGTACCGGAAGATCGCTGTATCTGAGCTGATGGGGCTTGGCGCACAGGATCATACCTCGACGGATAGGATAGACCTGATTGTCCACGTAGCTTTTTCCCGTGTCGGTGTGGAAAATCTCCAGTTCATAGTGTTGCACAAAACGGGGAGCGGATCTGTTTTTGGATTTGTATAAAAGATTACTGTCGAAAACCGACGATTTCAGTGAAGAAAGCGGACGCATAGAAATCCTCCGAAGTCATAAGATTATGATATAAAATCATAATATAATACTATATTTTGATTTATTTTCGTAATATAATGAAAATCACAACAGTATTATAGCAGAATGCGTTCTGCTTGTCGAGTCAGAAAGGAGTTTTTTATGGAACGTTTGATCCTTACCGGGAAATTACCCCATTATGATGCTAAGGATATCGCTTTTTCCCGCCTTGGTGTGGGCTTTGAAAAATTAGATCGGGATGTATTTGATCCAGAGCCTGCATATGATCCGGTTGCCTCCATCGGTGTGAAGCGGGTCCGTTTGCAATCGGGTTGGATGAAGACGGAACAGGAGGAGGGCGTCTACGATTTTTCTTGGCTGGATCGCATTGTGGACAATCTGATCGCCCGTGGTATGGAGCCGTGGCTTTGCCTGTGCTATGGAAACCCTATTTATACCGATCTTGCCAAGCCTGTTTTCGGTGCGGTAGGTTGTCCGCCTATTGCAACCCGGCGGGAGATGGATGCATGGATTGCATACGTGAAGGCAACCGTTGAGCATTTTTGCGGAAGGATCAGACTGTACGAGATCTGGAACGAGCCGGATTGTAGTTACTCCTGGCGCCATTATGAGAAGGAGACTAAGGATTACGAAAAGGATGCCTATGAATACGGCATCTTTGCCTCGGCTACAGCCCGCGCTGTCAAGGAGGTCGATGCCAAAGCCGAGGTTGCGGCTTTGGCACTTGCCCACAGCCGTGCCGACGGTTTTGCTTTTGCTGAAATTGCCCTTTCTACAGGGCTGCATCAGTATATCGACTATGTCTCCTTCCACAGCTATTCCGCTAATGACAGGGAGCGTTGCAATCGTATCAGGACGTTGAAGACGCTTGTACACGCCTACAACCCTAACATCAAGCTGATACAAGGCGAGTCGGGGTGCCAATCCCGCAGTGACGGCGCGGGTGCGTTGGCGCGGATGGCGTGGACGGAAGAAAAACAGTGCAAAATGCTGCTGCGCATTTTAATTCGTGATCTGTATTGCGGAGTGGAATTTGCCTCGTATTTTTCTTCTTTGGATATGGTGGAGGCTTTGCGGGGAAGACTTGCCGATAAGGCTTCTTATATGGATTACGGTTATTTTGGGGTTCTACGTGCTGACTTTGATGAAAACGGACGAGGGACGGGGAACTACAGCAAGAAGCCTTCCTACTATGCCCTTTCTACTCTGGCATCTCTGATGAAGGGGGATGTTCGGCCTGCAGATATTGCCTATTCCAAGGAAAGCCTCCCCTCCATTCGTATCAATGGCGATGATTGCACCGATTCTTCCATCGAAGTCTACGGTTTCCGTCTGGAGGACGGCAGAACGGCGGTGATCTATTGGAATAATGTGCCCATCCTCACCTCTACCTACGAGGGAACGATTTCTCTTGCGATCTACGGGCAGAAGGGAGTTGCTCCGCAGGTCTGTGATCTTCGGAACGGTAATCTCTACAACCTGCCCGAGGAGATGTGGAAAAAGAGCGGTGCGCGGGGCGTATTGTTGAAGAATCTTCCCCTTACTGATTGTCCCATCGCTTTGATTTTTGAGTAAAATCAAAAGGCGGTTACTTTAAGTAGGCGAATAAAATATAACTCATTGCTAACATCTCACCAAAGGTGAGGTGTATCACTACAAGTAACATTGGGCGCCCAAATGTCTTGCTTGTTGCGGTGTGAGACAAAAGTAAAAGATGCACGAAAATTTCGTACATCTTTTTTACTGTACGTTAGAGTACAACTTTTATATCAGCTCTTTTTTGTATTTCTCATATAAATCCGGTCGCTTTACTTTGGTGCGTTCAATTGACATTTCTCTGCGCCAGGTTTCGATGTTTTTGTGGTGACCTGAAAGCAGGATTTCCGGAACGGCACGACCGTTCCAAACCTCCGGTCGGGAGTATTGGGGATATTCCAAAAGACCGTTATAAAGGCTCTCCCCCTGATAGGCATCTTCGTTTCTTAATACGCCGTCTACCATTCGAGAGATACTGTCTACCAAAATACACGCAGGTATTTCTCCGCCGGTGAGGACATAGTCTCCGATGGAAATCTCCTCATCCACGATCTCTTCCAGAATTCGCTCATCCACGCCTTCATAATGCCCACATAAAATAACGATTTGTTCGTGGGTGGCAAGCTGGCGTACCTTTTCTTGCGTCAACACCTTTCCCTGGGGGGACATATAAACCGTGTGTGGCTTTTTCTCCAGACCATTTGTTGCGGCACGAAAACAATCGTAGATGGGCTGGCACTGCATCACCATGCCGGTACCGCCACCATAGGGATAATCGTCCACTTGTTTTTGCTTGTTTACGGTATAATCGCGGATATTAAACGTTTCTATTTCAATATGTCCTTTTTTCTGCGCCCGTCCAATGATGCTTTCATCTAAAACCGTACGCACCATCTCGGGGAAAAGGGTTAAAATTGTAAATTTCACTAGTCAAACAATCCTTTCAGCGGGCGAACGGAAATGACTCCGTTTTCAAGATCGGTATCGATCACCACTTCGTCGATCTTTGGGATCAAATACAGACGATCTCCCTGTACTTCATAAACGTCGTTGGCGCCGGTTTGAATGACACTTTTAAGATTTCCGTATTCTTTGCCGGTATCGACGTCTATGACCTTTGCACCAATCAAATCCTCAATGAAATATCTTCCATCTTCCAACTCAATGTCTTCACAATTGATTTGTAAAATCTTTCCGACAAAGGCCTCGGCCTGATCGATATGATCAACGCCCTCCAGGCGAATCAAAGTGACGTTTTTGTGTACGCGTGATGATACAACGTTAACCTCTGTGCCATCAATAAAAAAACGGTCGAACTCCAATAAAAAATCCGGTCCGTCGCACAAGGGATAAACCTTGATTTCTCCGCGGATGCCGTGAGTATTTACGATTTTACCTGCATCTAAATAACTGTTTTTCATATGATTCCTCTTATAAAAACAGGAAGGTTTGTAACCTTCCTGCATTATTTACTTAATTTCGACAATTACTTTTTTAGGCAATTTATAGGATGCGGATTTGACGATAGCGCGAATCGCTTTTGCGATTTTACCGTGTTTACCGATCACTCTGCCCATATCATCGGGATCAACCGTCAGCTCGTAAACAATTGCGGCTTCGGTTTCCGTTTCGGTTACTTGGACTTGATCGGGATTGTCAACCAGCGATTTAGCCAAATAAAGAATAAGGTCTTTCATTGTGACTCCTTTTGTAATCCGTAAGTCTGCGGAGAAGGGGAGCCTTCTCCGCAGAAAATTGTTTACAGAATACCCTGTTTTTTCAAGATTGCTTTCACGGTATCGGTGGGCTGTGCGCCGTTCTTAATCCAAGCCTGAGCCTTATCAGCGTCAATTTCAACGCTTGCGGGATCAGTCAAAGGATTATAGGTTCCGATTTCTTCGATGAATCTGCCATCTCTGGGGAATCTGGAGTCAGCAACAACGATGCGATAGGTGGGAGCCTTCTTTGCACCAAGTCTTCTGAGTCTGATTTTTACTGCCATATTTTTCACCTCTTTCAAGATTTGTTTATTTTTGTTTTTTTATTTCAAGCCGAATCCTCTAAACATGCGTCTGCCTTGCTTAGAGTTCATCTGCTTAAACAACTGATTCATTTGCGCGAATTGTTTGAGTAGGCGATTGACCGCCTCAACCTTTGTTCCGCTACCATTTGCAATTCTGATCTTTCGTCTTGCGTTGATAATGGACGGGTTTTCGCGCTCTTGCGGAGTCATTGACAAAATGATCGCTTCGATTTGCGCCATTTGTTTTTCGCTGACACCGGGATTTTGCATTGCTTTAGGACTGACGCCCGGCATCATGCCGATCAGGTTTTCGATGGGGCCCATTTCTTTGATTTGACGCATCTGCGCCAAAAAGTCAGATAGGGTAAAGGTGTTTTTGCGGAGTTTCTCCTCCAAAGCCTTTGCTTGTTTTTCATCAAAAGCCTGTTGCGCTTTATCGATCAAGGTCAAAACGTCGCCCATGCCCAAAATTCGAGAAGCCATACGATCGGGGTGGAATGGCTCCAGCGCATCGAGCTTTTCGCCGGTACCAATAAATTTGATAGGCTTGCCGGTAACGTGTTTAACAGACAGAGCAGCACCGCCGCGGGTGTCACCGTCCATTTTTGTTAACAATACACCGGTGATATCTAACGCTTCGTTAAAACTTTGTGCGACGTTAACGGCATCCTGACCGGTCATGGCGTCTACGACAAGTAAGATTTCAGTAGGGGTGACGGCTTGCTTGATATTTTCCAGTTCCTTCATCAAGACGTCATCCAGATGAAGCCGACCGGCGGTATCAATAATGACAAAATCGTTGCCGTATTTTTTGGCGTGTTCTACGCCCTTAGTGGCGATTTTAACTGCATTTTTTTCTCCGTCTATGGAGAAAACCGGAACGTCAACCGATTGTCCTACAATTTTTAACTGATCGATAGCAGCGGGACGGTAAACGTCACAAGCAATCAATAAGGGCCGTTTGCCCTGCTTTTTAAAATATGAACTTAACTTTCCGCTGTGGGTGGTTTTACCGGTACCCTGTAAGCCGACCATCATAACGATGGTGGGGGGCGCGGAGGAAATATGAATCTTGGATACTTGAGATCCCATTAAAGCGGTCATTTCTTCGTTAACGATTTTAATGACCTGTTGGGCGGGTGTCAAACTCTCGAGAACTTCGCTGCCAACACAGCGAGTGGATACTGTTTTAATAAATTCCTTTACAACCTTAAAGTTGACATCTGCTTCCAGCAAGGCGAGCTTGATCTCTCGCATTGCCGACTTGACATCAGCCTCGGTAAGCTTTCCTTTATTGCGCAGGTTTTTAAAAGCCGCCGAAAGCTTTTCTGTCAAACTTTCAAATGCCATCCGTTTCACCTCTGCCGCGGTATTCTTTGGTGATCTCGATCATGTCATTGCAAAAACCGAGAATGTCGGGGGAGTTGGAACGGTAAGAATTTACGGCTTTGATATTTTCGGCGAGATTTGTAAGCTGCTCCATGATCTCGTCCAAATCAGAATACTTTTCAAAAAAGCCTAATTTTTCTTCCATTTCCAATAAGATGTTTTCGCCGCGCTTGATATTATCGCGAACACCTTGACGGCTGATGGATGCGATTTCAGCGATTTCAGCCAAAGAAAGATCTTCATTATAATACAATTCCAGCGATTCTCTTTGCTTTTCGGTGAGAATGGCGCCGTAAAAGTCTAATAATAAAGATATTTTTAAATTTTTCATTGCCATAACCGAACCCTCCAAATGATGGTGTAAAGCATAATGCTTTACAATTATACATCAAGAGTGTCTTTTTGTCAATATGCATTTTTTATTTTTTGAAATTTGTGCATTTTGTTATTGACATTTCAGTTCAAAATCTGTATAATGTAGTCTGCAACTATTCTGTAAGGATGAAATATGAAGACGATCAGATTACACAATGCACTGATAACACCGAATTATTTTAAGAGCGTTGCCTTTGATATCGACCTTTCGACACAAGAACTTTTGCTTGAGCGAGGTATTCAGGATGCAAAGGGCCGTGTTACGATGGAAATTCGTAATACAGCAGATATCGTTACAGTTCGCTTCTTTGGTGATATTTCGTACGTCACTCGTTGTGATCGTTGTCTGTGTGATTTAAACCGGGTGTTTACATTCGATTATATTAAAGATGTGAAAACCGGGCCGAAGGACGATGAGTTTGACGGTATTATGCTGGCAGGGGATGAATCGTTTGATTATGAACAGGAAGTTGTTACGGAAGTTTTGATTTCCTTTCCCGCAAAGCATTTATGCAGTGATGATTGTAAAGGACTTTGTCCTGTATGTGGATGCAATCAAAACGAGCAAGAGTGTTCTTGTGTGCAAAAGGAATTAGATCCTCGTTTAGAGGTTCTTAGAAATTTAAAGTGGTAATGTTCGCTTAATTATAAGGAGGTAAGGATAATGGCAGTTCCGAAGAATAAAGTTTCTAAAGCAAGAAGAGATAAGAGAAGAGCTAATTGGAAGCTCGAGGTACCTGGTATGGCAGAGTGTCCCCAGTGCCACGAAATGAAATTGTCTCACAGAGTTTGCAAAAACTGCGGCTACTATGACGGAAAAGAAGTTGTTAAGGGCACCACCACTGCTTCTGCAACCAAAGAAGTCAAAGCTGACGCTACTGAGCCTGCAGCAGAATAATCTGTTGACTCCGCATAATTTTTGATGAGATAGAGAAGGTTTTTTATACCTTCTCTATTTTTTTGTTTATTTTTTTATAATAATGTGTTATTATATAATTTAAAGGAGGTTTTACACTATGTCTCAACCAATTGTTGCCATCGTCGGACGTCCCAATGTGGGCAAATCGGCGTTGTTTAATAAATTATCAGGTCAGCGTCTCTCCATCGTGGAAGACACTCCCGGTGTAACACGTGACAGATTGTATGCTACTGTCGAGTGGACGGGAAAACAGGTTACACTGATTGATACGGGCGGTATTGAACCGAACACGGATGATATCATTTTAAAACAAATGCGTCAGCAGGCGCAAATTGCAATTGATACGGCAGATGTGATCATTATGATGACGGAGATTCATACTGGCGTTACGGCTGCCGATCGTGAAATTGCTTCTATGCTGCATCGCAGTGGAAAGCCAATTATTCTTTGTGTGAATAAGATGGATTCCATCGGCGAACCGCCGGCAGAGTTCTATGAGTTTTATACGCTGGGGTTGGGCGAGCCTGTGGCCGTTTCATCTTTGCACGGTTTGGGCACGGGCGATCTGATGGATGCGGTTTATGAACATATTGATTTTGATTCGTTTGAAAACGAGGATGAAAATATTATTAAGGTTGCATTGATCGGTAAACCGAACGTTGGTAAATCTTCACTGTTGAATTACATTATCGGTGAGGAACGCTCGATCGTTTCTGATATTCCCGGAACCACACGGGATGCTGTCGATTCGCCGGTAGAAAACGAATACGGTAAGTTTCGCATCATTGACACGGCCGGTATACGCAAAAAGAAAAAAGTCAACGATACGATTGAAAAATACAGTGTCTTACGGTCGTATATGGCCGTCGATCGATCGGATGTTTGTGTGATTATGTTGGATGCTCACGAAGGCGTTACGGAACAAGACACGAAAATTGCCGGTTATGCCAACGATCAAGGTAAGGCTTTGATCGTGGCGGTCAACAAATGGGATGCCATTGAAAAAGAAACGAACACGATGGCGCAAATGAAAAAACAGATTCAAAATGAATTTCAGTTTATTTCATTTGCTCCCATTCAGTTTATTTCAGCCAAAACCGGTCAACGAGTGGACAAATTATTTGAACTGATTTGCAGCGCTCACGAGAGCAATAAGCGTCGCATCACAACCGGTCAGCTCAACGATATGCTTACGGATGCCACTACACGTGTTCAACCCCCGTCAGACAAGGGCAAACGCCTGAGAATTTATTATATGACTCAAGCTTCTGTGGCGCCGCCCACATTTGTGTTTTTTGTAAACAAAAAAGATCTGTTTCATTTTTCTTATCAACGTTATCTTGAAAATCAATTACGCAGCACATTTTCGTTTGAGGGCACACCGGTTCGATTTATTGTGCGCGAAAAGGGAGAAAAAGAGTTATGATCGTATTTATTGCTTTGTTGATTCTTGCTTATATTATCGGTTGCTTTAACACCTCTATCGTGTATTCGATCGGAAGTTTTAAAAAAGATATTCGCACACAGGGGAGTGGCAATGCAGGCGCCACGAATATGCTGAGAAGCTTTGGCAAGGTTAGCGCCGCGATTACCTTTGCCGGCGATTTGTTGAAGGCGGTTGTAGCCATCGGCATTGCCTGGATCGTATTTCGTAATTCCGTTCATATTGATCTGATCAAAACGTTGATGGGCTTGGCGTGTGTGTTGGGGCATTGTTTTCCCGTATTTTTTAAATTTAAAGGCGGTAAAGGAATCGCTACCGGTTCCGGTTGCATTTTGATGATGGATTGGCGTGTGTTTTTGGTGGCCATCGGTCTGTTTGCTTTACTGGTTGTTATCACCAAATACGTTTCCGTCGGTTCGATTGCCGGAGCTTTGACTTATCCGATTGGTATGATTGTGTGCAGGGTACCGATCAACGCAATCGTTGTCGCAGCTCTGACCACCTGTTTGGTTATCGTTATGCACAGAAAAAATATTGTTGCATTGTGTAAGGGAACTGAACGAAAAATCGGTGCACATAAGGCCTGATCGCAGAAAGAGGGTTTGATATGAATCGTATTAAAAAGACAAGCTTACATATAATGCAAATCACAGCTTTTTTGATGATTATAATGGCGTTTATTCCGTTTTTAAACCCATTTCGATTTGGCGAAGCATCGGGTAAACCCTTTGTGGCAATGCTGTGGAATGCAGGCGAGATCGGCTCTTATTTTGCCGAACAAAATGTGAATGCATTATCGTTGAACAGTACAATGTTCGGATACGTGTTGGGCTTGATTCTCGCACTTGTTTTCGTGTTAATGACCACGTTATTGACTCTTCGCTTGACCGAGTCCAGCAGACCTGCTATTAAGACAGGTATGTTTTTTGGTATTGCAATGAGCGTTGTGTTCTTCCTGCTGTTTTTGGAGTTTACGGATCTAAATACGCAAATACTCTCCGCGCATTCCGGTGACATCGGCAGAAAAATTCAGATTTTTACCAAAATTCCGCTGGGTGTATATTTGTTCTTCATACTGAGCGTTGTATATTCTGTGACGGCATATATTGCGTATAATTTCGACTTTGATGCCATTTGGTATAATTTTCGGTCCACCTTTGCCAATCGGTTTAAAGGTGGAATTCACCCGCCCTACCACAAAGAGGCCGGAAAGAAGGCTGTAATGATGGTGCAAACGGCGCAGTATATGATTTATCCGTTGGCTCAGCACATCGGCGCTATGTGTCAGCCGTTGGTTGAGATAGGGGATAACGTTATGATCGGTCAAAAGATTGCCGATAGTGATTCCTTTATTTCTGCGCCGATTCACGCCACGGTTTCGGGTAAGGTGGCTGCCATTGAATTGCGGCCGCATCCGACACTGAATGAGGTGATGTCGATTGTAATCGAAAACGATTTTGAAGATCGTTTAAATCCAATGCTTGCGGATATCAATCGTGATTACACGCAGTTGGAAACGGATGAAATGATCGGCTATATCCGTGAGGCCGGTATTGTCGGCATGGGCGGCGCGGCATTTCCTACACACGTTAAATTGAAGGGCGCTGTGGGGAAGGTGGATACTGTTATTATTAACGCTGCCGAATGCGAGCCGTATTTGTCCGGTGACCATCGATTAATGCTTGAAAATACGGCTGAATTTGTGGAAGGCGTTAAGATTATTCGCGATATTATTGGGGCGCGCAGAGTATACGTGGGTGTTGAGTCCAATAAACCGGATGCGATCTCTGTATTGTACAGAGCGTTTCGCAAAACCCGGATTCGTGTTGCCGTTCTTCCCACCAAATATCCTCAAGGCGGCGAAAAGCAGTTGATTAAATCTATTACCGGCAGGGAAGTGCCGTCCGGTAAGCTTCCGGCCGATATCGGGTGCAGTGTTTTCAACGTTGACACGGCTATTGCCGTTTACCGCGCCGTTGTGAAGGGATATCCACTGATGCGTCGAATTATGACGGTTGCAGGGGAAGCGCTGAAACAAAGCGGTAACGTTAACGTTCGTATCGGTACGCCGATCGATCATTTGCTCAGGCATTTTGGTTTAAAAGAGCATGAACTGAAAAAAGTGATTATGGGCGGACCGATGATGGGCAATGCCATCTGCAATTTGTCCGCGCCTGTAGTTAAAGGTACGGCCGGCCTGTTGTGCTTTACTGAGAAACAATTGGTGGAAGATCGTGATGATCATTCCTGTATCCGTTGCGGTCGTTGCATTACGGTTTGCCCCATGCGATTGGCGCCGAACTATCTCAGATTATACGCCGTGACCGGCGAAATGAAGAAATGCGCCGAGCTTGGTGCAATGGATTGTATTGAATGTGGCTGTTGTTCCTATACTTGCCCTGCAAAATTGCCGATTTTACAGCATATCCGGATCGCAAAGCAATGGATCAAAGAACAGCCAAAAAAGAAGGATTAGGAGGAATAACGAATGGAAAAATTAGTCGTATCGTCTTCCCCCCATATTAAGAGCCGGCGTACCACGCATTTCTTTATGCAGGATGTGATTCTTGCTCTGTTACCGGTTTTGATCGCCGGTGTGGTGTTTTTTTCACTGAGAGCCTTGCTGGTGGTGTTGATCAGTGTAGTTTCCTGTGTTTTTTTTGAACTGCTATATACGAAGATGATGAAAATGCCGCTGACGATCAAAGATTGTTCTGCGATCGTTACCGGACTGATCTTGGGTCTGAATTTACCGGTGACCGTTCCGTTATACTTACCGGTGATTGGATCTGCGTTTGCCATTATTGTTGTAAAAATGCTGTATGGCGGGTTGGGTAAAAATATTGCAAATCCTGCTGCGGCAGCCAGAATATTTTTGTTTATTTGCTACTCCAAGTCTATGACTACTTGGGTGGCTCCGGTTAATGCCTTGGGCGAAAACGCAGCTAATTTGCCGCTTTTTACAAACGTGGATGCTGTGTCTACGGCAACGCCTTTGGCATATTTGAAAACAGCCGATCAAGCAGCGGCGTTGTCAGCGCATTATTCGATTATGGATTTGTTTGTTGGAAGTGTTGGCGGATGTATTGGCGAAACTTGTGCTATTCTGCTGATCCTCGGCGGTCTGTTTTTGCTGGTGCGTAAGGTGATCACTTGGCACATACCTGTTTCTTTTATCGGAACGGTAGCGCTGCTAACCTTTCTTTTTCCTAAATATTCTACAATTTCCAGATTGGATTTTATGTTGTATCATTTGCTGAGTGGTGGATTGCTGCTGGGTGCAATATTTATGGCAACCGACTTTTCGACATCACCCACGACCCGTTTGGGAAGAATTATTTACGGTTGTGGATGCGGCGTATTGACGGTGATTATTCGCTATTTCGGCGGATATCCGGAGGGTGTTTCTTTTTCTATTTTGATCATGAATTTCTTTGCCTGGTATATTGATCAAAAGACTTTGCCCAAAAAGTTTGGAGGTGACAAGCGTGAGTTATTCTTCCGAAAGAAAGAAGCAAAATGAGTTTGTAAGACTTCCTGTTACGCTGTTTTTGATCACCTTTATCGTAGCAATTTTACTGGCGCTTGTTAACTGGATTACGGCTCCGAAAATCGAAGAAGGCGAGCGTCAAAAGTTGGCGGCATCGATGAGCGCCGTTTTGCCTGAGGCAAAAAGCTTTGAAGATCTGACAGAAAGCGTTTTGGAAAAATGGGAGAATGAGACCTCGATCATCAGCGTTCAGGCCGGCAAAAACGCCGACGGAGATCTTGTCGGTTATTGCGTCGAGGTGGCACCTAAAGGATATTCTGATCGTATTGATATGATGGTTGGAATCAATTTGCTGGGTGAAATCGTTGACACCAGTATCGTTTCTATTTCCGATACACCCGGCATAGGCACAAAGGTTGAGGACGAAGAGTTTTCCGGTCAGTTTATCGGAAAAAGCGGTGTTCTGTCTGTTGCAAAGGGCGAGACTGCAGCGGATAATGAAATTGCGTTGATTTCCGGTGCTACGTATTCCTCTTCCGGCTTTGCTAGTGGTGTTAATGCTGCACTGCGTGCGTATGAGATTATTGTAGGGGAGGGAGCAAAATGAAAAACGTTCATTTGAGCGATGTGTTTAAGGATGGTATTATCACGAATAATCCCAGTCTTGTACAATTGCTGGGCATGTGTCCCATGTTGGCGACCTCCACCTCTATGTCGAATGCCATTGGTATGGGACTTGCGGCTACGATGGTATTGATCGGCTCGAATCTTGTGATCTCTTTGCTCCGCAAATTGATTCCTGAGAAGATCCGCATCGCTTCTTATATTGTGATCATAGCCGGTTTTGTTACGATGATCGATTTGCTGATTCAGGCATTTGTGCCCGCCCTCTCCAATTCGTTGGGCTTATTTATTCCTTTGATTGTAGTAAACTGTATCATATTGGCGCGTGCTGAAAGCTTTGCTTCTAAAAATAAGCCGCTTCCGTCTGCTCTGGATGGTCTTTCGATGGGTCTTGGTTTCACCTTGGCGTTGTGCTCTTTGGCAGTGATCCGTGAGATATTGGGCGCCGGTACATTTTTTGGTTATCCGTTGTTTGCCGGAGTTGTCCCTGCATCGGTATTTGCATTGCCGGCCGGCGGATTTTTAACACTTGGCTTTGTGATTGCCATTGTACAGCACCTTAAAAACCGTAATAAGCAGAAAGGGGAAACTGAATTATGAGTATAGCTTCCTTGTTGATCCTTGCTGTTAATTGCGTGTTTATTGAAAATCTGGTGTTAGTACAATTTTTGGGGATTTGTCCGTTTCTCGGCGTTTCTCAGAAAAGAGATACGGCACTTGGAATGGGAATGGCGGTTACCTTTATAATGACGGTTTCATCCCTTGTGACCTGGGTGTTGAATCAGTTTGTGTTGATTCCGTTAAAAATGGAATATATGCAAACGATCGCATTTATTTTGGTAATCGCTACCCTGGTACAGCTTGTGGAAATGATGCTCAAAAAAATGATTCCGTCCCTGTATCAGGCGCTGGGCATTTATCTGCCGTTGATTACCACCAATTGCGCTGTATTGGGTGTTGCGCTCAGCAATATTCAGGATGGCTTTAATTTAATAGAATCTTTGGTTTGTTCATTCTTTAGCGCCATCGGATTTACGCTGGCTATCTGGATTTTTGCCTGTGTCAGAGAACGTGTGGCGTATTGTGACGTGCCGAAAGCCTTTCAGGGCTTTCCCATTGCCCTTATTACGGCGGCTTTGTTATCTTTTGCATTTATGGGCTTTAGCGGTCTTAGCTTTTAAAAAGGAGGAATGCTTGTGAATATATTGATTACCGGTGTCGTGCTCGGCGTTATGGGCCTGATATTTGGATTGTTGCTGGCATTTTTCTCGAAAGTTTTTTATGTAAAAGAAGATCGTCGCAAGGAGTTAATTGTTGAGGCACTGCCCGGCGCCAATTGTGGTGGCTGTGGCTATGCCGGTTGTGGCGCGTATGCTGACGCAGTGTTGAAAGGGGAGGCATCTCCGTTCGCTTGCAATGCGGGCGGACAAGCCGTTGCTGATCAGATTGCAAGCGTTTTGGGTGTTTCGTCGGAAGATGTGGTGAAATATTATGCCAAAATTCGCTGTAGCGGAAATTTTGATCGCGCTAAGGTCAAGTATGAGTATCAGGGAATTGCTGACTGCAGAGCCTCTGACCGTCTGCTGGGCGGCCAAATGATGTGCAGATTCGGTTGCGTTGGTCTTGGTACTTGCGCAACGGTCTGCAAACAAAATGCAATTCATCTGGAAAACGGCGTTGCTGTTGTCAACCGCGAGCAATGTAGCGGCTGCGGTGAATGTGCAGCGATTTGTCCTAAACATATTATTGATATGATCCCGCAGACTGCCTATTATTTTGTTTCTTGTTCCTCTAAAGACAAGGGCGCGCAAACGAAGAAGGCTTGTTCTGTGGGGTGCCTGGGTTGTAAGATTTGTGAGAAGGTTTGTCCCGAAGATGCCATTCACGTCGTTGATAACGTGGCGTCAATTGATTACAGTAAATGCACGTCTTGTGGCCTGTGTGCTCAAAAATGTCCCGTTAAGATTATTGAGAGAGTGTAGCTATGAGTGAACGGCTGTTTCAATTATCGCTTTCCTGCCTTGAAAAATTGGCCTCCGCCGGGTTGAAGGTATCGTTTGCAGAAAGCTGTACCGGTGGTTTGATAGCCAAATCCATTACTGACCACAGCGGCGCATCAGATGTGTTCGAGTGTGGTGTTGTCAGCTATAGCGGAAGGATCAAAGCAGGATTACTTGGTGTTTCGGAGGATACGCTTGCACGGTTCGGAGAGGTCAGCGAGCAGACGGCAAGAGAAATGGCGCGCGGAATCCGCAAGCTTTCCGGCGCAGATATCGGTGTTGGCGTTACAGGCATTGCCGGTCCCGGCGGAGCCACGGCGGACAAAAAAGTGGGCTTGATTTTTGTTTCAATTGCTTCAGAGGAGTATACTGAAGTATACATGCTTGAATTGTATCAGGACATTTACGACCGTCAGAGGCGAAGGGAATATACAGCGTGCTTCGTTTTTGAAAAAATCATTGATTTGATTTCATAACTTAATAAAATAAAGGCCATCGGATTTTTTATCCGATGGCCTTTTATCATTGTGGGTGATTATTTATTTTTAGCATTTTGCCAGGCAACCCACATGGGGCTGGCAAGAAACACGCTGGAGTAACAACCGGAAAGAATACCGATCATCAGCGGCAGTGAGAAGTTTACAACGGACGGAATGTCGTTGATCAAAGCAAAAATGAACACCAACAACATTGCGATGAAGGTGAGGCTAGTCGTCAAAATGCAACGACGTAGGCTTTGATTGATGGAGAGATTAACGGTATCCACCAGCGGAACTTTATCACCGGCAATTTTCTTGTTTTCACGGATTCTGTCAAAGATAACCAGTGTATCGTTAACGGAGTAACCAAGAATGGTCAAGATAACAGCAATAAAGCCATCGTTTAACGGAATGCCCATAATAACGAAAACAAAGAAAACGATCAAAACGTCATGGAACAATGCGATCAAAGCGCACACGGCGGCGGAAAAGCCGGAGATGAGTTTGAAGCGAATGGTGATAAAGATTATGATCAAAACAATGGCCAATGCTACGGCGAGAATACCGTTTCTGAGGAAACGAGCGCCGATATAGGGCTCAACGTTGGTGGTAGAGGCCTGCTGCGGTTCGTTTTCCTTATAATTAGTGGTCATTGCATCGTCAATGGCTGCGATTTCCTCAGTAGAAAGGCTTTCTTTACCGGACAAGCTGATCACCAGAGAATTGACGCCGTCAACCGAACTGGTTGAGGTCTGGGTGGTGACAACACGATCTTTTACAACAGCCTGAACAGCCTTTTGAGCTGCATCAATATTCATCTCACCGGTGTAAGAGTAGGTGATCTTGGTACCGCCGGTAAACTGAATATCCAGTTGTACGCCGTTGATAAAGATGAATGCAATACCAATGATCATCAAAGCGATAGAAAAGGTGAAAAACCACTTTTTGTTCTTATAGAAATTAATCATTGTTTTGCACCTCCTTGTGACCGTAGAGAACGGGATTTTTAAGGAATTTGTAACAGCTCAGCGAGCGGATGGCCCATTTGGATACCAAAACGCTGACGAAGAAATTGAGAATAATACCGATCAACAGTGTGTAACCGAAGGACAGCACGGAGCCGGTGCCCAGAATGATCAGCAACAGCGCCACGATGGCAGTGGTGATATTACAGTCCACGATTGCAGTCAAAGCACGGCTGTAGCCGGTGTCAATGGCGCCGATGACGGATTTGCCGTTTTTGATTTCTTCACGGATTCTTTCGGCAATAATTACGTTGGAGTCAACGCTCATGCCGATGGACAGAATTACACCTGCAATACCGGGCAGGGTGATGGTCAGGCCGAAGTTGGCGAAGATCAACAACTGGATGCACAGCTGCAGAATCAGGTTGATACACGCAACAAAACCGGGCAGACGGAATACGATCAACATCATCAAGCAAATGATGATAGCGGCGGCAAGACCGGCGTAGAGCATAACGGTCAATGCTTTGCTACCCATTGTGGCGCTGATGGCGCTGTAGTTAGAGGATGTCATAGCATAGGGAAGTGCACCGGCGTTGATTTTGTTGGCAAGGTCGGTGGCATCTTCACTGGTAAACGAGCCTTCGATGACGGCTTCGCCATTATCAATGGTAGAATTGACGGTGGGCCAGCTGATGGCAACGTCATCAAGATAGATACCGATATAATCATTCAAATAGGTGGTGGTGGCTTCTTTGAATTTTGTGGTACCTTCATCGGTAAACTGCAGGGCTACGAGATATTGTCCCTCCTGATATACGGCATCACTGGATTTGATGTCTTTACCGGAAAGCAATACCTTGTCGGGAGCGGGAGCGTTGCCGCTGGTCAGAATGCTGTTGCCTTCTGCATCAACGGGATTGCCTTCTGCATCCTTCTTCAGGGAACAGAAGGTAAGGTTTGCGGTTGCGCCCAATTCGTCGATGGCGGCCTGCGGATCAAAGTCCTTTTCGTCAGCCTTCCAGGGGAATTCAACGATGACCGCTTTATTTTCGGCGTCGGTAGTAATGGTATAGTCCAAAATACCTTCGCTGTCCAAACGGGTCTCAAAAATGGCTCTTGCAGATTCCAACTGTTCGTCGGTGGGGGTGACCCCTTCTTCTGCGGGTACAAAGGTTGCGTTTACACCGCCGCGGATATCGATACCCGTGCGGATATCTTTTGCGGACTTGACGTATTCATTACCACTGAATTTGAGGCCGAACATCGTCATGGCTGCAACGCAGAGAGTGATAGCAAGAATGATGAAAAATGCCAGATATCTTGCCAAAGATACTTTACGTCTTCTCATAGTGTCCTCCTTGATTTTTTATAACTCCTAATATTATATATTTTATTTATATTTCTGTCAATCTTTTGAGTTAAAAAAATGATAATTTTGTCATTGTTTACATAGGGTATATGGTGAGGTGTCGCTTCTTGAAAATTAAAAATATTTTATTTGGATTTGTTATCGGCGCAATTATGATGGTGCCGGGTGTGAGCGGTGGCAGCGCGGCGGTTTTGCTTGGAATTTATGACGACATTGTATCGGCGTTTGCAACGCTTTTTAAAAAATTTAAAGAAAGTTTTAAACTGTTGTTTTCTGTCGCACTTGGCGGTATCGTCGGCTTTGTTCTGGTTTCGAGGCTGGCAAAAATGTTTTTGAATCTCTATTACGCACAAGCTATGTATTTATTTATCGGCATCGTTTTGTGCGGTCTGGTTTATCAAATAAAAATTGCTGTTTCTCGGCACGGAAGAATCAGTATAGTTGCTATGGCAATTGGTGCCGTAGCAGTAACACTGATCAAGTATTTGCCTGTTAATTCACTGTCTTTCATGACGGAGAACATCATTTTAAAATTGATTTCCTTCTTGTTTGTCGGCGTGCTGTTGGCAGTCGCTTTGGTTTTGCCGGGGATCAGTTTTTCACTTATGTTGGTGATCCTCGGCGAATACGATCGTTTTGTGTCTGCGGTTAACGAAATGGATCTTGTTTTTCTTTTGCCACTTGCAACAAGTGTTTTGTTCGGTGTGGTAGTGTCAACCGGTGCATTACATCGATGTATGAAAAAATATCCGCTTTATTGTCAAAGTACGATATTGGGCTTTGTTCTTGCATCTGTGTTGCAGATGTATCCCGGTATATATTTCGGTGGCACCGGACTGGTTTGTCTTGTTTTGCTTTTGCTTGGATTTTTTGCTCCGATGATTGTTTTAAAGAAAATGGGTAAAATATAAATAGGCACCGTTTGGTGCCTATTTGACTATATTTTTTTGTAAATGGTGCAAACGTCGGTTAGGGGACAGCGGTCACATTTTGGATTACGGGCAGAACATATATCACGACCGAAAAAAACGAAATTGTGGCATAGCTTGGTCTGATGCTGCGGCGGAATACAAGCCTTAAGTTGTTTTTCAACGACTTCAGGTCGGTCACTTTTTGCCAGCCCTAAACGATTGCTGATACGTATGCAATGAGTGTCAGCGATGATAGCCGGCTGACCGTAGATGTCTCCTAAAATGAGATTGGCGGTTTTTCTTCCGATACCGGAAAGCGCAGTCAGCTCCTCCATTGTATTCGGCACCTTGCCGTCGTGCTTTTCCAGCATTGTTTGGCACATTTCGATGATACTTTTTGCTTTGCCGCGATAAAAGCCGCAAGAGTGAATCAGTTTACAAACGTCATCAAAATCGGCATTTGCAAAGCTTTCCATGGTGGGATAGCGCTCAAATAATTTGGGTGTAACCAAATTGACTCTGGCGTCAGTGCATTGGGCCGATAGACGTGTTGCGATCAGCAACTCGTATGGCTTTGTGTAGTTTAGACAACACTCGGCATCGGGATATAATTTATTAAGTTCGTTGATTATAAAATCGATTTTTTCTTTTTTCTTCATCACGTTTTTTTCTTGATTTTCTCCCAGTACTGTTTGCAGGCGTTCTCGGTTTTATTGTCGCCGAAGGTGTAGTATGTACGGCCAAGCAGCTCATCGGGCAAAAACTGTTGGTCCACGTAATGGTTGGGATAATTGTGGGAATATTTATATCCTTCGCCACGGTTTAGTTTTTGTGCGCCGCTGTAATGCGTATCCTGCAGGCGGGCGGGAATCGTGTAAGCCTTTCCGCTTCTGACATCGGCCAGGGCTTCGTCAATGGCGCAAATGGCCGAATTGGATTTTGGCGCCGTGGCCAGCATAATGACGGCCTCGGCAAGCGGAATACGTGCCTCGGGAAATCCGAGCATCATTGCGGCATCGATACAGGATTTTGTGATGGTAATGGCGGTTGGGTATGCCAGCCCAATGTCCTCGCAAGCAATGACCAATAAGCGGCGACAAATAGAGGGCAGATCGTTTGCTTCTATCAATCTCGCTAAATAATGGAGGGCTGCGTTTTCGTCGGATCCTCTGATGGATTTTTGAAAAGCAGATAGGATGTCATAATGGCTGTCTCCGTCTCGGTCATAGCGCATGGCGCTTTTTTGCGTTGCCTGCGCCGCAAGCTCGGCGGTGATTTTATTATTTTCCGAGGTCAACCCTTTACACAGCACTTCGAGACTGTTGGCGGCTTTACGAACGTCACCGCCGCAGGCGGTGCAGATGTGGGTGATTACATCATCTTCTATTTCAATCTTGAAACCGAGTTCGTTTTCGAGGTGGCTGATACCACGCGTTATAAACGGGCGGATGTCCTGCGGCGCCACCGGTTTGAACTCGAAAACGGTGCAACGGCTGAGAATGGCGTTGTAAATGTAAAAATAAGGGTTTTCGGTGGTGGACGCGATCAGCGTGATCGATCCGTTTTCGATGAATTCAAGCAACGTTTGCTGTTGCCGTTTGTTGAAATACTGGATCTCGTCCAAATAAAGAAGAATACCGTTGGGACTGGTAAAGGGGTTAATGTCCCGTATGACTTCTTTTATATCGGAAAGAGATGCTGTGGTAGCGTTCAGGTGGTACAGCTTTTGATTGCTGTTTTTGGATATAATTCTCGCTATAGTTGTTTTGCCACAGCCGGTGGGCCCGTAAAAGATAAGATTCGGGATCTTTCCGGATTCAATGATATTGCGAAGCAAAGCGCCCTCCGCCAGCAAATGGGGCTGCCCAACTACGTCGTTTAAATTATCGGGTCTGAGTATGTCGGAAAGAGGGCGCATTGTTTCACATCCTTAATCTTGATAAATCGGAAATTTTTTGCACATTTCTGCTACTGCTGCGGAAACATACTCTTTTTGTTCGGGATATTGGCGAATGGTAAGATCGATCAGTTCTGCAATTTTGATCATTTCGTCTTTGCCGAAGCCTCTGGTGGTTACGGCCGGAGTGCCGATGCGCAGACCGCTGGTAACAAAGGGACTTTGCGGATCGTTGGGAATCGTATTTTTGTTGGCGGTAATATGCACCTCGTCCAGACGATGCTCCAGTTCTTTACCGGTGATATCACAATTGCGAAGATCCAGCAGCATCAGATGGTTGTCCGTACCGCCGGAAACCAGATCAATGTTACGTGCAGTCAATTCTTTGGCCAAAACGGCTGCGTTTTCAACAATTCTTTTTTGATACTCTTTAAAGTCATCCTTCAGCGCCTCGCCGAAAGCCACGGCTTTTGCCGCGATAATGTGCATCAGCGGGCCGCCCTGCACACCGGGGAAGATCGCTTTGTCAATTTGCTTTGCCAAAGCTTCCTTGCATAAGATCAAGCCACCGCGGGGACCGCGTAAGGTTTTGTGCGTGGTGGTGGTGACGACGTCCGCATAGGGAACGGGGGAGGGGTGAAGTCCTGCAGCCACAAGGCCGGCGATATGAGCAATGTCAACCATTAAATAAGCGCCGACCTCTTTAGCAATGGCACCGAATTTTTCAAAATCAATGATTCTGGGATAGGCGCTTGCGCCTGCTACGATCATTTTGGGTTTGCATTCCAGAGCTATGCGGCGAACTTCGTCATAATCGATACAACCGGTTTCTTCATCAACACCGTAAGGCACAATGTTAAAATATTTGCCGGAAATATTGACGGGAGAACCGTGGGAGAGGTGCCCGCCTTCTGATAAATTCATTCCCATAACAGTATCGCCGGGTGTCAAAAGAGCGAAAAACACAGCCAGATTTGCGCTGGCGCCGCTATGAGGCTGAACGTTAGCGTGATCTGCTCCAAAAATCTCACAAGCTCTTTTCCTTGCGATTTCTTCAGCTATATCAACACAACCGCAACCGCCATAATAACGCTTGCCGGGATAACCTTCGGCGTATTTGTTTGTCAAAATGGATCCTGCCGCATACAAAACAGCGGGAGAAACAATGTTTTCAGAAGCAATCAACTCGATGTTATTTTGCTGACGAGTAAGCTCGCTGTTGCAAGCCTCAAAAACTTCAGGGTCATAAGCTTTCAATTCGTTTAAATACTTCATTTTAAATTCCTCCGTGCACAATTTTTTTTATTATAACAGAACTAAATAAAAATATCAATTAAATTTTATGCTCTTGACAAATATGCTCTTGCAAATTACAATATAATCAAACTATTTTTGGAGGATACAAATGGATATTGAAGTCAAAAACAAGCTTAAACAGTATGCCAATACCATCCGTAAGGACGTTGTAACCGAGGTTTTCAACGCCCAATCCGGTCATCCGGGCGGTTCGCTTTCGATTGCGGATGTAGTTGCTTATCTCTTTTTTAAAGAAATGAATATTGATCCTGCTAATCCTGCCTGGGAGAACAGAGATCGATTTGTTCTGTCTAAAGGTCACACTTGTCCTGCGCTTTATTCCGCTTTGGCTCATAAGGGCTTTTTTGATCCTGCTGAACTGGTGTCATTCCGTAAACTCAATCATTTTCTGCAGGGACATCCTGATATGAAAAAGATTCCCGGTGTTGATATGTCCAGCGGTTCTCTCGGTCAGGGTATTTCTGCCGCTGCGGGTATGGCGCTTGCCGGAAAGATCGATCAAAAGAATTATCGTGTGTTTACAATACTTGGCGACGGCGAAATCCAGGAAGGTCAGGTTTGGGAGGCAGCTATGTTCGCGGCTCACTATGGCCTAAACAATTTGTGCGTTATTGTTGACTCTAACGGTTTGCAGATCGACGGATTTGTTGACGAGGTTATGTCTCCCAATCCCATTGATGCAAAATTTGAGGCTTTTGGTTTCCGCGTTGTGGTTGCTGACGGCCATGATTTTGATGCGTTGGAGAACGCATTTTCCGTATTTGCCGAGACGACGGATCGTCCCACTGCGATTATTTTAAAGACTACTAAGGGTAAAGGTGTTTCCTTTATGGAAAATCAGGCCGGTTGGCATGGTAAAGCACCCAACGAAGAACAATACAATCAAGCAATGGCAGATCTTGCTGCCTTGGATGCATAGGAGGGGTTATCATGAGCAATAAAATGGCTACCAGAGATGCTTACGGCAAGGCACTTGTTGAGTTTGCCGAACAGTATGATTTGTACGTTTTTGATGCAGACCTTGCTGCCGCTACTAAAACCGGCGCTTTAAAGGATGCATATCCCGAACGCTTTTTTGACTGTGGTATTGCAGAAGGTAATATGATGGGCGTTGCTGCCGGTATGGCAGCGGCCGGTAAAACTGTGTTTGCAAGCTCCTTTGCTATGTTTGCGGCCGGTCGTGCCTTTGAACAGGTCAGAAACTCTATCGGTTATCCTCATTTAAATGTTAAAATCGGTGCTACACATGCCGGTTTGTCTGTAGGTGAAGATGGCGCCACCCATCAATGTAATGAGGATATCGCTTTGATGCGTACCATTCCCGGTATGGTGATCATCAATCCTGCCGATCCGATTGAAACACGTGCCGCCGTTAAGGCCGCTATCGAGCATGAGGGTCCGGTTTACCTTCGTTTTGGCCGTATGGCAGTTGATACTATTTTTGACGATAATTATCAGTTTGAGATCGGCAAAGGCGTTGTGCTGGAGGACGGCACTGACGTTACTATCGTTGCCACCGGCTTGATGGTCGGTCAGGCTTTGCTGGCACAAAAAATGTTGGCAGAGAAGAATATTTCTGCTGCGATTATCAATATGCCTACGATCAAGCCGGTAGATAAGGATCTTTTGGTTGAGTATGCCAAAAAGACCGGAGCAATTGTTACCACCGAAGAGCATAGTGTGATCGGCGGTTTGGGAAGCGCTGTTTGTGAGGCGATTTCCGACGAGGCGCCTTGCGTCGTTGTGCGTCATGGTGTTCAGGATGAGTTTGGCAAGTCCGGTCCTGCGTTACAGGTATTGGATGCCTATGGCTTGAATGCCGAGAATATCGTTGCCTGTGCACTGAAAGCGATCGCTGCCAAGAAATAACTGAAAATGCAGACTGTTTTACGCAGTCTGCATTTTTTTGATGAATTTCTCATATCTTTTTTTGAGGTGAGAGATATGAAAATTAAACTGTTGGCGGTGTTTTGGTGCGCGTTGCTTTGTATAAATATGTGCAGTGTGTTTGCCGTCCCTCAGGAGCAGGTTGTGTTGGATCTGGATTGTCCGTCTGCTGTTTTGATTGAAGCATCAAGCGGTGAAGTGTTGTACGAAAAAGACGCTGATACTTCGCGGCCAATGGCGTCGGTCACTAAAATTATGACGCTTCTTTTAATAATGGAAGCATTGGAAGAAAATAAAATTACGCTGGATGATCGGGTTACCTGTTCGGCTCACGCAGTTTCCATGGGTGGTTCGCAGATATATTTAAAAGAAGGGGAATCGCTGCGTGTGGAAGAAATGCTTAAGGCGATCGTTGTATCCTCTGCAAATGATGCGGCGGTTGCGATGGCGGAGCATATTGCCGGTAGTGATCAGGCATTTGTCAGTAAAATGAACGAGCGAGCAAAACAACTTCAAATGAAAAATACTCACTTTGTTAATTGTACGGGACTGGATGCAGAACAGCATTATTCCAGCGCGAGAGATATTGCGATTATGTCTAGGGAGTTGTTGTCCCATAAAAAGATTAAAGAGTATACCACAATCTGGATGGACACCTTGCGTGACGGAGCTTTTGGACTTACGAACACAAACAAGTTGGTTAGATTCTACGAAGGTTGCACCGGCCTGAAAACCGGTTCGACGTCAAAAGCGTTATATTGTGTTTCGGCCTCTGCCGAACGTGACGGAATGGAGTTAATTTCCGTTGTGTTGGGGGCGCCCAGTTCAGCAAAGAGATTTGAGGATGCCAAAAAAATGCTGAATTACGGATTTGCCGGTTTTGAAATTTACACGGAAAAGATTGCTGCCCCGAAAGAGGTTGAAATTTTGGGCGGCAAGAAACATTCCGGAGCGGTCAAGTCGATTGATGAGGTGCACTTACTTGTTAATAAAGGTATGGCAAACGGTATAACTGCTGAAACGATTGTAGAGGATCCGGTGATTGCGCCAAAGAAAAAAGGGGACAGCATCGGAAAGATAGATCTGGTTTATAATGATAAAATTTTGCGCAGTTATCCGATAAAATTGTCGGAAGATGTTGAAAAGGCGAATCTTTTAGATATTTTTTTGCAGATATTCCATGTTTTTTTAACAGTTTAGACTTGAATATAGCAGCAAAAAATGTTATTATAGTAAAAACAAGGAGGTTTATGATGGCTATTAAAGTAAACGAACAGTACCTTCATTCATTTATCGAATCTCACGAAAAGGAGTATATGCTTCCTTATATTGAAGTTGCACACGATCTTCTTCATGCAAAAAAAGGAGCAGGTAACGACTTTTTGGGTTGGCTCGATCTTCCGTTGAATTATGACAAAGAGGAATATGACCGTATTAAAGCTGCTGCGAAAAAAATCGCTGCTCAGTCATCGGTTTTGATCGTCATTGGTATCGGCGGTTCGTATTTGGGTGCAAGGGCTGCAATTGAATTTATCAATTCACCCTTTTATAACGCTAAGAAGAAAGACACTCCCGATATTTATTTTGCCGGTAACAATATTTCTTCCACTTATCTTAAAGAGATTATGGAGATTTGTGAGGGCAGAGATTTCAGCGTAAATGTTATCTCTAAGTCCGGTACTACGACCGAGCCGGCCATTGCTTTCCGTATCTTTAAAGAAATGCTGGAAACCAAGTACGGCAAAGAGGGCGCGAAGGATCGTATTTATGTGACGACCGATAAGGCAAGGGGCACGCTGAAACAGTTGGCAACAGACGAAGGATATGAAACCTTTGTTGTGCCGGATGACGTCGGCGGAAGATTTTCTGTATTGACCGCTGTCGGTCTGTTGCCGATCGCTGCTGCCGGTATCGAGCTGGATGAAATTATGCAGGGTGCCGCAGATGCACGCCTTGACTTTTTGTCCACCGATAACGAGTGCTATAAATACGTAATCGACCGTAATATTTTGCTCCGTAAGGGAAAACAGATTGAAATGCTGATCACTTATGAGCCCAGAGCAACCTATTTTATCGAGTGGTTTAAACAGCTTTTTGGAGAGAGCGAGGGCAAAGACAATAAAGGTATTTTTCCGGCAGGCGCTACGTTTTCTACCGATCTTCACTCTTTGGGTCAGTTTATTCAAAGCGGCAGCAGAAACATTTTCGAAACCGTTTTGAAGGCTAATACGGCTGAAAAAGAAATTGTAATCGGCGAAAGCGAAGGAAATTTGGATGGATTGAATTTCTTGAGTGGTAAGACGATGCAGTATGTTAACGACAGCGCTTATCTTGGCACTGTGCTTGCCCATACGGATGGCGGTGTGCCGAATATCGTTCTCGAGTTTGATGCATACGACGCTTATCATTTTGGCTATCTCGTTTATTTCTTTGAAAAGGCTTGCGCTGTTTCCGGTTATTTGTTGGGTGTTAACCCGTTTGATCAACCGGGCGTTGAGGCGTATAAGAAAAATATGTTTGCACTGCTGGGCAAACCCGGCTATGAGCAAGAAACCGTGGCGATCCAAGAAAAAATCAACGGTTTGAATAAATAATTTAGGAGGAATTCTCATGGTAAAGGTTATTATTGGAAAAAAAGGAACTGGCAAAACGAAGGCTTTGATCGATATGGTCAACCAGGAGACGAAAGAGTCTGCCGGAAACGTTGTTTGTATCGAATACGGTGACAAGCTGAAGCTTGACATTTCTTCCAAAGCCAGATTGATTGATATTAAAAGCTATAACATCTCCGGTATCGAGGCGCTGGAAGGTTTTATTCTGGGCTTGTTTGCCGGAAATTACGATATCACTTCCGTATATGTTGATTCTATTTTGAAGATCATCGGAGAAGATCTGGAGGCTCTCGGCAAATTGCTTGCTGAACTTGAAAAATTCACGGAGGCGTCCAAAACTTCCGTTACCGTTATGGTGTCTGCTGCTCCCGAGGATGCTCCTGAAAGCGTCGTAAAATATATGTAACTGAAAAAGCGGATGTTCTTCATCCGCTTTTTTTACAAAGAGGTTAATATGAGGATTGATAAAATAAATTACTATCTCGATATCGCTGAAACTGTGATCGAACGCAGCACTTGCCTGCGCAGAAATTACGGAGCGATTATTGTCAAAAACGATCAAATCATCTCTACCGGATACAACGGTGCGCCTCGCGGCCGGAAAAACTGTAGTGATCTGTGCTTTTGTATGCGGGAAAAAATGAATGTGCCGCGCGGCGAACGCTATGAACTTTGCCGTTCCATTCATGCAGAGCAGAATTGTATCATCGCCGCCTCGCGCAATGATACCTTGGGATCGTCTATGTATTTGGTTGGTAAAAATGCCGATGACGGCTCCTACATTGCTAACGCCAACTCTTGTGCCATGTGTAAGAAAATGATTATTAACGCCGGCATTGAAACAATATATATTCGCGACACCAAAACGGAGTATCGGAAAATTTCTGTCTCTGATTGGATCGAAAACGATGATTCATTAACCGAGTCAATGGGATACTAAAAAAATGTCACCGCATATGCGGTGACATTTTTGACATTCAAAACATTTTTTGATATAATAATAGCAAAAATGTTAGGAGCACTTATGGACAGTTTTCGATTGGATAAATTGGTTTGCGAAATGTTTGGTTTGACACGCAAACAGGCAAAAAAAGAAATTTCTTCCGGAAACGTCACGGTCAACGGTTCGGTGGTCAGACAATCGGCAGAGCATTGCTTGGTAACGGATGAGATCGCTTGCGGCGAAAAAATCGGCAGATATCAGCGCTTTTATTACATTATGATGAACAAGCCGAAGGGTGTGCTTTCAGCCACTGCAGACCGTAAAATGCGCACGGCAATTGACCTGCTGCCGGAGGAACTGTTTCGGAAGGATCTATTTGTTGCGGGGCGACTGGACAAGGATACCACCGGCTTTTTATTGTTAACAAATGACGGCGATTTTGCTCACAATATTTTATCCCCAAAAAACCATATCCAAAAAACGTATGTTGCCAGGCTCGAGCAACCCGTGAAGCCGTCTGATGTACAATTGTTTGCAAAAGGAATTCAACTCAAAGATTTTGTATGCAAACCGGCCATTTTACGGCCGATTGGCGACTGTTTGGCAGAAATTGTTGTGGTTGAAGGTAAATTTCATCAAATCAAACGCATGTTTCATTCGGTTGATAATGAAGTTTTGGAACTTCATCGCAAAAAAATGGGTGAACTGGAACTGGACAAGTCATTGTTGCCCGGCGAGTCAAGATATATCAGTGAAGATGAACTAAAATTACTGAAAGGTGAATAGTATGACGGAAGAAATTAAATTTTTGTCAACGGAACTGAAACTTTCTGCAAAGAATGTGGAAGCGGCCGTTCAACTGATGGATGATGGAAATACAATCCCGTTTATCGCAAGATATCGTAAAGAAAAAACGGGCTCAATGGATGACCAGACTTTGCGACTGTTGCAAGAAAAACTGCATTATATCCGTTCGTTAAACGAGCGAAAGGCAGAGGTGCAACGTCTGATTGAAGAGCAGGGAAAATGGAACGATGACCTTGCAGTGGCATTGCAGAAAGCTGCGACACTGACGGAGGTGGATGATATATATTTGCCCTACCGACCCAAACGCAAGACCAAGGCAAGTGTTGCCAGAGAAAACGGCCTTGAACCGTTGGCGGCACTGATTTTGGAGCAAAAAAGCAATGAATCACTTGAAACGGTTGCCGCAGCATATATTTCCGAAAACGTTCCGGATGTATCCGCCGCAATAGAAGGCGCTTTGTTTATTTTGGCAGAGGATATTGCTGAAAATGCCGATTTTCGTAAAGAATTACGTAAAATTACGTATAATAACGGTCAACTGATTTGCGAGGCGGCGACGGAAGAGGATAGCGTTTATCGCCAATACTATGAGTTTGCTTCCGTTGTTTCCAAATTGAAGTCACATCAGATTCTGGCCATCAATCGTGGTGAAAAAGAAAAAATGCTGAAGGTGACACTGAAAATGCCTGAAAATATGGCCGAGCAGTATTTGTATGCGCATATTGCAGTTGCGGGCGGTAGCTTTCAACCGCAGATATTAGCGTGCATCGCTGATAGTTACAAGCGTTTGTTGGCGCCGGCTCTTGAACGTGAGATTCGTAATGAGTTGCGTGATATGGCTGAGGAGCAGGCGCTGGTTATTTTCCGTCAAAATCTGAAACAATTGTTGATGCAGCCACCTTTGAAAGGCTATCGAGTGATCGGTTTTGATCCGGGCTATCGCACCGGTTGTAAGGTCTGTGTTATCGACGAAGGTGGTAAAGTTTTGGATGTTGGCGTCGTTTATCCTACGGCTCCGAAAAACGATACGGCGGGCGCGGCCAAGCTGTTGCGCAAATGGATTGCTAAGTACAACGTTTCTGCAATTGCTGTCGGTAACGGTACTGCATCCAAGGAAAGTGAGATATTTATTGCCGATATGATCAGCGATCTGGATGGCGTTGGTTATATGATGGTCAGCGAAGCCGGAGCGTCGGTTTATTCGGCATCACCGCTGGCGGCGGCTGAGTTTCCGGAGTATGACGTATCTTTGCGTAGCGCAGTTTCTATTGCACGCAGATTACAGGATCCTTTGTCCGAACTGGTTAAGATCGATCCCAAGGCCATTGGTGTAGGACAGTATCAGCATGATATGAAGCAAAAACGTTTGGGTGAGGTTTTGGATGGCGTTGTTGAGGAATGTGTCAATAGCGTCGGCGCAGACCTGAATACCGCTTCTGTGCCGCTTTTGCAAAGAATCGCGGGTATTTCGGCCACTGTTGCGCAAAATATTGTTAAATATCGGGAAGAAAACGGATTGTTTACCTCCCGTAAGCAGTTGAAAAAAGTACCCAAACTGGGGGACAAGGCTTTTGAACAGTGCGCCGGCTTTTTGAGAATTAAAGAATCCAAAAATCCGCTGGATAACTCATCGGTGCATCCTGAAAGCTATGGTGCGGCTGAACTCCTTTTAAAAGAAGGCGGTTATTCATTGAGTGACATCGGTACGGATGCCGTACATTCTTTGCCGAAAATGATTATGTCTGCCGGAGAAAAAATAGCAGAGAAACTATCGATCGGTTTGCTGACGTTGAAGGATATCGTTTCGGAGCTGGTTAAGCCTGCGCGTGATCCCAGAGACGGGCTGCCGAAGCCGGTGCTTAGAAGTGACGTGTTGGATATCAAGGATTTAAAAGAGGGGATGGTCTTTCAGGGGACTGTTCGAAACATTACGGATTTTGGTGCCTTTGTTGATATTGGCGTACATCAGGACGGCTTGGTTCATATCTCCCAACTCAGTGATAAGTTTATTCGCCATCCGTTGGACGTGGTACACATCGGCGATGCGGTCAGTGTGAGGGTGTTATCTGTTGACGTTCAGAAGAAACGGATATCCTTGACGATGAAAAAATGATGAAAAATTGCCTAAAAATCCGCCTGCTTTTTTGATTTACCCATCCAAACTGTGCAATATTACCAAAAAAACGACTGCTTTTTTGTGTAAAAATAAAATTGAAATTTTGCAATAAGTGTGTTATATTATATGTATTAAATTATGGATCTTTAGAGGAGGTACATCGCTATATGGCAAGTGTAACACTGAAAAATATCTACAAGAGATACCAGGGCGGCGTCGTTGCCGTATCCAACTTCAATCTCGAAATTGCCGACAAAGAATTTTTGGTTCTGGTCGGTCCTTCCGGTTGCGGTAAATCCACTACTCTTAGAATGATTGCCGGTTTGGAAGAAATCACCGAAGGTGAGCTTTACATTGGTGACAAGTTAGTCAACGATGTTGCACCTAAGGACAGAGACATTGCGATGGTATTCCAGAACTATGCTCTGTATCCCCATATGACCGTATTTGATAATATGGCATTTGGTCTGAAGCTCAGAAAAACTCCCAAGGATGAAATCAAGCGTCGCGTAGAAGAAGCTGCTAAAATCCTTGACCTGTCTCATCTGCTGGATAGAAAGCCCAAGGCTATGTCCGGTGGTCAGCGTCAGCGTGTTGCTTTGGGTCGTGCTATTGTTCGTGAGCCCAAGGTTTTCCTGCTTGACGAGCCTCTGTCCAACTTGGATGCTAAGCTGAGAGCACAGATGAGAACCGAATTGTCCAAGATTCATCACAATTTGGCCACTACCTTCATCTATGTTACCCATGACCAGACGGAAGCTATGACTATGGCTACTCGCATCGTTGTTATGAAGGATGGCTTCATTCAGCAGGTTGATACTCCTCAGAACCTGTATCTCTATCCCTGTAACATTTTTGTAGCCGGATTTATTGGTTCTCCCCAGATGAACTTCGTTGACGTTGAACTGGTTGAGAAGGCCGGTGATCTGTATGTTGAGTTTGCCAACAACAGCCTGAAGTTGCCCGAGAGCAAGATCAATGATGCTGTTAAGGCTCAGGTTGGTAAGACCATCGTTCTGGGCATTCGTCCCGAGCACGTACATGATGAGAAGAGATATCTGGAAGAACTGCCTGATTACGTTATCAATGCTGACGTTGAGGTTGCTGAGTTGATGGGCGCCGAAACCTATCTGTATCTGGATGTTGAGGGCTCCAAGTTTACCGCTCGCGTTGCTCCCACCACCACTGCTAAGGCTGACGACAAGATCGTTGTTACTTTGGATCTCGAAATGGCTCACTTGTTCAATAAAGAGACTGAGGAGACCTTGGTTAACTAATTTTTTCCAACTAAAAAGGCGTTGCATCGCAACGCCTTTTTTAATTCAAGTTAAAACGGACCGCTTTTGCGGTCCGTTTTCTATTTCCATATTTTGATTTTTCCGTTGTCTTGCAGATTTTTAATGATGATTACCGTGATTGGTAACAGGAACATTCCCAGTACACCAAACAACTGCAAACCGAAATAGATGCAAAACAGGGTTACGATCGGCGGTAAACCAACGTGATCTCCGATGATTTTGGGTTCGAGAATCTGACGTACAACAGTAATAATTAAATAGATGGATATTATGATTAGGGCACGGATGGGATTGCCAAGGATCAATTCGATGATCGACCAAGGAATCAGCACGGTTCCCACTCCTAAAATTGGTAAAATATCAACGATTGAGATCAGAAAAGCTAATGTGATTGCCGGCTTGAAGTCGAAGATCAAAAACGCAACGGATAGCTCTGCAAATGTGATCATCATCAACACAAAATATGAACGAAGGTATTTTCCGACGGTATTGATGAAATGAAATTTAATGTCGATGAGCAGATTTTTGATATTGTCATTAAATTGTCGTAAGATAAATTCTTTGATCATCGGTAGCGAAATGCCGGTGAAGTATGTGGCGACAATGGTGACGATTAAAAAGACGAGCGCAGAGGGGAGCGACGTTACAAAACTACCGGCATATTTTAAGACGCCGCTTCCGAACGAACCCGAGATCAGGCTGGAATAGTCGTAGTTTTGAATGAATAACAACAATTCGTCAAGTATTGCCGATAATTTTCCGTCAAACAAATGGCCGTATTTTGTGGGAATACTTTGCACAAAATTGGAAAGCTGTCCGATATAACTGCCAAAATTGCCGAGCAGACTTTTGGCTTCTTTAAATAGGGTGCTCGATAATACGACGGCCGCAAACGCCAGCAGGGCGAGAATTAAAGTGATTATGACTGTAGAAATGATCGATCGTTTCCATTTGATTTTGGTTTGTATGAAATTGACGATCGGATCAGCAATCAAACAGATCGCAAAGGCAATAATGAACGGCAATACCCAAAAGAAAGCAAACTTCATAAAGAAATATGCTAAACCGAGCAGTGCGATTATATATAAGACGTTAATGATGAATTTTAATTTCTTTGTATCTTTTTCGTTAAGCATGTTTCTCCTCCTTATACTAATTTTATCACATTAATTCCGTTATGCAAGATATTTTACCATTTTGGTTGCATTTCCTTTGCAAAAGTGCTATAATTTTTTCGGTTGCATCAAAAAGGCCATTGTGGAGAGATAAATGAACGATCGCTATTATATTATTGACAAAAAAGTGTTGCCTGTAATCTTTGAGAAAGTGGTGGCAACCAAAAAATTGTTGCAGAGCGGAAAATGTAAAACGGTAAACGAAGCTGTTGCAACAATTGGTATTTCGCGTGCAGTTTATTATAAATACAAAGATCATGTGTCGGTCTTTGTTGAGAAAAATGCGCAAGATATTATTACGATCAATATTTTGCTTGTGGATCAACCCGGCTTGCTTGCAAGGATATTGCAACGTCTGTCTGATTTTGGGGCCAGTATTTTGACCATTAATCAAAATATTCCTATTGATGATATTGCACCGGTGATGATTTCGTTGACAACGGAAGCTTTAAACGTTGAACTGGAAGAAATGCTTGAAAAGCTGTCGGATATCAACGGTGTTCTTCAAGTTAATGTAGTTGCAAAGGAGTAAATAAATGAAAATTGCTGTTTTAGGTTATGGTGTTGTCGGTAGCGGTGTTGTAGAACTGGTGTTCAAAAATGCTGCTTCTATAGCCAAAAATGCCAAAGAAGAAATCACCATTAAGTATATTGTGGATATTCGTGATTTTCCCGACGATCCGCACGCCGCATTGTTTACCAAGGATTTTGAAAAGGTTTTGCATGACCGTGAAATTGAAACGGTTGTCGAGGTCATTGGCGGGCTGAATCCGGCGTACTCTTTTGTAAAACGTTCCCTTCTTTCCGGCAAAAACGTAGTCACGTCCAACAAAGAGCTTGTTGCCACATATGGTGATGAGCTGTTGGCAATTGCCAAGGAAAAGGACGTTAGCTTTATGTTTGAGGCATCCGTTGGCGGTGGCATTCCCATCATCCGTCCGTTGTACCAGTGTCTTACCGCAAATTGTATCAATCGTATTTATGGTATTTTAAATGGTACCACTAATTATATTTTGTCTAAGATGATCGCGGACGGCGATGAGTTTTCTGTTGCTCTTGGCAAGGCGCAGCAGCACGGGTATGCCGAGGCAAATCCTGCGGCTGATATTGACGGTTTAGATGCTTGCAGAAAAATTGCAATTCTCGGCTCTCTTGCCTACGGCTCTCATATCGATCCCAATCTGGTACAAACGGAAGGCATTCGGAACTTGGATCTTAAGGACGTGAGATATGCCTCGCAAGCCGGTTATGCCATCAAATTGTTAGGTCTCGCCGAGCGAAAAGAGGACGGCCGTGTACATATCATTGTTGCTCCGTTTTTGCTTGAAAAAGAATGCAATCTTGCGGTGGTGCAGGGCGTTTTTAACGAAATCGTTGTGGAAGGCGATGCGGTTGGTGAGACTATGTTTTACGGCCGCGGCGCCGGAAAATTGCCTACAGCCAGTGCGGTCGTTGCAGACGTGATCGATTGTTGCAGACATCGTGATTCGAAGAAGTTTCTGTTTTGGGGCGGCCCCAAGGATGACAGTGTGGTTGATTTCAAACAGGAAGAAGCGTCGTTTTATGTTCGTTTTCAAGGCTTGGATACCAAAACCGTTGCAGAAACCTTCCCCGTGGAAACTGTTTTGGCTGAGAGCAATGAGTTTGTTGCCATCTTAAAGCCGATGCGTGAGCATGATTTTTATGAAAAAATTTCGTCATTCTGCGCAGAAACCGATTGCAAGCTGGTTGCAAAGTATAGAGTTTTTAAATAATTAAGGCATCGGTTATTGGTCAAGCAAGAAAAAACATATAACTATATCACGGAAGTTAAACTTCCGTGATATTTTTTGTTTTGGGTGAAAATATGTTCCGATACTTTTTTGAAAATTTTATGTTTTTAATGTTGTATATTTCAAACGGAAACTCTTTCCCCAAACCTCTTAGTGAGGCGGAAGAGAGATATTATTTGACTGAATATAAAAAAGGAGACAAAAAAGCCAGGGATATATTGATCGAGCGCAATTTGCGTTTGGTAGTGCATATCATGAAAAAGTATCATGCCGGAAATGACGATCAAGAGGATTTGATTTCCATCGGGACGATCGGACTGATCAAAGGCGTAAACTCATATGACGACAGCAAAAAAACAAGATTATCCACCTATTGTGCCCGATGCATTGAAAACGAAGTTCTTATGCATTTTCGAAGTCAAAAGAAATTGTCCGGTGAGGTTTCACTGAACGATCCCTTGGACACGGATAGAGAGGGAAATTCTTTGACCTTACAGGACGTGATGTTTACAGAAGAAGATATTTCCGAAAAAATTGACTTACAAAAAAACTGCAGGAGGATCTATAAATATATTGACCATCTCGAGCCGCGTGAAAAAATGATCGTAATCAAACGATACGGTCTGTTTGATACCGAGCCAAAAACACAAAACGAGGTGGCAAAAGAACTTTCTATTTCCCGAAGCTATGTATCCCGAATTGAGAAAAAAGCTTTGGAGAAGCTTGGGTTATATTTCAAAAAAGAAGAAAAATAAAAAGAGAAGCTCAATTTGAACTTCTCTTTTGATATTTTACTCGTTGGTGTAGGGCAGCAGGGCGATCTGACGAGCTCTCTTGATGGCTTCGGTCAGTTCTCTCTGATGCTTTGCGCAAGTACCGGTTACACGTCTGGGCAGGATTTTGCCACGCTCGGAAATGTACTTGCGAAGGGTAGCAATGTCTTTGTAATCAATTGCTTCCACTTTATCAACGCAAAAAGAACAAACTTTTCTTCTGGGCTTTCTTGCTCTGAAGCTTCTCTCTTTTTCCATGAAAGGTTACCTCCATTAAATTTTAGAAGGGGAGGTCATCGTCTTCAACTTCTTCGAATTCAACGTCATTACCGCCGGCAACCGGAGGAGCTTTGAATTCTTGAGGCTCGTTGTAAGCAGATGCTTCCCGCTTGGACTCAACAAATTGCGCTTCGTCGGCTACTACTTCGATAGCAGTTCGTTTGTTGCCATTTTTGTCTTCATAGTTTCTGGACTGAATGGAACCGACGATGCCGATCAGTTGGCCCTTAGTAAAGAATTTGCATACGAATTCAGCGGTGTTTCGCCAGGTGACAATATTGATGAAATCGGTAGGATAGCTGCCGTTTGCATCTTTGTAGTTACGTTGTACAGCAATTGAAAAACTGCTGATGGAAACACCGGACTGAGTTTTCTTAAGCTCGGGTTGAGTAGTGAGTCTGCCAATTAAAATAGCTTTATTGATCATTTTACTACCATCCTTATTTTTCTTCCTTGCTTACGGTCAAGGAACGCATGATCGTGTCAGTGATGTTGTAGACACGTTCGAGTTCAGCGGGGAAGTCAACCGGTGCTTCAAAGTTGATCAAAACATAGTGACCTTCGTTGAGGAACTCGATCAGATATGCCAGTTTCTTAACGCCCCAATCTTCAACAGACAGGATTTTACCGTTCTTTTCGATCAAAGCCTTGATCTTCTCAAGAAGAGCGGTAAACTCGTCTTCACTCAGGTTGGGTTTGGCGATAAAAACTGTTTCATATTTGCGCAGTTCAGCCATAATTACACCTCCTTTTGGACATTAGGTCCCGCCTTGTTACGGGACAAGGATACTTATTAATAATAACATATATTTTAGTAAAGTCAAGAAAAATTTTTCAAAGCAGATATTTCGTCTTGAATTGTTATCAAATTTTGGGTCAATTATTTACTTGTTTCTTGTTTTGTGGTATAATACTAAAAATGAACAGTGGAAATATGAAGGAGGGAGAAAAACGTGGATAAGTTTGTTTTGCACAGCAAATTCGAGCCTACAGGTGATCAGCCGGAAGCGATTGAACAATTGGTCGCCGGGTTTGAGTCGGGTATGAAGAAGCAAACGTTACTGGGCGTTACCGGTTCCGGTAAAACGTTTACAATGGCCAATATTATTGCCCGCCTGAACAAACCGACCTTGATTCTTGCGCATAATAAAACGTTGGCTGCTCAGCTTTGCAGTGAACTTAAAGAGTTTTTTCCCGAGAATGCCGTAGAGTATTTCGTGTCCTATTATGACTATTATCAGCCGGAGGCATATATTCCGTCTTCGGACACCTATATTGAGAAGGATAGTGCGATCAACGATGAGATAGACAAGCTGCGTCACAGTGCCACGTTTTCGTTGTTTGAACGCCCGGATACGATTATTGTTTCTTCCGTTTCCTGTATTTACAGTTTGGGTGACCCTGAGGATTACCGGGAAATGATCATTTCGCTTCGTCCCGGGATGCAAATTGACCGCGATGAGGTTATTATGAAACTGGTCAACATCCATTATGAACGAAATGATATTGATTTTTCTCGTAATAAATTTCGCGTGAAGGGCGAGATTTTAGATGTATTTCCGGCGGCGTCTACCGATAAAATCATTCGAATCGAATTTTTTGGTGATGAGATCGACCGAATCAGTGAAGTGGACGCGTTGAGCGGCAGAGTTTTGGCTGTATTGTCACACGTTGCTATTTATCCGGCGACTCACTATATTACCACGGAGGAGAAACTGGAAGCGGCTATTGCCGAAATCGAAGCTGAGCTGAAGGAAAGAGTGGCGTATTTTAATAAAAACAATTATTTGATCGAGGCGCAACGTATTGAGCAACGCACTCGTTACGATATCGAAATGTTGCGGGAAATCGGATTTTGTAACGGAGTTGAAAATTACAGCAGAATTATGAGTGGACGAGCCCCGGGAAGCACTCCGTACACACTTTTTGACTTTTTTCCGGATGATTTTTTGTTTATTGTGGATGAATCGCACGTGACGTTGCCGCAGGTCCGTGGAATGTACGGCGGTGATCGCTCCCGCAAGGAAAGTTTGGTGCGATACGGCTTTCGTTTGCCGTCGGCGTTGGACAACCGACCGTTGAACTTTGCGGAATTTTGGGGCAAACTGGATAAAACGCTTTTTGTCAGCGCAACCCCCGGCGGATTTGAACTGTCTGAAAGTGAAGGCGTTGCTGAACAGGTGATTCGTCCTACCGGATTGCTCGATCCGGAAATTGTCGTTAAGCCCAGTGAAGGTCAGATTGATGACTTACTGTCGGAAATCAATATGCGTAGCGCAAAGAAAGAGCGGGTTTTGGTTACGACATTAACAAAACGAATGGCAGAAGATCTTACCTCGTATCTGGAAGAACATCACGTAAGAGTTCGATATATGCATCATGATATCGACACGATGGAGCGAATGGAGATTATACGTAATCTGCGTTTGGGCGAGTTTGACGTGTTGGTTGGTATTAATCTGCTGAGAGAGGGTCTAGACATTCCGGAGGTATCCTTGGTTGCCATTTTAGATGCAGATAAAGAGGGCTTTTTGCGTAGCGAGACATCGTTGATTCAGACAATCGGACGTGCGGCTCGAAATGCTGACGGTCAGGTAATTATGTATGCTGATCAGGTGACGCCCAGTATGGAACGTGCTATTGATGAGACCAACCGTCGTCGGACCAAGCAACAGGCGTATAATGAAGCTCATGGTATTATTCCGAAAACGATCGTTAAAGACGTACGTGAGGTGCTTGAGATTTCCAGCAAAAAGGACATCCGCAGAATTAATGCCAAAAGTGTTAAACAACGCGAAAAAGAGGAACTCATCAAATCACTTACAAAACAAATGCAACAGGCATCTGCCATGCTGGAGTTTGAGTATGCGGCTGTCTTGCGTGATAAAATTCAGGAATTACGGAATAGTTGAGGTATGGTATGGAGAAATTTATCACCATAAAAGGGGCAAAAGAGAATAATTTAAAAAATATTGACGTTTCAATTCCGAGAGATAAATTGGTCGTTTTGACCGGACTTTCCGGTTCCGGAAAATCATCTCTTGCATTTGATACGATTTATGCGGAAGGACAGCGCCGGTACGTTGAGAGTCTTTCCTCATATGCCCGTATGTTTTTGGGACAGATGGACAAGCCAGAGGTGCAATCGATCGATGGCCTTTCGCCGGCAATTTCCATTGATCAGAAAACAACCTCTAAAAATCCTCGTTCGACAGTAGGTACGGTGACGGAGATCTATGACTATATGCGTCTTTTGTTTGCGCGCATCGGTCGACCTCACTGCCCGGTTTGCGGAAATGAGATCACTCAACAATCAGTGGATCAGATCGTTGAACAGGTGATGTCTTTGCCGGAGGGAGAGAGAATATTTATTTTGGCTCCCGTTATTCGCAATCGTAAAGGCGAACATAAAAAACTCTTGGAAGAGGCGCAAAAGAGCGGATACGCCCGTGTGCGGGTGGATGGCTTTTTCTATGAGCTCAGTGAAAGCATCGATCTTGAAAAAAACAAAAAGCACACGATTGAGATCGTGGTGGACCGCTTGGTAGTTCGCGAGGGGATTCGCAGCAGACTGGCGGACTCGCTTGAAACTGCGCTTCACAATGCACAAGGTCTTGTGATCGTTGCCCGGCAGGATAAGGAGGATATGCTCTTTTCACAGAATTATGCCTGTCCTGAGCACGGTACCAGTATTGAAGAACTTTCGCCCAGAATGTTTTCTTTTAACAATCCATACGGCGCATGCTCTGAATGTGACGGCATTGGATTTAAAATGACCATCGATCCACGGGGGTTGATTACGGATGAAACGGCTTCTTTGAATAATGGCGCCATCAAGGCAAACGGCTGGCATTCCGGTTATGGTGATTCCGTGGCAAATATGTTTCTGGGCTCACTTTCTAAAATTTACGGCTTTTCATTGGATACGCCGTATTATCTGTTGAGCGATGAGGTAAAAAATATAATTTTATATGGCACCAACGGTGTTGAGATTCCGGTTGGACGACAACGGGGCAGTCACGTTCGCTATGCTCCCTTTGAAGGAGTGATTAAAAATCTGGAACGTCGATATCACGAAACCAACAGCGATTTTTTGCGGCATCAAATCGAATCAATCATGGTGGAAAAACTGTGCAGTGTGTGTAAAGGAGCTCGCCTAAAAAAGGAAATTTTGACGGTAACCGTCGGCGACAAAAACATCTGTCAGCTGTGCGACCTTTCAATCAAAAAATTGTTGGACTTCTTTGATGAATTGGCGCTGACAGAGCGAGAGGAAATGATTGCTCACGAGGTTGTCAAAGAGATACGGGAACGACTTAATTTCTTGGTCAGTGTCGGCTTGTCATATCTCACTTTATCGCGCTCTTCCGGCACGTTGTCGGGAGGGGAGAGTCAACGTATCCGCCTGGCAACGCAAATTGGTTCTTCTTTGATGGGCGTGCTGTATATTTTGGATGAACCCAGTATCGGTCTTCATCAAAGAGACAACGATAAGCTGCTTGCTACGTTGAAAAAACTGCGGGACGTGGGCAATACGTTGATCGTTGTCGAACACGATGAGGATACAATGCGCGCAGCTGACCATATTGTGGATATCGGTCCCGGCGCCGGCATTCATGGCGGTGAGGTCGTGGCGCAGGGCACACCGGAAGAAATTATGTCTAATGAGAATTCGTTGACCGGTCTGTTTTTGAGCGGCCGCAGAAAAATTGCCATTCCACAGCAGCGGCGCTCCGGTAACGGTAATTTTTTGCAGGTGCTGGGCGCAACGGAAAATAATCTAAAAAACGTGGACGTATCTATTCCTTTGGGTACGTTTACCTGTGTTACCGGTGTCAGCGGCTCGGGAAAATCGTCACTTGTCAATAACGTTATTTATGAAACGCTTGCCCGGGAACTGAATCGTGCGCACACGTTGTCCGGTCAATGTAAAGAGATCAGAGGCTTGGAATATCTGGATAAGGTAATCAATATTGATCAGTCACCGATTGGTCGCACGCCACGTTCTAACCCTGCCACGTATACGTCGGTCTTTTCGGATATTCGTGATTTGTTTGCCAAAACGCAGTCTGCTAAAGCGCGCGGTTACGGCCCCGGACGCTTTTCATTCAACGTGCGCGGCGGTCGTTGTGAGGCTTGTCAGGGTGACGGCATTATCAAGATCGAAATGCATTTTCTTTCGGATGTTTATGTGCCGTGTGAGGTTTGTAAAGGCGCTCGCTACAGCAAGGAAACATTGGAGGTCAAATACAAAGGTAAATCTATCGCTGACGTTCTGGATATGACGGTAGAAGAGGGAATGTACTTTTTTGAAAATATTCCCAGAATTTACCGTAAGCTGAAAACTCTTTATGACGTTGGACTTTCGTATATCAAAATCGGTCAATCTTCTACCACGCTTTCGGGCGGTGAGGCACAAAGAGTAAAACTTGCTACTGAACTTTCTAAACGGTCTACGGGAAAGACTATATACATTCTGGATGAGCCTACCACCGGCTTGCACACTGCAGACGTTGAAAAATTGATTGAGGTGTTGCAGAAATTGGTGGATGCAGGGAATACCGTTTTAGTGATTGAGCACAATCTTGACGTCATTAAAACGGCAGATTATATTATCGATCTCGGACCCGAAGGGGGAGATGCCGGCGGCAAGGTGCTTGTGACCGGTACGCCTGAAAAGGTCGCTTCCAGTAAAAAGAGCTTTACCGGACAATACCTGAAGAAAATCGGAATCAAATAATTTCAGCCCCCGTTTTTGAAACGGGGGCTGTTGTTATCTTCGGTTGTTCGGTCTTGCCATAGTGGGGCGACTGGGTCTGCGTCCCTGGCTGACGTAGGTGACAAATTTGATGGCGTATAAATCACAGATGGTATATTGTTCGTTTTTTTCATCATACAGCACAACGTAACTGATGCCTACCTCATACAGCCGACCTTCGCGATAGGTCAGATTGTTCGAGCCGATTAAAAATTCAATTATGACGTATGCTCCGATGTTTTCTTGTAAAATACGTTGCATTGTTCCGTTAAACGCATTGGAATTGATCTCGTCTTCCAATGCTTGATTTCCGTTTTGTGTGTTGTTAAAATTCTCCATAAGCTCTCCTTCAGGTTTCGTAATATTCTTCGGTGGGATTGTAAAAGCAATGTTCTCCGATGCGGGTATAAAAGTAACCGACACTGCTTGGAAAATTGTTGCGGCAGTTGTTGCTGAATGGGTTGTAAAACCATAATGCTCTTTCAAGACCGGTCAGTTTGTTGCCGGCAATTGCCCAGTCTGCAATTTCAAAGTGAATTTCAGTCGGATTCATATTGTATATGTTTTGCGGATTGTATTGCCCGTTTTCAACCTCGCTGGCGCATACAAACTGTCCCTTTTGATAAATGATATTCCTGATACTTCCACGACCTACGCGTTGGTATTCGCCGCCTGTTGCGTGTACTCGATTCATTACCACGGTTGCTACCGCACGCATTCCGTTATCGCCTTCGCCACCTGCCTCGCATTCGATTAATCGCGCCAATAATTCTCGATCTGAATATGCCATACTACCTCCTTTTTGAAAATAATAATATATATTCTTTGAATTTTTGTAATATGATATTTGACAAATCTGTATTTTATGTTATTATTATATAATAGATTATTATATTGGAGTAGTGTTTGATGAGTGTAATGAGTATGACCGGCTACGGTAAGGCGCAACAGGCCGTTGGCGGAAAAGTGATCAACGTGGAAATCAAATCTGTCAATCACAGATATTTTGATTTTAATTCCCACAATGCAAAGAGTTTTTCCTTTATGGAAGACAAGATGAAAAAACTTGTCAGCCGACATATTTCACGAGGCAAGATCGATCTGTATCTTTATGTGGAATTTGTGGAGAGTGACGGTAGTGAGGTTGTGATCAATAAACCGTTGCTCAACAGTTATATCAAGGCGTTTGACGTTTTGGCTACCGAATATGATTTACGCAACATTTCGGCGGTTACAGACGTTTTTCGAATTCCGGACGTACTTTCCGTACAGTGTGCGCAGCTTGATGAGGACGTGCTGTCGGCTGAGATTATGCCGATTCTGGAAGAGGCGTTGCAGGCTTATGATGCGATGCGTTCCACAGAAGGCGCCCGATTGGCAGAAGATATTTTGTCCAAATTGGAGCAGATCGAGGCAAACGTTTTCAAGATCGAGGCTCTTGTACCGCAGTCGCTTGAAAATTACAAGGCCAGATTGGAAAAAAAGATTTCTGAGGTTCTTGCCAACCGTGAGATCGACGAAGCTAGGGTCTTGACCGAGGTGGCAATTTTTGCTGATAAAATTGCCGTGGATGAAGAGATGGTACGACTGAAAAGTCATATCGCTCAGTTTAAGGATTATTTATACCATTCTGAACAACCTATTGGTAAAAAGATCGACTTTTTGATTCAGGAAATGAATCGTGAGATCAATACCACCGGTTCGAAATGTAATCATATTGAAATTACTTCTCTGGTGCTTGAGGTCAAGGCATTGATTGAAAAAATCAGAGAACAAATGCAGAATATCGAGTAGGTGACGTATGAAACTGATTCAAATCGGCTTTGGCAATTTTGTTTCGGATAAGCGAATCGTAGCCGTGGTCAGCCCGGATTCAGCCCCTATAAAACGTATGATTCAGGAGGCCCGTGATAAAACGGTACTGGTGGATGCAACGTATGGCCGAAAAACACAGGCAGTAATTGTGATGGATAGCGGTCACGTTGTATTATCTGCGCTTTCTCCGGAAGTCGTCGAGGGTAGAATTGCAGAGGAGGATGAAGGATGAGCAGAGGATTATTGATCGTGGTTTCCGGCCCTTCCGGCGTCGGTAAAGGGACCATTATGCGTCAGATTGAGGCGGAAAACGACACAATGTTTTATTCTGTTTCCGCAACTACCAGAGAGCCGCGTGAAAACGAGGTTGACGGAATACATTATTTGTTTATCTCTCACAAGGATTTTGAAGATCGAATTGCGCAGGGGCGTATGCTGGAATATGCCGAGTATTGTGGCAATTATTATGGAACGCCCGGTGATATCGTGGAACAAAAGCGGCAGGCCGGCATTGACGTTCTGCTGGAAATCGAGTCTTGTGGCGCTATGCAAATTATGGAAAAATTTCCGGAGGCGGTTTCCGTTTTTATCATGCCCCCTTCAATGGAAGAACTGCGTAAGCGGCTTATTGGAAGAGGTACCGAGGAAATGGATGTGATTGAGGCTCGCCTGAAAAAGGCTGAGCAAGAGGTTGGTCGTGCAAAGCTGTATCGTCATATTGTTGTCAATGACGATCTTGAACGCGCCAAGCGTGAAGTGTGTGAGATTATAAATCAATATAAGCAAAAATAATAGGAGGAATTTGTTATGTTGTATCCTGCAGTTACTGAACTTGAAAAAATTACCGGTAGTCGCTATGCGCTGGTGATTTTGACGGCGAAAAGAGCCAGACAGATCTCGGAATTAAATGAGGCCAATGATATGCCTCAGGTCGTCAAGCCCGTAAAGCAGGCGATTCTGGATATTGCAGACGGCAAGGTTCGTTGCAAAAACAATTATGAGGATTAATTGATTACGGAGAGATAAGAAAATGGCCAGGATCGTTCGCGTTGTTATTTCAAATATCATAAAAAAGATCGATCGGCCGTATGATTATGTTTATCCATTTGACGATGATCCGATTGGTAAACGGGTTATCGTACCGTTTGGTAAGTCGAATGCGCCCCGCAAAGCATTGGTGTTGTCCTGCTTTGAGAGCGACGATGTCGACCAACTTAAGCAGGTGATCGATACCCTTGACCAAACGCCGATCATTACACCACAGCAGGTGCCGCTGATTTCTTTTTTGAAAGAACGGTATTTTATCCCTTATTATCGAGCGTTAAGCTGCTTGATACCGGCCGGGCTGGACTATAAGGTGACAAAGATATACTGCTGTACCGGTAAAGAAATTCCGGACGTTTATAAAGAGCTCGTCGCGTTTGTGCAAAGTTGTAAAAAAGCGCCTGCTTTGCCCGAATTTCCGGCGCATTTACAAAATCAAGTGCAGGCGGCTGTTCGCGATGGAATTTTGGCACAAGAGGTCAAGAGTAAACGAAATTTGGGCGATCTGGCGGATAAAATGCTGACGCTTGCTGTTTCTAATGAAGCGGCCGAGAATTATGCTGCACAGCTTTCTGCGCGTTTTGAGGGGCAAAAAGAACTGCTGTATCTGCTGATTGATCAACCAAACGTCAGCGCAAAAGAGGCGCTTTATTTAACCGGTTGCTCCGTATCGTCGATTCATACGCTGTCAAAAAACGGATTGATTCACATTTATTTTGAGGAGCGTAGCCGTACGCCGTATGAAAACTTGGACAAAACGGTTGATGACGCTCCCATTCAATTAAATGAGGAACAGCAAAATGTTTTTGATTCTCTGCGGTCTAAGTTTCCTGAGGGAAAACAAACGCATCTGATCCACGGTATTACCGGTAGCGGCAAAACCCATTTGTATATGAAGCTTATGGATCTTGTTTTGGAGCAGAGAAAAAGCGTTTTATTTCTCGTTCCGGAAATTTCTTTGACGCCGCAAACGCTTTCGAAATTTTTTGCGCGGTACGGTAAGAAGGTCGCAGTGATCCACAGCGGTTTGTCTATGGGACAGCGGATGGATGAATGGAAAAAGATCCGCAATAGCGACTGCTCTTTGGTTGTCGGCACGCGCAGTGCGGTATTTGCTCCGATCAATCAGTTGGGCTTGATCATTATGGATGAGGAGCACGAGGGGAGCTATAAGTCGGAAAGCGCGCCGAAATATCACGCCAGAGACATTGCTCGTTTTTTATCTGCTCAGTATGATATTCCGCTCGTTCTCGGTTCGGCAACCCCGTCGGTTGAATCTTATCATAACGCCGAAACCGGAAAATACTGCCTACATACTTTGGCTACGCGTTTTAACACCTTTCCGTTACCTGAAGTTGAAATGGTTGATATGCGCCAAGAGGTGCAAGAGGGTAATACTTCATTTATGAGCAATGCCCTGCGGGAGCATTTGATCAATACACTTAACAATAAGCAACAAGCAATTTTGTTTTTAAATCGCAGAGGAGCACATACGAGTGTAGTGTGTCAAAAATGCGGTTTTGCATTGAAATGCCCGTCCTGCGGCATTTCAATGACCTATCATTCTGCCAACAATCGCTGTATCTGTCACTTCTGTTCTTACAGCATCAAAATGTTCGATTCGTGCCCCGAATGCGCGGATAAGCATATCCGTATGAATGGCTATGGCACACAGCATATTGAAACGCAACTACATGAAATGTTTCCGACGGCACGTGTATTGCGTATGGATATGGATACGGTGCGAAATTACGTATCGTATCAAACCATGATGGAATCCTTTGCCGCCGGAGAATATGATATCTTGTTGGGCACACAGATGGTTGCGAAGGGGTTGAATTTTCCGCGGGTGACCCTTGTGGGCGTTTTGCAGGCAGATATGTCTTTATACGTTGATGATTTTCGTGCCGGTGAGCGTACCTTTTCTTTGTTGACACAGGTTTGCGGGCGTTCGGGGCGTTCGGATCAACCGGGGCGGGCTGTGATTCAGTCCTATTGTCCCGATCACGATATCCTAACCTTTGCAAAAAAGCAGGATTATCTGTCGTTTTATGATTATGAAATCAAATTTCGACAGGCAATTAAGTATCCGCCGTTTTGTGATCTTGCGCTGTTTTCCGTGACTGCGACCTCTCATAACGTCGCATATAATGCGGCCAATGCGCTGTTTGATGCTTTTGAAAAGCATGCGCAGCAGGATGCTGCCGATATTCCGTTGCGATTGTTGCGGCCGGCGGTGCCTCGTATTGCAAAGGTCAACGACCGTTTTCGTATGCAAATGGTGGTCAAATGCCGCAATTCTGTAAAATTCAGAAAATTGGCGGACATTTGTATGGATGAAGTAATGAGTCAATACGGCGCTTTGATTTCTGCGGATATTAATCCACTTTCGTTTTAGTTTGGAGGTTTTTAAAATGGCACTTAGAAATGTGGTAAAGGATGACCTTGAGTTTCTGGGTAAAAAGTCCAGAGAGGTTACCGCTTTTGACGATAGACTGAAAACTTTGGTTGAAGATATGAAGGATACGCTGACACGGGAACGGGGTGTTGGTTTGGCAGCTCCGCAGGTCGGTGTACTGCGTAGAGTTTTTATTGTTGATTTTTCCGAAACGGAAGAACACAATTATATTGAGTTCATCAATCCTGAAATTTTGAAAACCAAGGGTAGAAACACCGATTATCAGGAAGGGTGTCTTTCTTTTCCGGGCCGTTTGTTTGAAGTTGAACGACCCGACTACGTTAAGATTCGCGCTTATGACGTAGAGGGCGAGTGTTTTGAGATGGAACTTGAAGAGTTTATGGCAAGGGCAATTATGCACGAAAACGATCATCTCAACGGTGTTGTCATTGCGCAAATCGGAAAGGAATGTACCGAAAAATGAGAATAATGTTTATGGGAACGCCCGATTTTGCCGTTCCTTCTCTTGAGGCGCTGATGGATCATCATGAAGTCGTTTGCGTCGTTTCTCAACCGGATAAGCCCAAGGGACGCGGACACAATCTGATGCCGACTGAAACCAAATTGGTAGCGCAGAAATATAACGTTCCCGTGGAACAGCCAACGACATTAAAAGACGGCGCTTTTTTACCGGTGCTGGAAAAGTATCATCCGGACTTGATCGTTGCGGTTGCATACGGAAAAATTCTGCCTGAATATATTCTGGAGTATCCAAAACTCGGGTGTATCAACGTTCACGGTTCAATTTTGCCGAAGTATCGTGGCGCTGCGCCGATACAATGGGCTGTTTTGAATGGTGATCGGGAAAGTGGCGTTACAGTAATGTATATGGCAAAGGAAATGGACACGGGCGATATTATTTTGTGTAAAAAAACGCCCATTGCCGAAGGAGAGACCAGTGGAGAACTGTTTGATAGATTGAGCGTTTTGGGCGCGGATGCTTTGATCGAAGCCATTGATCATATTGTCGGCGGATCAGCGCAAAGAATTGAACAGGATCATGCAGAAGCAACGTATGCGCCGATGCTGACAAAGTCGGATGCAGAACTTTCCTTTGAAATGGATGCAAACAAATTTTTGTGTTTTGTTCGAGGTCTAAACCCCTGGCCGATCGCTAAGATTAGTATTGGGCAGGAAGCGGTAAAGATTTTCAGTGCTGTGGCAGGCGGAACAACAAGCCGTCCGGCCGGCACGGTTTGCGAGATTAACGCAGACGGACTTTCGGTTGCCTGCGCAGACGGAAACATCGTTGTTTTGAAAACGTTGCAACGCCCCGGGAAAAAGCCGACGGACGGTTATTCTTTTGCACAAGGTATGCGTCTGAAGGTCGGAGATTTGTTGAAATAGGGAGCAGATATGGATCTTTCCAGACAAACGGCACTTGACATCCTGATAGCGTGGGAGCGTCAGGGCAGTTATCCGAATTTACTTTTAAAAGAAAAATTGAATCGTTTATCCGATCGAAGAGAGCGCGCCTTTTGTACAAATCTCGTATATGGAACGATCGAAAACAAATTAAAACTGGATTATTTTATTTCCGGTGTTTCCAGCGTTCCGCTTAAAAAAATCCACGTTGTAAATCGTTCGATTTTACGTATGGGATTGTATCAAGGACTGTATCTGGATGTTCCTGTCTCCGCTGCCTGCAATACGTCAGTGGATTTGGCTAAAAAGAACGGCCAGTTCAGAAGCTGCGGGTTTGTCAATGCAATTCTTCGAAAACTGCTTTCAGAGCCGACGCGTTTAACGCTTCCGCAAGGGATGGATGTTTCTTCGCTGAGTATACGATATTCGGTGGATCCTTCGATTTTGCAGTTATTGTTGAAAGAGAATTCGGTGGATTTTGTTTGTCAATATTTTGCCGCGTTAGACACCTTGGACACCGATTTTAGTCATATTGCAGTAAATACACTTAAGACGGACGCTGATTCTTTGATTTTTGCGCTTTCCAAGGAGGGCGTTGCGGCAACGCAGTGCAGTGAAGGCTTACTGAAGGTTCGCTTTTCATCCAATCCATCAAATCTTAAGTGCTTTAAAGAGGGATTGTTTCACGTGATCGGAGAGCCGTCTTTTATCACGGCCCGACAGCTGCAGGTGATTCCCGGGGATACGGTGTTGGATCTGTGCAGCGCGCCGGGGGGCAAAACCTTTGCGCTTGCGTATCAAATGAAAAATCAAGGCAGAATCATTGCAATGGATATTCATCCGCATAAAATCGATGCACTAAGCGAACAGGCAGAACGCCTTGGAATCACGAATATCGAATTTGTGTGTGCGGATGCCACTCGGTTAAACGATCGTTGGATCGGTATGGCAGATAAGGTTCTGTGCGACGTGCCGTGTAGTGGCCTTGGAATCATGCGAAAGAAACCAGATATTCGATATAAAAATCTAAGTGATTTTGAATTATACGATACTCAAAGCAATATTTTAAAAAACGGTTTGCAATATTTAAATAATCACGGTAGACTTGTTTATTCAACTTGTACGATCAATTCTGCGGAAAATCGTGGAATTGTTGCGCGCAACTGTAAAGAGATTTGTGATGAGAAAACGTTTTTGCCACAACTTGATCAAACGGAAGGGTTTTATTATGCTGTGGTAAAGAAAGAAGATTTATGATCGATATTAAAAGCAAAAACTTAATAGAACTTGAGCAGTGGATGATGGAAAATTGTTTTCCAAAATTTCGTGCAAAACAGCTTTATTCCTGGATTAAAAAAGGCGTAAGATCTTATCGTCAAATGACAAATTTGCCGAAAGAACTCATCGAATTTCTGGAGAACAATACGATGCTTTCGCTGGTTGAGGCTGAAAATAAGTTTGTTTCCAAACTGGACGGTACGGTCAAATATCTTTTTCGATTGCACGATGGCAACTATATTGAAAGCGTTGTAATGGAGTATCATCACGGGCATACTATTTGTGTTTCCTCACAGGTGGGCTGTCGGATGGGATGCACGTTTTGCCAGTCGACCAAGGGTGGAAAAATCCGTGATTTGACTGCCGGTGAGATCTTGGATCAGATCATGTATGCAAATGACGATTTGAACATTAACATTCATAACGTGGTTATGATGGGGATCGGTGAGCCGCTTGATAATTTTGATAACGTGCTTCGCTTTTTGGAACTTGTCAATGATCCGGAGGGTTTGAATATAGGATACCGTCATATTTCTTTATCGACCTGTGGAGTGGTGCCGGGGATCTTGAGATTGGCTGAATTTGATTTGCCGATCACGCTGTCGATATCCCTGCACGCTCCCTTTGACGACATTCGTTCCAATATGATGCCGATCAATAAAAAATATAATATTAATCAGCTTTTAAGCGCTTGTAAAGAGTATCAGGCAACGACCGGACGACGCATCTCATATGAATACACTTTGGTCAGAGGTGTGAATGATTCCTATCGGTGCGCAGATCAGTTGATACGTCTTTTAAAGGGAAGTTTGTGTCATATCAACTTGATCCCGGTTAATAAAATTGATAATGGACAGTATGACCCGACTGAAAGAGAGGCGGTATTGCGTTTTCAGAAACGCTTAACGGATGGTGGATTGAATGCCACAGTTCGAAGAACGTTGGGCGCAGATATTGCCGCCTCTTGCGGACAACTACGTAGTAATAAATTGAAAGGAGTGATTGTATGATTTCAGCGGCCAGAACGGACGTGGGCAAGGTGCGTGAGCACAATGAAGATGCCTATCGGTTGAAACTTTTAAGTGATCGAATTGCATACGGGATCGTCTGCGACGGAATGGGTGGGGCGAACGGCGGTCAGGAGGCCAGTCGAATTGCATCCAATACTGTTGCTGAAATGATCGAGCACTTTTTCGAAACCGAAACTGCCCCTTATGATGTAACGGGCCTTTTGCGTAAAGCGATTCGCAAAGCAAATGATCTGGTGTACCAAAAGAGCAAAGCTGATCCATCACTGTTCGGTATGGGAACGACACTTGTTGTTGCAATCGTCGTACATAAAGAATTGTACGTTGCAAACGTCGGCGACAGTAGGGCATATTTGTTTTTTGGAGACACTGTGCAACAAATTTCGGTGGATCATTCTGCGGTGCAGGAACTCCTTGACCAGGGTATGATTTCCGCCGAAGAGGCTAAAAATCATCCGCAAAAAAATATTATCACACGCGCCATTGGCGTTGAGGCGATGGTTGAGTTTGACTACTTTACCTATAACTTCGAAAAGGGCGACTGTGTACTACTGTGCACCGACGGCCTTTCGAATTACTTTAGTGATGTTGAACTTTTATCTTTGTTTAAAGAAAATGAATCAGCAGTTGGAATTACCGAACAATTGATAGCTCATGCAAACGAGCAGGGCGGTCGGGATAATATTACTGCATTATTGATCAAACAAGATTGTTGAGTACGGAGGCTACTATGGAAAGATTTTTGGGACAAACACTGAAAGGTCGTTACCGTTTGACCGAGATTATCGGTAATGGCGGTATGGCAGTGGTTTATAAAGCGTATGATCAATTACAGGCACAAGAGGTTGCTGTAAAGATTCTTAAGGATGAGTATATGCGTAACGATGAATTTCGTCGCAGATTTTCCAACGAATCAAAGGCAATTACATTGTTGGCTGATGAAAACATTGTTGATATATATGATGTTTCGTTGGATGGAGAAGTGCTGTTTATTGCTATGGAGTATTTGGACGGCATTACGCTGAAAGATTACTTTGACGATATTGGCGCACTGGATTGGAAAGAAGCTGTGCACTATGTCAAGCAGATTTTAAGCGCCGTTCAGCATGCACACGCACGGGGCGTAGTACACCGTGATTTGAAACCGCAGAATATTATGCTTATGCGCGATGGCAGTATCAAAGTAATGGATTTTGGTATTGCCCGTGTTGCTGACTATGAAACCCAGAGCATGAGTAAAGAGGCGATCGGTTCGGTTCATTATATCAGCCCGGAGCAAGCCAGTGGAGACGCTCTTGACGAGCGCACCGATATTTATTCGATCGGTATAATGCTGTACCAACTCTGTACCGGCTATCTGCCGTTTGATGATGAAAATGCGGTTTCCGTTGCTTTGATGCAGATTCAGGATCAGCCTGCTTTGCCGAGAGATTTGAAAGAGGATCTTCCCATTGGCCTGGAACAAATCATTTTACGTGCTATGATGAAAAACCCTGCCGACCGTTATGCGGAGGCGTCCGATATGTTGACAGATCTGGAGCGGATCGAAAACAATCCGGCGCATATGTTTCGATTTGATGAATACGCAGAAACACCGCAAGAGGAAAAGAAACCCAAAAAGCGCGAACGTATTTTGATTCCTATCGAAAACGAAGAACTTACCGAAAAAGAAAAGAAACGGCTTTCTACCAAAGGTCCTGTCTGGGGCGGAATTGCCTCGGCTTTTGCGATGTTTTTGTGTGTTTTGATTGGTATGTTTTTGGTTCCGGATGCGGTCGCAGAAAAGAAATATGAGGTGCCCAACCTGATCAATCAGTTGTTCGATGAGGTTGTTAAAAACCCCGAATACGAAAACTTTGAGATCGTCAAAAAAGGTGAGAAGCCCAGTGAAAAAACTAAAGGAACCATTCTAAGTCAGTCGGTAGCGGAATTTTCCATGGTTGTAAAAGGTACAAAGATCGAAGTTTTTGTAAGTTCCGGTTCTTCTATGGTATGTTTGCCCGATATTATCAATATGCCCATTTCCAAGGCCAAGGAATTGCTGGAAGAGAATCAGATCCCGTTTACAACTGTTGAAAAATACAGCGATAGTGTTGCCAAGGATCACGTTATCTCCACTTCGATTAATGTTGGCGATGAGGTTGATCTGTCTAAGGACGTAGTAACCGTTTATGTCAGCAAGGGATCGGAGTTTGATCATGTTCGTGTGCCTGATTTGACAGGAAAAACCGTTGATGCTGCCAGACAAGCGGTCGCAAATGCCGGCCTCAGCTTTAACAGCCGAGTTGAAGAAGTCTATCACAGTACAATCGCTAAGGGGTTGGTTGTTCGTCAATCTCCCGCCGGTGGTGCGTACGTTGATAAGGGACGTACGGTTACCATTTATATCAGCAAGGGTCCTGACCCCTCCAAGGAGTCTGAAACCGGTAGTGTTAGCGTAGTTGTTAAATTTGGCGATTCTTATGCAGGACAGACGGTCAGCATTACGATCAAGCAAGGCGACACGATACTTGGTGCACAGGAAATTTCCTATGAAAATCTTTCTAACGGTACGTATCAGTGGAACGGTTCTGCAGCTGTCGGTGAGACCGTTACTGTTATTGTAAACGGTGCAGTGCAGCGTAGTGAAACTGTGACCTCCGGATATAAGACGATTAGCATAACCATGGGTGGCGGAAGCAACGATGAACCGTCCAATCCGACCGATCCTGAGAATCCCGAAAATCCTTCCAATCCGACCGATCCTGAGGATCCCGAAAATCCGTCCAATCCGACCGATCCCGAGGATCCCAAAAATCCGTCCAATCCGACCGATCCTGAGAATCCCGAAAATCCGTCCAATCCGTCCAATCCTACCAATCCGTCCAATCCGACCGATCCTGAGAATCCCGAAAATCCTTCCAATCCGTCCAATCCTACCAATCCTTCCAACCCGTCCAATCCATCTAATCCGTCCAACCCGTCCAATCCATCTAATCCGACGGATCCCTCTACCCCCACGAATCCTACGACGCCAACCACTCCCACCACTCCCACAACACCTACGACACCAACAAATCCGACCACACCGTAAGGATATAATTTATGCAAGGAATTATAATTCAAAATCTTTCGGGATTATATCAAGTGCTTGAGGACAATGGTGAAGTGTATCGCTGTCGCGCCCGTGGTATTTTCAGAAAAAATAAGACTACGTTGTCTGCGGGGGATCGGGTTGAATTTGAAGTTTTGAGCGGCAACGAAGGTATAATAGAAACTTTATTGCCACGCAGAAATGAATTTATTCGGCCCAATGTATCAAACGTTGATATGATTTGTTACATAGTTTCATCACGCTTTCCACAGCCCGATCCGTTTTTGATTGACAAAATGACAGTTCTTGCCAAGCTGAAGGGCGTGGAAATCGTGCTGATTCTTAACAAATTGGATCTTGATGTTGATCATTCGGCACGAAATATTGTGCGGCAGTATGCTGATCTTGGCTATAATGTGTTGGAATGTACGGCAACCGATATGACCAAAGCAAACGAGATTTTGGAACTCACGCGCGGAAAAATTGCCGTATTGACCGGTAACACGGGTGTTGGTAAGTCCAGCATTTTAAACACGTTGGGGCTTGGCGTTAATGCAAAAGTCAGTGATATTTCCGAAAAGCTGGGACGTGGCCGTCATACGACAAGAGAGGTTACGTTTTATCTGCGTACCGACGGTGGTCTGCTTGCCGATTCGCCCGGCTTTGGTAATGTGGACATTACACTCGAAGCTGATTTGACGGCTGACAACCTGGCGGAGCATTTTGCGGAATTTTTGCCATGGATTTCTCAGTGCAGATTCGCAGATTGCACGCATACCGGTGAATCCGGTTGTGTCTTGCGTGATAAAGTGTCAAGCGGCGATATTTCAGAAAGTCGCTATCACAGCTATTGCTTGATGTACGAAGCGCTTAAACAGCGGGATAAGGCAAACTATTCAAAATGAAAAATGGTGCAAACCGATCGGTTTGCACCATTTTTTTATGTTTGCCATATATTGGATTAAGAAACAGAAAGGTTGTGAAGGCGTTGAAAAGAAGCGGTGGACGTGGTGCCTCGCCTTTTGTGCTGTTGAGTCTGGCATTTGCGCTCGGAATTCTCACATCGGTATTTTTACCTGATATTCTATTGATTGTAATGCTGACGGCAATCTTGCTGTTTTTGTGTATTTTATTTTTGAGATAGGAGGGTGAAAAAATGAAAGTGTTAATTTATCAGCCGTCTCGATTTGTTTCGGGGATTTTAAAAAGAATTTTCCGAATCTAAAAATCATATTTGGTATTCATAATTCATAGTCTTAAAATGAAAGGAGTATGAATTTATGGAATTTCAAGCAAAGTATTGTGATGTGTTTACACCTGAAACAATTTACGAAAACTACATAGAGGATAAACTTGAGCAGGAGGTAGTAATTCCTGATTATCTGAGCAATGCATTAAAAATTGTCCAGTGTGAGGCAGAAGCGCAGATTCTTGATAAGACTGTTGATGAAGATAGAATCGTTCTTGAAGGTCTATGTGTCTGGAAAATTTTATACGTATCAGATGAGGATTCTTTGCTGCATACTATCAGTTGCGAGCGACCGTTTACCGAACATTTTTCTACAACTGTCACCGGAAACCTGCGGTTTAAAGTGAAAATGAAAAATGTGATCTGCAAGTTGCTCAGCCCACAAAAGGCGTGTTGTAAAGCAACGATTTGTTTGGCGGTGCAACTGACGGAAAATCATTGTCATTCTGTTGTGAGTCCTGTTGAAGACGTTCTGTTACAGCAAAAATCCGAATGTTTGACGGTAATGCAGCCGATCGGCGAAGGCGAAAGAGAGTTTAAGATAATCGGTGAAATACCTTTGAAACAACGTTCGGATTATAAGGTGTATAAGGCTACGTCTTGCCTGCATGTAAAAGAACGTCGCTGTATGGATGGCAAGGTATTGATCAAAGGTGTATGCAAAAGCCGAGTGGTGCTGTTGTCCGGTGAAAATCGCTTTGCCGAATGTATGGAAATTGAATCAAATTTCAGTCAGGTTCTCGAGATGGAAGGCGCGGCAGAAAATCATCTTGCGTCTGTTATGATCATATCAACAGATTGCAATACGGTGATGAACGAGGAGCAGGGGCAATCGGTTTTGCTGCTTCATACGACTGTTTTGGCGCAGATTTCATTGTTTATGCCGGATAAAGTCGACTTTTTGCTGGATGCATATCATTCCGAAGCAGAGGTCGACGTAGAGCATACAGAGATTTCGTATTATTCGAAGATACTGAATTTTGAACTGCCTACGCGTTGTTCGAGAAATATCCCGATGAACACAAGTGGTATTACCGTTTTGTACACAGAAGCGGAAGGCGATGTGGATAAAATTTCCGTTCAGGATGATTTGATGATCGTTGAAGGAAAGATCAACGTCAATTTTGTTTGTTTGCTCGACAGTGAAGTGGTTAAAACGGTCTATGCAATGCCGTTTCAGGTTACACATAAAAACAGTGATCGTTTTGATCGAATGAAATGTGATGCGACGGTTTCTGTAGATGATCTCCAGTTTGTAATTATCAACGACTCGGAAATTGAGGTGAGTTGTGAGTGCCGAATTTCGACACTTGCTTGCTTGATTAAAGATCGCGCGGCATTAAAACGTATGGAACTCAAAGAAAAGAAAGCGGATAACAAAGCTGATGCATCGCTTGTTCTATATTATGCCCAAGCAGGTGAAAGTCTGTGGGAAATCGGCAAAAAGTATCGCGTATCGATGCATTCTTTGCGTGAGAATAACCAGCTGCAGGACGATATGATTTCAGAAGAAACATTGTTGTTTATCAGCAAAAATTGATTTAAGAGCAGTACAAAAGGTGTGCTTGTTTGGAAATTGATCTTTCCGGTGAGTGTTCCTTGTACTGCTCTTTTTTGTATTTATTAAATAATTTAACACTATATATAGACAAAAATACTTTTTTGAGATATAATAAACATATCTATATGATTTTTTAGGAATTGTGCGAAAATGAGTGAAGAAAAAATGTACGATCAAAAGCAATACATAGAAAAAGTGTACAATATTGTGCATCAATATACCCATCAACCTTTGGCTTGTGTGATGACCTACGGATGCCAGCAAAACGTTAGTGACAGCGAAAAAATCATGGGCTTCTTAGAGGCTATGGGCTATGGTTTTACAGAAGATACTGCCAAGGCTGATTTGATTTTATTGAACACCTGTGCCGTCAGAGAACATGCTGAATTGAAGATATACGGAAATGTGGGCGCTCTGAAACATTTGAAAGAAAAGAAACCGGAAATGGTAATTGCATTATGTGGTTGCATGATGCAGCAGGAGCACGTACAAGCGTTTATCAAAAGTAAATTTCGGCACGTTGATATGGTTTTCGGCCCCAGTCTGCACGTGCAGTTTCCGAAAATGCTTGCCGCTGTTCTGGAGCGCCGTATCAAGATTTATGACCGAAGTGAGATTTTGGACGTCGTCGAAGGTTTGCCTGTTCGCAGAGAAGAACAAGGGAAGGCTTGGGTGACGGTAATGTATGGATGCAATAATTTTTGCACCTATTGTATCGTGCCGCACGTTCGAGGGAGAGAGCGCAGCCGCAAAAGTGAAGACATTATTCAAGAGGTACGCTCGCTGGTTGAACAAGGATATAAGGATATTACTTTGCTTGGACAAAACGTTAATTCCTATGGCAAGGACTTAGATGAACAGATCGATTTTTCGGATCTTTTGCGGAAAATCAATGATATTCCGGGTGAGTTCTGGATTCGTTTCGTTACCAGTCATCCGAAGGATTGTACCCACAAACTGATCGACACTATGCGGGATTGTGACAAGGTATGCAATCATTTGCAACTACCGGTTCAATCGGGAAGTAGCGAGGTTTTGCGCCGCATGAATCGCAAATACACCCGTGAGGATTATTTGTCATTGATCGAATATGCCAAACAACAAATTCCGGAGCTGGCGATCACCAGTGATATTATCGTTGGTTTTCCGGGTGAAACAGATGAACAATTTGAGGAGACGATCTCGTTGATCGAGCAAGTCGAGTACGATAATCTGTTTACTTTTATCTACTCCAAGCGTAAGGGTACGCCGGCAGCGGAAATGGAGGATCAGATTCCGCCGGAAGAACAGCAACGACGGTTTCAACGATTGCTTGATATTCAGACGCCGATTTGCAGGAAGAAAAATTTGCTTTATGAAGGTAAGACGGTCAAGGTGTTTGCTGAATCTGTCAGCAAAACAGACGATCATATGCTCAGCGGGCATACGCAAAGCGGCAAAAAGGTTGATTTTAAGGCGCCGACTGATTGCATAGGGAAAATTGTTGACGTCGAGATTACAAAGGCTAAAACGTGGTTTTTACAAGGTGAAATGAAAGGATGATTTGACATGGAAAAGATTATTGAAAAAGCAAAAGAATTAGGCGCATTGATTGAGCAAAGTGAAATTATTCAAAAACAACGCGCTGCAAAAAAAGAGTTTGACACAAATGCCGAACTTCAAGAATTGATTGGTGCGTTTAATATGGCAAAGCTTGCCTTGATGAATGAATCCAATAAGGACAAGCCCGATGCCGAAAAAACCGAGCAACTTCGTCTCCAGACTACCGAAGCCTACGAAAAAGTGATGCAGCATCCCGTGATGCAACAGCTCAATGATGCGGAGATTACCCTGGAAGGCTTACTCAATCAGATCAACGGCATCTTGCAGCAAAGTGTCACCGGTGAGGAACCCGGCGGCTGTACCCATAATTGCGCCACTTGTAGCGGCTGTCACTAAGTTATAAAGAAACGGAGAAAAACGATGGCAAAATTATCGCCATTAATGCAACAGTTCTTTAGTATAAAAGAACAATATAACGATTATATTTTGATGTTTCGTGTGGGCGATTTTTATGAAATGTTTTACGATGACGCTCATACAGTCTCTAAAGAATTGGATTTAACGTTGACCGGAAAGAATTGTGGACAGGAAACACGTGCGCCGATGTGCGGCGTTCCGTTTCACAGTTGTGATACCTATATTGCCAGATTGGTACAAAAGGGGTATAAGGTTGCTATTTGTGAACAGGTTACGGATCCTGCCACGTCGAAAGGTTTAGTCGAGCGTGAGGTCGTTCGCGTTATTACACCCGGTACCGTTTCGGACGGCGGAATGTTGCCCGAGGACAGAAATAACTTTCTGTGCAGCATCGTTGAAATTAAGGGGCAGGGAAGTGTCTGCTTTGCTGACATTTCCACCGGTGAAATACATATGACCTTTTTTGATAATGATTTTGAAAATCTGGTCTGTAATGAACTGTGTAAATTTATGCCCAGTGAGGTGCTCGCGGACAACGATCTTTTAATTCGTTATCCAAAGGTGAAGGAGTATATTTCAGCAAAAATCGGCGCTTTGATCACTACGATGGATCAATTGGAGCCGGAGGATATGGCTGGGTCGATTTGTCAACATTTCGGCGTCACCTCCGTGCAGCAAATCGGGCTGGAAGAACGGCAAGATCAGCTGTATTGTCTGTTTTATTTGCTCTTTTACATTAAGCAGACGCAAAAATGCAATATCGAGTATTTGGATCATATTGAGGTTTATTCCAACAAGCAGTTTATGCAGCTTGATATTACGGCAAGACGCAATCTGGAACTTGTGGAAGGAATGCGTACCGGCGATTATAAAGGTTCGCTGTTTTCTGTCATTAATAAAACAAAATCTGCAATGGGTAAACGAATGCTCATTTCTTTTCTGGAGCGTCCTTTGTTATCTGTTGTGGAGATCAATCGTCGTCTTGATGCCGTTGAAAATTTGAACTTGGAGCCGATGCTCCGTGAGCAAATTCAACAACAGTTGTATAAGATTTATGATTTGGAGCGATTGATCACACGCGTTATGTATCGTCGAGCAAACCCGAAGGATTTGATCGCACTTAAGCAAACGTTTGAGACCTTGCCGCAGATCCGCGCGGCAATTGCCGATTTTCCGGCGAAGAGATTACGGCATATTTATCAAACAATCGATGAAATGCAGGATCTTTTTACGTTAATTGATCGTGCCATTGATGAGGGCGCTTCAACGGTCATGCGTGACGGCGGTTATATCAAAGCAGGTTATGATGCAACGTTGGACGAATATACAGTATTGCTAAACGATAATTCTTCGGTAATTGGACAAATGCAGGAGAAGGAACGAGAGCGTACCGGTATCAAAAATCTTAAGATCAGCTATAACCGTGTTTTTGGTTACTATATTGAAGTTACCAGAGCGTACTTCGATAAAATTCCCGAAGATTATATTCGCAAACAAACGTTGACGGACAAAGAGCGTATGATTACGCCGGAACTTAAGGAACTGGAGTACAAAATTTTGTCTGCAAAGGACAAAAAAATCGTACTGGAACAGCAATTGTTTGATGCATTGCTGGACAAAATTGCCGAAAGCTATTATCGCATTCGTACAACCGCTGCGGCCTTGGCAGAATTGGATGTTTTTTGTTCGTTTTCTCAAATTTCGACCGAGCAAAATTTTGTAAAGCCCGACTTGACCGAAGGAGAAGAACTGTGTATTACAGAGGGGCGTCATCCGGTGGTAGAACACCATTTGAAGGATTCGTTATTTGTGCCCAACGATATTGATCTAAATGCCTCTGACCGTCGTATTATGATTATTACCGGACCCAATATGGGCGGTAAATCCACTTATATGCGGCAGGTCGCCATTATTACCGTTATGGCGCAGATCGGTTGTTTTGTTCCTGCTAAAAGCGCCACGATCGGCATTGTAGATAAAATTTTTACGCGTGTCGGCGCATCGGATGATCTTTCCTCCGGCGAATCTACGTTTATGGTTGAAATGAAGGAAGTGGCGTATATTATGAACAATGCCACTCCGAAAAGTTTGCTGATTCTGGATGAAATCGGTCGTGGAACCTCTACACTGGATGGTATGAGCATAGCACAGGCCGTGCTTGAATATTTGTCGCAAAAGAAATCCTTGCGCGCAAAGACCTTGTTTGCGACGCATTACCACGAACTGTGCGCTTTGGATAAGGTGCTCCCCGGTGTGGTGAATTTCAACGTTACCGTTAAAAAACGTGGGGAACAAGTGATTTTTCTTAAAAAAATCGTTCCCGGCGGAGCCGATAACAGTTATGGCCTGGAGGTTGCCGCTTTGGCGGGTATTCCCAAGCAGGTTGTTTCACGGGCGAGAGAAATTTTGGATACCTTATCTGTTGACCATCCAAAAACAACCGTTGAGGAATTACCGCAAAAGGATGATGAGCAGATTTCTCTGATGGACTTTTCTGCTCAGGAGATTTGTGAAGAATTGAAAATGATGGACGTCAGCACGTTGACCCCCATTGAAGCAATTTCGAAATTGTATGAATTATCCAATAAAGCAAAGCAAAACGGATAAAAGGAGAGTATAAGTTGAAAGTTAAGGTTTTGCCATCTTCTTTGGCAGATAAAATTGCAGCAGGTGAGGTGGTGGAGCGCCCCGCTTCGGTTGTGAAAGAATTGGTTGAAAACGCACTGGATGCCGGCGCAGAGAATATATCCGTAGAAATCAAGCGCGGCGGTGTTACCTTTATTCGTGTTACGGATGATGGTTGCGGTATGAGACCTGAAGATGCAAAAACCGCGTTTTTACGGCATGCAACCAGCAAGATTGCCGAGGTGGACGATCTAAACAATATCGCCACTTACGGCTTTCGCGGTGAGGCCTTGGCTGCAATTTGTGCGGTTTCCAAAGTGGAATTGATCACGTCGACCGATTCGGCCCAAACTGCATTTTATTTGATGTTGGAAGGTGGAGAAATTACGCAAGAAGATGAGATCGGCGCACCGGTAGGTACCTCTATTATTGTTCGGGATCTTTTTTATAACACTCCGGCTCGTTTGCATTTCTTAAAAAAAGATTCTACAGAGGCAGCCGCGGTAACGACTATGCTTGAAAGAATGGCTATCGCTCGTCATGACGTTTCTTTTACGCTGATTTCCGATCAAAAAGTAGTATTGCGTACCACGAAAAGCGACGATATGAAAAATGCCATTCACGCGGTATTTGGGTCCACGATTTCCGATTCATTGCTGAAGGTTTCTTTTGAATATAAGGATACACGACTGGACGGATACGTTTGCAAACCGAACGTAACTCGATCTAATCGCAATATGCAAATGACTTTTCTGAATGGCCGTTACATAAAATCAAAACTGATTTATCACGGAATTGACGAGGCGTACCGTTCTTTTCAGGAAACAAGTAAACGACCGGTCTGTTTTTTGAATTATACTGTCAATCCACAGGAGGTGGACGTTAACGTTCATCCTGCAAAGCTTGAGGTTAAGTTTCGTGACGATAAAACAATCATTGTTTTGACTAAATACGGTGTTTTGGATGCTTTGGAAGCCGATACACCGTTTTATGAGGTTTCGGATGCTGCGTCGACACCATCGGCAGACGATGTGAAAAGTGACGGATATTCGGCAGACCGTTTTGAGTATGGTTTGGCTGAAAAATCCAAAGATTTGCCGATTTATGATGCGCCGCCTCCGCCCAAGCCTATGCTTGGAATTTATGATTCTTCCGGAGCTTTTTATATACCGGATCCTCCGGGAATTGAAGATACCTTTGAGGCCTTTGCGATCGAGATTGATTCCGAGGATGAGCAAGAAGATTTGTTTTCGGCTCAATTCACCTCAGAAACGATTCCTGCTACCGCAAAGGAGTCGCCGATCGAATCGCCGTCGTACGAACTTGCGCAATTTGAAGATCTTTCGCAAGAGGGAATACCGCAAGATATGCGTATTCTGGGTGAAATTTTTAAGGTTTACTTTGTGATTGAATATCGTGACGTTTTATATTTGGTAGATAAGCATGCGGCGCACGAGAAGATCATTTATAATAAACTCGTACAGGAAATGCTGGAAAATAACAATGTTTCTGCGCAAACCTTGCTCTCACCGATTGTAATCGTTTTGCCGGCCGAGGATCTTGATTTGGTTTTAAATCATGCGATTTCATTTTATAAGGCCGGATTTGATTTTTACGAAAGCGGTCCGGATCGTATTTCTTTGTCGGCCGTTCCTACCGTGTTGCCGGGGGTTGGATATACAGAGGCGTTCCTTGATTTGCTGGAAGCCATTCGTAAGAATAAAAGCGGCATTACGGATTATCAGGAAAAAATGCTGAAAATCATTGCCTGCCGCGCGGCGATCAAGGGTGGAGACGAGTGTTATGTCGAAGAAATTTTACCGTTAGTGTCCAAACTGATTACGGAAAAGGACGTAAGCTATTGTCCTCATGGACGGCCGGTGATTCAATCTTTTACCCATAAAGAAATTGATAAAATGTTTAAGAGGATCAAATAATGAGCAAGATCATTTCTGTGGTAGGCCCCACGGCGTCAGGGAAAACGGGACTTTCTGTTTCGCTGGCGTTGCATTATAATGCTGAGATCGTTTCGGTTGATTCAATGCAGATTTATAAGAATATGAATATCGGGACTGCCAAGGTTTCTGCGGATGAAATGCGCGGCGTACCACACCATATGATCGATTGCTTTGAACCTTTTGAGAACTGTAGCGTACAAAAGTTTATTTCCATGGCACGGGCTTGTGTTGATGAAATAACCGGTAGAGGAGTAAATTGTGTTTTGGCAGGTGGCACTGGCTTGTATGTTGATCATTTGCTACAGGATACACGATTTGTTGAAATGCCGGCTGACGAAGAATTGCGCTGTAAATTGAATGCATTGAGTAGCGCAGAGTTATTCGAAAAGCTGCAGGAAATCGATCCTGCGGTGGCGGCACGATTACACGTGAATGATAAGAAACGTATCGTTCGCTCTTTAGAGGTTTACAGATTAACAGGTAAAAGTATTTTGCATTGGGAAGAGCAAAGCCATGTTGGCAGCAACCCGTTGCCGGCAATTATGATCGGATTACAATATAAAGATCGTAACTTGCTTTATGATCGCATTAATACGCGGGTTGACAAAATGATGTCTGACGGTCTGCTGGATGAGGTTTCTCGGCTGATGCAAACAGACGGATTTCTCGCCTCTACTGCGGCAGCGGCGATCGGATATAGAGAATTGATTGCTCACCTTAGGGGTGAACTGGCACTGTCTGAAGCGATCGATCTGATCAAGCAAAATACTCGCCGTTATGCCAAGCGGCAGATCACCTGGTTTAAACGAAATTCACACATATCGTGGATTGAGATTGATGAGAATATGACGAGTGTTGACGTTTTCAATCAATCGGTTGAAATTGTAGAAAGGAATGAAAAATGAATCAGTCACGTAAATGGGTCAATGCATCGATTATCGGTGTATTATTGGTCCTGCTGTTTTTGTTTATATTTCAAATATACAATTATTTTTTCCTTACGTTAAAAACAGAGTATGCCATTGTCGGCACCATTGAAGATGAATTTGATGTTAAAGGTATCGTTTGTCGTGATGAACACGTTTTGGCCGGCTCATCCGGCGGTTATCATGATATCGTGTTAAAAGATGGTGAAAAAGTGTCCAAGGGTGGCACCATTGCCAATATTTATAATAGCGAATCGGACGTAAAGGCGCAGGAGAAGGTTCGTTTGCTACAGGCTGAAATCGATGAATATACGGCTGCGTTTTCTTCAAGAACATCATACAGCGGCGACAATTCTGCGTATGAACAAAGCATACAGAGCGCGCTTTCGAATTATGCCGGTGCGTTGAATCAAAACGATGCATTTGCTGCGCAAGAGGCACTGAAATCTTTCGAAAAAGGTGTTTTTGTTAAGGAAATCGTCACGGGCGACGTAGTTGACTATCAACAGGAAATTCAGCGTCTTCGCGGCGAAATTTCGGAACTGCAGGCGGAGATTTCCGGCACGGTCAACAAAATGACTGCCGACGGTTCCGGTTACTACAGCCGCAACGTTGACGGTTTTGAAGGTGAAATCTCACCTCAGATGCTGTCGAATTTTACAATTGCACAGTATAATGAATTATCACAACAAATCAAGAACGGGCAACCGGAAATAAAAGATAACATTGGTAAAATTGTCTCGGGATACAATTGGAATTATTATTTTATTGTGCCCTCGTCTCTTGTCAAAAACTATAAAGTCGGACAAAAAATCACCTTCAAATTTCCGTCGGTTACCGAAGATAAGGTGAACGGAACCATTCAATCGCTGAAGATCGAAGGGGATAATGCATTGATCGGTGTTTCCTGTGCGGCGGTTCATTCCGATTTTCTGTCTGTTCGAACGTTAGAGGGTTTTGTTGTTACACGCTCCTATGATGGATTGCGTGTTGATAAGAACGCCTTGCGTATGGTTGACGGAAAAAGCGGCGTATACGTTAAAGTCGGTCAGATCATTCGATTTAAACAGGCGGAGGTTTTGTATTCCGGCACCAGTTATGCACTTCTTGACCCTAATGGAGAGGTCGATAATTTTGATGAAGTGATTATTGGCGGCAGAAATCTTTATGATGGTAAGGCGGTATAGTCGGAGGAAATATGAGAGACGTTTTACTTGACAATTTGGAAATGATCCGCAGTAAAATTGACGAAAAAACAGTTACTTTACTGGCAGTTACCAAAACGGTTCCTGTGGAAAGGATCAACACTGCGATTGTGGAGGGCGGCGTTCGTTGTATCGGCGAAAACCGCGTTCAGGAATTGCTGCAAAAATATGATCATCTTGCTATGCGGGATGAGATCGACGTACATTTGATCGGCTCATTGCAGACCAATAAAGTGAAATATATCATTGATAAGGTGGATTTGATTCAGTCTGTTGATTCAACCCGATTGATCGATGAGATACAAAAGCAAGCAGCCAAAATCGGGAAGGTACAAAAAATTCTGATTGAGATCAATATAGGCGGGGAAGAGAGCAAGGGTGGAATTACGCCGGCTGAGTTGCCGGAGATTTTATTCTATCTCGAAAAATGTCCTAACGTTTTGTGTAGGGGACTGATGTGTATTCCGCCGATTTGTGAGGATGAGGCCGTGCTTTCGTCGTATTTTCAGAGTATGCAAAAATTATTGGTTGACAATATGGCAAAAAAGTTAGATAATATAAATGATTATATACTATCAATGGGCATGTCGGGCGATTTTGAAGTTGCTGTAAAAAACGGAAGCAATATGGTTCGCATCGGTAGCGCATTGTTCGGAAAGAGAAAATAATATTGGAGGTATCACTATGGATTGGTGGTCAAAACTCAAAAGAATTATGGGCGTTCCTGAAGATGAATTCGCTGTAGACGATGAGGTACAGGGCGCTTTTGATGAACAAGAAGGTGAATCTTATACTACGGACAAGGATGGTTATCGACCGTCTTATTCATCTTATGGCCGTCGTGAAACGCCAAAACGAGAGCCTGCCCGACGCGAGTCAAGAAACGAAGGCAGACGCGAATCTCGTAAAGGCTCCCGCGATGAACGTTACGTTAATATGACGGCGCAGCTGCAGGTGATCCTCGTTAAGCCCGAAGATTTTTCTGAGTCGCCGCAGATTGCCGATCATTTGATCAATCGCAAAACTGTTTTGCTCAACGTTGAGGGCGTTGATCGTGATACGGTACGCCGTATGGTGGATTTTCTCAGTGGTGTTGCGTACGGTCAAGGCGGCGCTTTAAAGCGCGTTGCCAATGCAACCTTTATTATCACGCCCTATGACGTTAACATTATGGGCGACGTGCTGGACGAACTTAAAATGGATAGAGCGTTCTTTTGATGATTGAGATATTATATTGGGTCGGCCGTGTTGTACAAGTGACTTTGTTTTTGTATTGTCTACTGTCGTGGTTTCCGGCTTTGTCCGGATCCCGTTTGCAGGAAATACTGTCTAAAATTTGTGATCCTGTACTTGATCCGATCAGAAAGTTGTTGTATAAAATTCCTTTTTTTCAATCCTGTCCAATTGATTTGTCGCCTCTTTTGCTGGGGATGCTGGTGTCGTTTCTGTTGCCATAAGAGGAGGAGATATGTTTCTTTCGGTTATTGAGGATAAAATTGCTGCTTACTATGTGGACGAATGCGACCAGATTACTGACTTTTTGACGCTTGAAGAAGCATCGGAGGCTCAAAAATTGCTGTCTCAATCCGGCCTTTCCTTCTATTTATGGGGCGGATACGAGAATGCGGAGCGGCGAATTCTCTGTATTGGCGAAACGAGAAACTTGGCTGATTGTTCGATCGTAATTTTATGCGGAAATTGGGATAGATTCGGCGAAATATCGCATCGTGACATACTGGGCGGTATTATGTCGAGCGGTATTCAACGGAAATGCATCGGAGATATTCTGGTGGATTCTGCCAAAAGATGCTTTTATCTGTTTGCTGTTAAGCGCATGGCGGATTATTTGATCGATTCGGTGGATCGAATCGGAAAATGCAGCATTGAATGGTCTTTTGTGGATGATCTTTCCGCCATTCCTACTGAGTTGGCGGAAGAAAAGAAGATCTCGGTATCTTCTCTTAGGATTGATGCGATGATTGCGGCAATTTGGAATCTGTCAAGACAGCAGGCGCAGGATATGATCGATGCCAAACTTGTGTATGTAGATCATGTTTTGGTCACAAAAGCAACGCAAATTTTGCGTGTTGGATGTTCCATTGTTTGCCGTGGCAAGGGAAAGGCTGTGTTTTTGGATGAATGTGGTTTATCCAAAAAAGGCAGGACATATATATTAATAAAACAATTTAAATAAAAAAAGCGGAGGCATTTATGTTAAAGCCAGAAGAAATCAAAAGTGTTACATTTGAACAAAGCGTATTCAGCGGTTACAAAAAAGAAGATGTGGATGCATTTTTGGATAAGTTGTATGCCGATTACACCCGTCTGTTTCAGGAAAATGGTGAGTTGGTCGGCAAGCTGAAGGTATGTATCTCCAAAATCGAGGAATACCGCGAAGATGAGAAGTTTTTAAAGTCTGCTATTGTGAATGCGCAGAAATTAAACGAAAATGCTTTGATCGAAATTGATGCTAAGCGTAAGGAGACGGAAGAAAATGCCCGGCAGCAAGCCGAAGAAATCATTGCACAAGCCAAACAACAGGCTGAACAAATGATTGCCGATACGGAAAGCGGCATTGCCGAACTGCGAGAGAAAACCACCAGAGAATTTGCCGATAAACAGCAGGAGAGCCGACGTGCTTTTGAGGCTGAAAAAGCCGAGCAGGAACGTTTGATTGCTGAAAAGCAGGCTGAACTTGCGGCGTTGGTTCGTGAGGTGGAAGGTTATAGATTGCGTGCTATCCAAGTATTGGAGCGGCAGGCTGATTTGTTGCGCGAACTTCCGGAAACTGATATGGTGGCTGCACCTACGATCGAAGAGCCTGTAGTTGAAACAGATTTACCTGTTGAAGAACCGGCAGAGTCGGTTGTAACTCCTGACGCGCCGAAGGAAGTTATTGCTTTTGAAGAACCTGTTATCGAAGAGACGCCCGCTTTTGTGCCTGTTGTTGACGAAAGCGTTGCCGAAACTGTAGAAGAGCCTGCCCCCGAGGTAGAAGAAACTCCTGCTACTCTTGAATTCCCGGAGGTTGATTTTTCACGGGTAGAGATTCCTGATGTGGACGTACCCAAAGTGGAGATTCCGGAGATTGATGTTCCCCAGGCGGATGCGGACGAAATTGATCATTTGCCGGACGTTGATGTCGATCAGATCAGTATTGATGACGTTTTGTCCACCGGTTCTTCTCCGGTCGAGCCTGTCGAGACCGATTTCCCTGAACCAATCGATGAACAAGAGGACCCCTTCCAATTGTTTGGCGCTTCTACTTTGATTTTCCCCGAAGATATTCCTGAGGCTGAAGAAGAGGACGAAAGTGCCGGCAAAACACCCAGATTTCGCAAGAAATTGAAATTTGGCGTAGATTTTGATGTAAAGAAAGATAAATAATGGTCAACTTTTTTAAAAAATACTATTGGATTTTTATTTCCATGCTGATCGTTATACTTGATCAGGTGTCAAAGCTGATTGTCAGTTCCACGCTTGAGCTGTACGACGAGATTTCCGTAATTAAAGATTTTTTTGCCATTACGCATATTCACAATGAGGGTATTGCTTTTGGTATGCTTTCGGATAACGGTACGTTTTCTAAGATATTGGTTGCGTTGCTGACGGTGGTTTTGATTGTTGTTGCTGTTATTGTTTTGTTGCGCGGCATGATCAAAAACTCCTTTGGCGTGATAACAATTGCAATGATCATCGGCGGCGGCATCGGTAACTTGATTGATCGCGTGTTTTTGCATTACGTAATTGATTTCTTTGCATTTACGTTTTTTGGCAAGGATTTTGCCGTATTTAACGTGGCGGATATTTTCGTTAGTGTCGGCACCGTTTTGTTCGTTGTCTATTTCTTGTTTTTTGACAAAAACAGCGAGGAACAAGAGGAACTGAAGGATGGAAATGAGTAATTTTCTGATAACTGAATCTATGCAGGGTCTTCGTATTGATAAGACCCTGCAATTTTTGCTTACAGGTAAAAGCAGGGCATTTGTGCAGAATTTGTTTGATGAAAATTTGGTTTTATTAAACGGAAATTCTGTCAAAAAAAGTGTCAAAGTTACTGCCGGTGATGAAATTTCAGTTACAATTCCCGAGGCCCGTGCTTTGGATGTTTTGCCTGAAAATATTCCGATTGAAATCGTTTATGAAGATGACGATTTGCTGGTGGTGAACAAGCCGAAAGGTATGGTTGTACACCCGGCTCCCGGCAATTACAACGGTACTTTGGTAAATGCGTTGCTGTATCATTGCGCCGGGCGTCTGTCTTCCATCAATGGGGTCCAGCGCCCCGGTATCTTACATCGGATTGATAAGGATACCAGTGGTTTGTTGCTGGTTGCAAAGAATGATTTTGCGCACAACTTTCTTGCTGAACAAATTAAAGAGCATACGCTGGATCGGTGCTATCGCGCAATTGTTTTGGGAACGTTTAAAGATACGGAAGGAACGATCGATGCACCGATTGGCCGTAATCCGTACGACCGTTTGAAAATGGCGATTAACCATCAAAACGGAAAAAATGCAGTAACTCATTATAAGGTTTTGGCTGAGTATGGCGGCTTTTCATACATTGAATGTCGGTTGGAAACAGGTCGTACGCATCAAATCCGTGTGCATATGGCTTCTGTTGGCCATCCGGTGTTGAATGACCCGCTGTATTTTCGTGGCGAGTGTAAGCTGAAATTTTCCTTTGAAGGGCAATGCCTGCACGCTAAAAAGTTGGGATTTATTCATCCTACTTCCGGCGAAAAAATGCTTTTTGATTCATCTTTGCCGGAATATTTTCAAAATTTATTGACAAAACTGGAAAGTATGTGCTAATATACTAACGTGTTAACATACTTTAACTGATCGATCGGTTAATTACAACTGAATGGGGAGCTAAGGATCAACTTGGCTGAGAGAAGCGTGTTTCGCTGAAACCCTTGACCTGATGCGGATAATGCCGCCGTAGGAAAAACCTTACCATTATTGGATCCTATGCGCCATTATCGGCGCATAGGATTTTTAAATTTTGGAGGTAATTTATGAAAAAAACCGATTTACTTGCTCTTGTTGAAGGGGCGGCAATGATCGCTTTGGCAACGGTATTAAGTATGATACCTGTGATGAATATGCCGTTTGGCGGATCAATTACTGCCTGTTCGATGTTACCGATTACTTTGATTTCGTATCGTCGCGGCACCAAGTGGGGTCTGCTGACAGCAACGGTATACGCTGTGTTACAGATGTTTCTTGGTTTTAACAACCTTAGATACGGAACGTCCTTTGCCGCCGTGTGTGCCATTATTTTTCTGGATTATATTTTTGCATTTGCCGCGCTTGGCCTTGCAGGTATATTCAAGAATAAATTTCGCTCTCAAAGCGGTGAATTACTGACCGGTATTTTGATTGCTTGTGTCATTCGATTGACGTGTCATTTTATTGCCGGATGTACGGTATGGGCTGACGTTTCCATACCCAAGGCGGATGCCGTAGTATTTTCATTGGCCTATAACTCGGCTTATATGATTCCGGAAACGATCCTTACGTTGGCCGGAGCATGGTATCTTTCTCAGCTATTGGATTTTCGTGGAGAGAAAATCACCGGTAATAAAGAAAAAATGTCAAAATCCGTTATGATTACCGAAGGAATCGGCACACTTGCGCTGATTGTCGGAATTGTTTTTGATGCTCTGTATGTTTTTATGAAATTGCAGACAGAGGATGGATTTGATTGGAACGCATTGAGTGATATCAACGTTGGTCTTATTGCAATTGTAACCGTTGTTTCTGCGCTGATTTGGGGAGCTGCTCTTTGCTTTGGAAAATTTCTTAAAAAGAAAATGAATTAAATTCAAGGCACTTTTGCATTTTGATGTGAAAGTGCCTTGAATTTTTCTTGTTAAAAAATAAAGAAATTTTTATAATACTATTTACAAATTGTAGAAAATTTTATATATTATATATAATAACATTTTTAGGAGGCACAATATGGCCGAGTTAAAGTATAAACGTATTTTGCTTAAATTAAGTGGTGAAGCGCTTGCCAATGGCAAAACGATGGGCATCGATTTTGAAAATCTTTTAAAGATTTGTGAAAAAATCAAGACCTGCATTGAAATGGGTGCCGATATTGCAATTGTTGTTGGCGGCGGAAACTATTGGCGTGGCAGAAGCAATCAGTATATGGATCGCACCCGTGCAGATCACATTGGTATGCTGGCTACGACGATGAATGCGCTTGCTATCCACGATGCATTCAATCAGCTTGGCGTGGATTCGAGAGTTCAGACGGCAATTGAAATGCGTCAGATTGCAGAGCCTTATATTCGCAATCGTGCTGTTCGTCACTTGGAAAAAGGTAGAATCGTAATTTTTGGTTGCGGCACCGGCAATCCCTTCTTCTCTACAGATACGGCCGCTGCTTTGAGAGCTGCTGAAATCAACGCAGATGCTATTTTTAAGGCGACTAACGTTGACGGCGTTTATACCGATGATCCTAAAAAGAATCCGGAAGCAGTACGTTACGACCATCTTTCTCTGGATGAAATGCTGTCTAAGGATTTGCACGTTTTGGATGGTGCTGCCACTGCAATTTGTCGTGACAACAGTATCCCGATTTATGTTTTTGATATGTCCGACCCCGAAAATATTATTCGTGCCGTTCGGGGCGACGATATTGGCACACTTGTAGCAAAGGAGTTTTAAGTTATGGGTAAATATGATGTTTTTGAAGAAAAGATGAATAAGACCATTCAGGTTCTGACCAGAGATCTGGGTAGTCTTCGTGCCGGCAGAGCCAATCCTGCTGTGCTGGATCGACTGACTGTTGAGTATTACGGCGCACCTTCTCCTTTAAATCAGGTTGCCGCCATTTCCGTACCTGAACCCAGAGTACTTTATATTCAGCCTTGGGATTCTACGCTTGTAAAACCGATTGAAAAGGCTATTCTTGCCTCCGACATCGGCATTACTCCCAGCACTGATGATAAGGGAGTTCGACTGACGTTTCCTCAACCTACGGAAGAACGTCGCAAAGAACTTGTTAAAGACGTTAAAAAGATGGGCGAGGATAGCAAGGTTGCGATTCGTTCGATTCGTCGTGATGCGCTTGATTCCTTTAAAAAAATGCAAAAGTCCGGCGAGATGACCGAGGATGATTTAAAGGGTGCAGAAACCGATATTCAGAAGCTCACGGATAAATTCTGTAAGGAAATTGATGCATTGATTGCTGACAAAGAAAAAGAAGTAATGTCTGTATAATGGTCGACCCCTCTTTATGAGGGGTCAATTTCCATATTTTAGGAGTAAATTATGAGCACGATTTTTGGCAAAAAGCAAATTTTACAACAGCCGGATTTGGAGCGTTTACCCCGTCATGTCGGCCTGATTATGGACGGGAATGGCAGATGGGCAAAAAAACGTGGCCTTCCCCGTACTGCCGGACATCTGGCCGGTATTCAGACGTTTCGCACTATATCGCAATATGCGGGCGATCTGGGCATTGAGCAAGTTACCTTTTATGCCTTTTCCACAGAAAATTGGAAACGTCCGAAAGAAGAAGTGGCAAAAATCATGTCCATTCTGGGTGATTATGTTGAGGAAGGCATCCGCGATTGTGATATTCGCAAAGTGCGGGTTCGTTTTCTCGGCGATTTAACACCGATTGATCCGCAGCTTACAGAGCGAATTCATTTACTTGAACAAATCAGTGAAAAATATGCTCCTAAAACACTGAACGTAGCCCTCAATTATGGCGGGCGTAAAGAAATCGCCGATGCACTTGTAAAAATTGCTGAAAAAGTTAAAAGCGGCGTTTTGCAACCGGAGGAAATCACAGAGGACGTTATTTCGAAGCACTTGTACTTTGATGATTTGTTCGAGTGTGATTTGATTGTTCGTCCCAGCGGCGAGTTGAGACTGTCCAATTTTTTACTGTGGCAGAGTGCTTATAGCGAGTTTTATTTTGATGACGTTCTTTGGCCGGATTATAAGCCGGAAAATTTGGATGAGGCGATCATACATTTTCAACAAAGACAAAGGAGATTTGGCGCATTATGAAACAAAACATTTTAACGCGTTTTTATACCAGTTTAATTATTTTTGCTGTATTTGCGTTGATTTTTATCACTTCGTTTTTTAGCCCTGTGTTTGAAATCGCGATTTCATTGCTGGTTTGTTTCTGCATTTGGGAGGCGATTCGCGGTACAGGTTATGCAGATGAAAAGAAAGTTTTTATGCTGCCCAGTTTAATTTTTGGCGCACTGAATCCGCTGGTATTTGCCTTTAAGCCGTATATCATTCCCGGCAGAAGCGCCTTTTATGGGGTTATCATTCTTTCTTTCTTGTATTGCATGATTTCCTTTTTGCTGATGATGAGCAATATGAAAACGCTGAAATTTAACAATACGACGGCAATTATGTTTTTGTCTTTGGTGATTTCTTCGTTTATGTCCTGCGTGATTTATATCCGTCGCTTGGATCATGGTATGTTTTATATGATTCTTGCAATTGTTTGCGGTGCATGGGTGACCGATATCTTTGCTTATTTGGTTGGAATTACCATTGGCAAACATCGCTTTGCGCCGTTGGTCAGTCCCAAAAAATCCATTGAAGGTTCTTTGGGCGGCGCTTTTTTCTGCGTCTTGTTTTACTGCATCGCTTGTGGTATTTACCAATTGTTGTTTGACGTGACGGTAAATTGGGGCCTTGTGATCCTGTATGCTGTCATTTGCACGTTTGTGGGTCAGATCGGGGATTTGTCCTTCTCGATGATTAAGCGTTCTTATGGGATTAAGGATTTTGGAAGCCTTTTGCCCGGTCATGGCGGTGTCTTGGATCGTTTGGATTCTTTGATCTTTATCGCTCCCACATTTTATATGCTGCTTAGCATCCAACCCATTATCGTATGATGAAGAGTATATCGATTCTGGGGAGCACCGGTTCAATTGGTACACAAGCGCTTACGGTTATCCAACGTCTTGGATATACCGTGAGCGCTTTAAGTGCTTATAGTAACATTGATATGCTTGAAAAACAAATTCGCCTATTTAAGCCCGAAATGGTTTCTGTGTACTCGGTGCCTCACGCTCAACAGTTGAAAGAAAGAATTAAAGATCTGTCGGTGAAGGTTCTTTCCGGGGAAGAGGGAAATGTTGCTGTTGCAACTCATCCTTGTTCTGATATCGTACTGACGTCAATGGTCGGTATGATCGGTTTGGTGCCGACACTTGCGGCTATTGAAGCCGGCAAGGATATTGCCCTGGCAAACAAAGAAACCCTTGTTTGTGCGGGACAGTTGATTATGAGCCGGGCAAAAGAAAAAGGCGTTAATATTTATCCTGTAGACAGCGAACATAGCGCAATTTTTCAATGTTTGCAACAAACGGTGCATAATAAGATCGAAAACATTTTACTCACAGCATCCGGAGGCCCGTTTCGCGGCTTTTCCGCAGAACAGATTCGTTTCGTTACCAAACAACAGGCGCTGCGCCATCCCAACTGGTCGATGGGTGCAAAAATCACGATTGATAGTGCAACTATGATGAATAAAGGTCTTGAGGTGATCGAGGCGAGATGGTTGTTTGACGTACCGGAAGAACACATTAAAGTGGTCGTACATCCTGAAAGTATCGTTCACTCTATGGTGGAGTTTGAGGATCATGCTGTGCTGGCACAAATGGGTGTACCCAGTATGGAGATTCCGATTCAATATGCTTTTACGTTTCCGGAACGAACTCCAACACCGCAGCAAACCCTTGGACTGGATCTATATGGCAAGACGTTGCATTTTGAAGACGTTGATTTAGATGTTTTCAAATGTCTGGATGTCTGCCGCAAAGCGTTGGTTAAGGGCGGCTTGTATCCTGCAGCTGTCAATGGTGCAAACGAACAGGCGGTCGAATTGTTTTTGAAGGACAAGATCGCCTTCTGGGAGATTGGTGAAATTGTTGAACGTTGCTTACATACATTTTCAAATGATGTTACCGAATATACTTTAGAAGACGTGCTCGCTACAGATCGTTGGGCACGGCAATTTGTGAAGGATACATTCGGTCAGGAGGAGTTATGCAAATCGTAATTACAATTTTACTCACCGTATTTATGTTTGGTCTGTTGATCTTCATTCATGAATTGGGTCACTTTATGACTGCCAGATGGGCTAAGGTCAAGATTGATGAATTTGCTTTAGGAATGGGACCTGCAATTTTTAAAAAGCAGGGAAAGGAAACACTGTATTCCATTCGCCTTTTTCCCATTGGAGGATTTGTTAAAATGGATGGGGAGGACGGAAACGGAACAGACGTTAATTCATTTAATAAAAAGCCCAAATGGAAACGGTTTATCATTTTGTTGGCCGGTGCATTTAATAACATCGTGTTCGGCTTTCTGTTAAGCTGTCTGGTTTATGGTTTGTTGGCGGGGTGGAAGTATTATCCCACTACTGTGATTGACGAGTTTCATGATGATGCGGTTTCTTCAAACTATGGTTTGAAACCGGATGATCAGATTTACTCAATTAACGGATATCGGATTTATTCCTACAACGATATAGGATATGCCTGTAGTCAGAACGTCAAAGAGCCACTGGACTTTGTCGTGATTCGCAAAGGAAATAAGGTGGCAGTGGATGATGTTTTGTTGCCGATTGAAAAATCGGACATAGCAGGTGACTTTTATACGGTTGATTTTTACGTTAATCCTGCCAAAAAGAATTTTATAACTACAATCGAGTACTCGTTTAACAGTACGATATCGTTGACTCGTTCGATCTATTCGTTTTTTGGATCACTGTTTACGGGAAAAGCCAATATTAATAACGTAAGCGGTGTTGTCGGAACAACGCAGCTGGTAGGAGAAACCGTCGCCACGGAAAAGGGAATTGATTTTGCTTCTCTGTTTCTGATGATGTCTATGATTTCTATCAACCTGGGCATCGTCAATCTGTTGCCTTTGCCTGCATTAGATGGTGGTAGAATTTTGCTGCTGGGTATTGAGGCGGTTTTTCGCAGAAAGTTGAATGAAAACGTGGAAATGGCAATCAATGCAATCGGTTTTGTGCTGTTAATGTTGTTGATGATCGTCATTACGGTGAAGGATATAATTAAATTGTTTTAGGAGCTTTTATGAAACAGATCAAAATCGGAAATTTGACGTTGGGTCAGGGGCAACCGGTGTTGATTCAGTCCATGCTGTCAACGCCCAATGGTGATATTTCAGCTGCATTGCAGCAGGCAAAAATGCTGGAGCAGGCAGGTTGCCGGATTTTGCGGTTGGCTGTACCCGATGAAAATGCATTGCCTGTGATCACTGCATTAAAAGAGCATACGACGATGCCGATCGTTGCGGATATTCATTTTGATTATAAGCTGGCGTTGGCATCGGTGGATGCCGGTGTAGATAAAATCCGAATTAATCCCGGTAATATCGGTGCAGATGAAAACGTTCGCGCCGTTGCCAAAAAATGCTTGAAGCATCATATTCCGATCAGAATTGGTGTCAATGGTGGCTCGCTTGAGAAGAATATTCTTGCAAAATACGGTGCTCCTACAGCAGAGGCACTGGTTGAAAGCGCGCTGTTTCATGCATCTTTGCTGGAAAAGTACGATTTTAATGACATTGTGGTTTCGATGAAGTCCTCTAACGTTGCCAATATGGTGCGCGCATATCGACTGTTGGCGGAAAAGAAGGATTATTTGCTCCATATCGGCGTGACGGAAGCGGGTCCGGGAACCCGTGGTGTAATTAAAAATGCTATAGGTATCGGCGCATTGCTTCTGGATGGTATCGGTAATACGATTCGTGTTTCCCTTACCGATGATCCTGTTGAAGAAATTTACGCTGCCAAGCAGATTTTGAACGCACTGGACCTTTTGCCGGGGGAACCGCAGTTGATTTCCTGTCCTACCTGCGGCAGAACACAGATCGATTTGATCGCTCTTGCCAAGCAGGTTGATCAGATGCTTGCACAAATTCATAAGCCGATTAAAGTTGCTGTTATGGGATGCGTGGTAAATGGTCCCGGCGAGGCACGTGAAGCCGATATCGGCATCGCCGGCGGCAAAGGCGAGGCGCTGTTATTTAAGCACGGTCAGGTGATTTGCAAGGTTCCGTATGACGAAATATTACAAAGACTGAAGTTTGAGATAGACAAATTATGACGGAGGACGTATGACAGAACGTTTGTTTTTTGAGATATTTGCAAAATTGAATCAGGACAATTATGATCCCGCTTTTGCTGAAGCAGTTGTCACCAACGTGCGAATCGAGCGTGAAAAGCGATATCTCTTGGGCAAAGTTTTGTTTCCTGCTTTCATTTCTCAGCAGACGATTCAAAAAGTTTTTGCTGATATTAAGCAAGTGTACAATCTTGCATATTTGCAGCTGGACGTCAGTTTTTCTCGACTGTCTTTTGATAAAAAAATGTGGCAGGAGATCATTGCATTTGTACGTGCTAAAAATCGGAATTGTAATGGTTTTTTGGATGGAAGCAATGCTACTCTCGATAATGAAATATTAACGATCGAACTTTCTCATGGCGGCTTGGCAATATTGAAAGAATTTCGTGTTGATGATCAGATCCGCAAGTTGGTTAACGGATGGTTTGGTCTTAATGTGTCTATTCAGTTTACCGGTGTAACGGAAGTAACTGAGAATGAAAATGAGTTGAGTAAACTTGAATTCGAAGCACCACCTGCGATGGACGTGGATGATATGATTCCGCCTCCACCTCCGCCAACGATTCAAAAGGATGCGCCTTCTGCCCCCATACGTCGTAAGGCGGCGCCGATCGATCCGAAAATGGTTTTCTCGATGGGGGAATTGCCGTTTGATATGAACGGATCCGAAATTTTGAAGGGTAAGAGAATCGGTGATACGTTTATTAAGATTTCGGAGTTGAATCCTGACAGCGGGCGCGTGACAGTCGTTGGTGAGGTTTTCAGCTTTGACTCCCGTGTGTTGTGGGACGGTAAAAACATTCGTGTCACGCTGTATATCTCGGATGGCACCGGTTCATTTGTTGTTAAATTCAGAGATAGTATTTCTGCATTTGAAAAATATGAGGAACATCTTCAAAGCGGTAAATCCATTGCCATCTCCGGTATGGTTGAATTTGACCGTTATGAAGAGGATATCGTTCTGCAGGCCTCGGTTATTGCTACGGCCAGAAAGAAAAAACAGGTTGACAACTATCGTGAAAAGCGTGTCGAGCTTCATTTGCATACAAAAATGTCCTCAATGGACGCAACAAATGAAATAGGGGATTTTGTAAAACGGGCTGCTGAATGGGGGCACAAAGCCATTGCCATTACTGATCACGGCAACGTACAGGCCTATCCGCAGGCGGCAAAAGCAGGACAGAAGCACGGCGTTAAAATTTTGTACGGTATGGAAGGCTATATGGTAGATGATACCGCGCCTTCCGTGATTCACGGCGATGCAAAACACAGCTTTAAAGATACGTTTGTTGTTTTTGATATTGAAACGACCGGCTTGACTGCTTGTGTGCATCAAGTTATTGAGATCGGCGCTGTAAAAGTCGTTGGCGGGTCAATGGAGGAGGAATTCCATACTTTTGTACGTCCCGACTGCAGTATTCCTCCTGAAATTGTTGAACTTACCGGCATTAACGATAATATGGTTCGAAACGCGCCCGGTTTTGAAGAAGCGCTTGAAAAATTTGTTTCATTTTGCGGTGAGAACGTTGTTTTGGTGGCGCATAATGCTAATTTCGACGTTGGTTTTATGAAGTTTCACGCAAATAAAATCGGTCGATCGTTTGGCTATACGTATATCGATACGGTACCGTTGTGCCGCTATGCCTTTCCCGGCGTGCGTTCTGTGAAGTTGGATACCGTTGCAAAAAAGATTCATCTGCCCGCCTTTGAACACCATCGTGCCGTTGACGATGCCAAGACGTTGGCAAGAATCTTTCAGTATTTGATGAATCACGTAACGGAGCAGGCCGGCGGTGAGGATCTTGATACGATTCGCAGTGTTGTGGAACCTGAACTGCTACAGTTGATTCATAAGCACAACAGATCTTATCATATCATTTTGTTGGTGAAGAACAAAGTGGGGCTTAAGAATCTGTATAAGTTGGTAACCAAGGGTAATATCGAACATTTCTATTCACATCCGGTTATTTTGAAAAGCGAAATATCCGAATTGCGTGATGGTCTCATTGTCGGCAGCGCCTGTGAGGCGGGCGAGTTATTTAAGGCTGTTCTTGCAGGAAAGTCAGATGATGAGTTGTGTCGGATCGCTTCCTTTTATGATTTTTTGGAGGTACAGCCGCTGGGCAATAACCAATATATGCTTCGTGACGGTTATGCTAACAGTAAGGAAGATCTGCGTAATTTCAACCGCAAGATCATTTCCTTGGGAGAGATGCTGTCCAAACCGGTTTGTGCAACGTGCGATGCCCACTTTTTGAATAAAAGTGACGAGGTGTTTCGTCGTATTCTGCAGGCCGGACAAGGCTTCGAGGACGCTGATAATCAACCTCCTTTGTACTTCAGAAATACAAAGGAAATGATCGAGGAATTTGATTATCTTCCCATTGAAAAAGCAGAAGAGATCGTAATTAAAAATCCCGGTATGATCGCTGATCAATGCGAGGAAATTATTCCTATACCGGAGGGGATGTATCCGCCGATTATCGAAGGCTGTGAAGACGAACTTCGTGAAATCGCATACGCAAACGCAAAGAAAATTTACGGTGATCCGATTCCCGAAAAGGTTCTTACTCGTATGGAACGTGAATTGGATGCAATTATCGGCAACGGATTTGCGGTTATGTACATGATTTCGCAAAAACTGGTAAAAAAATCCAATGAGGATGGATATTTTGTCGGCTCTCGTGGTTCGGTTGGCTCTTCATTTGCCGCAAACATCATCGGCATTTCCGAAGTGAACCCACTACCGCCCCATTATCTCTGCCCTGAATGTAAGTATATGGAGTGGTTTGATGACGGATCGATCGGCTCCGGCTTCGATTTACCACCTAAAAAATGCCCGAAGTGCGGTGCCCAGTTGAACTGCGACGGACACGATATTCCGTTTGAAACCTTTTTGGGCTTTAAAGGTGATAAGGTACCGGATATCGATCTTAACTTTTCCGGCGTCTATCAACCGGTTGCGCACGAATACGTTCGTACTATGTTTGGCTCGAAATACGTGTATAAAGCAGGAACGATCGGTACTCTCGCCGACAAAACAGCCTATGGCTTTGTTAAAAAGTATTTTGAGGCAAAAGGGGAGCAGGTCAACAAGGCTGAACTGCAACGTCTTGTTGACGGCTGTGTGGGTACTAAACGTACGACGGGCCAGCATCCCGCGGGTATGGTTGTAGTTCCGAAAGCATATGATGTGTATGATTTCTGTCCGATTCAGCATCCTGCGGATGATCAGTCGTCCGACATCCTGACGACTCACTTTGATTTCCATTCGCTGCATGATACGATTTTGAAATTTGATATTCTCGGTCACGATGTGCCTACGCTTTTGCGTAAGATGTTTGATTTGACGGGTATTCCGTTCGAGACCATTCCGATGAATGATCCGCAGGTTTACAGTCTGTTGCAATCGCCTGAAGCTTTGGGAGTCACACCCGAGCAGATCGATTGCGAGACCGGTACGCTTGCTTTACCGGAAATGGGAACCGGCTTTGTGCGCGGAATGTTGATTCAGGCAAAGCCGAAAAACTTCTCGGAATTGTTGCAGATTTCCGGTTTGTCACACGGTACCGACGTTTGGATCGGTAATGCTGCCGATTTGATCGATAACGGTACTTGTACGATTTCCGAAGTTATCGGTACCCGTGACAATATCATGGTGTATCTGATTCATAAGGGTATGGAACCGTCGCTGGCATTTAAAATTATGGAAATTGTCCGTAAGGGTAATGCTAAGAAATTGCTGACGCAGGAGATGATCGATGAAATGTACCGTGTCGGGTGCCCGGAATGGTACGTTGAATCATGTATGAAGATTAAGTACATGTTCCCTAAGGCTCATGCAGCTGCTTACGTTATGGGTGCCATTCGTCTGGGTTGGTACAAAATTCATACGCCGCTCGAGTTTTATGCCGCGCACTTCACCGTTCGTCCGGATGGATTTGATGCGTTGGAGGTTGCCAAGGGTGAGGACTTTTTACGTAACGTGATTAAATCGATTGAAAATCTTGGAAAACAGGCCAAAGCGACCGAAACAGAAAAGGCAACTACCTATCAGGTCGTTGTAGAGGCGATGGAACGTGGCGTTGAATTCTTACCTGTAAGTATCGCACATAGCCACGCCACCGACTTTTTGGTTGAAGACGGTAAAATTCGTATGCCGTTCTCCGTTTTCAGTGGTGTCGGTGATACGGCGGCATTATCCATTGCAAAGACCCGTGATGAAGGTGGATATATGTCACAAGAGGAATTTCGACTGAAATCCGGCGTTTCCAAGACGATTATTGAACTGTTTAATCAAGAGGGTGTATTCGGATCGCTTCCGCCTTCCTCTCAAGTAACTTTATTTTAAGGAGTTTGGCATAATGTTAGTAAGTTTTTTGTCTCAAAACCAAATTCGTTATGAAACCGATGTATCTTTGCGTGATTTGACCACCTTCCGTGTTGGCGGTGTGGCGGAAATTGTAATATACCCGGACAGCACGCAAAAGGTTGCTGATTTGGTTGCATTTCTTAAGCAAAATAATATTGATTATTTTGTTATGGGAAACGGCTCTAATCTGTTGTTTTCCGACGAGCGTTTTGTCAGACCGATTTTAAAGACGGATGACCTGCTTACAATGTCTGTTCATAAGGATGAATTCACCTTTGGCGCCGGTGTCAAAATGGCAAAGGCTGCTAATTTTGCCGCTGAACATTGTTATAGCGGAATGGAATTTGCCCACGGAATTCCCGGCAGCATTGGTGGCGCGGTGTATATGAATGCCGGCGCCTATGATGGTACGATGTCACAAATTGTTTGTAGGACAACGTACGTTGATGAAGATGGTAACATTGATGAAATTGTAGGCGATGCTCACGATTTTCAATATCGTCACAGTTTCTTTTCCCACAAGAATCTGATTATTACCGAAACTCTTGTTAAACTGGTTGCCGGTGATGAAACGGCGATCCGTGAAAAAATGGCTGACTTTATGCAACGTCGTAAGGACAAGCAACCGCTGAATCTTCCCAGTGCCGGCTCAACGTTTAAACGTCCGGTGGGCGCTTTTGCGGGTAAGCTGATTCAGGATTGCGGGCTGATGGGATTTCAGATTGGTGGCGCGGCTGTCAGTACCAAGCATGCGGGGTTTGTCGTCAATGTTGATCATGCCAGTTTTTCGGACGTGAGAAACGTGATCTCTCACGTACAGGAAACCGTCAAAAAAGAAACGGGATTTTTCCTTGAATGCGAAGTTGAGATAGTTGAGTAGGAGAAAATAGAATGCGTCTTGTGATCATAAGCGGTATGTCCGGAGCTGGTAAATCCAGTGCATTACGTGCATTTGAGGATATGGGATATGGCTGTGTGGATAACGTTCCACCTGAGTTGATTGAAAAATTTTCCGAGATTTTTTCCGCGCCGAATTGCAGCATCGAGAAGATGGTTTTGGTTGTGGATGCCCGTTCGGCGGAATTGTTTTCGGGTTTATCTGCCGCGTTGGAGCATCTGCGCAGTCACAACGTTTTGTTTGATCTGCTGTTTTTGGATGCCGCCAACGAGGTACTTTTGAAACGCTATAAGGAAACCCGCCGTCGTCACCCTTTAATCAGCGATTCGGATGGTTCTCTTGAAAATGCCATTCGCAAAGAGCGTATGATGATGCAAACGGCTCGTGATCGAGCAGATTTTGTAATTGATACTACTAATTTGTCCGGAAAAGAACTGACGAAGCGTTTGCATCAATTATTCAGTGCCAATACGGCTTCAATGGACGTTTCAATTCTTTCGTTTGGATATAAATACGGTATTCCTGCTGATGCTGATTTGGTATTTGACGTACGTTGTCTGCCCAATCCGTATTACGTGGAAGCGTTGCGTGATAAACGTGGATACGAATCCGAGGTCTACGATTATGTTTTTCAGTGGTCGGTTGCGCAACAACTTAAAAGTAAGCTGGAGGATTTGATCGGGTTTTTGTTGCCCTTGTATGTTGAAGAAGGGAAAAGTTCGGTTGTGATTGCATTTGGTTGTACCGGTGGTCAACATCGGTCAGTTGCTTTTGCCGAGCATTTCAGTCGTTTTTGTAAAAATAAACAGTATCATACGGCGTTGACGCACAGAGATGCCGATAAATAAAGGAATTGTTGTATTATGTCGTTTTGTTTTGACGTTAAACAGGAAATTTGCTCCCAGGAAGAAAAGCATAAACGCGCCATGTTTTACGGAATGATCTTGTACGCCGATCATATCAGCGATCGCATCCAGATCACCACGGAAAACGTGTTTGTGGTCAATTTACTTGAACAGTTGGCTGCAGAGTTGTATGACGTTCATTTTTTGGTTGATGAGAATATGAGTGCCTATGTGGCTACGTTACAGGGTGAGTCGTTCAGCACGGTTTGCGCCGCTTTGGAGTTAGATCCCACCGAACCGCATTTTATACCGAAAATGGTAGAAAAGACCGGTCAACTTGCTGCGTTTTTAAAAGGTGCTTTCCTGGTTGGCGGGTATATCAGTAATCCCAGATCTGCATACCATCTTGAACTGGTTTGCCATCAATATCAGGTTAATAAAGAGATCGGGTCTCACTTAAGAAACGTTGATTTTTCTTTTAAAAGTGTTGTTCGCAAATCGAGATTTGTTTTGTATTTAAAGGACAGCGTCGTGATGGAACGGTTGTTGTACGTTTTGGGTGCTAAAAAAGCTGCATTTTCTTTGGTTGATGCCAAAATTTATAAACAAATCAAAAATGAAAATAACCGAATCAACAATTGTGCCGGTTATAATCAAGAAAAGACTCTGGACAAGGCGATTTCTCAGTTACTGGCGATACAAAAAATTGAGGAAACGGTCGGACTTGTTTCTCTTCCTGAGGATTTACAAGAAGTTGCACAGTTGAGAAAAAGCAACAAAATGGCCTCTCTTGCCGATCTTTGCCGCTTGACGGAAGGGAAGTTCAGCAAGGCCGGACTGAGTCGCAGATTGTCCAAGATTATTGAAATTGCAAATAAGATAGAGAAGTAAAGGAATTGTATGAAAGATTTCGTTCATCTTCACGTGCATACTGAATACAGCCTTTTGGATGGCGCTGCTAAAATCAGCAACGTGATTCAAAAGGCTAAAAGTCTTGGCCAAAAAGCGCTTGCAATCACTGACCACGGTGTGATGTACGGGGTGATCGATTTTTATAAAGAGGCGCTTGCACAGGGGATCAAGCCGATTATCGGCTGTGAAGTTTATACCGCAGCGCGGACCCGTTTTGACAAATTGTATGAATTTGATGGTCAGGTGGGTCATCTGGTTTTGCTTGCAAAAAATAACGAGGGTTATCAAAATTTGATTTATTTGGTCTCCAAAGCAAGCGTGGAGGGCATGTATTATAAACCCCGTGTTGATATGGATTTGTTACGAGAGCATTCTGAGGGCATCATTGCATTGTCCGGTTGCCTGGCAGGCGACGTGCAACGGTTCCTGCTTCGTGATAATTATGAAGCAGCGCGTGAAAAGGCGGAGGAATATCACGCCATATTTGGCGATGATTTTTATCTTGAATTGCAAGATCATGGCCTGAAAGAAGATGAGACTGTTATTTCAGGACTTGCCCGGCTTTCGGCTGAAACGGGTATTCCGTTGGTTGCTACTAATGATGTTCATTACGTAGAAAAGAAAGATGCAAAGTTGCAGGAAGTTCTGATGTGCATCCAGACCGGTAAAACCATCAACGATCCCAATGCAATGCGCTTTGAGACGGAAGAGTTTTATCTGAAGTCCTCGCAGGAAATGGCTGAGCTTTTTGCTCGTTTTCCGCAAGCGATTGCAAATACCGAAGCAATTGCGCAGCAGTGCAATGTTTCCTTTGATTTTGATCATTATCATTTACCCTCTTTTGCTATGCCTAACGAGAAAACGCCCGCTGAATACTTGCGACAGCTTGCGCTTTCCGGATTGAAAATGCGGTATGGCGATTGTCGGCCGGAGCTTGCTGAAAGATTGGAATACGAGCTTTCTGTTATTGAAAAAATGGGGTATGTGGATTATTTTCTAATCGTCCATGACTTTATTGACTACGCTAAGAGAAACGATATTCCGGTCGGTCCCGGCAGAGGTTCGGCGGCCGGTTCTTTAGTTGCTTATTGCTTGCGGATTACCGAGATTGACCCAATGCGTTTTGATCTGCTTTTTGAGCGTTTTTTGAATCCGGAACGTGTCAGTATGCCTGATATTGACATTGATTTTTGTGTTAAACAACGCAGTAAGGTGATCGAATACGTCATTTCCAAATACGGCGCAGATAACGTTGCGCAGATTATTACCTTCGGTACTATGGCAGCCAAGGCGGCAATTAAAGACGTGGGTCGTGCGCTGGGTATTTCATATTCATTGGCTGATCGTGCTTCCAAGGCTGTGCCGTTCCGCTTGGGCATCACTTTGCCCGAGGCGCTGAAGGAATCTAAGGCGCTGAAGGAAATGTATGATACGGATATGCAGGTGCGTGAAATGGTAAATATGGCCATTCAGTTGGAGGGTTTTCCGCGTCATTCTTCCACGCATGCTGCCGGTGTTGTGATCACACAGCGACCCGTGTACCACTATGTTCCGGTACAGTTAACTGACGAGAACGTGGTGACTCAATTTCCGATGGGCACGCTGGAGCAACTTGGACTGTTAAAGATGGACTTTTTGGGGCTGCGGAATCTTACGGTAATTCACGAGACGGAACGTTTGATTCGTAAGCATACGCCCGATTTTTCCGCTGCAGCGATTGATTTTAATGATGCTAAAGTATACGCTTTGCTGTCAAAAGGCAAAACACAAGGCGTTTTTCAGTTGGAATCCGAAGGAATAAAACAGGTTTTGCGTCGGATGCAACCGCGGAGCATAGAGGATGTTATAGCTGTTATTTCGCTGTATCGTCCCGGTCCGATGGACTCGATTCCCAAATATATTGAAAATAAAAATAACCCACATAAAATCGTATATAAAGATTCCAGACTTGAAAGCATTCTGGGCGTTACGTATGGGTGTATCGTTTATCAGGAGCAGGTAATGCGCATTGTTCGCGATCTGGCCGGTTACTCCTACGGTCGCGCCGACCTGGTGCGCCGCGCTATGAGCAAAAAGAAAATGGACGTTATGGAAAAGGAACGTGACATTTTTATCAATGGCCTGACAGATAAAGAGGGGAACGTGTTGATCGATGGTTGCTTGCGACGTAACGTCAGCAAACAGGTTGCCAATGAGCTGTTTGATGAAATGACCGACTTTGCAAAATATGCGTTTAATAAGTCTCATGCGGCTTGTTATGCCTACGTTGCTTACCAAACGGCCTATCTAAAATGTCATTATCCCGCTGAATTTATGGCAGCAATGATGACCAGCGTTATGGACAACACCGAAAAGGTCGCCGGATATATCGGTGAGTGCAAAAAGATGGGTATATCCGTACTTCCTCCTATTATTAATAAAGGAAACGCTGGGTTCGGCGTATCGGATAACAGCATTGTTTTTGGCCTTTCTGCGATCAAAAACGTGGGAAGAAAATTTGTCGACAGCATTGCTGCGGAGCGTGAGCTTAACGGAGCGTTTAAATCCTTTGTTGATTTCGTACGGCGGATGGATAGTAAGGATATGAGCCGCAAGGCGCTGGAAAGTCTGATCAAGGCGGGCGCATTTGATGAATTCGGATTCAGTCGCAAGCATCTTTTGGGCGTATATGATAAGGTGCTTGAGGCGGTGCGGAATGACGCCAGCCGTGGTGCCTTTGGTCAGATGGACCTTTTCAGCGGTGTTTTTTACGAGGAAACTGCCGGACCCGAACGTTTCTTCGTGAGCAGCATCCCTGAGTTTCCGACAGAACAAAAATTGCTGATGGAAAAAGAGGTTACCGGGTTATATATGACCGGGCACCCGCTTTCCGGGTATGACGTTCTTTATGAAAACAAAGGATATACCCGTATTGCGCAGATTTTGTCCAATGAAACGGACAACGAAAAACTTTATAAGTTTTTTGGTGTCCTTAATAACTGTAAAAGTAAAATGACTAAAACCAAAAAACAAATGGGATTTGCGGTTCTCGAGGATGAAACTGCAAGTGTCGAGTTGATTATTTTTCCGGCCGCCTTCAATCGTGTAGACGCCGTTTTAAAGGATGGTCAGTTGGTTTACGTCGAGGGTAGGGTGCTTTCCGAAGAGGAGGGTATCAAGGTCGTTTGTGAAAAAATGGTTGGTGCTGACGTAAAACGGATTGCTGACGCAAACAAAAAGCTGTACCTGAAAATTCCGTCTAAAGATAGTAAGGCTTGGGAGGCGGTTTCGGAGTTGCTGAAAATTTATCGTGGTGATATTTCTTGTGTGATGTATTTTGCAGACACACAAAAATCCATTGTTACAAAACGGGATTTCGGTGTGGATGCTTCGCCCGCTTTGATGGCTGAGTTGCGGAAAATTTTGGGTAATGATCAGGTCATAATGCGATAAAAGTATTGATTTTTCGGGAATGTTATGGTATAATCATCGAGATGTAAGTACTTTGGAGGAATCACAATGACAAGCAAAGTAAAAAAAATAGGCGTACTTACCAGTGGCGGTGATGCTCCGGGTATGAATGCTGCTGTTCGTGCAGTAGCAAGAAGTGCTCTGTCTAAGGGAATTGAGGTCGTTGGTATCCGTAGAGGGTATGCCGGTTTGCTGAGCGGAGATATTTTTGAGATGAATCTTCGTTCGGTTTCTAATATCATACAAACAGGCGGTACGGCATTGTTTTCTGCCAGACTCCCTGAATTTGCGCAGGAAGCTGTTCAAAATAAGGGCGTCGAAAAGTGCAAAGAATATGGAATTGACGGTTTGGTCGTAATCGGCGGTGACGGTTCTTTCCGCGGTGCGGCTGCGCTTTCTTCGAAGGGCATTCCCTGCATTGGTGTGCCCGGTACGATCGATAACGATATTGCATCCAGTGAGTATACGATTGGTTTTGATACGGCACTGAATTGTGTTATGGAGATGGTTGATCGTATCCGCGATACATCTCAGTCTCACGAACGTTGCTCGGTGGTTGAGGTAATGGGACGCAGAGCCGGTTATCTTGCTCTTGAATCTGCAATTGCAACGGGTGCTACGTGCGTTCTGGTGCCTGAGATCCCAATGCCTTATGAAAAGATCGTTGATAAAATCCGTAGCAGTCGTGTTACGGGAAAATCACATTTTATCATCATTGTTGCTGAAGGTGTTGGCGGTGCGCAGGAGCTTTGCCGTAAGATCGAAGAGGATACGGGTATTGATTCCCGCTGTACAATTTTGGGACACGTTCAGCGCGGCGGTTCTCCGACGGTACGTGACCGTGTGATGGCCAGTGAAATGGGTAATTATGCCGTCAATCTTTTGGCCAATGGCATCGGAAATCGTGTTGTTGCGTTGCAAAATGGTGTTGTCACCGATTTTGATATCCAAGAAGCTTTGGCAATGAAAAAAGAGTTCCCGATGGAACTCTATAAAATGAGTTACGACATTTCTATTTAATTAAATGGCATACGGCCGATTTCGGCCGTATGCCCACAAACATTGTTCATGATGCGTTTATAAGCGCAGGCATATATTTGGAGGCATAGCTCAGCTGGTTAGAGCGTTCGCTTCACATGCGAAAGGTCGCGGGTTCGAGTCCCTCTGTCTCCACCAAAATGCATCAACCTTTGGTTGGTGCATTTTTATTTTGATGAAAGGAAACGGCAAATGAAAGTATTGCAGCTTTTGAAAAATATGTATCGCTCCAGCATGCTGGGAAAGTGCGGCAACTGTATCAGTCGTGCCTATGGGCGCAGTGTTGTTTTTTCGTCATTGCGGGCAGGGGAGATGGACCGCGCGCTGGGTGAATCGGTTGTCATTCGCAAAAATACTGATAAAACAAAGTCGATTTACAAAGGCAAGATCTTACCATTTTTGTTTTCCCTTGCATCGAAATTGTGCTGTATCAGCGGTAGAGAATTTTCGATTCTGCTGTCGTTCTTTTTACTTTCGTCTGCGGCCTCTGCCTTTATAGATGCTTCGTTTACCAGAGGTGTAATTTTTGCTGTCGCAATTTTGCCGTTGTTGCCGCTTTTATTTACAAAAATGTCGCTGGCCGCCCTGTTTTGTAACTCTTTTTTGGGCAGACTTTTAGGACTATCCTGCGGGCCTACAGCGCAAAAACAAAATAAAATTTTATTGATTTTGATCGGTACGTTGGGCATTGTTGGCGGTATGTTTGTTTCGTTTCCGTATTCCGTGCTGTTGCCGCTTGCGCCGGTAGCGTTGTTGATGCTTTTGGTTGTCAAACCGTTAACGATCATATATGTGATTATGCTTTGCCTGCCGATTTTCGGCACCAGCGTTTGTATAGTGTTGAGTGTTTTACTGGCGGTTTCTCATTGGCTGCAACGTTTTTTTGGTACGGTTTCCAAAACCAAAATCGACTATATCGACATATTGCTTTCGGTGTATATTGCATTGTGCGTAATCAGCAGTTTCTTTTCTTTTGCAATTGCGGATAGTCTGCGTGTGGCGTTGATGTGGGTGATTCTGTTTTCCACGGTTTTCATTGTTATTCGCAACGTCAGGACGCGTCGTAATTTGCTATCTGTACTGGGCTTTTTGTTGGTTGGTACGGTGATCGCTTCCTGTATAGGCTTGTTTCAGTATTTTTCCGGGCAGGTTGACACAACCTGGACGGACACGGCCTTGTTTGAGGATTTGAATATTCGTATTTACAGCACCTTTGCCAACCCTAATGTTTTTGGCGAATTTTTGTTGCTTGTAATTCCGATTTCAGCCGGCCTTGGCATTTATTTTAGAAAACTCAAATATAAAATTGCCAGTTTTGGTGTTTTACTGCTTTCGCTTGTTGCACTGGCGCTGACATATTCCAGAGGATGCTATGTAGGCCTTGTTGTTACGGTTGTCGTCTTTTTGTGGATGTATAACAAAAAGATTTTAGGTCTTTTGCTGGTAATTGGTACACCGATCGGTATTACAATGTTGCCTCAAAATATGATTGATCGTATTTTGAGCATGGTCAATCTTGCGGATAGCTCTACCTCCTACCGTCTGAAAATTTATCAGGGTTCGTTTGAATTGCTTAAAACCTATTGGCCCAGCGGTCTGGGTATTGGCGAAACAGCGTTTAATTACGTTTACCCGTTTTTTGGTATTCAGGGGATTGTTGCGCCGCATACCCATTCGCTGTTTTTGCAGCTGATGACCAGTTTTGGTATTGCCGGATTAATTTATGTGCTCTTTTTGTTGTTTGTTTATCATAGAAATATCATTTCTTTCAGCAAAAAATATCAAAAAAATGACAGAAATAAGTTGTTGTTGATTATTTTTGGTTCGGTTCTTTCCGGCTTTTTGGTACAAAGTATATTTGACTATACGTGGTATAACTATCGTGTGTATATGCTGTTCTGGTTAATCATTGCACTGGGGATTGCGACGTATAAAATCCTGAGGGAGGAGCGTGTTTTGGATGATTAAAGTTATGCACTGTATCAGTGATACGAATTTCGGCGGCGCAGGAAGAGTATTGCTTAATTATTTAAATCATTTTGATCGCAGTGCGTTTGAGATCATCGTCGTTATTCCGAAAGGAAGTAAGTTGCTTCAATATCTGGATGACGGTGCGTACCGGGTTGTCGAGTTTGACGGATTGTATGATCGGTCCTATCATCGTAATGACGTAAAAGGGCTGAAAGACTTGATTTGTCAGTACAGACCGGATGTCGTTCATTCTCATGGCGCACTCAGCGCTCGTATTGCGGCGAAAAAGTGTAAATGTAAAATTGTGTATACTCGGCACAGCGTATTTGATTTACCCAAATGGCAGACAATGGTTCCCGGAAAATGGCTGCTGGGCTTTATGAATACGTATTATGCCGATCGCATTATTGCGGTTTCTCCCGCTGCCAAAACGTTATTGATCGAGTCGGGGACGTCGGCAGATATGATTGACGTTGTGTTTAACGGTGTTGAGGCTATGCGATCTTGCGATGAGGAAACGGCTCAATTGGCTAGGGATCGTTTTGGCATTCGTCCCAATACGTTTGTGTGTTCTATTATCGCCCGTTTGGAAGAGGTTAAAGGTCACAAATACGTGATCGATGCTGCTAAATTGTTAAAAGAACAGGGCCAGTCAGACGTACAGATCCTGATCGCCGGTGCCGGCGGTATCGAAGAAGAACTCAAGGCATATGCTGCGCAGCAGGATGTGATGGACTTGGTGCGTTTTATCGGATTTGTCAGGGAAATGGATCAACTGTTGTCTGTTACGGATCTGCAGTTAAACGCTTCGTTCGGAACAGAGGCGACGTCAATGTCACTGCTGGAAGGCTTTTCTTTGGGCGTGCCTGCTGTCGTTTCGGATTTTGGCGGCAATCCCTTTGTTGTGGAGCATGGGGAAAATGGGCTGATTTTTGCCAAAAAAGACGCTCATGCCTTATTTGAGGCGATCTTGGCTATGAAGCAGGATGATGCATTGTTGAAGCGGTGTATGCGTGGAGCAAAACAAAGTTTTGAAACGCGCTTCACTGCTGAGAAGATGACGATTGAGATGGAAAAAGTATATTATAAGATTTGTGAGGAGAGCGGCAAATGAAAAGAAAGTGGAATTGGTTAGACACGGTAATCGTATGCGTTGTTTTGGCTTTGATTGCCGGTGTCGTGCTCTTTTTTATGCGCCCGACAGGGGAAGAGTTTGCAAATCATACTGAAACGGATTTGTATATTACGGTGGAAACGGAAAAGGCTCGAATAGGTACCTTTGATGCCATAAAGGCAGGCGATGCGGTTGCATTGGTCAACGGCAAAGAACTCGGCGTAATCGAAAAGGTGGAATTTCTCCCCAGCGAGGTCGCTGTTTTTGATAACGAAAACAAACAGTTTAGCCTGAATAAGGTGGAGGAGTATCCGTTTTGCCGTGTTGTAATTAAAACGACAGGCTATAAAAACGAAAAGGGCGAAGTGCTTGTGTTGGATAAGGCAATTTATCTGGATGATGAATGGAACCTGGAGACAAGCGCTTATCGCTTCGTTGCTCGAATTACGAATGTAAAAGGAGCTGAATAAGGATGAAAATAGTAGATAGTAACGGAAAATTGTTTGGAAAACTGAATTTGTTGGATTTAGTGATTCTACTTATTCTGGTGATATTGCTGGCCGGCGGCGTTTATAAGCTTGCTTTTGTGGATAATACGGTATATATTCCCGATTATAAGGAAGGCACCTTCGACATTCGTCTGCATAATTTGCGGGATTATGAGGTGCAGGCCTTGACGGTTGGCGATGTGGTTGCAGTGCCGAAGATTCAGGATCTTGGCACAATCAGTGATATAAAAATCGAAAAACGAGTTGATTTGGTTAATGGCGCCGACGGTAAGGTGTATCCGACGGAGCATCCGCTGTACTATTCTGTTGTCATTACGGTTAAGACCGAGCAACTTGAGCAACGGGAAGACTTGTATTACGTCGGCAAGAATTATCAGATGATCGATGGACAAACGCTGGACATTGTGAGCGGCGTTGTTAGCTGCAAAGGAAACGTCATTGCCATTGATATTGCTGAATAAAAATAAAAAAGCGGTTCGTCTGAACCGCTTTTTTGCATTTTAGTTATCCAAATAATCCTTCAACAACGTTTGTAATAATTCCTCACGATCGATCTTGCGAATCAAAGAACGGGCGTTGTTGTGATTGGTGATATAAGTGGGATCTTCCGACAAAAGATATCCTACGATCTGATTGAGAGGGTTGTATCCTTTTTCTTTCAGTGCGTCATAGACCGTGATCAAAATCTGCTTGGTCTGATTTTCTTTTTCAGCGTTAATTCTAAATTGCATTGTATTTCCGTTCATAATACTCACCTCGCAACTATTGTATCTTATTTTTTGAAAAATTTCAACTAAAATTGAAAAACTTTACAAAAAAGAAAAAGACCCGCCATATTTGACGGGTCTGGAGCTGGAGATGGGACTTGAACCCACGACCTGCTGATTACGAATCAGCTGCGCTACCGACTGTGCCACTCCAGCAGACACTACTATATTTTAACACATATTTTTAAAAAATCAACTGTTTTTTTATTCTTGTATAAATGTTGCCAATTATTTAATTGTGTGATACAATATACTGGGTGATCTTATGAATGATGTGATTGTTATCGGCGCAGGACCTGCCGGTATGATGGCGGGGATTCAGGCGGCAACGTTTGGTCTGCGCGTTGTAATCGTTGAGAAAAACGAAAAACCCGGACTGAAATTGTTGATCACCGGCAAAGGGCGGTGTAACGTTACCAACAATTGTGATGAGCAGACCTTGCTGTCTGAAGTCGCTCACAATCCCAAATTTCTCTACAGTGCATTTTATCAATTTAATGCAACGGATACCATGCGTTTTTTTGAAAACCTAAACGTTCCGTTAAAAACGGAGCGGGGACAGCGCGTTTTCCCTGTCAGCGATCGTTCGTCTGACATTCGTGATGCAATGGTTTCCTTTGCAAACGAATTGGGCGTTGAGTTCATAAACGATGAGATCTCTGCTCTGCAGACTGAGGCGGAGTACGTCACTTTGCAGGGCAGAAAAACGGTATATAAAGCACGGCGCTGCATTGTTGCGACGGGAGGGCTGTCTTATCCGCAAACCGGAAGTACAGGGGACGGATACGCCTTTGCCGAGAGTATCGGACATCATATCGTTTCGCCACGACCCTCGTTGATCGGGATGAAATGCAGGCAGAATTTTTGTTGTGAATTGGCGGGAATGACGCTTAAAAACGTTGGTGTCTCGTTTTATCAAAATGAAACGTGCGTGTACAAGGATTTTGGTGAATTATTGTTTACCCACGTTGGAATTTCCGGACCTACCGTATTGTCGGCGTCGGCCCATTTTGATTATTTTGACAAATCGACAGCGGTGATTGATTTCAAACCGGCACTGTCTGTCCGACAATTGGACGAACGACTGTTGCGGGACTTTTCGGAAAATATAAACAAGACGGTATTAAACGGCATCGACGGCTTATTGCCGAAAAAACTGCTGCCGATTTTATTGGAGTATTGCAAAATTGATCCCTATAAAAAGGTCAATCAAATCACAAAGACAGAACGTGAGACGTTGATTTCCGCTTTAAAAGGCTTTGCGCTTGATCTGATCGGTAAAGAGGGGATTGATAAGGCGATTATTACGGCCGGTGGTGTCGACGTTGGTGAAGTTTCGCCGAAAACGATGGCATCCAGACTGTGTAATAAAGTTTATTTTGCCGGCGAGGTGTTGGACGTGGATGCATACACCGGCGGCTTTAATTTACAAATTGCATTTTCGACCGGGTATCTGGCCGGAAAAAGTGTAGCGGAGGAATTATTATGAGAACAATTAATGTGGCAATTGACGGCCCTTCCGGCAGCGGAAAAAGCACCTTGTCCCGCAAAGCGGCGCAGGCGCTCGGATACGTTTACGTAGACACCGGCGCCATGTATCGGACGATTGGTCTGTATGCGCACCGTTTGGGAATCAAGACGGAACAGGCGGAGCAGATCGTCGATCACCTTCGGGAGATCAACATTGAGTTGAAATACCGGAATGGAGAACAACTGATCTTTTTGAATGGAGAAAACGTTTCTGAGGAGATTCGTACGCACGTTATTTCTTCTTATGCATCTGCTGTGGCAAAAATTCCCGATGTGCGTGCTTTTTTACTTTCCGAACAGCGCAAGTTGGCGCAGGAAAACAACGTGATTATGGACGGCCGTGATATCGGTACTGTCGTGTTGCCCGACGCTCAGGTTAAGATCTTTTTGACTGCTTCTGCAGAAAAAAGAGCAGAAAGACGTTATAAGGAACTGGTCGAGCGTGGTCAAAGCATTGATTTTGCTAAGCTTTTGCAGGATATCATCGATCGTGATTATCAGGATTCCCATCGGGAAATTGCGCCATTGAAACCCTCGGAGACCAGCGTGATTCTGGATACCTCTGAGTTGGATTTTGACCAGTCGCTTGACTTGATAATTGCTACGATCAAGGAGAAAATCTGATATGAAGTTTTATAGATTTGTTCGCGAGCTGATTCGCCCGCTTTGTTTTGTCTTGATGCCAAGAAGATACCATGGTCTTGAAAACATTCCGCAGGATGGCTCGTTGATCATTTGCGCAAATCATCTCTCTTACGTTGACCCTGTTTTTATCGGCTTGGCAGTAAAGCGCCCGATTCGCTTTATTGCCAAAAAAGAGGCGTGTAACGTGCCGATTTTCGGATGGATCTTGCAGAAGCTCGGCGCCTTTCCGGTAGATAGGGAGGGGAAAGATCTCAAGGCGATTCGTACCTGTATGTCCGTTGTAAAAGATGGCGGCATTTTGGGTATTTTTCCGGAGGGCACCCGTATCATCAAAGGCCGTGTTTCTGAGGCTAAGGCCGGTGTTGCTTTGATTGCAAAGCGTTCCAAAGCGCCGCTGCTTTTGGTTCGGATCAAGCCGAGTAAGGGAACTTTTAGACTGTTTTGCCGTACCGACGTATATTTCAGCAAGGTGTACAGTTTTGCTGAACTCTGCGGTGATGCTGAGTACAAAGAAGCCAGTGAGAAGATTTTGGAAACGATATACAGCTTGGGTGAATCGTAATGGAAATCATCGTAGCTAAAAGTGCGGGCTTTTGCTTTGGCGTGGAACGTGCAGTAAGATTGCTGGAAAAAACCGTCGAAAAATATGATAAAGGTATTTATACCGTCGGACCAATCATCCATAATCCGCAAATTATTTTGAAAATGCAGAAGCGTGGTGTTCGGATTATCGATGACCCGATGGAGCTTCCGGAGGGAGGCGTTGCGGTAATCCGCGCTCACGGCATTACGAAGAGTGAGTATGATTGGCTTGCTTCTCATGCGGCTTCGGTCGTAGATACCACCTGTCCGTTTGTGGCCAAGATTCACCGCATTGTAGAAAAATCGTCAAATGAGGGTCGTATGGTTCTGATCGGTGGTGATGAATCACACCCGGAGGTTCGTGGAATCAAAAGTTTTGCGCAGGGAACGGATTGCTTTGTATTCAGAGATCTGGAAGAACTTGAAAAAATAACCAAAAAAAATGCACATTCTGCGAATTTGTTTGTTGATGTGGTTTGGCAAACGACATTTTCGATAAAAGAATTTAAAAAATGTGAAAAATTTATCAAAAAAACCTTTAAAAATCCAATAATATATGATACAATCTGTAATGCTACCGATTTACGGCAGAGAGAATGCGGCAAATTGGCTGCTAAATGTGATGCGTTTTTTGTGGTTGGCGGCAGACAAAGTTCCAACACAAACAAACTCTTTCAAATTGCTGCGGCCGAATGTTCTCATTCTTTTTTGATTGAATCGGCGGCTGAAATACCGATCAAAACTATAAAACAATTCAAAAAGATCGGTATCACAGCCGGTGCTTCAACACCGGACTGTGTAATTGAGGAGGTAAAAGAAACAATGTCAGAAGAGACGAAAAATGTAACGGAAGTTGGCGAAATGACCTTTGCCGAAATGCTGGAGGATTCCTGCAAAACCATTACCACCGGTGAGCGCGTAAAGGTTGTTGTGGTTGGTGTAACTCCTACCGAAATCAAGGTAGAACTGGGAGCCAAGCAGTCCGGCTTCATCACCAAAGACAATTTCTCTGCCGATCCCGCTGTGGATCTGGAAGCCAGTGTCAAAGTCGGTGACGAATTTGATGCAATTGTATTGAGAGTCAGCGATGTAGAAGGTACGATCGCTCTGTCCAAAAAGAAACTGGACGCACTTGCAGGCTTTGAGAAGATCGAAACTGCAATGAATGAAAAGGAAGTTGTTGAAGGTGTTGTTACCGGCGTAAACAACGGCGGTCTGACAGTTTCTGTTTATGGTGTTCGCGTGTTTGTACCCATGTCTCAAACCGCTAAGCCCCGTGATTTTGACTTCGAGACCATGCTGAAAACTGAGGTTAAACTGAATATCATCGAGTTTTCCACCGTTCGCGGCCGTAAGAAGATCATTGGTTCGTTGAAGGCTGTTGCCAACGCTGAGAGAAAACAGGCTCAGGAGGCTTTCTGGGCAAACGCTGAGGTTGGTCAGAAGTTGACCGGTACCGTTCGCAGCGAAAGATCCATCACCAATTTCGGCGTATTTGTTGATATTGGCGGTGTTGACGGTTTGGTTCATATTACTGAGCTGAGCTGGAAAAAGATCAAACATCCCAGCGAGGTCGTTAAGGTTGGCGATACTTTGGAAGTTTACATCAAAGAGCTGGACGTAGAGAACAAGAAAGTTTCTCTCGGCTATAAGAAGGATGAGGATAACCCCTTCAAGCTCTTTACTGACAAGTATAATGTCGGTGACGTTGTTACTGTTAAAATCGTTAATTTGATGCCTTTCGGCGCTTTTGCAAACATCGTTGACGGTGTGGATGGCCTGATTCATATTTCCCAGTTGTCCGATAAGCGTATTGCAAAGCCTGCCGATGCTGTTAAAGTCGGTGATGAGGTTGACGTCAAGATCGTAGAGATCGATACCGAAAAGCAGAAGGTTGGCCTTTCCATCCGTGCTTTGCTGGAAGACAACGGTGACGTTGCGGACGCAGAAGCAGATGCTGAATAATCTTTAATATTTTAAAAAAACGGTGCCGTACGGCACCGTTTTTTGTATTAAAATTAATTGAACATAATATTTCAAAAATCTTGATATTATAATATAATAATGCTATAATAATATATTATATTGTCGAAAGGAGAGATACCCGTGGCTGTTAAAAATTGGCTGATGCCCCAACAACATTCAACCCGCGCGCAAAAACTTGCACGCCACTACGATATCCCTCTGTTTTTGGCGAACATTTTGATTGATCGCGGATTTGATGATTATGATAAAATCGACCGCTGTTTTCATCCTTCGTCTTTGGAGCAACACGATCCGTTTTTGATGAAAGGAATGAAGGAGGCGGTTGAGCGTATAAATCGCGCCGTTGAAGCGGCCGAAACGGTTACGATATACGGCGATTATGATGTTGACGGCATCACCTCTGTCAGCTTGCTGTATTTGTATTTGACGTCCAAAGGGCTGAAGGTGCATTACTATATTCCTGATCGGATCAGCGAGGGATATGGTGTAAACTGTGGCGCGATTGACCGTATTGCTCAAAACGGCAGCACTTTGATTATTTCGGTCGACACCGGTATTACGGCGTATGACGAGGTTGAATACGCTAAAACCATCGGAATTGATTTCGTAATTACAGACCATCACGAATGTTCCGGCAGGATCCCCGATGCGGCGGCAGTTTGTAATCCTAAACGTCCGGATTGTACTTATCCTTTCCGTTCTCTTGCCGGTGTAGGTGTTGTGTTTAAATTGATTTCTGCGCTCCATTATCCACAGCCGCAGGAGATTTTGGTTGAAAAATATCTAGACCTGGTTGCGCTGGGCACCATTTCAGACGTGATGCCTGTAGTTGACGAGAATCGGTATATAGTACAGCAGGGTCTGCGCGTTCTGTCTGCCAATCGTCGCGGATTGTATGCCTTGATGCAATTGGCCGGTATACGTAATATTGAACAGCTTTCCGTTTTCGACGTAAGCTTTTTGATTGCTCCCCGTATCAATGCTGCGGGGCGGATCGGCGATTCGTTGAGAGCTGTTGATCTTTTGATCTCGAATGACCCGATCGTTTGGAAAAACACGGCTGAATACTTATGCGATTTAAATAATAAGCGTCAGCAAATTGAGGCAAACATATTTGAGGAAGCGGATAAAATTATTCGTGAAAAGAAATTATATCGCGATCAAAGCGCTTTAATCTTGTGGAAAGAGGGATGGCATCACGGTGTGATCGGCATCGTTGCTTCCCGCATTAAAGAGAAGTATGGGCTTCCAACGATTTTGTTTGCTGTTTCGGAGGATAAGGCAAAAGGGTCCGGCAGAAGTATGGAGCCGTTGAATTTATATCAGGCGTTGGGGCAATTGAAGGACGTAGATTTTCGTTTCGGTGGCCATGCGATGGCCGCCGGCATTACGATGCCGACAGGGGAGCTGCATCGCTTTAAAGAACAGTTTTGCGCCTTTGCGAAAAAACAGATCGAAAATACTCCGTACGTAAACTCGATCAAGATCGATGCACAACTGTTTGAGCACGATTTTTCTCTGGATGCATTCCGGAAGATTTCTTTGCTTGAGCCGTTTGGAACGGAAAATGAGGTTCCGCTGTTATACGTTAAAAATGCAATCATTCGTGATTTGAAGCCGATCGGTAATCAACGTCATATGCGTCTCGTGTTTCAAATCGGCTCAAAACGTGTGAACGCCGTTTATTTCGGTATGCGTCCAGAGTGTTTTGCCATTGAGGCGCAAAGCTGTGTTGACGTTATTTTTCAGGCTTCTGTTAACGAATTTCGAGGCAAGAGCGAGATTCAAATGATCGTAAAGGGGATCCGCCCCTACGATCAAAAATATGATCGTATTATGAAAAGCATTCAAAAGGCTATCGGTGGGGAAATCGAGCCCCGTTATTATCCCAACCGCAAGATCGTTGCAAACGTGTACCGTTTTTGTCAAAAATGCGTGCGTCTTGGTCTTACGCTGTTGGAGATGGCAGATTTACCGGTGCTGATGAAGAAAAACGGTCTGGGGTATTATGATGTCCAGAGCATTTTACCGGCGCTTGCCATTTTGGATGAGATCGGTGTAATTCAATATATTGCGGTGGATCAGCAAATTATGGTGCTTTCATTTGACGATTCACATAAGGTTTCTTTAGAACAATCGGCTTTGTATCGCAAGATGCACGGCTGAGGGAGGAGCATATGGATATAGTCCATAGTTTATATCAACAACTTTGTGACCGTCTTCGCGGAGACGGCAGGTCTTACGATTTTGATAAAATTGAAAAGGCGTTTTTGTTTGCCAAGGATCATCACGGTGATCAGCGTCGTACCTCCGGTGAGCCGTATATCTGCCATCCGTTAAACGTTGCGCTGATCACGCACGAGTTGGGTCTGGATGGGGATTCCGTCATTGCGGCCTTGTTACACGACACGATTGAAGACACGGACGTTACCTTTGAAGGGGTTAAGGAAATGTTTGGTCGCTCGGTTGCTGAGCTGGTGGATGGTGTTACAAAAATCGGCAAGATCCCGTATTCTTCTAAAGAGGAAGAGCAGATTGAGTACTTGCGTAAAATGTTTTTTGCAATGGCTAAAGATTTGCGGGTTATTATTATTAAGCTTGCTGACCGTTTACACAACGTACGCACGTTGGGGGCCGTTCCGTCTGCAAAGCAGTTGCGTGTTGCGTTGGAGACCATGGAGATATATGCGCCGCTTGCTCATCGCCTTGGTATGCAAAAGATCAAAACGGAGTTGGAGGACACCTGTCTTTCCTATCTGGATCCTGTTGGATACAAGATGATCGTCGATCGACTGGAAAGTTTTGCAAACACAGACGGTAACTTTTTTGATCAAACGCTGGAGATCATTTCGGCAAAGCTGAAGGAATATGACATCAAATTTCATCTGGAGTATCGTGTAAAACATATCTTCAGCATTTATCGGAAATTGTTTACGCAAAACAAGGCGTTTGAAGAGATTTTTGACGTATATGCTTTCCGTGTAATCGTTGACACCGCTAATGATTGTTATTTTGTACTTGGATTGATTCACGATATTTTTAATCCGATTCCCGGACGGTTTAAGGACTATATTTCAACACCCAAGCAAAATATGTATCAGTCACTTCATACCACTGTGATCGGAAGAAAGGGAATTCCCTTTGAGGTGCAAATCAGAACTTGGGATATGCACAACACCGCCGAATACGGTATTGCGGCCCACTGGAAATATAAGAGCGGTGTCCGTAGCAGCTCGGAAGCGGTGGATTCCAAATTGCACTGGATTCGTTCTCTGCTTGAGTCCAATGAGGTTGGCGATACGGAGGATTTTATTTCGGGCTTGAAGGTTGATTTGTTTTCCGAGGACGTATTTGTTTTTACACCCAAGGGTGACGTGGTTGACCTTCCGTTGGGCGCTAATCTGATCGATTTTGCATATTCGATCCATTCGGCTGTTGGTAACAAAATGATTGGCGCTAAGGTAAACGGCAAGATCGTTCCCTTTGACTATAAACTCAGCACCGGTGAGATCGTTGAGATTTTGACCACCTCATCTACCAATCATGCGCCTTCCAGAAACTGGATGAAGATTGCAACCACCAGTGAGGCGCGTAACAAAATTCGACAATACTTTAAAAAGGAATGCCGCGAAGAAAATATTCAGACCGGTAAGGAAGAACTGGAAAAAGAACTGCGCGAGCTTGGAATTCGCTTGGAAACGGAAGATAAGATGAAAATTCTTGCTTTGGTTTGTGAGCGTATGCATTATAATCACGTGGACGATTTGTACAGCGCGATCGGATACGGCGGTACAACTGCATTTAAAGTGGCAAATAAAATTAAGGATATTGCCATGAAAATGCAAAAGGCCAAGGAGATCAACATCATTCCGGTCAGCAAACGAAAAACTGCTTCGGGCGGCGTGGTTGTGGAAGGCGTTGATAATTGCCTGGTTAAATTTGCAAAGTGCTGTTCGCCGCTTCCGGGTGACTACATTTGCGGTTTTATTACCAAGGGATTTGGCGTTTCCATTCATAAGGTGGATTGCCCCAACGCCAAAAAAGGTATGGAAACCGCGCCCGAACGTTGGTTGAAGGCGCATTGGGATGAAACGACACCTGCAGCGTTTACTGCCAATATTCGCATTGAGACGGTTGAAAGTATTGGTGTTATGGCGGCGGTTGCATCCGCTATGGCTGAAATGAAAGTTTCGATTCATTCTGTCAGCGCTAAGCAACATCGCACCGAAAAGGATCACGCCATCATTTCTATGTCTTTTGAAGTGAGGGATATTCAACACCTGAACGCCATCATAGCAAAACTGGAAAAACTGCGTGACGTTATTGAAGTTTCGAGAATATAAATGATGAACGTACAAACTATAACAACTGACTTTTTTGATTCCAATATTTACCTGTTCTCAAGAAACGGGAAACGGTTTTTGGTGGACTGCGGCGGCACGCCGGAGAATATGAAGCAAATGCTGGAGCAGCTGTCGTTTTGGCCGGATTACGTGTTGCTGACACATGGGCATATCGATCATGTTTTAAGTTTGAGCCTTTTTGCAGACGGTGTCACTGTGATCATCCATCCGGAGGATGCAAAGTATTTGACGGATCCCTCCTTCAATCTTTCCGGTATGCTGTTGGGTCGGAAGATGACCTTTGATGTTCCGGTAGGTGACGGTGGTTTTTTGTGGGAGGATTTTGGGATTCGGATGATTCACACGCCGGGACATTCACCGGGATCGGTTTGCTATCTGATTGATGATTGTTTGTTCTCGGGTGACACCTTGTTCTGCGGTGGCATTGGAAACACATCTTTTCCCGGCGGCGATTACGAGCTTGAAATTTGCTCCGTAAGGCGTTTGCTTGCCTTGGACGGAAATATTACGCTTTATCCTGGCCATGGACCGAGCGGCAGTATTTCAGCCGAGAAAAATATGTTTTGATCGGGAGTTTATATGGCGAATATATATGTACGTGCTTCCGGACATCAAAAGGTATTCGACGTAATCAACGTAGCCCTTTTGTTTTGGCCGGGGAGTCGCATTTTTGAACAAAAAGATTTGACTTGCAATATTTTGATTCATTCAAGCCTTGTTGAAAAGGACGGGCGCCATACAGCGATGGCTGTCGTTCGTTTCAACGGCCGCCGTTTTTTCTGCCAAAGAACGTATCGGACTGATGAGCATCTTCGTTTTATTAAGCTCACGTTGTTTTTTGCTTGTCAAAAGGCAACGGGCATTTGCCCGCCCTGGGGCATTTTGACCGGCATTCGTCCGATGAGTGTTTACGAAAAACTGGAGAAGGCGAATCCGGGAACAGCAAGTGACGTTTTACGTCGTGATTATTTGGTTTCCGATGAAAAGTGTAATGCGTTGGACGCAATTTATGATTTTCGTAAAAGTGTGTATTACGATGGCGTGCGGGAGCAGGTTTCGCTGTACGTATCTATTCCGTTTTGTCCGTCAAAGTGCACGTATTGTTCCTTTGTCAGCGCTTCGGTTGAACGTGTCAAAAAGCTTGTTGAACCATATCTCGAATTATTATTACAGGAAATCGAACAGAAAATCGATCTGATTTATCATTTCCAAAAAGAGATCGCCACCGTTTACGTGGGTGGCGGTACACCCGGTATTTTAAGCGCAGAGCAGATCGATCGATTGCTTGGGATGATTTTTTCTAAACTGAAAGCGCCTTTGCGTGAATTTTGCTTTGAAATCGGACGCCCGGAAATGGTAACGGCGGATAAGTTAGCTGTGCTTAGAAAGTATCCGGTGGACCGTTTGTGCATCAATTGCCAGACGTTGGATGATGCCGTTTTACAATCGGTGAACAGGCGACATACAGCGCAGGATTTTATTGACGCTTGCGAGCTTGCTTTTTCATATGGTTTTAATTGCATTAACGTTGATTTAATTGCGGGCCTGCCCGGAGAGGACGTGGACGGTCATATTTCTTCTTTGAACAGAGTGATCGAGTTGGGTGTTCAGAACATTACCATTCACTCTCTTTCCATTAAAAAGGCAAGCACCTGGCAACAAACCGATACTTTGTATGATCCGAGGGCAGACAGAGTTTCTCGGATGCTGTCGCAAGGTTATTCGATATTGAGCGCGGCGCAGTACAAGCCCTACTATATTTACCGTCAAAAGAGCACGCTTTCCAACGGTGAAAACATCGGCTATTCCGTTGACGGATTTATAGGAAAATATAACATTTATATGATGGAGGACGTTCACAGCGTATTTGGCTGTGGCGCGGGTGCCTCCACTAAGATCATTCACAACAATATCGGCCGAATCGACCGTTTTGTAAATACCAAATACCCACAGGAGTATTTGAAATTTCCGCAAAAGCTGAATGAGCAGCTTGCGCAAATATTTGAAAATTTGGAAGGGAACAGATAGGTGGATCATTTATCCGTTAAAAATTTAATAGATGATTTGCGTGCGTCCATCACATATCATTCGCAGAAGTATTACAACGAAGATCAACCGGAGATTTCCGATTATGAATATGATATGATGGTGCGCAAGCTTCGCGCTCTGGAACAGCAGTATCCGCAGTTTGACAGTGCAGATTCTCCTACCAAAAAGGTCGGCGGTAGCGCAACGAGCGGCTTTGAGCAGGTGACTCACGAGGTTCCTTTGATGAGTCTGCTGGATGCTTTTTCCTTTGCGGAACTTTTGGATTTTGATCAGCGTGTGCAAAAAGAGGTGGAGACACCCGAATATGCTGTTGAGTTGAAAATCGATGGATTATCAGTAGCTCTTGAGTATCGTGAAGGTATTTTTGTGCGTGGCGCTACCAGAGGAGACGGCATGATAGGGGAGGACGTCACGTCAAATCTGATGACGATCGGAGATATCCCAAAGATCCTGTCATCCCCTGTGAATATCACGGTGCGCGGCGAGGTCTATATGCCGCGAGAGTCTTTTGAGGCGTTGAATGCACAGCGTTTGGCCGATGAACAACCGCTGTTTGCAAATCCCAGAAATGCTGCCGCCGGATCTCTCCGGCAGCTGAATAGTGAGATCACTGCCACAAGAAAACTTTCCATTTTTGTTTTTAACGTGCAAAAAGGTGATCGTCGATTTGCCAATCATCAGGAGAGCCTTGATTATTTAAAGGAATTGGGTTTCCCCGTAAGCCCTTATTATACGGTCTTTAACAGTATGACCGCTGCTTTTACGGAGGTGGAGCGATTTGCTGAAATGCGAGACAAGCTTCCCTTTGATATCGACGGCGCAGTAATTAAGGTAAATGATTTTACACAGCGTGATGTTTTGGGGCAGACCAGTAAGTTTCCCAAATGGGCAATTGCGTATAAATATCCGCCGGAGCAAAAAGAAACAACCCTTAAAGATATTGTGATCCAGGTGGGACGCACGGGCGTTTTGACACCGAATGCGGTGTTGGAGCCGATACGGCTGTCCGGCTCAACCGTTTCCCGTGCGACGTTGAATAATCGCAATTTCATCCGCGACCTGGATATCCGAATCGGTGACCGCGTCATTGTTCAGAAAGCCGGAGATATTATACCGGAGATCGTTCGGGTTAACCGCTCGAAACGAAACGGAACAGAGACACCGTATACGATGCCTACGCATTGTCCCGCTTGTGGCAGTGCAGTGGTGGAGGACGAGCACGGCATTGCGCTTCGCTGTGAAAATTTGGATTGTCCGGCGCAAATTTTCCGCAGGATTTTGCATTTTGTTTCGAAAGACGCCATGGATATTGACGGTCTTGGTCCGGCGGTCATCCGGCAATTGTTGGATGAGGGGTTGATTGCAGACGTTTCGGATTTGTATCGGCTGAAAACAGACGATCTGTCCGCGCTGGAGCGAATGGGTGACAAATCGGCTGAAAACCTTGTTTCGGCAATTGAAAAATCAAAAACGGCTTCGCTGGATCGTTTGATCCACGCATTGGGCATCAGAAACATAGGTAAAGTCGCCGCAAAAACGTTGGCAGACGCTTTCGGTACGATGGATGCTTTGCTGGCTGCGGATGACGAGGTGTTGTTGGCACTGGATGATTTTGGTGAAATTATGGCTGATTCGGTCAGAACGTATTTGATCGATGAGGATAATTTGGCGCTGATATCCCGCCTGCGTGAGCTTGGGTTGAATATGAGCCAGCCTGTATCAGAAACGGGAACGAAATTTGCCGGTAAAACATTTGTGCTGACCGGCACGTTGCAGACCATGACGCGTAGTCAGGCCGGCGCTTTAATTGCGCAGGCCGGCGGTAAAGTGGCGTCCTCTGTCAGCAAGAAAACCGATTTTGTTGTTGTCGGTGAAAATGCGGGCAGTAAAGAAACCAAGGCTCGAAATTTGGGTCTTACCATATTAGATGAGAGTACCTTTTTAGAAATGATCAATCAGGAGGATCAAAATGAACAGTAATTACGAAATCGTTATTGGCTTAGAGGTTCATGCCGAACTGAAAACCAAAACTAAAATTTATTGTGCTTGCGAAAACAAATTCGGCGGTGAGGTCAATACCCAGTGTTGTCCCGTTTGTATGGGTATGCCCGGCGCATTGCCTGTGCTTAACAAAAGGGTAGTGGAGTATGCTATCAAAATGGGTCACGCCGTACATTGTACGATTAATGAAAACCTGAAGCAGGATCGTAAGAACTATATTTATCCCGATCTTCCCAAGGCGTATCAGATCTCCCAGTTTGATATTCCGCTGTGCGAGCACGGCTACGTTGAGTTTATGCTCGGTAACGAGCAAAAGCGAGTCGGTATTACCCGCATCCACATTGAAGAAGATGCCGGTAAGCTGCTGCATATGGAAGGCTTTTCTTCTACGCTCGTTGATATGAACCGTTGCGGCGTGCCGTTGATCGAGATCGTTTCCGAACCGGATATGAGAAGCGCTGCCGAGGCCAAAGAGTATCTGGAAACCATTAAGACGATTTTGCAGTATATTGACGTTTCCGACTGTAAGATGCAGGAAGGATCGATTCGTTGCGACGTCAACGTATCTGTTATGCCCAAAGGCTCCAAGACGTTCGGTACACGCTGTGAGATGAAAAATATCAATACTTTCAGCGGCGCAATGCGCGCCATTGAATATGAGGCAAAGCGTCAGATCGAAATACTTGAAAACGGTGGCGTGATCGAGCAGGAAACCAGAAAATGGGATGATGAAAAGGGCGAAAACGTATTGCTCCGTTCTAAAGAGGATGCTCAGGATTATCGCTACTTTAAAGAACCTGACGTTATGCCTACCACGCTGGATCACGATTGGGTCATTGCGCTGCAAAAACTGATTCCCGAGCTACCCAATCAAAAGATCAACCGTTATGTGGGTGAACTTGGCCTGTCAAACGATGATGCTGAAATTATTGCAAAGGATTTTGCAAAGGCAAAGCTGTTTGAGGGAATGATCGCCGCGGCGGATATCAAGGCAAAGGATGCGGCCAACTGGATCATCGGCGATATTACAAAATACTGCAATGATCATCAGATCTCTGCGGATGATTTTCCGATTTCTGCAGAAAAAATGGCTAAACTGATTGCATTGGTTGAAAAGGGCACGATTTCCGGTTCTGCCGCCAAAAAAGTATTTGCAGTGATGTTGACCAAGGATGCAGAACCGATCGATCTGGTCAAAGAAATGGGTCTGGAGCAGATCAGTGATAATTCGGCGCTGGAACAGCTGGTCAGTGACGTGCTTGCTAAAAATCCCGGCACGGTTGCCGATTATAAAAACGGCAAAACCAACGTTCTTGGCTTTTTGGTAGGTCAGTGTATGAAAGCCTCTCGTGGTCAGGGCAATCCTAAGATTTTGAGTGATCTGCTGCTGGCTGAACTGAAAAAGTAGGTGATCTTTTGAAATCTGTATTTAAATTGGGCGGCACTTTGATTTTAAATCAGTTTATTGCTGATATTGCGTGTGCAATGTGCATTTTGCCTTTTCCGATGATTTTCGGTAAGGACAGTGTGACCACGTATGTTTTGTTTTTGATTTTAGATATGTTTTTCTTTTACTACATTTCATATCATAGCGCCTATAAGGTTGGATTTCATGATGTCAGCAGACATTCCTCGGAACAATATGATCGAGGTTATCTTGGCCGTGGATTGCTGGCGGCAATTGCCGGTGCGGCGCCCAGTCTTTTGATGCTATTGGTTTATTTGATTGGACATATCGGCAATATCGTGCAGATCAAAAGTGCTTTGTACGTATTCAGAATGTGGAATTTGTATGCATACTGGCCGCTGTCACAGTTGATTCCCAATCACGTTGTGTGGATCTGCGTAATCTGCCTGCTTACTCAAATGGTGTTTCCGTTTATCGGTTACGTTTGCGGTTGTAAGGGCATCGTTTTCTCGCAAATCGTTAAGGACAAACTGTCCTCGCTTTCAAAACATAAATAATCGTTTTGAGGAATAAACTGTAGCGGTGATGCTACATGGATAAGGTTAACAAAAAAAAGATGCTGTTAGCGATTTTTGCGTGTATTTTGATTATTGGCTGTTTATTACTGCCGATGACCAGACCGATGGTCAAACAGGGATTGGTCAGATACGTTATTGATGCCGGTCACGGTTTGCCGGATGGCGGCGCCGTTGCCCCTGACGGTACAACTGAGCAGGAACTGACGCTGGCAATTGCACAGGATTTGTTTTCCTGTTTTCCAAGCGGCACAGCCGTTTTGACGCGCGATGGCGCAACCGGGCTGTGGCAGGAGGAAAGCACGATCCGCGAAAAGAAGATCGTTGATATGCGAGCTCGTGTTGAACTTGTCAACCAACACAAAAATGCCACGTTGATCAGTATTCATATGAATACGTTTTCTGATGAGGATGTGTATGGCTGTCAGGTGTTTTATCGTTCGGGAGATGATGAATCACTATCTCTTGCACGGGCGATTCAAGAAAAGATCAATACAACCTTTCAGCCGGAGAACACAAAGGTGTGTAAGCCGATTCCCGATAATTTATACCTGTTTAAAAACGTTGAAAATCCATCCGTTTTAATTGAATGCGGCTTTTTGACCAACGCGGATGATTTGAAAAATCTTAAGGATACGCAGTACCGTGATAAGTTTACAAAGGTGATTTTTAGTGTACTGCAGTCATGAGGAGATGCTTATGGCAAAGGTTAAAAATAAATTTGTTTGCTCAAACTGCGGGTATGAAACCGTGAAGTTTTGGGGTAAATGCCCGAATTGCGGTGAATGGGGCACGCTTGAGGAGGAAATCGTATCCGAACAAAAAGGCGTAGGTACCAATGCCGCTGCAAACGCAAAAAAGGTTGAGATCACACCGATTTGCGACGTAGACGAAAGCATGGGCGAGCGTATGCTTACCGGCTTTAAAGAGTTTGACAGAGTGTTGGGCGGCGGTCTTGTGTTTGGCTCACTTGTACTTGTCGGCGGTGATCCCGGCATCGGTAAATCCACTTTGTTGCTGCAGGTTTGTGAAAAATTTGCACAAAGCAAAGAGGTTTATTACGTTTCCGGTGAAGAATCCAAGGGCCAAATCAAGATTCGTGCCAATCGGCTGGGTGTTTCTTCGCCCAATATCAAATTGATCTCTGAAACCGATATGGATACCATCGTTCAGCTGGTTTTGACCAATCGGCCTGATATTCTGGTTATTGACTCAATTCAGACTATGTCCTGCGGTACGGTTTCTTATGCGCCCGGCAGCGCATCACAAATTCGTGAATCAACCGCGGCTCTGATGCGTCTTGCAAAAGAGCATGGCGTTACGGTTTTTGTGATCGGCCACGTGACAAAAGAAGGATCTCTGGCCGGTCCGAAAATGTTGGAACATATGGTGGATACGGTTTTGTACTTTGAAGGTGACAAAAACCTGTCATATCGTTTGCTCAGAGCGGTGAAAAACCGTTTTGGCTCCACCAATGAGATCGGTGTGTTTGATATGGCTGCCGAAGGACTTGTTGAAGTGGACAACCCTTCCAAAATGTTTTTGGAAGGCAGACCGGAGGATGTGCCGGGCTCGTGCGTCACTTGTTTGATTGAAGGCTCTCGTCCTATATTGGCTGAAATTCAGGCCTTGGTTTCAAAAACCATTTATCCCAATCCACGTAGATTGTCTGCGGGTGTTGACATCAATCGAATGCATTTGTTGACGGCGGTTCTTGAAAAACGAGCAAATTATCAGCTGTTTAATCAGGATACTTATCTCAACGTAATCGGTGGCTTTCGCATTGATGAACCCAGCGCTGATCTGGCAATTGCTGTGGCAATCGCATCCAGTTTGGCAGATTTTGAGATCCCATCGGATATGCTGTTGATTGGTGAGGTTGGGCTTTCCGGTGAGATTCGCGCGGTCAACTTTTTGGAAAAACGAATCGACGAGGCGCAAAAGCTTGGCTTTAAAACGGTAATGGTGCCCGGCAGAAACAAAATTAAGGCACGTTATGCCGATATTGAGCTGATACAGGTAAAATCGCTTGCGCAGGCAATTCATATTGTAAGGAACAGCAGGGGAGAGAGCAAATGAGTTTTTCTGTTACAAAAAACAAAATCAAATGGATACTTCTGTCGCTGTTTACACTGATTATGGCGTTTTTGGGGATTTTTAACGACCTGGTTGCATTTGCCCGCAATAAATGGATCGGCCTTGCTATAGTATTATTTTTGTTTTTGGTTTTAGCGGCGTTACTGGTGTTTGATATCCGATTTGGCAAACGTGCCAATTTGGCGCTGACCGTAACCGCTTGTTTTGCCGTTCCGCTGGTTTCTTTTGAATGTGTTGAATTGCTGCAGAATTCGGCGTTTGTGTCCGGCGTCGGCGCTTTTTTTGCCAATTTGTGTATATATATTGGCATGTTTTTGTTGATTGCCGCCGTATCCACACAGGTGAAATACGCTGTGTTTATTGCGATGCCTATCTATGTGTTGATTGGTTTGGTCAATCATTACGTTCTTGCTTTCCGCGGCACGCCGATGCAGCCCTGGGATATCGCTGCGGCAAAAACAGCGATGAACGTCATTGACAATTTTATTTTTACGGTGGATGAGTTTGTTTTGTCATCTATTCTTTTGACCGCCGTTCTGATTTGTTTAGCGGCGTCGCTTGAAAAGATTGAGTTTGACAAAAAACAGCGACTTATTGTCACTGTTTCTGCTGTCTGTGTGGCTTTGTTGTTGACTGGCATACCGTATTATTTTATTCAGGATAACCGCGGCAAATTTCATAAAGACGTTTGGAATCAAACGGTCAGCAGTGAAAGAAACGGTTACGTTGTAAACTTCCTTTTAAACCTTCAAACGATGAACAACACGCCACCGGAGGGGTATTCTGTTGATGCGGTAAATGATTTGCTTGCCGGGTACGAAACAGATTATTCTGCTAAGAAAAAGCCTAACGTTATTGCGATTATGAATGAGGCATTTGCCGATTTGAACGCTGTAAATGATCTTGCGCTGGAACAGGACTATATGCCTTTTGTGCGTTCGTTGCAAGGGGCGGAAAATGCTGTTACCGGCACGCTGGACGTTTCTGTATTCGGCGGTGGCACTTGTAATACAGAGTACGAGTTTTTGACATCTAACGTCAGTTCTATGCTTCGTGTCGGTAGCTATCCGATGCAGCAGTTTGTAAATACCGAGTCGGTTTCGATCGCTTCCAATTTGAGATCCCTCGGATATAAAACGGTTGGACTGCATCCGTATTACGGCTCCGGCTGGAACCGATCCAGAGCTTATCCGCTACTGGGGTTTGATCAGTTTATCACCATTGATGATTTTGCAGAGGATACGGGCAAAATACGCGAATATGTATCGGATGAAGCTTGTTATGAAAAGATCATAGAGGTATTTGATCAAACGCAGGAGCCGCTGTTTTTGTTTGCCGTAACTATGCAAAATCACGGTGGATATGAAACGGCGTGGGACGATATGCCGGATGACGTTTCGTTTGCAAAAGAAAATGAGTGCGAGCAAACGGATCGTTATCTTGAACTTGCTAAATTGACAGACGAGGCGACGCGTAAGCTTATAGAATATATCGATAATAGCGATAGCGAAACGATAGTGCTGTTTTTTGGCGATCATCAGCCGAGTCTGGGTGACGAATACGGCAAGCTGTTTCCAGTGACCACGACAGGCGAGCTGAGCGGTGCGGTTAAAAAATATCAAGTGCCGTTTTTTATCTGGGCAAATTATGATATCGCCGAAGAACAGCTGGATTATATCAGTCCGAATTATCTGGCGCCGTTATTGATTGAAAAGGCCGGTTTACCGCAAACAGCGTATTATAAGTATCTAAATGATTTAAAGGAAAATATTCCAACGATCACAGCTATGGCATACAGAGACGCAAAAGGAAATTTGTTTGATGCAAATAAACCTGATGCAGAGAATGGCGTGTTGATCAATCAGTATGATATGCTGCAGTACAATAACGTATTTGATAAAAAGAATTTGTCTCAATCAAAGTTTAAGTATTATTATTAAAACAATTGGTTATGGGGATTAAATCATCATAAATGCCGCTTTTAGGCTTATTTTTTGGTTTACCCCTTCCCTTAATTATACATAATATTTATTATGTATAATTGCGTGTATCGATTTGTCCCCCTTGCGTTTGGTAAATGTTTTGCGGAAATGAGGTGTATGGATGCAAAAATATACTGATATTCCCCAGGTTGTTCGTGATTTTTTGATGTATATTCAAATTGCGCGTGGCGAAAGCAAGGTTACCTGCGATGATTATTATTTTGATCTTCGCACCTTTTTCAGATATATGAAGATGGTTAAATGCGGCATTGAAGATCCGTTTGAAACGATCGACATTACCGATATTGACGTATCGTTCATCAAGACGATCACCTTGTCTGACGTATATGAGTTTTTGTTTTATCTTCGTGAGGTCAGAAACAATCATTCATCACGCTCGATCAACCGACGGATTTCCTGCTTGCGTACTTTTTATAAGTTTTTATTACGCAAGGATTTGATTTCGACCAATCCAATTGAAGATCTCGAATCCCCTGCCCTTTCCAAGGAACTGCCAAAGCATCTTGATTTAGCGCAAAGCAAGGCTTTGCTTGAAAGTGTGGATGGGCCGAATAAGTTGCGCGATTTTTGCATTCTGACGATTTTTTTGAATTGCGGTCTGCGTCTTTCGGAACTTGTCAATTTAAATCTTTCGGATATCCGCAGTGATTTCGTTGTAATCAACGGCAAAGGTAATAAACAGCGCAATATATATCTTAATGATGCCTGCCGCGATGCAATAGAAGCTTATTTAAAGGTGCGTCCGGTGGATGGTGTAAAAGACAGAGATGCGCTTTTTATCAGTCGTAATCGTAATCGTATTAGTCCCAAAACGGTGCAGTGGCTGGTAAAAAAGCATTTATCTGCTGCCGGTTTGACCGAGCCGGGGCTTTCTACCCATAAATTGCGGCATACCGCCGCAACTCTGATGCATCGGCATGGCAAGGTGGACGTTCGTGTACTGCAAAAGGTGCTGGGACACGAAAATCTTGGAACAACACAGATTTATACACACGTTGATGACGATCAGGTGCGTGATGCAGCAATGTCCAATCCCCTTGCGAACGTCAAGCGCAAAAAGGACAAGCGGCAGGATGACGGCGCTGATGATCAATAAATTGTTGTTTCGGCAGAACGGTTTGAATCTCACGTTTAAATAAAAAAAGAGCGTTGCTTTGTAAATACATAAGCAACGCTCTTTTTTTATTCTTCGTCTTCTTCCGGCTGTACTTCGATTCGTTCGCCGGTATTGGGGTCTACGTTATCAATCATAAAACGTTTGATCAGCGGATAAGTGATAAAAGTGATGATATATCCGCAGGTGGCAAAATAGCAACAAAAGTATACGATCCATACAATGGACGGCGTGAGCATAAACCACGTAAATACGTATGTTATTCCCCCGATGATCAGTGTGATGCCGATGTTGCGAATAATGCCGGCCCAGGCAAAAATGAAAGCATTTTTAAACAGTTGCAAAATGGTCAGCCTGAAGGTGATCATCATCGTGTATATATAGTAGTTCATAAACAGCCAAACTATGGCAGTTAGTCCTATTAGACAAACGTAAATTACGTGTGCGCCGTTGGCCCAGAAAAACCAAAAATCATATATCAGAAGCGCCCAAACAAAAATATTGATCAGCCCGACAATAAACGCCTGCTTGAAATTATTTTTAAAGGTTTCCCAAAAGTCGCCCCAAATGAATGCGTGCTCTCGTCTGGACCAGTTGCGCAGTATTTTTGTAAGTCCTGCGGTGGCGGGGCCGATAGTTATAATAGGCAAGCAAAATGCCATGTACAATAAGTTGACCAGGATCAGCGACCAGAATCGTGTGCCGTAAATGCGAAAAAATTGGATAAAGGCAGGCGCATTCGCCTGTTCTTTGCTGATACCGTGCCCTTCTTTAGTATATTGTGAAAACAAACCCATAAAAGTACCTCTTATCTTAATTTTGCACGCGGATGGCAGTGTTCATACACATTCATATATTGCTTTTTGAGCACTTTTGCATAAACCTTTGTTGACGTGATGGTGCTGTGTCCAAGCATATCTTTAATGGTATTCAGATCTGCGCCGTTTTTAAGCAAATGAGTTGCAAAGGAATGGCGAAGCGTGATCGGCGTAATATCTTTTTCGATCTTTGCGCTTTTTGTATAGGCTTTGATAATTTTCCAAAAGCCCTGTCGGCTCATAGCTTGTCCGGTGGCGTTTAAAAACAAGGCATCGCTGGGCGTTTCGTCTCTGTGAAAACTTGGACGGGCAAACTCGACATAATCACTGATCGCTTTGACTGCCAGCTGATATAACGGGATAAAGCGCTCTTTTTTTGTGTGCTGACCCGTAATGATGTATCCAACGTCCAAATTCACATCGTGAATGCTCAACGCGATCAGTTCGCTGACGCGCATTCCGGTGGCATATAAAACCTCAAGCATTGCTTTATCTCGTTTGCCTTTGGCTGTCATTAAATTGGGCTGGATCAGCAGGGCCTCCACTTCTTCATCTGTCATTACGTTGGGCAATTTATGTACCGCTTTTTTGTTTTTAATGCCGATGGTGGGATCAAAGGTGATTTGCTTGGATGTGATCATATATTTGAAAAAGGTCCGCAAGCAAGAAAGATTTCGTGCGATAGTAGCATCCGAAAGCTTCTCTTTATGCAGCAGATTCAAATATTTTTCTATCAGTTTTGCATCAACCTCGGTGATAGATTCGATTCCGGAGGAACGGACGAATACCATGAACTGATGTATATCGTGCTTGTAAGATTGTAGCGTACTGTCCGAAACCTTTTTGCGGCTTTTCAGATAATTGCAAAATTTTGTGAACAGTTCTTCCATGGTTGTCCCCTCCTTTTTTGAAAAATTTAAAATAAACTACCGTAAATCAACGGTACGATATATGATTCGATCAAGGCGCCAAGCGTCGTAATGATAAAGCAAATGATATAGGCTCGTTTATCTGTCGGAACTGCCCTGCCGTGCCTGCCACGGTTGGTGGAATTAGCGGCAATTTCCAGGGAAATTTGCGCCGCCAAGCACAGGGAAACTACATATAGAATATTTGGTGGAAACAGCAAAAGCGTGATATGCTTAATCCCCTGCGCTCTGTATATTGAGGCGAAAACAGAGGCGACGGCACCAATACTGAAACCTTTGTAGTAAAGGATGATCAAATTTCCGAATTTACCGAACGGTATGGCGGTAAAAACAATCATAATTGCCAGCCAAAAGTATTCCTGCAATATAAGCTTCAATATGCGCCAACCACTTCCAAAGGAAAAATAATTATCCAGAATGGCAGAGAAACGCTCAATGAGTTCTGCTGGCGAGAGCATCAAAAAGAATGATGCTGTAATTATCCCGGCAAGCAGAATCGTTGAATTGACCAAAAAACATTTTTTAGAAATTTTAAATTGAAATCGTACGGACATGCACACACCTCCGATAAAGTGTATGCACCCTGAAATATAAATATGAAAAATGTTAATCGGTGCCAAAAATTATGTAAACGGTTTTTGGCGGCTTATATATGATACAATACTTTAAATCAATTTGCAAGCACAATTTTTATAAAATTTAATCTTTGTAACATCTTACAAAAATGTTGTTAAAAATCAATTATGTAAACCGAACAAAAATGATTATGTAAACCTGATTTTGCTGATAAAAAAACAACATATGGGCGACCGTAGTTGACGATTTTACCACATGTTGTTCTTTTATAAAATGCAAGTGTTTTTTTCTTTTAAATCATTTTTTGGTTATTTTGACCAATTGTTTCTGCGGTTTTGTTTTTTGATTTGCACTGAAGAATCCTCCGATCAAGCTACAGCATAAAACACAGGGATAAATCCAGATATTTCTCGTTCCTCCCCCGCCGCTTGTTATCAAAAGAATTATTTTGATGGTCATAAATACGATTGCGGTTATACCACTGCAGATCAGCCCTTTCATTTTACTCATTTTACAAAAAATATAGGAGCAGATCAGTGACGCTAAAGAATAAAAAATCACCAGTATGAATTGAATAACGTGTTCTTCCAACGACCATTTCATATGGATCAATGCCAAAAGGGCGATTAAAACGATCAGTATTCCCAGTCCGATCAACCAGGAAAGCAGAAACTTTAATAATACCCGCGTTGCTTTCGTTTGAATAAAATTATCCCGTTTCACAGTATCACCTCGTGATATTCTATGAAACGGGATAAGATTTTATTATTATTTTTCCTCTTCTTTTGCAATGACGGCCCATCTTTTAAATTTAAGACGGGTTTTGTCGGCGCCGGTTTCCAGAGTGATGCTCTCGGGATCTTTGACGGAAATGACCTTACCGGTGATGCCGCATTCGGTTACAACGTTGTCACCAACCTCAAGGTTGTTGCGCAGTTCCTTCATTTGTTTTTCGCGCTTTTTTTGAGAACGAGTCATAAAGAACATCATCAAACCAAACAATGCGATCATAATTATGATTTGGATGATGCCGCCGCCGCTGGCGGCGCCTTGCTCTGCTGCTGCGTATGCAAACATAGTAAATATACCTCCAAAATGTTATTTTCTTAATAATACTGTAAATTTATGAAAAAATCAAGAGTTAAATCCTTTTTCCTAAAACGTCAACGCTTTCGGCCCTGAATTGTTCAAAAGTACCGTCATCCAGATGCTGTCTGATCTCTTCCATCAGGTGGTTGTAAAAATAAAGATTATGGAGTACACACAGGCGCATACCCAGCATTTCTCCTGCTTTGAACAAATGACGAATGTATGAACGGCTGTAGTTTTTACACGCCGGGCAGTTGCATCCCTCTTCGATGGGGCGGTCATCTGTTTCGTATTTTTTGTTGAGTAGATTCATGATTCCCTGATGGGTAAACAAATGGGAATGCCGCGCATTTCTGCTGGGCATAACGCAGTCGAAAAAGTCTACGCCGCGCGCAACACCTTCAATAATATTGACCGGTGTGCCGACACCCATCAAATATCTGGGTTTATCTTTTGGCATATACGGCTCGACAGCGTCGATAATCCGATACATTTCTTCGCTGCTTTCCCCTACTGCAAGACCGCCTATGGCATAACCGTCCAGATCAAGTTTGGCGATTTCGATCATATTTTCAATACGGATATCTTCATACGTGCCGCCTTGATTAATGCCAAACAGCATTTGTTGCGGGTTGACGGTATCGGGCAGCGCGTTCAAACATGCCATTTCGGCTTTACAGCGATTTAACCAGCGTATCGTTCTTTCTGACGATTCTTTGACATATTTATATGGAGACGGGTTTTCAACGCATTCGTCAAATGCCATGGCGATTGTCGAGCCGAGATTTGACTGAATCTGCATACTTTCTTCCGGTCCCATAAATATCTTGCGTCCGTCAATGTGAGAGGAGAAATACACGCCTTCTTCCTTAATGTTGCGCAGTTTTGCAAGAGAAAATACCTGAAAACCGCCGCTGTCGGTCAATATGGGACGATCCCAATTCATAAATTTATGCAGACCGCCCATTTGTTTTACGATTTCATCGCCGGGACGAAGATGTAGATGATAAGTATTTGAGAGTTCGACCTGACAGCCGATTTCTTTGAGATCCGACGTAGAAACTGCGCCTTTGATGGCGGCAAGTGTTCCGACGTTCATAAACACCGGCGTTTGTATTTTACCGTGTGGCGTTGTAAAAATACCGCGTCGCGCTTTATTTTCTTGTTTTAGCAGTTTGAACATATTTTACCTCAAATAATAAGCATTGCATCGCCGAAACTGAAAAAGCGGTATTTTTCGGTTACGGCGGTATGATATGCGTTTAAAACTTTTTCCTGCCCCGCCAATGCCGAGACCAACATGATCAATGTGCTTTCCGGCAGGTGAAAATTGGTGATCAGACCATCGATCATTTTAAAACGATATCCGGGATAAATAAATATATCGGTTTCACCGTAGGGTTTGATGCAATTGCCGTTGCTATCAAAAGCGCTTTCCAGCGTACGCGTGCTGGTGGTGCCGACGGAGATGATCCTGCCACCCTGCTGTTTGGTTTTTTGAATTAAAGCAATCGTTTCTTCGGGAACATGGTAACTTTCGGTATGCATCTTGTGGTTTTCAACCGACTCTACCTTGACCGGACGAAACGTGCCAAGTCCAACGTGCAGTGTGACGTAACCGATGTTTATACCCATGCTTTTGATTTTGGTCAGCAATTCTTCGGTAAAGTGCAATCCCGCCGTAGGCGCGGCGGCTGAACCGATCTCTTTGGCATAAACAGTTTGATATCGTCCTTGATCTTCTAACTTTTCTTTGATGTAAGGCGGTAACGGCATTGTGCCGACCTCATCCAGGATTTCATAAATATTTCTGTTCTTGGGATAGGAAAATCGAATGATGCGGTTTCCGTCCTCTAAAATGTCGGTTACCTCACAGCTCAAAAAGTCACAAATCTTCAACTTTGCGCCGATGCGTGCTTTTTTGCCGGGCTTGACCAAACATTCCCATGCGTCGTTGCCGATGTTTTTTAGCAACAACAGTTCCACCAGACTCCCCGTTTCCTTCAGTCCGAAGATTCGTGCGGGCAAAACCTTTGAATTGTTCATAATCAGACAATCTCCGGGACGGAGAAATTCGGTGATATCGTAAAAATGACGATGCTCAATTTCGTCAGTATGCAGCGGCAATACCATCAGCCGAGAATGGTCGCGATCGGTCAGTGGTGTTTGAGCGATCAGCTCTTCCGGCAACTCGTAGAAAAAATCTGTTGTGTTCATAGTCTTCCTTTTTATTGACAGTTTGATTTAAAAGTGTTATTATATCTATGATTATATTATAAAAGCATGGAAAATGCAAGAAAGTTTCAACATTTTACAAGGAGGACTCGTTATGAAACAATATAAAGTGGGTATTATAGGTGCGACCGGTATGGTTGGTCAGCGTTTTATTACTTTGCTTGCCGAGCATCCGTGGTTCAATATCACTACGCTTGCGGCTTCCGGTCGATCTGCCGGTAAGTCCTATAAAGAAGCGGTTGGCGATCGTTGGGCCATGACCGGAGAGCTTCCTACTAAGGTTGCCGATATGCCGGTATTTGATGCCGAAAAAGATATGGAAAAAATTGCAGCTTCCGTTGATTTTGTTTTTTGCGCCGTTAATATGAAAAAGGACGAGATCAAAGCGCTCGAAGAGGCTTACGCAAAATTGGAGTGCCCCGTTATTTCCAATAATAGCGCTCATCGCTTCACTTCCGACGTTCCGATGATCATTCCCGAAATCAACGACGATCATGCTGAGATCATTGCCGCACAAAGAAAGCGTCTTGGTACAAAACGCGGATTTATCGCCGTTAAATCCAATTGCTCTCTGCAGAGCTACGTTCCCGCCATTCATCCCCTGCTGGAGAAATTTGAGGTAGATAAGGTATTGGCTTGCACCTATCAGGCTATCTCCGGTGCCGGGAAAACCTTTGAAAGATGGCCCGAAATGGTCGATAACGTGATTCCGTTTATCGGCGGCGAGGAAGAAAAGTCCGAGCAAGAGCCAATGAAGATCTGGGGTAACATTGAGGGTGGCGCAATCGTTCCCACCACTACCCCGGCCATTACGGCACAGTGCCTGCGCGTTCCCGTTTCCGACGGTCACATGGCTGCGGTTTTTGTGTCCTTCAAGGGTCAAAAGCCCACTAAGGAGGAAATTCTTAAAATCTGGAGCGAGTACAAGGGCGCTCCTCAGGAACTCAAGCTCCCCATGGCACCCAAGCAATTTTTGAATTACTTTACGGATGACAACCGTCCTCAGACCAAGCTGGATAGAAATCTTGAAAACGGTATGGCCGTGTCTATCGGTCGATTGAGAGAGGATTCACAGTACGACTATAAATTCGTCTGCCTGTCTCATAATACTTTGCGTGGCGCAGCCGGCGGTGCAGTGTTGCTTGCTGAACTGTTGTGCGCCAAGGGCTATATTGATTAATTTTGAAAGGTGATCATATGAGTAACACGATTTTTACCGGTGCCGGCGTTGCGCTGGTTACCCCTTTCCACGATGACGGCAGTGTGAATTATGAAAAATTGGCGGAGCTGATCGAGTTTCAGATTGCCAATCACACCGATGCCATCATCATTGCCGGTACTACCGGTGAGGCCCCCACTTTGAATGATAAAGAACACAAAATGGTCATTTCATTTTCCGCTGAAGTTATTAAAAAAAGAGTTCCGCTGATCGCGGGCGCCGGCTCTAATAATACCTTGTACGGCACGCAAAATGCAATTTATGCTGAGCGGGCAGGCGCCGATGCGCTTTTGTTGGTTACTCCTTATTACAACAAGACAACGCAAAAGGGATTGGTCGAGCATTTTACTTATTATGCCGATCACGTTAATATTCCCATTATTTTGTATAACGTCCCCTCCCGTACCGGCGTGAATATCGAGCCGGATACGTGTGTGACTTTGGCCAAACATAAGAATATCGTTGCAATTAAAGAAGCATCCGGCAACATCTCCCAGATTGCTGAGATCGCCGCAAAGTGTCCGGAGCTTGACATCTATTCCGGCAACGATGATCAAATTGTTCCGGTGATGTCTTTAGGCGGCAAGGGTGTTATCTCTGTTTTGTCCAACGTAGCACCGAAGGAAGCACACGACATTTGCCGGTTGTATCTGGATGGCAACGTTAAGGCGTCTCTGGAATTGCAGCTGCGGTTGTGTGAACTGAACAAAGCCTTGTTCTGCGAGGTCAATCCTATTCCGGTAAAAGAAGCGTTGAATTTGATGGGATTTGGCGTTGGTCCTACCCGTATGCCTCTGTGTAAGATGGATCCCAAAAACGTTGAGCGGCTGACTGCTGCGCTGAAAAATGCAAATCTGTTATAAGAGGAAATAGTTGAATGATCAAGGTTGTTTTAAGTGGCTGTAACGGCGCAATGGGCAGAACCATTACCGATACGGTCGGAAATTTTAAAGATATGCAGATCGTTTGCGGTTTTGACCGGGAAAGCAGAGAAGCCCCCTACCCCATTGTAACTGATTTTACACAAATTGTGGAAAAGCCGGACGTGATCGTCGATTTTTCTCATCCGTCAGTTTTAAATGGTGAGTTGGAATATTGCTTGAAAAACAATGTTCCCGTCGTTCTTGCCTCTACCGGTTATTCCTCTGAACAAATCGAGCAAATTAAGGCGGCGGCCGAGAAGATCCCTGTGTTTTATACCGCCAATATGTCTCTTGGCGTAAATCTGATGAATGCATTGTGTCAGCAAGCCGCCAGAGTCCTTGGCGAGCAGTTTGATATTGAGATCATTGAAAAGCATCATAATCAGAAGGTGGATGCACCCAGTGGTACTGCATTGCTGTTGGCTGATGGCATTAATGCCGCAATGAACGATCAGTATACCTATGAATTTGATCGCCATTCTAAGCGGAAAAAGAGAGATCCGAAGGAAATCGGCATTTCTGCCGTCCGTGGTGGTACTATTGTAGGTGAGCATACGGTACTCTTTGCCGGAAACAACGAGTGTATCGAAATCAAGCATACGGCGTATTCCAAGACTGTTTTTGCCGGTGGCGCATTAAATGCGGCAGCCTGGCTGATACAACAGCCTGCGGGTCTGTATGATATGAAAAATTTTTTGAAAAATTTTTAAAAAAGACTTGCCAAACGCTCGATTATAGTGTATAATAATCGAGCGTTTGAAAATATCCGGGTGTGGCGAAGTTTGGTATCGCGCTTGAATGGGGTTCAAGAGGCCGCAGGTTCGACTCCTGTCACTCGGACCATATTAGCACGATGGTTTTGATACAAAACCATCGTGCTTTTTCTATATTGGTTGATATTTACACAGCAATTTGATACAATCTATTCGACAAACTTGAATTTGGCAAAGGAGAAACCATGAAAATCAAAGATAATACTAAATCATATTTTATACTGTTCATAATAGGCATTCTGGCAGGAGTTATTTGCCGATTGTCTGATTTGTTGCCTTATGAAGAAAGTATTTGGAGTTTCCCATCGATTGCGACGATGTTTGGATGTTGGATTGCAAGTGTTGGTGTTATTACCTACATGAGTTCCTCTAACAAAGGTGCATTTATCAACTCGTTTTTATATATGTTCGGAATGACGATTAGTTTTTATGGGTTGCTATACATATTAGGGTTCTATTTTCCAGTCTTTCATAATTTTGGGTTTCGCACTGATTTATTTCTTGTATATTCAATTTTATCCGTTGTTTGTGGAATTGGCAGCTTTGTTTTGTTTTATTGGAACAAGGATAACTTTTTTAATTCTGTTCTGCTCGCGATGCCAACCAGCGGAATGCTCGCAGAAACAATCGGATGTATCTTTATGCTAATCAATCGCCGTATGTTACTTGCACAGACGATTTTTGATTTGTCCTTTACTTTGTGGTTTGGTGTAATGGGATTCAAAAAGAAGTCGGATCGTAGCCATGTCG
>JAZQDW010000009.1:0-13796 GCA_045546995.1 Eubacteriales bacterium
TTGGCACTTAAAAATGAGATACTTTTTGTCGTAGACAAGAAAAAACACCGCAATAATGCTGACGCATATTGCGGTGTTTTGCCGTAGTATAGGGCAAAAATAGCCATTTTTAAGCGGATTTATCTCTGCGGAGCACCGCCCGAGGGAGGCGAGGCACAAGTTGCCCTCTGCTCCTTATTTAGACTGTTCTTTTTCCTGCTCATCGCTAAAGCTCTATCGGGCCACGCGACGATCGCGTGGTTTTCGGTTACAAAAAAGCACGGTTATTTGTGAAAATAGCCGTGCTTTTTTATATAATAATGAAAAAAAACGGGCGTTTCCCACCCTTTTTCCCACCCTTTTTCCCACCCCCAAACGAGGAAAAGAGTGGGGACATTTCTTTTAAAAGTTGATACTATAAATATAGTGATAGTATATCACGTTGTTATATAAGCATTTATGACCAAAAAAGAACCAAGGAGGATCTGTTATGAAAGTGAAAAGAAGTATAAGCATAGTTCTGTGTCTTGCCCTGCTGTTGGGTATGCTACCCGTAGCAGTCTTTGCAGAGACGGAGAATACCGTGATCGAGACGATCAATCTCACCGGTGTTACCCTGCCTGCAGTGGGCGACGCGGCGGCGACCAATCCCCCCTGCACCGTTGAGGCGGGCAAGGGATACACCTACAAATCTTCTCTGTATTTTGACGGTGGAGTTCAATTCACCGGCACCTTTAAAAATGCCAAGACTTATACCATAAAATTTAATCTGGGCGCCGAGGACGGTTATGAATTTGCCGACGCTTCGGACATCACCGCCACCGTCAACGGCGGTGCCCTTGCTGTCAAGGAAGTAACGGTGGCAAACGCTTACAGAAACCGAGACCGGGCTACCGTCGTGGTGGAATTCACCATGCCCGACAACAGAATCGCCGTGTCCGAATTTGTGGCCACTTCCAACATGGGTGTTCCCACCTACGGCGACGACGTAAAGAATTACTTTGACTTTACCTTCACCAAGGGCGGTGAGGCGTACGTCACGGGCTCCATGGGCCACTGGTACAAGTGGGACGAAGAAGCTTCCGAGTGGGACAGATATAACGAAGCCAAATTTGTTGAGGGCAAATACCAATATTCCAATCAGTTGAGAATTGACGGTGTTAACGGCGCCACTCATAGATTGGCGCAGACCGGCGTCACGGTGGAGATCGACGGCGCCGCCTGGACCTACGACGAGGAAGCTATTTGGGTCGAGCCCACCTATTCTTACACCTACATCACCTCTCCCGAATTTACTGTGGAAAAGGTTGCGATTCCCCTGAGCTTTGGCGACAATCGTTTGTACGACATCCCGATGAATTTTACAGGCATTGCCATTACGTCCTATTCCGTCAAGGGCGGTGTGTTGGGCGGTACCGAGCCCTACACCTTCAGCAAAACCTCCGGCCCCGATTGGGTGACCGTCGCCGCCGACGGTACCGTCAGCGGTACACCCACGGTGATCGGTACCAATGCGGAGCTTGTGATTCGTGTTACCGATGCCGAAAGCAATTATAAGGAAATTACCGTTTTCGTTGATAAAACCAACTGTGATCCTGCCGACAGAATTGCGGTGTCCGAATTCGTGGCCACCTCCGATATGCCCACTCCCGCCTTCGGCGGCGAGGTGAAGAATTATTATGATTTCACCTTTACCAGGGGCGCCGAAGCGTACGTCACGGGCTCCATGGGCCATTGGTACAAATGGGACGAGGATGCTTCCGAGTGGAAAAGATATGACGAGGCCACCTTTACCGTAGGTAAATATTATTATTCCAATCAGCTCCGTATCGACGGTGTTAACGGCGCCACCCATAGATTGGCGCAGACCGGTCTTACGGTGGAGATCGACGGCGCGGCCTGGACCTACGACGAGGAAGCTGTTTGGGTCGAGTCCACCTATTCCTACACCTACATCTCCTCCCCCGAATATACCGTTACCGCACCCGTTGTGATCGGTGCTGTCAATTTGACCGACGTGATCCTGCCCGCCAACGGTGACACGGCGGTGGACAATCCCCCTTGCACCGTTGAGGCGGGCAAGGGATACGCCTACAAATCTTCTGCGTATTTTGACGGCGGAGTTCAATTCAAAAGCATTTTTAACTGCGCCAAGACCTACACTGTAAAATTCAATCTGAAAGCCGAGGCCGGCTATGAATTTGCCGACGTTTCGGACATCGCCGCCACCGTGGGCGGCGGCGCCCTTGCTGTCAAGGAAGTAACGGTGGCAAACGCTAACAGAAACCGAGACTGGGCCACCGTTGTGGTGGAATTTACTCCCCTGCATTCGCTGACCGCCGTTCCCGAGGTGCCCGCCACCAAAACGGCGACGGGTAAAAAGGCCTATTATCATTGCTCCGCCTGTAACGCTGACTTTGAAGATGCCGCAGGCACCAAGAAGATCAGCGATATTGACGCTTGGGGCATTATTCCCGTACTGAAACCCGCTACCAATCCCTTTGTAGACGTGAAGAAGAAGGACTATTTCTACGATGCCGTATTGTGGGCGGTGGATGAAGGCGTTACCAGCGGTGTGGATGCCACCCATTTCGGCCCTGCGCAGAGCTGTACCCGCGCCCAGGCGGTCACCTTTATGTGGCGCGCCGCCGGCTGTCCCGAACCCACAAACAAAACCAATCCCTTCACCGACGTAAAGAAGAAAGACTATTATTACAAGGCTGTGCTGTGGGCCGTTGAAAACGGCATCACTGCCGGCGCCACCAAAACCACCTTTGCCCCCGACGCGCCTTGCACCCGCGGGCAGATCGTGTCCTTTATGTGGCGCGCCGCCGGCAGTAAAAAGGTAGGCGGTACCAACCCCTTTACCGACGTTAAGAAGAAGGACTATTTTTACAACGCCGTGCTGTGGGCGGTAGAAAACGGCATTACCGCCGGTGTGAGCAAAACCTCTTTTGCTCCCGATTCCACCTGTACCCGCGGCCAGATCGTCTCCTTCCTTTACCGCTATTATAAGTAATTAAAAAAATTGCCGTGTGCAAGCTGCACACGGCAATTTTTTTATTGCTTTTTGTATTTGGCTACGGCCAACAGTTGCTTTCGGTTGGAAACGCCCAATTTGCTGTAAATATTGCGATTGTGATATTTCAGCGTGTTTTCGGTGATATACAACTTGGCAATGACCTCTTTGGCGGAGCATCCGGCAAGGTACAGCTCGTAGATATTCTTTTCCGCCGGAGTAAGGGTGGAGAGTTGCTCGCACAGATACCGATGCGCCTGTTGCAGATCCTCCGTCGGTGGGGGCGGCGGTGGTTCGATCGGCGCCGCCGGTTTCTGCTGTAACAGCAGATCCAGCCCCACCAGAAACAGTTCGGTAATAATATAGGAAACCGAAAGGATCTCAAAATCGATCTTTACAAGCTGCTCCAGCAGCCATACGCCGATATTGGAAAAAACGGCAAGGGTCAAAATGACGGCGTGCACGCAGGAGGCAAAGCAGTTCTTTTTATAGGCATAGATGATGGCGCCCACCATGGCGGCAAAATAGCCCAGCAGATACAGCAGATACAGCGGATGCAACGGCCCGTACACCTTGTCCAGTACGGCCACGCCGTCCACGATTACCAGCTCCACCTCTTTGTAATAAATGGGTAACAGACCGGGACTGGCCGTGATGGCAAACATCACAACACAGATACTGCCCATCAGAATGACGGCCCATTTGCGGCAATCGATCTTCAGCGTGCGCAGAATGATGACCAGCATGGAGGGCGGCAGAAATACCGAGCCGAGATAGGCGATGCGGTTGGCCATCAACGCCTGCGGCAAGGTTTGAGAGACGGACAGGCAGAAATAGCCGACGTTGATGATCATCACCGAGGAAAACAAAAAGTAAAACCATTTTTCCTTTTGTCGGATCAGTACGATATATGCAATTAGGATCAACAGGGAAAGCAGGGCGACCACGCCGTACACCATGGACAGGCTGGCGGCCTTGTCCCCCAATCCGCTGCAGCCGGCCAACAGCATCGGCAGGGCGCAGAGGATCGGCAGAAATAACCGTTTCATATATGCTCCTTTAAACGTCCGCCCAAAGCGGGCGGGCTATGCAGTAACAGAGATGTTATTTTATTATAGCACAATAATTCTGCACCGTCAAGAAAACAGGTGGGTCTTAAAAAAGATTAATATTGACAAGTCAACCTTTTTGGTATTGACTGCCATCTCAAAAAGGAGTAAAATGGAAGCATATTATCAACCGGAAAGCGAGGTTTTTTTGTGAAATACAATATGATGTTGACCGCTGAACAGCAGGCCATCCTGAACGGCGAGCAGGGCGAGGTGCTTGCCAAGGTGATGGAGACCGTGGTGCGCTACGGCGAGCTGTTTGGCGCGGATAAATTGGTGCCGGTGACAAGTAAACATAATCATTTGGTCACCTCCTTCGGCCTGAAGGCGTTGGGGCCGGTGTACGAGCTGATGAACAAGCTGATCGATGCCGGCGCCGTGTCCAAGCAGACTTTTTCGCTGGACCCCAGACCGCTGGACAAAAACGTGCCATCTAATTTCCTGCAAAACTTTATTTTTAATAAAATTATGTATGCCCGTCAGGATTTTTACGAGGGACAGTTGGAAAAAATGGGCATGATGGACAAAAACGCCTTTACCTGCACCTGCTATATGGATGAGGTGGGCAACAAGCCTGCCAAGGGCGAGGTGCTGGCCTGGGCGGAAAGCTCGGCCGTGGTTTACGCCAACTCGGTGCTGGGCGCCCGTTGCAACCGCAACAGCGGTATCATCGATATTATGCAATCGGTAGTGGGCTACGTGCCCCATTTCGGACTGGTAACCGACGAGGGCAGAAAGGCTACCTGGATCGTTGAGATCAAAACCACCAAAAAGCCGGAGGCGCAGCTGTTGGGCAGCGCCATCGGTATGAAGGTGATGGAGGCTGTGCCCTACGTCAAAGGGTTGGATCAGTGGATCGGCACCGAGCTCGATGATGCCGCCTGCACCTATCTCAAGGATTTCGGCGCCGCCACCGCCTCCAACGGCGCAGTTGGCCTGTATCATATCGACAATCTGACCCCCGAGGCAAAGGAGCAGGGTACCGCCCTGATCGCAGAGGAAGCGCAAGTGTACGTCATTGACGACGCCGAGCTGGAGCGGGTGTACAGAGAATATCCCGTGATTTGGAAAAACAAGGATGTAAGGCCCAAGCTGTGCTTTATGGGCTGTCCTCATATGAGCCTGCAACAGCTCAAGGATTGGACGGATAAGGTGGAGGCCGGCCTCAAAGAGTCGGGCAACAAAAAGGTGCTTGTGCCCACCGTCTTTACCGCCGCGCCCGCCGTGCTGGAGGAATTCGGCAAAACGCCCTATGCCGCCCGTCTGGCGGCCACGGGTGTCATCACCTCTTATATTTGCCCCTTAATGTATATGAACAACCCCCTGTGCGGCTCGATGCCCGTCATCACCTCCAGCAACAAACTACGCACCTACACCACTGCCAGATATTACACCGATGACGAGATTTTGGCGCAGATCACCAAAGGAGGGAAATAAAGATGAAAGAATTTAACGGAAGAGTGGTCACACCGGGTACGACCAAGGCAGAGGCATTGGTCTCCCACGGGGGACTCAACACGCTGGCTTCCTTTCAAAAGGCATTGCAGTTCGGTGATAAAAAGGCTACCTGCGGCGACCAAAACAACCCCGATCTGTACGGTCATCAAATGGCGGGTAAGGCCCTTTGCCTGCCCCAGACCATCGGCTCTACTACCGGCGGATTGGTGATTTACTGTTGCTGCTCGATGGGACGGCAACCGGCCTGTATGCTTTTTTCCCAACCCATTGATTCGTTGGCCGGCGCCGGCGTCATTCTGGCTGACGTTTGGCTGGAAAACGTAAAGATGCCCGTCATCGATTCGCTGGGTGACGAGTTTCTCGAGTACGTTCAAACCGGTATGACCGTCACTGTCCAAGAGGGCGGCAAGGTCATCGTAGAATAATACTTAACCCAAAAAATCCACCCGTACGGGTGGATTTTTTGCTGAAATTACGGCGTTGAGGTGCCTTTGTTGTGAATTTTATGGGAGTGTTTTCATATGCCGTTTTAAGTGTTTTTTGATTTACAGGCGTTTGCTCTTGACAAGGATAATTGATTACAATAAAATGTATATATATTCGATAAAAAATCACCCAATGTAATACGGCTTTTGGTGAAAAGGAGGACTACAAATGAAAAAAATCAGATGTGCGATTGCCGGCTTTTTATGTTTTTTGATGTTGATTTCATTTATGCCGGTTGATGCATTGGTTTCGGTTAGTGCTTTGTCAGACGAAATGGTCATACCGGACGATGCCATTTATTTTAATGGAAATGCATATAAAGTATATGCAGATCGTTTGGATTGGCACGATGCCAAAGCGGCATGTGAAGCTATGGGCGGACATCTTGTTACCATTACTTCTCAAGAGGAAAATAATTTCATCACGGCCATTACTCCCGGCAATATTTATTATATGGGCGGCACAGATCAGGATGAAGAGGGGAAATGGGAGTGGATCACCGGTGAAGAATGGTCTTATGAGAATTGGGATGATCTGTTGGATATTGAACCCAATAATTTGCGTGATCAAGCATATTTGACCTTTCATGGAACCTCTATGGTTGGAAATGACAACAGAAAAGGATCTTGGGATGATCGTAAATCATTAGAGGATCCGGTTACCGGATATATTTGTGAGTGGGATACCGGACATTATATGCAATACAGCGAAGTGCTGATTAAGGTCATCGATCGAATGAATCAGCGCCCCATCAATCGTGCAGATATAGTTGTTGATGTTGATAATACTATCATCGATACAACATCTATGGACGGATATGCGCGCGTTAGTTGTGAAGTATTTGGAAAATATCCGGATTTTAACCTTGTTGTAAAAGCAAAAAACTATTCTCCCAGCGCTATTCCGATTGCCTATATGAATTATAATGCAACACAAATTGCGGCGTTGACCCCTTCATACTTTGATATTGATTCAATGATTGATTTTTCTACTTTGGATTTGGGAACTGCAACAGCTGACGGCCCAAGTATAGGCATAGAGGATACAAGTCAACCCGGATTTACTGTTGACATAGGATTTGATTTGAATAATATTCCCGGCATTTCGAATTTTAGCCCGAATTATCCCGGTTGTATAGTTGATGCTAAGAATAAAACCATAAAAGGTCTTGTCGGAATAACGGATGGTTATAATATTAGTGGAGGAGAGAACATAGCTGAGGATTATGCAAAGTTTAAAGATTATGTTACGGCTTACAAGCGTGGGGCAAAAACACAAGATATTTTAAATTATTATAACAAAATTGCAAATAAATTAGAAAAAACAAGCAGAAATCTGGTGTTTTCTGCCGATGCAACGATTGCAGGCTTTTTTACAATTGATTTTTCTGGTGAAACGCCGAGATTTAGCGAATTCGGTATGGTGGTGACAGCCGGAGGAGAAGTTGAAAAATCGTTGCCAATGGGTCCGTGGCTTTATTTTGTTTTACGGTTAGGGGTCGATGGTGAAGGTCAATTGTATTTAACCATTGATGAACAGGGTGTCCACTTTCCTGAATTTCAAGCTAGTGTGACAGGAATACTGTCTGCCGGCATCGGGGTAAAATTATTGCATGAAAAATTGTTAAGTGCTGATATATCTATTTATGGAAGCTTGACAGGAACGTTAAATACTACTAAGGGCGATACGTTGAGTGAATGCGTGGAGGTGATTGGAAACGTTGGCATAGAAGTCGTTGTAACGCTGCTATCATATAAAGCTGTTGATGCCAAGTTTCCGTTCACAAACGGGTTACAACTATTTCCGAAGTCAGTAGAACGAGATAAAGATTTACAATTCATACCAATAGAAGCGGATAAAGCCACAGCTTTGCCCAGAGATTATTTGAACACTGCTTCGTCAAACGCTTATTCATTACAAACAACGGTAGATACATTAAGTGAAAAGGACATATACCCTTGTGCTGCACCGAAACTTGTCAAATTGAATGACGGCAGAATAATGGCGATTTGGGTAAAGGATGATGGCAGTAAAGCGATCAATAACCGTACGACACTTTATTATAGTGTATACGATGAAGATGCGTGGTCTGCGCCAACGCCGGTGTATGAAAGCGGATTGGCAGATCATACGCCATATGTTGTCAGCAATGGCGAAAAGGTTGGTGTTGTTTGGCAACGCATTGTTAATAAATTGTCCGATGATGCAACGATTACGGATGCGATGAGCAGTACAGAACTTGTTTATGCAGAATGGAGTGCAGATAAGTTTGGAACGCCTGTTGTTGTTGCAGAACATAACGGTTTATTTGAATACGATTTTTCCATTGCAAGCGAAGGAACAAAAACGGTTGTTGCTTGGATTGAAAATATGGATACAAGCTCTTCCTCGTTGATGGAGGGCAAGAATATTATATATAGTCGTACTTTAGAAAACGGTGTTTGGAGTGAGGTGAACGTAGAAAACGAGGATCCTGGAATTGTTAATGAAATACAGGCCGGATTTAAAAACGGAGAGCCGGTTGTGGCGTTTATTTCGGTAGATGTTGTCAATGAGAGTGGCGAGATTTTGGATGGAGAATTGTTTATTGATAATGTTAGAATAACCGATGACGAAATTGAAGATTTATTTTTGTCTTTTCAAAACGGAAAGTTTTATTGGGCGCGGGATGGAATATTGCATAGTTTCGAGCAGCAGGTGATGACGTCTTTGGATGTAGCGGTTTGCGATTCCTCGTATATGATTTTGCAAAATGGGTCAAAAAAAGGCGTGTTGCATCGCATTAACAAGCAGTCAACAAATGAATTGTATATTTCATATTATCAAAATGGCGAGTATAAAAGCCCTGTTGCCCTAACGGCATACGATAAAAAAATCATCGCTTATGATGCACTTTGTTTGGACGACAATATATTGATCTTCTTATCGGCATATAACACAAACAAGGATCTTTCGAGCGATGAATTGTATACTACTGCAGATTTGATTTGCGACATAGTAGGAAATAATACAGAGATATCGATTGGTAGTTTTATTTCCTATGATGAAAAGACTGTTAAATCCGGTAATACTACCACCTATACGGCAACGATGCATAATGAGGGAAATACAATCATCGATCAATGTACATTACAAATCAAAGATGGCACGGGAACGGTAGTTAAACAAAAATCATATGATACACATACGTTGCCCGGAAATTGGTGCGATCTTTCAATCAATTATGCTTTGCCGGAAAATCTTGAAATAAAAGATCTTGAGTTTACCATTCTTTCGGAGAATGACACGAATTTGACCAACAATAGTTTGAAAATGACGATAGGAAAGCCGGATATAGCGTTATCGAAATGCTATATAGATGGAGAATATATCTATGGAACTGTTGAAAACGAAGGTTTGGTTGATGCTCCGGATGTGAAAATCAAAATTCGGCATTTAGATCAAGAACTTGAACTGATTTCTGTGGGAGATTTGGCAAAAGGACAAGGCTATGATTTTGCGTTTAAAATTCCTGAAGCATTTTTTGATTATGAAGCGTATTATGATTCAAATCGTTTTATCATTGAAGCAACTACATCAGAATTGGAATTCAATTACAGTGATAATGAAAAGGACGTACTGCATACGCCAATTCGTGTAACCGCTATCGAGCTGAGTCAAACAGAAAAAACAATGTATGAAAGAGATGCGTTGCAATTAAAGGCGACGGTTTATCCGGAAAATGCTTTAAACAAAAAGGTGACTTGGCTTAGTAATGCAACCGATGTTGCGACGGTGAGCGAGGATGGAACGGTTTCGACGTTAAAACCCGGAACGGCGATTATTACGGCAATTACGGAAGACGGTGATTTTTCAAAAAGTTGTACAATAACTGTGTTGGATAACAATATTTTGGAGAATGCGGATCCGTATGCACCTATTACCGGAACCAAGGTGACGGCGGAAGGAAGAGTCGATCCACACGGAGAGTTCATTCGTCCGGACAATCACATATATTTTATTGATCCGAATTTTTCTGCAAAAAGTGGCGAAACATTTACATATACTTATGGTAATGATCAGTGGGGAAATGGTAAAAAATACTATTTGACCATGGGAAAAAATGCCTTTACCGATTATGTGGATGCGCGTACAAAAGCGCAGGAGCAAAACATGATTTGGGCAGCTGATCAAGGTGCTGCGGCATGGGATTCAGTACTGGTATTTGCCCCCGGATTACGTACAGAAACAACGGCAGAGGGAGACTTTGTTTTGCCGGAAGGCGTCAGTGATCCTGCAGAAAGTCAATTGTTCCGACTGATATTATTAGGACCGCAAGCAGGCAAAAGTCCCGTAAATGGCGATAATGTTGGCGCATTAACTGATCCGCAAGAAGCCAAAAAAGTGAAAAACAACAGATCCATCAATCCGGAAACGGAATATATTTTTGCCGGAACGTTTTGGAACCCAAGTTATGCGGCAACATATATAAATGGCTTGGCGGGCGCGGAGAATATGAAGTTTTATTCTTCCGGAAATGAATGCTTTGCTGCATTGTATATTAAAAACGTATATTTCGAAGATTTGGGTGGCGGTGCAAATGTGCAACTTTTCAATGTCGGCGCTCAAATGAACAATACAATTCTTTCCATTAAAGATTGTTATTTTAATTTTAACGGAACGTACAGAGAAAACGGAGGCTATGGGAAGTTTGTTGGCAACAAGGTTGAAATGTGCAATTGCGTTTTTACAGGAGGCGCATTAGCGGCTGACGATACGGATCAGACAGAGAACTTTAATCAGTGTATTCAGCTGTACGGTACAAATGTTGAAGATTCGTCCAAAGCATTTTATGGTCAATATGCCACAAATCCGCGGCACGATATTTATAACAATGCCTTTGTGGATTGGGAAGCCAGCCGAATGTTTCGAATGAATACGGAGTACACATCGCTTCAACAGTATCCCAATAATGCTTTTACGATCAGTATTCGCGATAATTTTATTTATGATATTGGCAAAGCTGATAGTAAGTCCTGTTCTTCTTTTCTGTATATTAAAGGTGCAACGTATACTGCGATGACAACCGGTTGGAACTTGGAATTTACCGGAAATCGGTTTGAATTGTCAGAGGAGTATAACAAGAACAAAAAGAACGAACACTGCCTGATTGATTTTGACTATACGCAAGAACGCTTTCCCTTATCCGTTAATTTTAGTGATAATACTGTTATTGTAGACCCTTCGGATATGTTATATAGCGGAATTCGTGGAGCATATGCGTTGGTTGATATGTCGGGTAATCACTTTTTGGATCATAACGGGAACGTATGCGCTGCTCGCGTGGATATGCTGCCCACCAATTATCTCACAAAGGCAAACGTATTGCAGGATATTTACGCTTCTGTGGATAAGAAAGGCGGCGGAATCAGGGAACTGTTTACCGTGCAGGAAACCTCGCAGGACCTTTTGGTTCTCAATTCTCGCATACAGGTAATTCAAACGGCAGAACTGGCCACCACTGACGGTACGATTCGCGGGGCTGTTACAATATTCCCCCGAAAAGACATAACTTATCGGACGGAAAATCTGTTTCAATTTACAGAAAAAGACGTTCGGTTGGTTGGATTTTATAGTACACCGACGTGCGATGCGGATAGTGAAGTGACGTCGTTTGTTAAGGGCTTTAGCAATAATAATACAACACCGTTGTATGCAAAAGCAGTGTACGAACACGGTGGCAGTATAGCAACGGTGATCTATACTGTTGGGGAACCGATAAATTATTTTGAAGTGGCGCCTTCGGTGGGAGAGACGTTTGTATTAAACGGAGATACGTTTACTTCAAAATACAACAAAATTGCTGCCGCTTACAATGCTACGGCTAATGTATTGCCGTATGATAATGCATTGATGACAGATGTGGTCGTTGTGGCGCCCGGCAAGTATACAGGCGCTTTGATTCAAAGGTCGGTGGCGATTGTTGGGCCGAAATTCGATGTGCCTGCAACAGATGGAATCCAAGAACTTGTTTCTTCAGAAAGAACAGTAATGGAAAACGAGGCTGTTTTGACTAACAGGTTTTTTGTTTATGGGATGAACAATTTGTATTTTACTATTGCCGGATTTACACGAAAGAATATAGGAAGTGAAAACGAGCGCACTTTAGATATTGCCACAAATGATACAAGAAATCATTGTTTTGTGAATTTTAAGAATATGGTTGTTGATACGAAATCAAATCAAATTCTTGCAACAAAGTGGGTAGGAAATAATACTTCTACATATAATCAAAGTAAGAATCTTTATAATAAGAATTCACCGGCAACCTATCTATTGATACGTGGATGTTATTTTGCTAATTCGAGTGGTGTCAACTATGCGGAGCATTCGTTCTATTTCCAAGGAGCCAGAGCCATATTTGACACCTGCGCATTTGTTCGAAAAACAGATGTGGAAGCAGGATTCTTTTTCACGCCGGTTAATGCCGCTATGTATCGAACTGTTCCGCTTCATGCCGGTTTGAGCATAAAAAATTCTTATATAAATAGTGGCGAGAATAGTTGGATGTTGATTGAAATGGATTCTAATTCCCGCTATGACCTATATCCGAATGCTGTTGAGATAACACTGAGTAACAATATTTTTGAAAACATAGAAAAAGAAATTGTTACATTCAGTGCTCAGCAAAAGAGCAGATTGATTGACCTGACTTTTGAAAACAATCGAATAACCAACGATAGTGTTAATAACAAAAGTATAGTTACATATAAAAATAAAGATCATTCTGAACTTAAGGCATGGAGAGTTGCAGGAAATGTACTGATCAACCGTTCGGCACCCTGGACATTTGGAAAAAATGTTGTTAATGTGGATGAAAACTATTATGGTACGACGTTGCCGAATCGTTTGGTGCAAAAGCAACAGGAAAGTATCAATGGTGTAGCGACAGCGTCTGGATATATCAAGAATGATTGGTATTATCTTGATGAGGCAATGGAAGTGAAAAATACTGATCTGGCACCCACTGATTCAAAAAGCGTGACGTTTGATGGAAGCAAGAATACGGTTGTTTTGCCTGCAACAAAGGAAGATACAAAAGAAACTATCAAGTTTGTTGATGGCGTCGAAGTTTTGGGGATTTATAGCGACGCTGACTGTATGAACGAGATTGATAAAATCGGTGATCACAAAACGATTTGGATTAAGACACAAAAAGTGAATAGCAGCGAGATTATCAATGAAATAGTTAACGAGACTACTGTTGTGGCCAGGGAGCATCAATGGGAAACGGAATATACGATTGATGTTCTTCCCACTTGTAATATGACCGGAAGCAAGAGTATTTATTGTGCCTTGTGCAATGCACAAAAGGAGGGCAGCACAGTAGAAATTCCTGCTACCGAACTTCATCAAGCATCGGATCAAATTGTGGTGATTATACCGGCCACTTGTGGGGGCGTGGGCGTTGGTAAAAAGGATTGCGCCGTCTGCGGCAAGACCGTTGAGGAGAATATCGTGATCCCCGCAACGCAGGAGCACGTTGCCGCTGAAGATCTGGTCGTGGATAACGATCCCAGCTGCTTTGCTCCCGGTGTGGGGCATAGCGTATGCGGAACTTGCGGCACCACCATGGAAGAAGATGTCACCATTCCTGCCACCGGCGAGCACGTATGGGCCACCACCCTGACCCAGGGCGAAGCCACCCACTACTATGCTTGTACCAAAGTCGGAGGCCAAAGCGGTCTTAGGAAGACAATGACTAG
>JAZQDW010000010.1:0-10072 GCA_045546995.1 Eubacteriales bacterium
GCAGAATTTTGCCGGAGCCGAATTTTGCATCGGCAAGGCATAAAACGCAGCCAATACTTTGTGTATTGGCGAGTATTTTAACACAGCTGAGGTGAAAATCGGCCCGTCAAAATCGGGTTCGGATACTCCTCCGCTGCTTACCTTGTGTCCGAAGTTCGTTTTCGCAGCATTATAAATAAAAACAGCATCCCAAACGAGATGCTGTTTTATTGGTGACCCAGCGGAGAATCGAACTCCGGACACCATGATTAAAAGTCATGTGCTCTGCCAGCTGAGCTACTGGGTCATAGGTTTTAAATTTTCGTGCTTATATATTCTATCAGCCAAAGGTTGGTTTGTCAAGCAAAAAAATGGAAAAAGTAAAAAAATGTGAAAAAAATAAAGGATTTTTAAATCTTCCGTCGTATAATGAATATAGAGGGAATTTTTCTTCGTTTCACGGCGGTCGTCCGTATAAAAACGGCGGGCCGCAATATTGTAAACTTATTTTATAACAAGGAGGGAAGAGACGTGGTATACCGTAAAGTCAGAGAACAATGGGAAAAGGATCATTTAAGCCCGTATGCCTTTTGCGCCGTGGACTCGGCCGGCCGCAGCGAGCCGCTGGAGCCGTGCCCGATGCGTACCTGCTTTTGCCGTGACCGTGACCGGATCATTCACAGTAAGGCCTTTCGCCGTATGAAGCATAAGACGCAGGTGTTTTTAAGCCCCACCGGTGACCACTATCGCACTCGCCTGATCCACACGTTGGAGGTCAGCCAGATCTCCCGGGATTTGGCCCGTGCCCTCTCTTTAAATGAAGATCTGACCGAGGCCATTGCCCTGGGACACGATCTGGGTCACACCCCCTTCGGCCACGCAGGGGAACGGGTGTTGGACGAACTGTGTCCTTTCCACTTTTCTCATAATGAGCAAAGTGTGCGTACCTGCGAAAAACTGGAAAAGCTCAATCTTACGGCCGAGGTGCTGGACGGTATACTGTGTCACACCGGGGACAAGCTGAGCGACACGCTGGAGGGGCGCATCGTCCGTATTGCCGATCGGATCGCCTATATCAACCACGATATTGACGACGCCATTCGCGGCGGCATCATCGCTGCGGAGGATCTGCCCCGTTCCACGGGCGAGATTTTGGGATACAATCCCAGTCAGCGCATCAATTCTATGATCATCGGTATTCTTTCCTGCTCGACGGGGAAAAATGATATTGTGATGGAGCCGACGGTGCTTGCCGCAATGAACGAGTTACGTTCTTTTTTGTTTGAACGGGTCTATTTCGGATCCCGCGCCAAGGAAGAGGAGCGTAAGGCCGAGCAGATGATTGCCGCCTTGTATCATTATTTTACCGAACATACCGAAAAAATACCCGCCGAATATGAAAATATTTTGCAACAAGAGGGCAAAGAGCGGGCGGTATGCGATTATATTTCGGGAATGAGCGACGTGTACAGCGTAAATCTCTACCGTCAACTCTTTATCCCCAAGAGTTGGGAGGGATAAGACGTGCCGAGATTTGACGATCATTTTATTACCGAACTGAAGGCGAGGACCGACATTGTCGACCTGATCAGCCAATACGTCACCCTCAAACGGGCGGGTAGCCGCCTGGTGGGGCTGTGCCCTTTTCACAGTGAAAAAACCGGCTCCTTCACGGTCTTTACCGACAGTACCTCTTACTATTGCTTCGGTTGCGGCGCCGGCGGTGACGTGATCACCTTTACGATGAATATGGAGCATCTGGATTACGTGGATGCCGTCACCCTGCTGGCACAACGCGCCCACCTGCCCCTGCCCGAGGACGGTGGCAGTGGTGATACCACCATGAAAAAACGCGCCCGACAGCTGGAGATGAACAAGTTGGCGGCCCGTCGCTTTTTTGCCAATCTGAAAAATCCGGCGACGCCGCAGGGAATGGAGTATTTTTTGGGCCGTGGGTTGAGTCGGGAAACGATCACACGCTTCGGCTTGGGTTTCGCCGCCGATAGCTTTGACGATCTTAAACGGCAGCTCAATGCCGCCGGCTACAGCAACGAGGAGGCCTATGAGGCCGGACTGCTGATGCGTTCGGAGAAGACCGGCAGATTTTATGACAAATTCCGTAATCGGGTCATGTTTCCCGTCATCGACGTACGGGGCAACGTGGTGGCCTTTTCGGGACGGGTGCTGGACGACAGTAAACCGAAATATATGAACTCGCCCGAGACGTTGGTCTATAAAAAAGGACAAACGGTCTTTGGCCTGAACTTTGCCAAACAAAATACGGAAAGCACCATTATTTTGGTAGAGGGCAATCTGGACGTTGCCTCCCTCCATCAGGCCGGATTTGTGGGGGCTGTGGCGCCGCTGGGCACTGCCTTCACGCGTGAACAGGCCAGGATGATCTCCAAATACGCTTCCACCGTGGTGGTGGCCTTTGATATGGATAAGGCCGGTTTGAAGGCCACGGATAAGGCCATTGATTATCTGGAGGAATTGGGTGTCAGCGTTCGCGTTTTGCAAATGATGGGCGCAAAGGATCCGGACGAATTTATCAAAAAGTACGGTAAGGTGCAGTTTGCGCGGTTGATTGCCGGTTCAAAAAATCCGGTGCAGCACGCATTGGATCAATTGGCCGCCGGCAGAGACCTGACCGACGTGACCGAGCGTACCGAGTATCTGCGTAAGGCGGTAACGCTGGTGGCAAAGATCCCGTCGGATATCGAACGGGATATGTTTGCCGGTATTCTGGCGCGGCAGGTAGACGTCAGCGTGGACAGCGCTCGATTGGAGATCAAACGGGCCAGAGACAAGTATGTCCGTCAGGTGAAAAATCGTGAAATGGAACAAACCGAACGGGACAGCTTGCGGGTGGACCGTGTCAATCCCCAACGCTATGCCAATTTGCGCGCCGCCAAGGCGGAGGAGGGTATCATCACCCTGTTGGCCCATTTTCCTGATCGTCTGGCCTGGTTGCAACAACATCTAAGCGAGGAAGACTTTGTTACGGATTTCAACCGTAAGGTATATGCGTTCTTTGCGCAGAAGATCAGTGAGGGCTCTGCCCCCGAAAATCTGTTGAGCGCGCATTTTGAGGCAGGGGAGGTGGCACGGATCGTGCAGATCCTCAACACCCAGATCCTGGCCCGTGATCCGATGCCCCAATTTGAGGATTATATCAAGGTCCTGCAGGGCGAAAGAAGAAAAAAGGCTGACGTGGGCGAGCAATCCCCCGAGCAGCTGCAAAAAATGCTGGAACAAAAGAAAAGGAGACAATAAATATGGCATCACATGTGGAAAAAAAGGCACTCAAGGAATTGCTGGAAACCGGTAAGCAGAAAGGGTCTCTGTCCAATAAAGAGATTTTGTACGCTTTGGACGATATCGCCGTTGAACCGGAGGAAATGGATCGCTTTTACGAGGCTTTGGAAGAGGCCGGCGTCGAAGTGGTGGAGGATTCGCTGGAGGACGAACTGGCGGATATCAATGTGGAGGCCATTAACAATACCGAAAACGGCGTAATTACCGACGGTGAGGGTGAGACTGCCGCCGTAGTGGACTACGGTGTGGTGGATGACCCCGTTAAGGTGTATCTCAAGGAGATCGGCAAGGTGCAGCTGCTTTCTGCCGACGAAGAGATCGAGTTGGCCAAGAAAATGATGGACGGTATGAAGGCAGAAGAGTTGATCGCCGATTGCGAGGACGAGACCGAAAAGGCCTTCCTCACCAAGCAGATCAACGCCGGCAAACGCGCCAAAAGTCGTCTGGCCGAGGCCAATCTGCGTCTGGTCGTCTCTATTGCCAAGCGCTACGTGGGCCGCGGTATGCAGTTTTTGGATCTGATCCAGGAAGGTAATCTGGGTCTGATCAAGGCGGTTGAAAAATTCGATTATGAAAAGGGTTATAAGTTCTCTACCTACGCCACCTGGTGGATCCGTCAGGCCATTACCCGCGCCATTGCCGATCAGGCCCGTACCATCCGTATTCCCGTGCATATGGTGGAAACCATCAACCGTGTAATGCGTGTTTCCCGCCAGTTGGTGCAGGAGCTGGGACGTGATCCCACCAGTGAAGAGATCGCCAAGGAGATGGGCTATCCCGAGGATAAGGTCAGAGAGATCATGAAGATCGCATTGGACCCCGTATCGCTGGAGACCCCCATCGGTGAAGAGGAGGACAGCCATCTGGGCGATTTCATCCCCGATGAGGACATTCCCGCTCCCATGGAGGCAACGGCGCATATTATGCTCAAGGAGCAATTGACCGAGGTGCTGGGCACCCTGCACGAAAGAGAGGCGAAGGTGCTGGAACTGCGCTTTGGTCTGGTAGACGGCAGACAGCGGACGCTGGAAGAGGTGGGTAAGGAATTCAACGTCACCCGTGAGCGTATCCGTCAGATCGAAAGCAAGGCACTGCGTAAGCTGCGCCATCCTTCTCGCTCCAAAAAGCTCAAAGACTTTATTGAAATGTAATGAGGCAGACTATGTCATCAAAAACTTATTTTTGGCAGGGCTGCCCGTTGCAGTTTGCCGTAACGGCTGAAACCGCCGGATGGCAACTGTTGTTGGAAAACGTCAGCTGGCAAACGGTGGAAACCGTGACCCTTGTCGCTGACGGTCATACTTATCAGTATAAGAAACCCATCGCGCCCGGTGCGTGTGTGGAATGGATGGTCTGTCCGGCGGCGCCGACGGCGTTTTGCCCCACACAGATCTGTTTTTCCAACGGCGTTATCTGGAATAACGATGCCCCCGGCCTGCTCCTGCCGCCCCCGGTAAAACCGAATGCGGAGCAACCGGAGTACAAACGCTTTGTGGCCGCTTGGCGGGATACCACGCCGTTGTGGCAGCCTGAAAAGAAGGACGGCTATTGGCGTTGCGGTTGCGGTCGGGTCAATGATATCGCTCGTACCGACTGTTTTCGGTGCGGCAAGGATCGCGCTTGGGTGTACGCCCATATAAACGGCGAGGCCTGCCTGCTGGCAGAGCAGGAGGAGCAACGCCGTGAGGCGGAGCGTCAGCGGGAGGCGGAACGTGCCGCCGCCCTGCGTGCCGCAAAAAAGAAAAAAATCATTCGTTTTTCCGTCTTGGGCGGCAGTGGCGTGGCGTTGATCGCCGCCGTGGTGTTGTTGATCAATTTTCTCTTTATTCCCGCCCGCCATTACGCCAAGGCGACTTCCTATATGAATATCGACCGTTTGTACGAGGCCTATTCCGAGCTGGAACAGGCGGGCGGTTATCGCAACAGCGAACAACTGCTCATCGAGCTTTCCCGTCGTATGAGCGCCGAAACGGTGATCTCCGCCGGTAAACGCCACGTGGTGAAAAACAACCGACAGGGCAAGGCGGAGGGGGTCGGCTATGCGCTGGACACCCAGCTGATGGTGGATAAATGGAACGCCATCCGCGCGGTCTCCTGCGGCGCTGACCATACGCTGGGTCTGCATTACAGCGGCACGGTCATGGCCGTCGGCAATAAAAAGACCGGCGCCCTCAACGTTAAAAACTGGCTGGATATGATGGCCGTCGGCGCCGGTGACGGATTTTCCGTCGGCCTGCAACGAAGCGGTAAGGTACTGGCCGTTGGTAAAAATAACAAGGGCCAGTGTAACGTACGCAACTGGACGGATATCACCGCCATCGCCGTGGGCGAGGACTTTACCCTGGGACTCAAGGCTGACGGCACGGTGGTGGCCACCGGCAATAACAGCGCCGGTCAGTGTAACGTTTCCGATTGGAAGGATATTATCTTCATTGCGGCGGGCAACGCCCACGCATTGGGGCTGAAGGCGGACGGTACCGTGGTTTCCACCGGTAACAATAAAAATAAGGAATGTGACGTTTCCGCCTGGACGGATATCATCGCCGTGGCCGGCGGTAACGGCTTTACGCTGGGGCTGAAGGCGGACGGTACGGTGGTAGCCACCGGTAAAAACGACCGTGGCCAGACCGAGGTGGGCGATTTGCAGGATATCATCGCCATCACCTGCGGTTGGGAGTATTCCATCGTGGTGGGCGGCGACGGCGTGCCCACCTATCTCGGCACCGATGCCGACGGTGAAAGCAAAATTTCGGGATGGGTCCTCGGTATCTGATGGAAACGAAAAATTATGCCTATATGCTGCTTTAAAAACAAACAGGAAACATCCCACGGATGTTTCCTGTTTGTTTTCTTGTCTTTTTTTGCAAAGAATGGTATAATGCTTATAAAACTATCCGGAGGTGACGGGAAATGCCGCTGAAAATCGTGCGAAACGACATAACAAAGATGCAGGTGGATGCCATTGTCAATCCCACCAATCACACGCTGTTGAGCGATGGCGGCGTGGACGGCGCCATTCACCGTGCCGCCGGGGACAAACTGCGTGCCGCCTGCGAAAAACTGGGCCGCCTCACCGTGGGGGAGGCAAGGCTCACCCATGGCTTTGACCTGCCGGCAAAATACGTCATTCATACGGTGGGCCCTGTCTATCGGGACGGCAACCACGGCGAGGCGGCGCAGCTTGCCGCTTGCTATCGTTCTGCGCTGTCGTTGGCGCGGAAAAAACGGTGTAAAAGCGTTGCCTTTCCGCTGATCTCCTCCGGTGTGTTCGGTTATCCCAAGGATCGGGCGTTACAGGTGGCGACGGACGAGATCGGCGCGTTTTTGCTGGAAAATGAAATGATGGTGTACCTGGTGGTGTTTGATAGCGATGCCTATCGGATCAGCGAACGGCTGTTTACCGACGTTACCGAGTATATCGACGACCGTTACGTGGAGAGCCACCGTAATCGCTGCGCCTCCCGTCGGATCATCGAGGAACCGATGGTAGGCTACGGTATGCCGTCTGCCCGCCCGCAGGAGGCCGCCTTTGCCTCGATTCCGTGTGAAGAAAAGGGCTTTCCGTGCGGCTTTTCCATCGAACTGGACGAAAGTTTTTCCCAGATGCTCCTGCGTAAAATCGATGAGAGCGGAATGACCGACGCCCAGTGCTATAAAAAGGCCAACGTGGATCGGAAACTGTTTTCCAAGATCCGCGGCGACGTACATTATAAACCCAGTAAGCCTACTGCTATCGCCTTTGCCATTGCGCTGGAACTGTCCTTGTCGGAGACGGAAGAAATGCTGAAAAAGGCGGGCTTTGCCCTGTCTCACAGCAATAAATTTGATATAATTATCGAATACGCCATTCAAAACGGCATTTATGATATTTATCGGATCAACGAGATTCTGTTTGCCTTTGATCAGAGCCTGCTCGGAGCATAAAATATGAAAAAATATACCGTAGAAAAACGAAAGATACCCTCCACCGGACGTGATATCAAAATCCTCATTTTTCGTCCCGTGGCGGCCAAAAAGGAGCCGACCGAAACCCCGGGTATTCTGTGGATCCACGGCGGCGGATATGCCACCGGTATGGCGGAAATGGCTTACTTTTCCAGACCCCTTGCGCTGGTGAAAAAATACGGCGCCGTGCTGGTCTGCGTCAATTATCGTCTGTCCGTCGAACAGCCGTATCCGGCGGCGCTGGAGGATTGCCACGCGGCCCTTTGCTGGCTGAAGGAGCACGCAGGGGAACTGGGTGTCAACAACAGCAAAATTATGGTGGGCGGGGAGAGCGCAGGCGGCGGTCTGACGGCGGCGCTTTGTATGTACGCTCGGGATAAAAACAGCGTTAAGATCGCCTTTCAGATGCCCCTGTATCCGATGCTGGATGATCGGGATACCGACTCCTCCCGGGATAATCATACCCCCATCTGGAACACAAAACGCAATCACGCGGCCTGGAAACTGTATCTTAAGGGCCTGCAGGACGTGCCGCCCTATGCGGCGCCCGCCCGACAGACCGATTACAGCGACCTGCCGCCGGCATATACCTACGTGGGGGATATCGAGCCGTTTTACTGTGAAACGCTGACTTATATCGAAAATTTGCGGGCGGCCGGCATACCGGCCGACGTTGACGTATACCCCGATTGGTTTCACTCGTATGATCTGTACTTTCCGTTGAAATCAATCAGCCGCATGGCGATTGCAAAATTTGAACAACGGTTTTGCTACGCCGTCAAACACTACACGGCCGAACAATGCTGATTTGTCGCCCGACAGGCGACCAAACCTCTCTTATTTTGATGTACAATGGACTCATCAAATGAAAGAGAGGTTTTTTAGTATGAAAAACAATATTACGGAATTGGTATTTATTTTGGACAGAAGCGGCTCGATGGCAGGGCTGGAGAGCGATACCATCGGCGGCTTTAACGCCATGCTGGAACGGCAGAAAAAGCAGGAGGGAAAGTGCTTTGTTTCCACCGTGCTGTTTGACGATCACAGTCAGGTGCTGCACGACCGTGCGTCGCTGGAGACGGTGGAAAAAATGACCGATGCACAGTACACGGTGGGTGGCTGTACCGCCTTACTGGATGCGCTGGGCGACGCGATACGTCATATCGGCAATATCCATAAATACGCCCGCCCGGAGGATGTGCCGGAACACACTATGTTTGTCATTACCACCGACGGTATGGAAAATGCCAGCCGCCGCTACGGTAGTCGTGAGATCAAGGAAATGATTCGCCGTCAGCAGGAAAAGTACGGCTGGGAGTTTCTGTTTATCGGCGCCAATATCGATGCGGTAGAAACGGCCGCGCGCTATGGCATCGCAGGGGATCGCGCCGTAAATTACAATGCGGATCAAATGGGAACGCGGATCGTGTATGATGCGGTGGCTGCCGCTGTCAGTGACGTACGTGGCGGCAGACCCTTGGCTCGAGGCTGGAGTAAGGAGATCGATGCGGACTTCCGCCGCCGCGGCAAAAAACGCAAATAAAAAACGCCCAACGGGCGTTTTTTATTTGTGGTTGGTGTGTAGATTGGTAAAGGAATTGCGATATTCGGTGGGGGTCACCGAGGTGTGATATTTGAAAAACTTTTCAAACAGATTGCTATCCTCATATCCCAGCTCCAGCGCGATCCGATGGATGGTATAATCCGTGGTCTGTAGCAGCCATTTGGCTCGCCGCAGACGGGCGTGGGTGATCTCCTTGCTCAGCGTGGTGTTGCAATAGGCGCGCAACACCCGGGAAAGGTGATCGGGATGATAGCCCAGCTCGTCGGCGATCACGGCGGCGGTAAGCTGTTGGTAGGAATGGGCGCGGATGTATTCCAACGTTTTCAGCGCCAGCGCATTTTGCGGCTTTTCCTGCTGACGCTGTACCATCAGCTCGGACAGCAGTACGTAGGTCATGTGGTCGGCGGTTTGCGGGGAATAGGCGGGCGAACGGTGGATCTGCAATAACTGTCGGGCGTTTTGGATTAAAATATCCGGATCGGGCGCCGTACCGGCGAAGGGGAGCGGATACGCCTCGTCGGTGTAAAAATGCAGCCAATAAAAGCCCACCGATTCGTGACTTGTGCGAAAGCCGCCGTGCCGAACGCCGGGATGCAGTAGGATATAGTCGTTGGCGTGTAGGGTGTGCCGCACGCCGTCCTCCTCCAGATATATGGTGCCGTGGGTTACCAGTATCAGCTCGTAGGTAGAGATGATGCGGTTGGCGTGGATCCATTCCCCGACAGAGGAAAATTTACCGCCGCCGTCAAATTTTGGCATGGAAAAATCGGTATTTCTCACCATTTTGCGGATTTCTCCTTAAATTTTGTCTGTTTTTTTCAGTATACTTCATTTCATTAACAAAAGCAATACTTATACGAATATAAATATTTACTGAAGGTGTTGCAACTAAATTAAAAATATGTTATAATAATTTAATAAAATTTAGGGGTGATTTTTTTGAAAAGAGCAGGAATGCGCGTGTTGTCCGGTTTGCTGTTGGTCGTTATGCTGTTGGCATTTATACCGGCTGTCAGCGCGGCAAACGCAAATGTTTTAGACGTCTTTAAGGATCTGAAGAAGAAGGATTGGTACGTTAAGAACGGCGCCATTGACTACGTTTACAATAACGGTCTGTTCAGCGGTACCTCCAAGACCGAGTTCGGTCCCAACGATCAGATGACCAGAGCGATGTTTGTAACCGTACTGGGCCGTCTGGACGGTAAGCAGGTCAACAATAAGGTGACCACCGTCTTTACCGACGTTAAGAAGAACCAGTATTACACC
>JAZQDW010000011.1:0-8525 GCA_045546995.1 Eubacteriales bacterium
TCGGTTTTCGTGATATTATATTCGCCCTAAAACTGTCCGTAGGACAATATCACTATGCGAAGCATAATACCACTGCGAAGCAATATCACTCGCCGCAAGGCGAATATAACTGAGGCACCTTCCTTACGGAGGGTGCCTCGATGCAGTCCTTTTTTTATTAGATCAAATTCGGTGGATACTCGGGGATGGCGCCCAGCTGAGTTACTACGTATTCGCTGACACAGGTGGCACGGTCCAGCGCCTGCTCCACGTCCTTGCCTTGCAGCACAGCGGCAAGAAATGCGGCAGAAAAGCTATCCCCCGCCCCTACGGTGCTGACCACCTGACAATCCGGTTTACGGGAGCGATATTCCCTTCCGTCGGCATAAACGTACGCGCCGTCGGCATCCAGGGTGATGATCACCGTTTGCAGACCCGGATAAGCAGCGCACAGCGCGGCACACAGCTTTCCGTACTCGGCTGTCGCGTCACACAGCCCCACCTCACCCAATACCGGCAACTCCTCCCGGGAGATCTTCAGTATGGTGGCCGCCGCTATGGAACTTTCCAGCGTTTCCCGATCGTAATAGTGCTGACGGATATTGACGTCCACAAATACCTGCGCAAACCGATGCCGTTTCAGCAAGGTCGCCAGCGTCTCCCGCGAGGTGGGGCACCGCTGGGCCAGTGTGCCGAAATACAGGGCATCAAAAGGCTCGTCAATACACGGCTCCGGAATCATATCCATAGCCGTATTCATTTTAATATTATAGTTGGGTGTTCCGTTTTGCAGGGTGACCAGACATTGTCCCGTCTCCCCTGCCACCGTGGCAATATATTTGGTATCCACCTGCAGGTCGGTCACCCGTTGCAGAGCCTCCTGACCCAACGCATCCATACCGACGGCCGAGCAGATGGCGGCATCCACGCCGTTTTTGACCAGATGGGCGGCAAAATTAAACGGGGCGCCGCCGATCTTCTTTTCGGTGGAAAATATATCCCACAAAACCTCACCAAAGCATAAAACCTTCATTTTTATCGATCTCCGTACTCGTTACACAGCAAATACAGCGGCGCTTCGTCCTCTTCAATGGTGGTAAAGCGCGCCTGCGGTTGGTGGAAGCGGTTGTCATTATTATCATCGTTGACCATGCTGACCTCGCCGATCAGCACCTTACCGTAGCCCTTTTCTGCCCAAAAAGCGTGATATTGACGGGGCGGCAGTGTGATGCTCTCACCGGGGGTCAGGCGGATCTTCGTGCCGGCGGGAACGGTGTATTTCCGACCGTCGATATTGACCAAAACATCCGTATCCGCCAAATCCTCATTTTCATCGCAGTTGTATACCTCGACGATCAGATTGCCGCCACCACGGTTGATGATATCCTCCATCTTGCTGTAATGGAAATGCATGGGGCTGTACTGATCCTCGTCCGAGATCAACAGTTTTTCCGCATAGGTCTTTTTGTTGTCAGGGTCGTGGTAATTGCCGTTGCGGATGGTAAACAAAAACAGACCGATCTTTTCAAAATCACCGTGACCGTAGTCGGTGATATCCCAGCCCAGCATATTTTTACGAATCTCGTCATATTCGGGGCCCTTTTCCTTCCATTGCTCAGGCGTAAAGTAAGCAAAGGGGGGCAAAGCAAACTTCATTTCCTGAATAAAGCGAATATTTTCCTGCAGGATCTGATTGACCTGTGAACGTTTCATAGTCGGTACCTTCCTTTTTATAATCTTTTTATCATTATACCAATTCTTTTTTTGCGTGACAATACAAAAAATAACTTTTTTAAAAATTGACACTGCCGAAGCAGAATGATATAATCAAAGCAACAACCAAAAGGAGGGGTTTGAATGTTTCAAAAAGCATTGCCGGTCTGGCCGGAAAACCTGGAAAACCAAATGAATTGTCACGCCGTTTTTTATGCGGATACCACCCTTACCGAGACGGCGCAATTATATATTACCGCCGCCAGTTTTTATCGGGTATGGGTCAACGACCGTTTCGTAGCCTTCGGCCCGGCGCGCACCGCCGGCGGCTATGCCCGAGTAGACGTTTTGCCCCTGTCGGCAGGACCCTGTCAGCTGAAAATAGAGGTAGCCGGCTATGCCTGCTGTTCTCTTTCCACCGTTAAAAGCCCATCTTTTTTGCAGGCGGAGGTACGGGTAGGCGAAAAAACGCTGCTGTACACCGGCCGTGATTTTACCGGCGCGGTGGATACACGCTTTGTGCAGGCGGTGCAACGCTATTCCATTCAGCGCCATTTTACCGAAATTTGTGACTTCCGTCGGGCGGTACAGCCCTGCACGCTCAAACCGCTGCGACAGATCCCCACGCCCATCGACCGTGTCGTTCCCTATCCCTTATATGAGGATGTCACTCTGGATACGGCCATTTTAAGCGGTAATTTATCCTATGATGCTACCATCCGTTATCAAAACGAATATTCCTGGCGCGTCGTCCCCGAAAGCTGGGGCCGTTTTGCCAGAGAAGAGTTACCCAACAACTACACCTGGTTGCAACGGCACCATCAGCTGATCAAAGCGCGGGACGTTTCCCTGCCCCTGACACTGTCCGCCGACGAGTTTGCCATCTTTGATTTTAAAACCGTACAGACCGGTTTTATCAACCTTGACTGGCAGGCCGTGCAGGAATGTGACCTGGTCATCGGCTTTACCGAGTATTACGAGGGCGAGAACTTTGTGCTGAAGGATTTTCACGCCCACAACGTGCTGGAATACTTCTCGGCCACAGGCGAGCGGCACCAAACCTTAAGCTTTGAGCCGTCCACCTGCCGTTTTGTGATGGTAGCGGTCAAGAGCGGCGCGGTACAGATCAATCAAATCGGCGTCAAGAGTTACGTCGGCGACCCTGCCGCCTATCGTTATGATCTGCCGGAGGACGAACAACTGGCGGCCATCTGCCGCGCGGCGGTACGCACCTTCAGCCACAATGCGGTCGACGTTTATATGGATTGTCCCTCCAGAGAGCGGGCCGGCTGGCTGTGCGACAGTTATTTCACCGCGAAAACCGAATACGCCCTGACGGGTAAAACACTGGTGGAGGATGCCTTCCTTGAAAACTTCCGTCTGTATGAATACAACGGTGATCTGCCGGAGGGTGTTCTGCCGATGTGCTATCCTGCCGATATTATCCCCAATCAAAAGAACCACTTCATTCCCCAATGGACCATGTGGTACGTGCTGGAGGTAATGGAGTACGTTCTCAAGCGGGGACACGAGGACAAAGCGGAGGCGTTCCGCCCCAGTATTTACGGACTGGTCAATTTCTTTGCGGGTTATGAAAACGAGGACGGTCTGCTGGAGCGACTGCCCTCCTGGAATTTCGTAGAGTGGAGCGACGCCAACAAATGGACCTGGGACGTCAACTATCCCACCAACTTCCTGTATGCGCAAATGCTGGAATGTGTCGGCACGCTGTACGGTGACGAGCAGTGTCTGCAAAAATGCCGTCGCATCCGACAAACCGCCATCAAGCAATCCTACAACGGCACTTATTTCCAGGATCACGCCGTGCGGGATGAAAACGGCATCCTGCAGCTGCAGCCGCAGGTATCCCAGGCAGGACAGTATTACGCCCTACTGTTTGGCGATATTGATATGCACAGCGAGCAGTTTGCGCCGCTGTTGGATCTGATCCTGCACAAATTTGATCCCGCCCGTCCCGGTATGGTTCCCGGCATTATGGACGTCAACGCTTTCATCGGCGCCTATCTGCGGCTGGAGGCATTGTTGAAGCTGGAGGCATACGATCTGGCGTTGGAGGACGTCAAAAAATTCTTCGGTCACATGGAGGCGGCCACAGGCACCCTGTGGGAAAACCGCACCATCAAAGGCAGTAACAACCACGGCTTTGCCTCCTATGCTCTGGTGGTCATCCGTACCGCCCTGCAAAACAAAGCGTAATGACAAACAAAACCCTTGCAGATATCATGATCTGCAAGGGTTTTCTTATTGATTTTGATAGAGAATATCACAGCATTCTCTAACGTTGCAAGCGGCAAAATAGGCCTCCTCCAGCGGGATCCATTTGGTACGGAAGGTTTCTGCTGACAAGGCATTTCGCTTTACAATTCGTCGCATCTGTGTTTCAGCATCTACGTCCAGGAAAATGCTGAACCGGTAATACGGCCGCAACGAAGGATGCAGGCTGTACGAGCCTTCCACGACCGTCAACGCCTTCGGCTCCACCGTGATCGGCGCGCCCAACGTGCCGGTAGAACAGTCAAAGGGACAATAAGAGAAGGACTTTCCGGTTTGCAGGGGCAGCAGCACCTCTTTTAAAAATCGCTCGTGGTCAACGTTTTCCCCGGGTGTGGCCAGCCGCTGTTCAGTGCGTTGCTCCGGCCGCAGAAAAAAGTCGTCTATGTGGATCACGTTACAATCGTACCATTCCGCAAGGGCGGCCGCCAAGGTGGTCTTTCCGCTGCCGCAACGCCCGTCAATGGCGATCACGGCAGGCCCCTGCGCCAACAGCGCGTCAATCCTTTTGCGTAAGATCTTCATATTGTTTCCCCTGTTCGTGCCGCAACGGCATCAAATGCGTTCTGCGCAACAACAGCATAATGGCCGGAATCAGGATCAGCTGCAAAATGATCCCGGGCACGGCGCCGGCGATGGCGCCCGTCCAGAACATTCCCAGCGTAAACCCATCCTGTCCGATCCCCAACAGCAGGCACTGCGCCAGTCCCCAAACCAAACGGCCGCTGACCATCGCCGTCACCAGGCTGATATACAGCGAGCGGATACAATGCCATTTTGCCTTATAAAACATCCACCCGATGACCAGCCCGTAGGTGGCCAATTCGAAGGCCATAGCAATGGCCGTGGGATACAGCACGGGCATCCCGAAGAGCAGAGAGCGAAAGGGCGGCAGGATCAGCCCCACCGTCAATCCGTACCACGGGCCGCAGATCAATCCGCACAACAACACCGGAAGATGCATCGGCAACAGCATATTACCGATCTGCCGGATCTGTCCCGTCAAAAAAGGCAACACCATACCAATGGCCAGAAACAATGCCGATAAAATCAATTTTTGAAGATTTTCTTTCCGCATAAGTGCGCCTCCTTATTTATATTATACTTTGATAAAGCCCAATACCTCCAGCACCGAGAAAACGAAGATGGCGACCAGGCAAACAGGCGCAACGTACTTCAGCACGATAACAAACATATTTTTGCCGGAAAATCTGCCGTTCTTTTCGATCTCGGAGATTACGACCTTGGGTTTTAACACGTAGCCGATGAAGATACAGGTCAAAAGTGCCACGACGGGCATCAATACAGAATTGCTGATAAAATCGAAGAAATCCAAGAACTGCAGGCCAATGATCTTGATCTCCGCCCAGCAGCTGTAGCCAAGGCAAGACAGCAAGCCCAATACCGCACACAAAACAAAGACGGAAAGGCAGGCCGTTTTTCTGCCCAATTTCATTTTGTCCTGCAGAATGGAAACGATAGTTTCCATCAAAGAGATAGACGAGGTCAGCGCCGCAAAAAGCACCAAAATAAAGAACGCCGCGCCGATCACGCCACCGGCCGGCATACTGTCAAATACCTGCGGCAGAGTAATAAACATCAGGCTGGGGCCCTTGTTCAGCGCCGCCGGATCGCCACCCGAAAAGGCAAATACCGAGGGAATGATCATCAGGCCGGCAACAAAGGCGATGCCCGTATCAAACAGCTCGATCTGGTGAGCGGCTTTTTCAATATGCACGTCTTTTTTCATATACGAGCCGTAGGTGATCATAATGCCCATGGCCAAAGACATAGAATAAAACAGCTGTCCCATGGCCGCCACCACCGTAGTAATGGAAAACTTACTGAAATCGGGACGCAGATAATAGATCACGCCCTCCCATGCGCCGGGCTGACACACCACGTATACGGCAATGCCGATGGACAATACCACCAAAACGGGCATCATCACCTTACTGACCTTTTCAACACCCTTTTCAACGCCGAACAAAACGATCAGCGCCGTCAGCCCCATAAAGATCAAAAACCACAAAACAGGCTGACCGACCTTCCCGATAAAAAAGCCGAAATAGGACGGGTCTGCCACAGCGGACATATTGCCACTGACAAACATGGCCAGATACTTGGCCACCCAGCCGCCGATTACAGCATAATAGGGCAGGATGATCATAGGCACCAACGCCGCCAGATACCCCACAAAGCCAAACCGCTTATCCAGCTTTTTAAAGGCGCCAATAGCGGAAAGGCCTGTTTTACGTCCAATGGCAATCTCGGCCACCATCAAGGTAAAACCGAAGGTCAACGCCAGAAGAATATATACCAATAAAAAGATACCGCCGCCGTATTTGGCCGCCAGATAGGGAAAACGCCACAAATTTCCAAGGCCGACTGCGCTACCTGCGGCCGCCAGCACAAAGCCGATCTTACCGGTAAAACTACTTCTTTTTGTTTTCATACTAAAACCACACTTACCTTTCAAAGAGAAAAGCCCTTGAAAACAAGGGCTTTTAAACGCTTGGTCACTTACTTATTCGGTGTTTGATCTTTCAACAGAACGTCATGTGCGCCACCCTCAACGATGGACACACTGGATACCAATGTCAATTTCGCCTTTTGCTGGAATTCAGCAATACTTAATGCGCCACAGTTACACATGGTGGAACGGATCTTAGCCAACGTAACGGGCAGATTGTCATGGATCGAGCCGGCATAGGGCACGTAGCTGTCTACGCCCTCTACAAAGGACAACTTTTTATCGCCGCCCATATCATAGCGTTGCCAGTTTCGAGCGCGGGCCGAGCCTTCACCCCAATACTCTTTCATATAACTGCCGTTAATAAGCACCTTTTCCGTGGGACTTTCGTCAAAACGGGAGAAGTATCTGCCCAACATACAGAAATCGGCGCCCATTGCCAGTGCCAGCGTCATGTGATAGTCGTGCACGATACCGCCGTCCGAGCAGATGGGAATATAGATACCGGTCTCCTCAAAATACTCATCTCTTGCCTTGGCAACCTCAATAACCGCCGTTGCCTGGCCACGGCCGATACCCTTAGTCTCACGGGTGATACAAATAGAGCCGCCGCCGATACCGATCTTAATAAAGTCTGCACCGGCCTCTGCCAAAAAGCGGAAACCATCTCTGTCCACAACGTTACCGGCGCCGACCTTAACGGTGTCACCGTATTTTTCACGGATAAATTTCAGGGTCTGTGCCTGCCAGGCGGAAAAGCCCTCGGAGGAGTCGATGCACAGTACGTCTGCGCCGGCCTCCACCAATGCGGGAACACGGGCCTCATAGTCGCGGGTGTTGATACCGGCGCCGACCACGTAACTCTTATTACTGTCCAGCAGTTCCAGCGGATTTTCCTTATGAGAGGAATAGTCCTTGCGGAATACAAAGGCAACCAATCTGCCCTCTTGATCTACGATGGGGAGAGAATTGAGTTTATGATCCCAGATCAGATCGTTAGCCTCCTTCAGGCTGGTGCCCTCGGGAGCGGTGATCAGATCACACAGCGGGGTCATAAAGGTCTCGACCTTTTCGGTCAGTTCCATACGGCTGACACGGTAATCACGGCCGGTGACGATACCCACCAGTTTACCGCCTGCGGTACCGTCCTCGGTGACCGCCACGGTGGAATGCCCCGTCTCTTCCTTCAATGCCAGCACGTCTGCCAGCGTCTGATCAGGGCGCAGGTTGGAATCGGAGGAAACGAAACCTCTTTTATAATTCTTAACACGGCGTACCATCGCCGCCTCATCCTCGATGGTCTGGGAGCCGTAAATGAAAGAAACGCCACCCTCTTTGGCCAGTTCGATGGCCATCTTTTCGCCGGAAACAGACTGCATAATGGCGCTGACCAGCGGAATGTTCATAGAAATCGCGGGCTCTTCACCTTTCTTGAATTTCACCAGCGGTGTTCTCAGGCTGGCGTTGGCGGGGATACAATTTTCGTCCGAATATCCGGGCACCAACAAATATTCACTAAAGGTATGAGAAGGTTCATTGAAATAATAGGCCATAATTTTTCTCTCCTTAAATTTATTTTTTCTATTATAATAGAAAGAAAGAAAAAAATCAACACCCCAGCGACAAACTTTTACTTTTTTTATGAATTCACAAAAAAATCTTGATATTTCATATTCAATTGTATATAATAGTTAACAGCAAAAAATATATTCCTCCTTAGCTCAGTTGGTAGGGACGGTTGCGAGCGCCGCCGGTGGCGGATGCAGCGAGCAATAAGGAGCAGCCGCGGTCGACGATCGGCAAGCAAATAACGGCTTGCGCCGACGGAGTCGGGCACCGCAATGGTCGCCCCCGCAAATATTCGGCGCTGTAGCCTTTGGCAGTTTGTGCAAACAAAAAACGAAACTACATATATTCCTCCAAAGCTTCAGTCGGTAGGGACGGTTGCGAGCGCCGCCGGTGGCGGATGCAGCGAGCAATAAGGAGCAGCCGCGGTCGACGATCGGCAAGCAAACAACGGCTTGCGCCGACGGAGTCGGGCACCGCAATGGTCGCCCCCGCAAATATT
>JAZQDW010000012.1:0-15826 GCA_045546995.1 Eubacteriales bacterium
GCCGGAGCCGATTTTTGCATCGGCAAGGCATAAAACGCAGCCAATACTTTGTGTATTGGCGAGTATTTTAACACAGCTGAGGTGAAAATCGGCCCGTCAAAATCGGGTTCGGATACTCCTCCGCTGCTTAAGCACTTAAAAGTGAGATACTTTTTGTCGTAGACAAAAACAGAGTGATCTTCGATTTTGGGATCACTCTGTTTTTACGTCTTGCAAACGAGAGTAAAAAATGATATATTGAAGGAAAGAAAGACAAGCGGTTACGGCGCAAAAGGAAAGGACAGCTGTTTTATGAAACAGATACCGGTGATCGACGGGCATTATCATACGGAAAAATATTGGTGCAAGGACGGCAGAATGTATCTGGAGCATCTGGAGGAATATCTGGAGCGCACCGGCCTTGCGGGGCTGAATATGGCGGCGTTGGCCACCACCGAGTGGGACGTGGGGCTGAATATGCTGGATCTGTTGGCCAAGGAGCGTTTTGCAAATGTGTTCGTCCACGGCGCCCTCGGCTACGAGCAGTTTCCCGTCACCGGGGCAAGGGAGGGCTTTGACCCCTTGACCCAGTACAGAGAGCTGTTGGCCATGGGCTGTGACGGCATCAAAATGCTGGAGACCAAGCCCACCGAGCAAAAGCAGACCAAACTGCCCCTGGACGATGCGTTTTACGAGCCGTTTTTGGCGGCGGCGGAGGCGGACGGTACCCATCTGTTGTGGCACGTGGCCGATCCCGAAGAGTTTTGGGATCCCGAAAAGGTGACGCAGACGGCCATAGATGCCGGCTGGGCCTACGTGGACGGCACGTTCCCGCCAAAGGAAGAATTTTATCGGCAGGTGTACGCTGTGTTGGAACGGCATCCGAACCTCAACGTGACACTGGCTCACTTTTTCTTTCTGTCAGCGGATGGAGAGCGTCTGGCAAAGCTGTTTGACACCTATCCCAACGTCAACGTGGATCTCACGCCGGGGTGCGAGATGTACGGCAATTTCGGCAAAGATCCGCAGTACTGGCGAGACTTCTTCATCCGGTATCAGGATCGCATCGAGTTTGGCACCGACGCCCATAATCAAAAGTTGATGGACGGCTGTATGGTAAAGTACGACACGGTGTACCGTTTCCTCACCACCGGGGCGGAAATGGAAGCGTGGGATCTGCAATTTACCGGCCTTGCCCTGCCGGAGGAAGTGTGCCGCAAAATTTGCAGAGACAATTTTGTCCGTCGTGTTTCTGCCACCCCCAAGCCGGTGGACAAACAACGTCTGCAGGCCTACGTTGCCAAGTACCGTCATTTGGTGCGGGACGGGCAGACCCTCGATTATATCATCAAAAAATGTTCGGATTTGTAAAAAATCCGAACATTTTTTTAAAAAAGCGTGTGAGGAAGCATTCGTATGGAGCGTATAAGGGATGAAAGGAGAGATCGGTATGAAACAATGGATCTTACTATTATGTATCTTCTGCCTGCTGTTGGGCGGATGTAAAAACACGGTACAACCGGCAACGCCGTCGGCCGGGCAGGAGCAGACAGAGCAAGCCCCGGCGCCGCTGCCGGATATTGAAAAGCGCCTGCAGGAGTTTTACCCTGAGGGTGAGATCCGCAAGATCACCGAGGGGGAGCACACCTTCTGGGAGGTCATATGCGAGACCGATCTTAAAAACTACGATCGGATCCAGTACGGCGGCACTGCGGAAGGGTATAAATACGTTTCCTCCTTGGAGGCCCTGCGGAAGATCGACAGCAAGCATTATTGCATCGTCAAGGGCTATCGGGTAGGGAAGCCCCGTCAGCGAGTGAGGTTTACCGAATCCGGGGCGGTCAATATGAGGGGCTCGTCCTTTACCGTGCGGGTGACCGGCGTCTATCATAAGACCGATGAGGAAATTGCGGATGAGATCGTGATCTCCGGCAGTGGATATATGTTGTTGCCCCATGGTAAGGAACGGGTGCTGCATAAGGGACAACTGGAATTGCCGAAGGAAAACGAAGAATATTTCTTCGTGCTGAACAAAACGGCAGATATGGACGGTAATCCCGAGTATCATTATTACAATCCCCTCATCAGCGATCTGCGTATCGACGAAGGACTGAAAAACGAAAAAAATCTGACGCCGGCGCAAAAGCTGACGAGGGAAATGATGGAAGAATTTCTGTGAAGGGAGGGGCGCGCATGATACAAACCGAACAATTGTACGAGCAGTTTTTGGCCGGGGATGAAACAGCGCTGGCCGAGCTGATCGGCGTGTACAAGGACGGCCTGATCTTCTATTTACAGGGCATTGTCGGCGACTATCCCACGGCGGAGGAGCTGACGGTGGATACCTTTGTAAAGTTGGGGCTGAAGCGCCCCAAATACACCGGCGCCGCCTCCTTTAAAACCTTTCTGTACACCATTGCCGGCAATCTTGCCAAGGACTATCTGCGTCGCAAAGCACGCAAAAAAGAACTGCCCTTAAATGAGGGGATGGCCGATGAGTGGCAGGAGCTGGAGCTGACGGTGCTCCGGGAGGAGCGCAAACGACAGGTACACCGCGCTTTGGGACAACTCAAGAGCGAATACCGACAAATTTTATGGCTGGTCTATTTTGAGGCATTCAGTTATAAAGAAGCGGCAAAAATTATGCGCCGCACCACCCACGGGGCGGAAAGTCTGGCCCATCGGGCCCGTGCCGCAATGAAAGAAATTTTGGGAAAGGAGGGTTTTGTTTATGAGGAACTGTAACGAAATGGCCGCGCTTGTCATGCGGCGGATCGAAGAGGATCGCACCCTTTATCGTCCCCACAGGATCAAAAAAGCAATATGGCTTACCGTGCTGATCACCCTGCTGGTGGCGCTGTGCGCCGTGACGGGAGCGGCGGTGGTCAAATACCGCCCGCCGTTTTTGAAAAGATGGCTTGTCCCCGACGATCACGTGGTGGACCAAACGGCGGAGCAGACGCTGGAATGGACCATGGGAAGCGGAGAAAAGGTGACCCTGTACTATGTTTCCTCCAGCAAGACCTTCAGTGGTGATAAGCTGCATCATTATGCCGACAGCGACGGCAGTGAATACGTAATGACGACCGAGGGGAAAATGATCGGACGGATGCCGTCGGACAGTAGCTATGAGGTGCTTTACGATCAAAAATTCCCCGCCTCCATCCGCGAGATGACAGAGGAGCAACTGCAGGATCTGGTGGCGCCGTATATTGCCGCCATGGCGGGGGAGGAACAGTTTGAAAAGTACGGTAAATACGATGTAAACTGGGCTGAGGATCAAAGCAGTGTGCAGGTGGATTTTATCGAGCTGTACAACGATATGGTCGAGGTGCGGCGCTGTACCGCCACCTTGGCGCTGGACACCAACGAGGTCATTTTGTCCGCCAGCACTACGGTATACGAACGCTTTGACTTTTCACAGTTGGACGGCATTACCAAGGAAAAGATCGACGCCTACGTGCTCAAACGGATGAAACGGTGCTTCGGCAACAACCCCTTGCCCGAATATACCGTCAACAGCTATACGCTGTTTTTAAACAACAACAATCGCTATTATCTGGACATCGACGTGACCTATCCGGTAGAATCGGCCCATTTGGATGCCGAGCAGGTGACGACGGAGGAGGCCTGGTACAGCTTTAACTATCTGGTAGGCGATCCGATGAAAATGAGCGAAGAGGAGGCCACTGAACTGGGGCGGCGGTATTTTGCCGAGACCTACGGCGCGGCGGCGCTGGAACGCTTTAATCACACCGAATCCCGTTATAACGGCGTATCCTACCACATTGATTTTTATAAAATGTATCGGGATATATTTGTGCTGGATTCCGGCTCGGTCACGGTGGAAAAGACCGGCGCGCTGGGCAGTGTCCATTATCGGGAAAACCAAACCGACGGGCTGGATCTGACCCTGTTGGACGGTATCAACCGCGCGGATATCGTCTCCTTTGCCCGTAAAGTGGCGCAAAAGGAATACGGCGACCGATTGGATGACGTGGAGTGCAACGGCAAGATCTACGTTGGAAAGCAGGATGATGCATACGTGATCTCCTTCTCGGTGGGCTGTAGTATCAAGGATTCTCCCGACGATATCGGCTATGTGGTGGGACTGCCTTTGCAGTATCAGCTGGGCGGCGCGCCCATGGACGACCCGACGGCCATCGAAAACGCCGTGGTGGAAGAACTGCGATAGAAAAAACAAAAAAACAGCAGCGTGAAAACGCTGCTGTTTTTTTGTAACCGAAAACCACGCGATCGTTGCGTGGCCCGATAGAGCTTTAGAGATGAGCAGGCAAAAGAACGGTCTAAATAAGGAGCAGAGGGCAACTTGTGCCTCGCCTCCCTCTGACGAGGGAGATGGATTTTTGCGTAGCAAAAAGACGGAGGGAGAGAGGATAGGGGCAGAATGGGAAGTTTCGTTATCTCTCCCTCAGTCCTCGCTGACGCTCGGACAGCTCCCTCGTCAGAGGGAGCCAAGGCAGGCTGTGCAGCCCATTTTTGGGCAGCTAGTAATCAATGCACGGCTGGCAGGCCAATAAAAAGCACACCCCGGTGCTGCCAGTAGTATTAGGGCTATGCCCGAAAATGAAATACCCCCCGCTATTGATGCGGGGGGATATTTATTATTGCAATGCATTCAGTAACTTTTCGGCATACAGGCTAAAGCCGATGTCGTTGGGATGCAAATGGTCGGTATACAGCTCCTGCAGGGGCGGCATCAACTGATAGCCGTCCACGATCTCCAATCCTCCGGCCGCATATTCTTCTCTTATGATGCGCCGACAGTTATCAAAGGTTCCCAGCGGCTTTTCACCGCTTTGGTTCAGTCGTGGAATGGGTAGGATGCCCACCGTCCGCATCTGCGGAAAGGCCGCCTGCAGGGGAGAAAGGAAGGCGTTGATATTGTTCCGCAGTTCCTCCTCGCTTTGCACGTGGCTGTAATCGTTGCAGCCGTAGGCCACGGTGATCAGATCGGGGGTCGGGCCCATATCGGCAAAGTCGGCGGCGTAAAAATAACTGCCGCCCACACCGTGACACAGCAGATCTGCATTCATGGCCAGCGCAATGCGCCAGGCGTAGGATAGTGTGTCAAAACGGGAGTGCCAGCCCTGGGTGATGGAATCCCCCAGCGTCAGCAGTCGAAGGTCATAGCGGTGGGGCGTCAGCGTGGCGCCATCGGAGATCTCCATCCGGCGCAGATAGCCCCGCACGTGGCTGGGGAAGGCCAGGGTCACCCGATGCTCTCCCGTGGGAAGCGGTACTTCAATGACACCGTTTTGGGCGATGCTACAGACGGTCAGAAGTCCGTCGATGAGTACCTCGAATTTAAAATTCTTTTCGGCGTTCAACTCTCGCAGGTCTTTGCCGCCCACGGTGAAGATCACCTTATCGGCATTGGTGTGAAAATCCAGTCGGATGCCGGTGGTGCATTCGGCGACGCTACTCATAAAATCATTCAGTGTTGCCCAGATCTGTCGTTGACGGGCGGTAAAACGGTGGGCGCTGAGGCCAAACTCGCTTTCTTCAATTTCCACGCCGCCGAATAACAGGGGTTTGATTTCGGAAAAAGACAGCTGTTTCATCAGTTTTTCAGGCTCTGCAGGGGCGCAGGGATACGGCCGCCGCGGTTGATAAATTCTGCCGGGGAGGCGGTGTTGACCGGCATAATGGGCCCTTCGCCCAACAATCCGCCGAAGGACAGGCTGTCGCCCACCGTCTTGCCGATGGCAGGGATGACACGGACGGCAGTGGTCTTGGAATTGACCATACCGATGGCCGCCTCGTCAGCGATGATAGCGGAAATGACCTCGGGTGTGGTGTCACCGGGGATGTTGATCATATCCAGACCTACACTGCATACGGCGGTCATGGCCTCCAGCTTTTCAAGGGTCAGGGTGCCGCTTTGGGCGGCGGCGATCATACCGGCATCCTCCGTTACGGGGATGAATGCGCCGGACAGGCCGCCTACGTGGCTACTGGCCATGACGCCGCCTTTTTTCACAGCGTCGTTGAGCAACGCCAACGCCGCCGTGGTACCACAGCCGCCGCATTGCTCCAGCCCCATCTCTTCCAGAATGTGGGCCACACTGTCACCTACGGCAGGGGTGGGCGCCAGGGACAGATCTACGATGCCGAAGGGAATGCCCAACCGTTCTGCCGCCCGATTGGCCACCAATTGACCTACGCGGGTGATCTTGAAAGCGGTGCGTTTGATACAATCCGCCACGGCAGAAAGATCCTCGCCTTTATGCTTTTCCAGCGCGCTTTTTACAACGCCGGGACCGCTGACACCGACGTTGATGCAACATTCTGCTTCGCCCACGCCGTGGAAGGCGCCGGCCATAAATGGGTTGTCCTCCACCGCATTGCAAAAGACCACCAGCTTGGCGGCGCCGATGCAGTTGCGATCGGCCGTTGCCTCGGCCGTTTGCTTGACGATTTGTCCCATCTTGCGTACCGCATCCATATTGATGCCGGCGCGGGTGGAACCGATGTTGACGGAGGAACAGATGTGATCGGTAACACTGAGCGCCTCGGGTATGCTTTCGATCAGGGCCAGATCACCGGGGGCAAATCCCTTTTGTACCAGAGCGCTGTATCCGCCAATGAAATCCACGCCCAGGGTCTGCGCCGCCTTTTCCAAGGTCAGGGCAAATTTGACCGGATTTTCTCCGGGGCAGGCGGCGGCCAGCATGGCGATGGGGGTGACGGAGATCCGCTTGTTGATGATGGGGATGCCCAGCTCTCGCTGGATCTCGTTGCACACCTCCACCTGTCGGGCGGCGATGCGGGTGATCTTGTCGTATACCTTTTGACAGGCCCGGTCGATATCCGGGTCGATGCAATCCAACAGGGAGATACCGATGGTGACGGTACGGATGTCCAGATGTTCCTGTCGGATCATGGCAATGGTTTCTAAAATATCACTGGTATTGATCATATCATTTCACCTTTATACCCTGTGCATGGAATCAAAGATATCCTCGTGCATACAATGGATGACCAGATTCATCTCTTCACCCTTTTGCTGCAGCATTTCTGCAAAATCAGCAAAGGGAACGGTGATCTTTTCGATATCGGCCATCATGATCATGCAAAAGGTATCCTGCATGACCGATTGGGTCACGTCCTCAATATTAACGCCGTTGTCGGCGCAAACGGCGCTGACGCTGGCCAAAATGCCTACACGGTCTTTTCCTACGACGGTAATGACTGCTCTCATATTCAGCTCTCCTTTATCAAGTTTGATTGCTTACTATTATTATATACAAATTCTGCCGTTCGTCAAGACAAAACACCGCAATAATGCTGACGCATATTGCGGTGTTTTGACGTAGTATAGGGCGAAAAAAAGCCGTTTTTAAGCGGATTTATCTCTGTGGAGCACCGCCCAAAGCAGGCGTTTTCAGGTTTACTTTGTTTTCCCGATGCGATAGTGGCGGGGAGAAAGATGAAAACGGGCGCGGAACAGACGGTGAAAATAGGTGATATTTTCGTATCCTACGTCTCGGGCGATATCCTCCACCCGTCGGTTGGTGTTTTTCAGCAAAAAGGCGGCGCGGGACAGCCGTTTTTGCTGTAACAGCTCGGTAAAGGTATGCCCTGAAAGCTGTTTGATGCGGCGACTGAGAAAGGCGATATCAAAGTGCAGCTTATCCGCCAGCTCCTCCAGCGAGCTGTCCCGATAGTGCTGTTCAATATAGCGATATACCTCGATCAACAGGGCGTGTTTACCCTCCGCCGGGGCCAGATGCTGTGTCTGCTCCAGCAAATGGAGAAACAACAGTCCCATAGTCGTCTGCTGTACCTGTCGGGTGGTGGGGCGGATGAAGGTATACAGCAGGTTTTCCACCAGATTCTGGATGGGCAGTTGATCGGCGACCCGAAAATGGAGATACGGGATATCTCCCTGTCTTGCGCACAGACAATCTACCAAAAAGCGGCGCAGGGGCGTATCCTGTTCACCCATCATGGAAAGCACCTGCTCGAAGAAGGCGGGCAGTACGATAAAGTTGATGCCGATATCCTCCGCTTGGGCGGCCAGCGTCTGCTGGATGGTGTGCTGGGGCAATAGCAACAGTTCGCCCTGCCGCACCGTCAATTGCACACCGTTGATAATATGGGTGCTTTCCCCCTGACACATATAAAACAGCTCTACATAGTCATGGCGATGGGCAGGAAAGGGGGCAAAACGAGTGTGGGGACGATAGGTGATCAGACCGCCGTCCATCAGTTTGTCCGCGCGGATGATGTCATCCTGTTGCATATACAGTTCCCGTCGGATGTCTCCGCCTTGCAGGAGTTGTTGCTCTTCCGGTGTGATGGGGGACAACAGCTGTAAAAGTTGTGGATTCATAGGCGATCAGACCATAAAGAAGTATGCTTCGTAAAACAGCGAAAGGATACGGGAGGCCTGCGCGCGGGTGGCTACCTGCGTGGGGCAGAAGCGACCGTCGGGCATACCGGCGATCAATTGATCGCCCACGCATTTTGCAACGCTGTCTCTGGCCCAGGTGGCAATGCTGGCATTATCGGTGAATTTCAGCGGCGCCGAGGGCATTTTGATTTTGTATTTCTCGGCAAAGCGGGTCAGCATGGTGCACAGTTCTTGCCGGGAGATGGGTTTTTCGGGGTCGAAGGTGGTGGCGCTCGTACCGGCTACTACGCCGTTGTTATAGCACCAGGCTACCGACCGGTAATACCAGGCGCTCTTTTTGACGTCGGTAAATTTGCTGACGGTTTGACCGCTGATGTTTTCGCCCGAGATGCGGGACAGCACGGCCGCCATCTGGGCGCGGGTCAGGCTTTGATTGGGCTTGAAGGAACCGTCGTCCATGCCGGCAAACAGGCCGTATTCGGTGGCGCGGTTAACGTCGTCGTAAAACCAGTCAGTCACACGTACGTCCGTATAGGACAGCCCCATATAAACCGGGATGATAAATTTCAGTTTGCTGTTCAGTTTACCGGCGGCCTTGTATGCCTTATACAGCATACCTGCCTCCGTTCGGGGGGCGGCCAGATCGCTCATATAGATGTGATCCTTGCGATAGGGGTAAAACCGCAGGAAGTAGGGGGTATTCTGCCCCCGCTGGGTGTACTGATCGTTAAACCAGTTGGCGCCCTCCACGATGGAACGGAAGGGGGTGTCCCAATTACGTCTTTGGGCGTAGGTGGAGCCATTGGAGGGATTGTTGTCGTAGGCGCCGATGCCGTAGAAGTTATAGTAGATCTTGCCGTCGCCGCCGGGCTTGCCTTTGGCCAGATTGGAGGTACCGTGTCCCGATTCGATGGCGGCGCGGGAGGTAATGAAGTAGGCGTTGGTGTGCAAACTGCTTTGCGCCTTCAGGATATAGTCGATCGCCTGACCTTCACTGATAACGGCCGTGCTCTTTTCCGTCCAGACGGCACCGCATCCGGCGGAGGTATAATCCGAGGCGTTATACCGGCTCACGTCCAGGAACATAAAGATGTTTTGCTCATTAAAGAAATTGATGGGGTCCATAAAGTAGGCGATCTGGTCCTTGCCGGTACCGGAGCCGGACATATTGGCCACCGTCTGTCCCGAAACGGTGTTGACGTAGTCCTGCATACTGACGTTCATATACCGATATTCAAAGGTCCAGTTGGGATGCGCCTTTTTCAGCGCGGCCAATTGGTTTTCATAAATGGCGGGCGGGGTGATGATGGGGTATTCGTCCACCAGATCCGCCGTCTTGACCCAACCGATCTTGCCGTGATGAGCGGTATAGCCGGAGGGAATGACGATCTTGGTCCAGGAGCCGGAGGTTCCGACACACAGGGGCATACTGGAATGAGAGGTACCCTTGTTCAGCGTGGCGACCAGACCGGAGGAGGTGCTGGCGGAGCTGTATACCTTGGTGGTGCCACGGAAAAAGCGGTACCGATAGTTGTGCTGATTGGGATCGGTCAGGGTAAACAGATAGGTGCGGGTGTTGTTGGCGTTGCTGTTGGATTGGACGGTGATATAGATACGGGCGCGACCGTAGCCGAGCTTCAGCGTTTGTCCCTTGGTGTAGGTGACGGGATAGTCGCAGTCGCAATAGCGTTCTACCTTGATGGTAGAGGTGGCGGCGATATTGGTGGTAATGCTGGTAATGCTGATGCCCTCAAAATCGGTGGGATGGCAGAGATAGTAGGTGGTATCCCCGCTAAAGCCGTCGGCGGTAAAACCGCTGAGCTTTAAATTTGTGATCTTGACCTGCGCTTCTGCGCCGGCGGGCAGACTGCCCAACAGCAGGATACCGCACAGCATCAGACAGACCAGACGCATATATTTTTTCATAATGTTTTCACCTCAAAAAAAGTCGATACACATTCAGTATATTATATTTTGTGACAAAATTCAACCGTGTGGCGGGAATGTTCACAATTTTTCCATAGAAAAAATGCCCGCGCATCGCGCAGGCATTTCGGTGATTATTTAATATCGGGGATAACCTTTTCGGGCGGGGTGTCCAGCCGTTCGGGGTGGCGAAACAAAATCCGCAGCTGTTTAAGTACGTTGGCGTAGTAATAGCCGTCGCAGATGCGCTCGTCCATCACCAGGGTGAAATCGATATAGGGGACCTCGGTGACGGTGCCGTCTTTTTCCAGCACGTTTTTCTTGTACTTGGCGCCGAAGGAGACGAACAGGGGCAGATTGCCGAAATCATAGAGATGGTGATAAATGACCGGAATGCCCAGCGAGCCCATGGAGGTGATAAACAAACTACCGTGGAAGGGGGACAATTTGGTCAGAAAACGGGGCAGCCAGCCGATATAGTCCAGCGCCTTTAAAAATCCGACCACACCTTTTAAAATAATGCCGGGAATATAATTGAGTATCTTGGCCACGTTGTCAAAGCTGCTTTCCGGCTGATTGCGATAATCGTTGATGGCCTTTTCAAAGGCGTGATAAACGTCATCGGCGGTGCAGTCGGGAGTGAGGGGGATCTTGACGCAGGTATCGGGGCTTTCCAGCTTCATCTCTTTTTTAATGGTGATGCAGATCTCAATGCCGTTACGGGCGTAGATGCGCTGACCGCGGACAAAGCGGTTGATGGCGGGCCGTTTGGCTACCACGCGGACGTAGCAGGCAATGATCACGTGCATAAAGTTAAAATTTTTCAGTCCCTCCGCTTTTTTGCGGAGAATATACTCGTCAATGATGCGGGTATCGATGCTGTCACGGATCCAGTTGCTGGCGCCGTTGCGGGTGGGCATGATAAAGGGCTCCACTCCTTGCATCGGTTCGATCCCGCGGATGCGCCGACCTTCTTTTTTTGCAAATTCAGGCATGGGCGTACCTCCTGTATAAATAGATTTGAACATAATCTTATACAATTATAGCATATCGTACGTCGAAAATCTACCGTTTTCGACAAATTTGTTAACATTTTATTAATATTTATTTTTTTTATTCAAAAAAACAGAATTTTCATTGCAAAAAAATATGCTTTGGCATATAATGGAAATATAATGGGGAAGAATTTTACATAATATAATTATGTGGATGAAACGATGCTAAAAAAAATAAAAAATATAGTTCACGGCGCGTCGGAAAACGGGCGACCGTGACATAAATAATGAAAGGAAACAGAGAAATGAAAAAAGTACAGATCACCGAAACGGTACTGCGCGATGCCAACCAGTCGCTCATTGCTACTCGTCTGCCGATGGAGAAGTTTGCCCCCATTTTGGCAGAGATGGACAAGGCCGGTTATTATTCGGTGGAATGCTGGGGCGGCGCCACTTTTGACAGCTGCTTGCGCTTTTTAAACGAGGATCCGTGGGAGCGTCTGCGCAAGATCAAAAAAGCCATGCCCAACACCAAGCTGCAGATGCTGCTCAGAGGGCAAAACCTGCTGGGATATAAGCATTATCCCGATGACGTGGTACGTAAATTCGTACAAAAATCCGTTGAAAACGGTATTGATATCATCCGTATTTTCGACGCCCTCAACGACACCCGTAACATCCGTGTGGCGGTGGAGGCCTGTGTGGCCGCCGGCGCCCACGCCAGTGGTACCATCTGCTATACCAATTCGCCGGTACACTCGCTGGAGAATTATGTAAAAACCGCCAAGGAAATGAAGGAAATGGGTGTTTCCTCCATTTGTATTAAGGATATGGCCGGTATTATGGGACCGAAGGAAGCCTACGACCTGGTCAAGGCGCTTAAGGAAAATATCGACCTGCCCGTGGTGGTACACACCCATTCCACCACCGGTCTGGCCTTTATGACCTATCTTAAGGCGGTAGAGGCCGGCGCCGACGTCATCGATACCGCTACCTCCTGTTTCTCGGGCGGCACCAGTCAGCCGGCTACCGAGACGTTGGTATATGCCCTGCGTCAGCTGGGTTATACGGTAGACGTGGATGACGAGGTATTGCAGAAGGTCAATGCCTTCTTTACTCCCATCCGCAACGAGTTTCTTGAAAACGGCACCCTGGATCCCCTGATGATGGGTACCGATACCGCCTGCCTGAACTATCAGGTGCCCGGCGGTATGCTGTCCAATCTGGTCAGCCAGTTGAAGATGCAGAACGCTATGGATAAATACGAGGCCGTATTGGCCGAGGTACCCAGAGTTCGTGAGGATCTGGGTTATCCCCCTCTGGTCACTCCCATGAGCCAGATGGTCGGCGTACAGGCTACCCAGAACGTACTCTTGGGCGAGCGGTATAAGACCATTGGTAAAGAGGTACGCGCCTACGTTCACGGCGACTACGGTAAGGCGCCCGGCGCACTGAATGAGGAGCTGGTCAAAAAGGTACTGGGTGATGAAAAGCCCATTGATTACCGTCCGGCAGATGATCTGGCAGACGAATTTGACAAGATCAAGGCCGAGATCGGGGATCTTGCCGAGAGTGATGAGGACGTACTGTCCTACATTGCCTTCCCCCAGGTGGCCGAGAAGTTTTTGACCGAGCGTAAGGCCCGTAAGGTCAATACTGTATCCTACAGCATCGAACGGATCGATTAAGGAGGTAGCAGATGGATTACAGTAACCCTTCTATCGGACAGACCCTGCTGATCTCCCTGGTGGGTTTTTCAGTCGTATTTGTAGTGTTGGTGGTTTTAATGGGATTGATCACCGTGATGAGTAAGCTCATCGGCGGCAAAAAGACAGCCGCGCCCGTCACCGTTACCGCCGCACCCGGCGGAGATATTTCCGTTCCGACAGCTTCTGCCGCTCCGACGGGACTGGTGTTGGAAAACGTTAGTGAAAAAGAAGCGGCGATGATCATGGCCATCGTAGCCGATCAGCTGCAAAAGGACCCTGCAGAGCTTGCATTTATTTCCATCAAGGAGGTCAAAGAATAATGAAATACAGAGTCACGTTGAATGATAAAATTTTTGAGGTAGAGGTGGAGGAAGGCAAGGCCGTATTGGTCAGTGAGGGCGTCGCTCCTGCTGCTCCTGCCGCTGCCCCTGCCGCTGCCCCTGCGCCGGCCCCTGCCGCCGCTCCTGCTCCGGCCCCTGCCGCCGCTCCTGCCGGCAGCGGTGAGGCTGTTACTTCCCCCTTGCCCGGCGCTGTGCTGGAGATCAAGGTGCAAAACGGACAGGCCGTCAAAAGCGGCGACGTTTTGGTGGTGATCGAGGCCATGAAAATGGAAAACGAGATCATGGCGCCCAAGGATGGCACCGTTTCAAGCATCGTTACCACAAAAGGTGCCGCGGTTGAAAGCGGTACGGTATTGCTGTATCTGGGTTAGGAGGCAGCAGTATGGATATTATTGTGCAATCGATCCGCGGCATCTGGGAGGATTCCGGTTTTGCCGTGTTGGTGCAGCAGTTGGACTGGCAGAGCCTGGTGATGATCATCCTGGCCTGCGTGCTGCTGTATTTGGGCATTAAAAAGAAGTTTGAGCCGCTGCTGTTGGTGGGTATCGCCTTCGGTATGCTGCTCACCAATCTGCCCACCCCCGCCGGTACGACGGCAATCTACAATCCCGATCTGTGGACGGCCTTTATGGACGAGAGCAGTGAGTTTTATCACAGCTACGGTCACATTCTGGCCAACGGCGGTCTGCTGGATATTTTGTATATCGGCGTTAAGGCAGGTGTTTATCCTTCGCTGATCTTTATGGGCGTGGGCGCTATGACCGATTTCGGCCCCATGCTCTCCAATCCCAAAAGCTTTTTGTTGGGCGCCGCCGCCCAGTTCGGCGTATATTGCGCGCTCATTATGGCCGTCGTGCTGGGCTTTACCGGCCCGCAGGCCGCTTCCATTGCTATCATCGGCGGCGCGGATGGCCCGACCGCCATCTTCCTGACCGGCCGTCTGGCGCCCGAGCTGTTGGGTGCCATTGCCATTGCGGCCTATTCCTATATGGCGCTCATTCCCCTCATTCAGCCGCCCTTGATGCGTCTGATCACTACTAAAAAAGAGCGGGAGATCAAAATGGATCAGCTGCGTGAGGTGTCCAAGACCGAGAAAATCATTTTCCCCATCGTGGTCACCATCTTCACCGTGCTGCTGTTGCCCAGTGTGGCGCCGTTGCTGGGTTGTCTGATGCTGGGTAATTTGTTCCGTGAAAGCGGCGTGTGCGACCGTCTCAGCGATACGGCGCAAAATGCGCTGATGAACATCGTTACCATCTTTTTGGGTATTTCGGTGGGCGCTACCACCGTGGGCAAAAACTTTTTGTCCTTGCAGACCATCTATATTATCGTACTGGGTCTGGTCGCCTTTGCCTTCTCAACGGTGGGCGGCCTGTTGCTGGGTAAGCTGATGTGTTGGGCTACCGGTGGCAAGGTCAACCCCCTGATCGGCTCGGCCGGTGTTTCCGCCGTTCCCATGGCTGCCCGTGTGGCGCAGGTGGAAGGGCAGAAGGCCAATCCCGCCAACTTCCTGCTGATGCACGCCATGGGCCCCAACGTGGCCGGCGTAATCGGCTCGGCCGTGGCGGCAGGTTTCTTGCTGACCATCTTCGGCTAAATAAAATACAAAAAATACCACGTCTCTCTTGCAGAACGTGGTATTTTTTTATATAATAAAAGCAGAAATACAGGAAAAGAGCGTCTCCCATGAAAGCAAAGCAAATGAAAGGAATCATGATCACGCTGTTGGCCGGGGTCTTTTGGGGTTTTTCCGGCGTGTGCGGTCAATATCTTACCCAAACCAAGGGCTTGCCCGTTGGATTTTTGACCATGACCCGTATGGTCAGCGCCGGCGTTTTACTGATCCTTTTGTCCCTTGTCACCGACAAAAAGGCGACGGGGCGGCTGTGGCGCTCCCCCAAAGGGTTGGCCGGTTGCGCCGTGTTTGGCATCTGCGGCGTGCTGTTTTGTCAGTTTACCTATCTGAAGGCCATCTTTTATTCCAACGCGGGCACCGGCACGGTATTGCAGTACGTGGGGCCGGTGTTGGTGATGCTGGTGGTTTGCCTGCAGAAAAAACGTTGGCCGGGCGGGGCGCAGTTGTTGGCGTTGGGGCTGGCCATGGTGGGCGTGTTTTTATCCGCCACCCACGGCAATATCCATTCTCTTTCCATTTCGCCTGCCGCACTGGGCTGGGGGCTGACCAGCGCCGTGACGCTGGTGATCTATACAATGTATCCCGTGGGGATCATCCGGGAGTACGGCGCCGTTCAGATCACAGGTCCTTCGATGCTCATCGGTGGATTGGTGATGGCCTGCACCGCTCCGTGGCAAAATTTGCCGCCCATTGACGGTATGGGGTGGCTGGCCATCGGCGGTATAATGGTTGTGGTTTGTCGAAACAGTAACTTCTATTACTGTTTCGACGCCAAATCTTCGATTTGGTTACAAATTTTCAAGGAAAATTTGACCAAACCCATTGCAATGATTGTCGTGCAGAATTAAATTTGTATAATT
>JAZQDW010000013.1:0-4853 GCA_045546995.1 Eubacteriales bacterium
TACGTCCACACCGGTGGTGGGGATCTTCTCGGTCTTGGTCTCACCGCAGACAGTACAGGTAAAGGTCTTAACGCCTTCGGTATTGGTGGTAGGCTCGGTGGTGACAACACCATTGTCCCAGGTGTGGTTGCCGGTAGCGGGAATGGCAACGTTTTCTTCCAGCGTGATGCCGCAGGTGCCGCAGACCTTATGGCCTACGCCGGCGGCGCCACAGGTGGGAGCGGTGTCTTCAACCAGCTCATCGGCGGCAACGTGCTCGCCGGTGGCGGGAATTACCAGATCGGTCTCCAGGGTCTTACCGCAAGCGGTACAATCCTTGTGGCCGGTACCGGTGGTGTTACAACCGGCAGCGGTATCAACAATGATGTCGCCGGCAGTATGCTCGGCTTCTTCATTTCTGGCGGTACAACCGTCGGTGGTACAAGCATAGTAGTGGGTGGTTTCGCCCTGGGTCAGGGTGGTGGCCCATACGTGCTCGCCGGTGGCAGGAATAACGATACCCTCTTCAATGGTGGTGCCGCAAACCTCACATACGCTGTGGCCGATACCGGCGACGCCACAGGTGGGTGCCGTATCAACTACCAGTTCGTCATCAGCAACGTGATCTTCGGCGGGGATCACTTCTTCATAATAGTCGCCGCAGATCTTGCAGGTGTAACCAGCCAGACCGTCATTCTTGCAGGAAGCGGCGGTGATTACGGTTTCGTCATAGGAGCAAGCGGTGTGCTCATCCCAGCCGGTAACAGCCTTCACCTCAGCGATCAGTTCTTCTGCTCTGTCCTCGTGGGCAGCGCTGGTGGGGTGACCCAGACAGGTGGTGCCGGTACCCATACCAACATAGCTAAGCTTGGTCTCACCCTCGGTCTTGAGCTGAGCAATAGCGGCCTGAATGTTGGCGGCAACGTTGTTGCCATCGCCCATCGCGCCGAAGGCCCAGATGATGTGAGCGTTGGGATTGTCTTTTCTGACCTGTTTGATCAGGTTGTATACTGCGGTTTTGAAGGTAGCCTGATCGTTCGAAGTGACACAAGAGGCCTTGTCGTTGGTACCCAGATTGATGACCACAACGTCGGGCAGATAGAGGGTGTGATCCCACTGAGCATGGTTGTTCCAGTCGGTATACTCATACATCAAAGGCGCGTGATTAGCGGTATCCTTGTTGCCGCCGGTGTTCCAGATAACACCACGGCCCGAAACAGCCACGGTGTGATTGTCAGCGCCGAAGTACTCGGCAGTCTGAGCGGCATAGGTGATGGTACCGTCCTCACTGTCAGTACTCCACGCGCTGGGTTTGAGCCAATCCATGGAACCGTAACCGACGGTGATGGAGTCACCCAGGAACTGGATCTTACGGGTGGCAGCCTTGTTGGGTTCGAGGATCTCGGTGCCCTCGTCCACCCACAGCTTTTTCAAAGCGGCGGTGGAGGAACGGCCATTGGTCCGCTTTATGACCTTGATGGTGTGAGGGCCGTCCGTCAGTTTTTCAGCCAGAGTGATGGTCATCACAGGGGAGGTCATTTGAACGGTTTTGGTGTTCACGCCGTCCACGTAGATCTTCAGATAGCTTTGGTTGCTGCTGGGACAGTTGGTGGTCATCAGCGCGGTAGCACCGGTACCGTTGATTCTGAATTCATAGCCAGAATTGGTCCAGTTGAAATAGTGGCGATCGCCCTCAACATAGGTACGGCCCAGCCATTTCAAATCGGTCTCGATATCTGCCAAACGGTCGGCAGGCACTTCGCCGCCGTCATTTCGCTTGGTGAGGGCCTCATCCAGCCACCACCAATCCTGCTTATTGGCGCAGGAGCAGAGGAAGTGGGAAACCACACCGTCAATACTGGTGTAGTTACCGCTGACGTCCAAACCGGAGCCACCGATCTGACCAAAGGAAAAGCCATTGATGATCTTGCCGATCATTTTGTTATTGGTAACGGTGATCTGATCGGAATAATCAGCGGCAACGGTAGCGTAGCCGGCAATACAAGCGTGGCTGGCGCCGGGCGCTTTGGTATTATAAAAAACGTTACCGTCAAAATTGAGATATACGTTTTGCGTTGCGGGGCGGAAGGCCAGTGTAAAACCGGAGTTGGTACCGCTGGCAACAAAGCAGTTGACAAAGATATTGTCTTCAAAATTAAAGGTTACCTTGCTACGCTTGTCCAGATCGCTGACAAGGCTTTGGCTGTTGCCCTTGGCATTCTGCGAGTCAACGTAGATGACTCTGCCCACAGGGTTGGCAAACATATTGTCGTGAATATTCCACTCCACCTCGGAGGTGTATCCCGTGGCGGCGGAAGCGGTATTAAAGAAGATCTGAGTACAATCGGTATGCATATACAAACCGCTGATGTCTGCCTTATCGGCAGTCAGTACCATCAACTCTTTTTGGGTCTGACCCTCTACACGGACGTTTTCAATGGTGACGTCTCTGCGGTATTGGTTGTCGGTGGCGGCACTCATACCGTAGTAGGGTTGGAGATACAGGGGTGCGGTGGTCTTGGTGGAATTCTTGATATAGAAGTTTTTCAGAGTGATCTTTACCAAGCCGTTATTGTTTTTGGCGGCGGCGTTGGAACGGATCTGACCCGCGCCTTGAAGCATCACGCCGTCAATGGTCATATCGGTGGCTACCTGATAGACGGTGGCGCCGCTGACACCCATGGAAACGTTGTCGGTAATAATGGTTTCATTGGTGCCGCGATTTGCGTTTTTGGTCCAAAGATCAGTTTCCTTGGTCCCCTTAACGTTGGGGTTGATGCCGTATTTGGCGCCCAATACGGTGAGGTTCTTTTTGATGATAAAGCCCGCATACTCACCGGGGAACAGATAAACCGTTCCGCCTGCCGCAGCGGCGTCCAGACCGTCCTGGGCGGTGGCAAAGGCATTGGTGCCCCAAGTCAGGGTAAAGGTCTTGCCGTTTACGGTGGTGCTGGCAGGCAGGGTGGCCTCCGTCCAGGTAAGATTTACAAAAATCGTACCGTCGGGCAGTGCTGCCACCGTGGCTTCGGCTGCATTTGCTGACAGAGAGATACCGCTGATCATGCTCAGCATCATCATTAAGGTCAGCAATAAACTGAAAATTCGCTTTGCTTTCATATAAATTCTCCTTTACAAAAAATTTACTATTTTAATTATATCATAATTATATAAAAAAGAAAGTTTCTTTGCCTTGTTAACTTAAACAAATTTACAACTGCTCTTTTGTGCAAATCATATAAAAACAGCGGTGCGCCTGCACCGCTGTTTTTTCAAAGGTTTATTTGATACAATAACCGCCTTGAGGACGGACGCTGACCTGATAGCAACAATCCTTGCCAAACAGATCCTCCATTGCGGCAACATAGTCTTCCACCGCCTGACCGGGAACGAAGGCCTGAATGGTACCGCCAAAGCCGCCGCCGTGCACACGCCAGGCGCCGCCCACGGGAGCAAGCAATTTTTCGCTGACACACAGTGCCACCGAAAGGGCCTGCGCCCGAGGATTGGAGGAAGAATAGATGTTTTGCAGATACATATACGAGGATCTGCCCGAGGCAATGATATTTTCCTTGAAGGTCTCAAAATCATTTGCCTTCAGCGCGGCGGCCGCCGCCGTGACCCGCTTGTTTTCCTCCAGGAAATGCATGGCTCTCATTACGGCCAGGTCACCGCATTCTTTGCGGATTTTGCCAAGGTTGGCCATAAATTCTCCTTCGTCTACCTGACGGAGGTTTTTCTTACCGAACACGGCGCTGACCGCCGCCATATCCTTACGGATGTCCGCATAATCGTCGGTGGCGTCGGCATGGTCAGCGTGACAGTCGGTAATGACCAACTTATAACCGGTGGCGGCAAAATCAAAAGCGATGGGAGAGACAACGGGATTTTTTTCATCCGCAAAGTCGATCTCCACAAAGCCACCCACCGAGCAGGCAGTCTGATCCATCAAGCCGGAAGGCTTGCCGAAATATACGTTTTCCGCATATTGGGAGATCTGAGCCGCGCGCACGGCATCCAACGCCCCATCATTATATAAATGGCTAAACACGGTGCACACCAAAATCTCAAAGGCGGCGGAGGAGCTCATACCCGAGCCTTTCAGCACGTCGCTGACCTCATACACCGAAAATCCGCCGATCTTATATCCCTCTTCCTGCATTTTGGCGGCAACACCACGAACGATGGCGGCACTGGTGCCCATATCGCCTTCGCGAACCTCCAGCTCGCCAATGTCGATCTCACAGGTGGAGAACACGTCGCTGGCCAGCACGATCTTGTCATCCTCACGGGGGGCTACCGCCGCCGCAATATCCAAATCGATAGCAGCCGCCATTACCTTACCCATATTATGATCGGTATGATTACCGCAGATCTCACTTCTGCCGGGGGCGCTGAACAAATGCGTAGGCGCCGTACCAAACTTTTTCTCAAAGGTAGCGACCACCGCCTCATAACGGTTCACCTGACGGTTCAGTTTATCCGCAGTGTAGATTTTGGAAAGCTTTTCTCTCATGTTTTTGCTCCTTTTTAGATTGTTATATCTAAATTATAAAGCCTTTCGGGCAGAAATGCAAGGATATTTACCATAGCGGCCACAAAAATAGACCTTCTTCTCGATCCGAGGTCTGCTTTATTTGTCTATGAGCTATGAAAAAGATATTTTTGCTGTTTTGTAATAAGGTTTCGAACTCAAACGCAAAATCACGGCATAGCCGTGGATATCATCAATTCCGCAGGAATTGCATATCACCAACACGAAGTGTTGTATATCATCAAGCCGCAGATAGATGCACGCTAAAGCGTGATGAGATACAGCCCCAAAGGGGCTGATGATATGCACCACGCTTCGCGCGGTGATGATATGCCAAGCCTGC
>JAZQDW010000014.1:0-7140 GCA_045546995.1 Eubacteriales bacterium
TCTTTCATAGCTGCCTCCTTACTCAGCGGTGAAGAGTGCCGTTTTGGCGCTTTCCATCTCTACGCCGGCAGAAGATTTTACAACGGTGGAGACGTATACGTCCACGCCGCTCTCGATCTCGCTGCCCACGAAGATACCGTAAAACTGCTTTTCATAATTGGCCGTGCCGTTTTCACTGACGTAGGAGCCCATAACCTCGGCAATGGAAGTATCAAAGAAGGTATAATCCTGTGAGCCTTCATACTGACCATTGCTGTCCGTCCAGGTAAGACGGATGATTACGTCCACGCCGGAGGCGGCAGCCTCGGCCTCGGTATCCATCAAGGGATGAGCGTAGGCCTTGAACATGGGAGAGGTGGAATACTTAGGTTTGCCACCCTCGGTGGTCACTGCAATACGGTCGTTCTTCACACGGGTGAAGAGGTAGGCGCCGGCGGCCTCGTCGTAGACGGGCAGATAAGGATTGTCTTTGGACAGAGCCAGATTTGCCTTGGCAATGACGATCTTACCGGCGCCGGTTTCGGCAGAATCCATAACGACAGCGCCGTTAAATCCTACCAGATAATCCGCCGTCAAGACGTTATCGTTCAGATCCAGCGTGACGCCGTTTTTCACCATCGCCTCGGAGATGGTAACGTCGGCAATCAGTTTTACCGTATCGCCGTTTTTGGCGTCTTTCAGCGCCGCTTCCAGCGAGGTGTATCCGACGGAGCCAATCATTGCTTCACCCTCGGCGGGCAGTACGATATTCTCAGCCAGCAAGGTGCCGCAGAAGGTACAAACCTTATTTCCGACACCCTCGGTGGTTAAGGTGGGGGCAACATCCTCCGCGATCTCCACCTGTTTGTGCGCCGTCTCGTTGGAATCATTCAGTGCGGCGAAGTTGACCGCTAGTCCACTCTTCACGGGGTTGACGGTGGCGCCGTACTTATTGCAGGTGATATCAAAGACCAGATTGTCATAACCGCTGACCGCCGTCCCGCCAAAGGCGTTGCCGCTGACGGTACCGTAGTCAAAGTCGTTATGGGTGATCTTGATATTGCCCGCTTTATAGGCGTAGATCTCTGCCACCTGATCGGCGGGAGTAGCGGACACCGTGCCATAGATATTGACAAAGCTCAGACTCAACGCATCGGGATTGATCACCTTATTACCGCTGATTTTAATATCGGCGGTGTCGATATTGGAATAATACTTGGTGGCACCGTCAATGGTGGCGCTACCGGCCGTATAAATATTGATCAGAGAGTATCCGCTGACAGTGGGCGCAATGGTATTACCAAGAATGTGTACCTTGTACTCGTCGTACCACTGCGGTGTGACTGAAGTACTCACACGTCCCGCCAGATAGTTGTTCTGAATGGTGACGTTCTGCTTGCCGTACCAATCCTTATTACTGCGGGTTTCGCCCTTTAACCAGAAGATATTGGTCACTGCGGCGTCATTGTCGATGGTAACAGAGTTTTTCAAACTGATGTAGTTACCTTCTACCACGCCTTCCCAGTTGCGGACAACAATCGGGCCCGTGGCAGAGGTGCCGTCAAAGCAAACGCCGTCAAAACGGTTGTTTTTGATATTTACGATCTTATGCTCTGCTCCGGTGCCGTGAATGAAGGCAGTTGCAGGCGCCATAGCATAGGCATCCTCGGCGGTGGAGTTACGGCAGTTGATCACATCCAGTGCCACCACCTCATTGACATCTCGTTCTTCTGTCAGAACGCCGATGCTGAATTTTGCATTTCCTTTCAGCGTAAAGCCGTCGAAGATGGCCGAGCCGCCAAAGACGGTATAAGCGGTACCGTAAGCGGCGTTTGCCTTGACCGCGCCAACCAATACGGTCTCGCCCTCGTCGCTTGCGCGCAAGGCACTCGGCTTGGTAATGTCATCTTTGTCGTTGGGATTGATACCTGCTTTGGCACCGTAGAAGGCATAGGCCTGACCGCTGTAAACGTGGAACAGCTCGTACTCGCGGGCAAGGAAATATACCTGCTTTATGCCGTCGATCACATCATAACAATCGTCGGTGATGCGACCGGTGATGTTGGTACCGACGGTGAGATAAACCTCTTTGCCGTCCACCTCACGGATCACCTTGTTACCTACAGCCAGACCGTCAACGGTATCATCATAGAATACCTTGTCACCCTCATAGGCGGGAATGGTCTCGTCATAGCCGACACGCTCTGCCTTGATGACGGTGTCTACCGCATCCCAAGCGGTACCCTCGGGCAGAGTAACGGTATAACCGCTCTCGGTCTTCGTGAGTGTAACACCCTCGGTGGTGGTACCGTCCATATTCATCAGTACGGCATTTTCACCCAGAATGGTGCCGTCTGCCGTTTTGGGCAGAGTAAGGGTGTTGCCCTCGGGTGCATGGAGCACGTGGAGATAGACGTTCTTGCCGTCCAAAGACTCGGTGGATACGCCCCACTCCAGATCATTCACGGTCACCAGTTCGGGAGAGGGATACGCCTTACCGATGGAGGTGCCCATAATGGATTCTTTTACAGGTGTAATATAAATATTGTTGAGATCCAGATAGAACTGACGGACATCCTTCATCCAAAGATCCTGATCGGTATCAAAGGTGTCGGGCGTGGATTGATAATAACCCATGGAGGTCAGGTAGCCGCCCTGATTGGACACAGAGGACAACGCTACCAGATAACGGAATACGTCGGTCACCGGCGGCAGTCCGATATCCTGCGTCTGCGGGATCATGGCCGCCCACTGACTTGTCTTACCCAGACAGATCGCCGCCTGATGGCGGGAGATATTCATATTAGCAGCATAGTCAACGTCAGCGCGACTGACCTCCCAGCAATGATAGTCGGGACAGTTGTGATCGTTGCGGCTGTTGGTATACTTCTCGTTGAAGGCATCGTTCATGGTCAGGATCATGGCAGGATTAAAGGTCTTGCAGGTCTCCTTCAGTCTTGCCTGAGGATCGCCGATGGGCACGTGATTGTACACACCGTCAAACCAATAACCCTTGATGCGGGTGCCGTAGCGCTCACTCATTTCATAATACAGTTCATTTACATACTGGTTCCAAGTGGCAAACTGTCCGGCGCTGTCCGCCCAACCGGTATTGAGCTGATCCTCACCTTTCAGGTCGTGACCGTCGGCAGGATGGGTATAAAGGTGCAGATCAATGCCGTATTTGTCCAGTTCGGTGATCAGCTCGTCAATGACGTCACGGTCGGAATAGGGCTTCCACAGCTCACTGCCCTCGCTTCTACGATCCTCTCTCCAACGCGCGTTGGTCATACTGGGGAACAGCGTACGCATCTCTGCGTGCCAAACGGTGAATACCACGTATTCATAGCCGTGATCGGCGGCGTCCTTGGCAAACTGCTTGACGTCAAAGTTGTTTGCCGCCTCGTCGGTGGATTGGACGTTACTGCCGTCCTGATAGCTGTAACGACCGAAATGGACAAACCAACCGTACTTTTTGGTCTTCCAATCGGCGTGAACTGCATCAATCTCCTCTTGGGTCATGGTGGGAGCAACAAAGGTCTTGTAGATGGGCACCAAAAGGGGCTCGGTCAGGCGGCTGTTACCGGTTTTGTTGTCGGTAATCTTGAGGGTCAGACGGACGCCGTAGGTGGTGTCGTCACTTCTCGTGATATTGCCCTCCAGGTCCACCACCTCGGGATGATCGCTTTCCGCGATTGCCACGCTGTATCCCTCGGGAACGGTGGGCAAGGTTATTTTATTTGCATCCCTTTCGGGGCAGGGAATCAAATTCGTTTTCTTCATCAGTGCCTCCAAATCCAGAGTTGCCTGTGACTTGATGGTCAAGGAACGATTCACCGTTTTCGTTTGAGTCGCATCCAGACGGCTGGTGAGTTGAATGCTTAAAACGGTTTCGGTATCGTCGGCGGGCATTGCAATATTACCCTCGGCATCCACCAAACCATCGGGAGTGCAGGACACAATACTTGCCTCGTAGAGGGAGGGATAATTCATAATGACCTGATCCTCCATCTGGGCCACCGTCAGGGCGTCCGCCGCTTCCTCCACCGTTTTCAGTTCGGGAGTGGTCAACACCTCGATCTCTGCCAATTGAATATGCAATCCGGAATTTTGTTCAAAGGTGAATTTTACATACTGCACGTCGTCCACCGGCTCAAAATAATACGTTTGGGCCGTCTGTGTGCCGGTAACGATGATATTGTCTTTCTCCACTACCGCCTCCGACCAACTGCTGCCATCAGCGGAAAGGTATACTTTAACACTCTTTGGAAACGTAGTAGCGTTATTGTATCTCGGATAGAGAGTTACACCGGTGACGGTACCTGCCTCTTCCAAAACCAAGGTAACGTCCGCTGACGCTATGCTGTTACTGCTTGTTGACCAACACTCGGGGTTTGAAAGATTGTTGCCCGTCAGCTCGCCGTTGATCAGATAGCTTGCGGGCCAGGCAGAGTGGTGATCGGTATCACTCGCCGAGATAATCTTAACAGACTCTGCGATCTCCTGGCGCAGACCGTTGACCCATACGTAAATGGGATCGCTGTAGGTTACGTTTCCGTTGGTGCCGGTATAGGCCAGCACCACTTGGGAGGCGCCGCCCTGCAGGGTGTTGACAGCGCCACTGAGGGTAACCACGTTCTCATCACTACTGCTATAAATGCTGGTAGTATATCCGTCAAAGGTGGGCAAAACAATGGTTTTGCTCTCATAATCAACCGTTAATTTCGTAACATTGAGCTGTACGTCCCGCGTGCCGATCACAGAGAAATTATCACCCTTGTTGCCATTGTTTATGATCATTTCCAGATAACCGCCACTATAAGTCGTATCGTTCACGTTGATGGTCGGCTCCGCATTATTGTTAAAGAAAATCTTGATGTTGCCGGTTTCGGCGGTATATTCCACTCTGATGGCCGTTTCTTTGGTGGAAGTATCAAAATCGGGCACGGTAACTCCTTTTGCCAAATCCTTGTTGCCGCTTGCGCTACAGCAATAGAAATCTGCCGTTCCACCGTTTTTAACGTAGAGAAAATAGCCGTACGCCCAGTTACCGCCGGCAGTACCGTCCGGCTTATTAAAACGAAGTCCGCTCCAGTAATTGGTTGATACCACGTCACAATTGATCACCAGATCTCCCGTAGTCTTCAGCAGATTGCCATCGCAATCCAAGGGGGCGATCTGTGCCGGAGAGACAGTAGAGCTTGCCACACCGTCCGATACGGTGATCCCCGTACTGATGGTCTGCCATTGACTCAGATCGGTGCTGAAATCCTCGTGAAAGAGCCACGGACATCTTATGCCGTAACTGTCATACTGACCACCGCTTTGCGTGGTAATACTGAAATAACCACCGGTATATTGGGTATCAATGACGTCAATGGTAGGGGTGGTGCTATCATTAAAATACACTTTGATATTGCCGGTAACGGCGGTATATTCCACTCGGATCTTAGTCATAGCATTCAGATCAAAGTCAGGCACAGGAACTGCGGCGGCAAGCGTTGCGCCCTTTGCCGCTATGAATTCAACAACACCCGAGCCGCGCACGTATAGAAAATAACCGGTCTTACCCCAGTTGTTATTGGAAAGGCTTTCCATATTGAACTGTACACCTGCCCAGGAAGAAGCATTGGCGGGCTTTAACTCAACGCTCAGTTCAAAGTCACCTTTCGTTTGCAGGTTTGTGTCTGCGGGAGTTGCCTCATAGGCCCCGCTTGCAGTGGCCACGCCGTCAGACACGTTCAGCGTACCGCTTCCGCGGTAGTTTTTCCACTTACTGTCGTCACCGCTGCTGAAATCATCAAAAAAGAGATGATCTGCGTTCTGCACGTCAACGCTGATTGCGGCGGCAAAGGGCGCCAGCGAAAAGCAAAGAACGCATATCAGCATCCACGAAATCCCTCGTTTCATCAAACCACGTTTCATATATACTCCTCCTGTCAAACCTGTGATTTGCATATTGACTTAATTTTAGTATATATGATATAATCAAATTATTAAATCCCCATTTCTTAATACAATTATAGGTATATTATATGAAAAAATCAACTATTACCGTCCGCTTGGTTGTCCACCGCGGTGACAGCCATCTGAATTTTCACGTTGCCACCAATGATGAAGATTATATTTACCCCCACGATCACGACGTTTTGGAGTTTGCCTATCTGGAAAAAGGCGCCGTGATGCACTATTTCGGCGATGAAGCCAAGAGGATTGAGGCGGGAGAATATTTTTTCGTGGACCACGGTATGGTCCATTGGATGGAACGGGTCTCCGAGGAGCCCTATCGGATCATCAATTTCCTCTTTGCTCCCGATTTTATTGACAGAACGCTGGCGGGCAAGGATAGCTTTTCGGATATTCTAAGTTGCTACCTATTAAAATATTGCTACCATCCCACCACGCAAAATTTTGCCAACAAAATATTCAACGACGACGGCACCGTGAAGGCACTGATCGATGACATTATTTTGGAATATACGGAAAAGAAATACGGATACGTAGAATGGATCCGCTCCCAGTTTATCAAAATCATGCTTGCCGCCCTGCGGCAATTGGAGCCAAATACCGATACCGAAACCTATGACGAACTCACCGAGCCTATCGTTGCCCGCATTAAGGAGCAATATGCCCGTCCCCTCCGTCTCAAGGAGATCGCGGCGGAAATGGGCTATTCCGCCGAATATCTTTCGGCGCGATTTTCAAAGTCCGTGGGGCAGAGCTTTTCCTCCTATCTACAGCAGATTCGTTTGGAGCAGGCCTGTCTGCTGTTGGAGACCACCGATCTGCCCGTGGCAGAGATCGCCCGTTCTGTGGGCATCAACGATATCAAATTTTTTCACTCGATCTTTAAAAGCCATCTCAACATCACACCGGGTGGTTTCAGAAAACTTTATAAATAAATATGCAACCGCAGTCTAGCACACACAGAGCGGGCGGCAAATTGCCGCCCCTAAAGGTCACTAAAAAAGGTGTTTGTCCTGTTATAGGACAAACACCTTTTTGTTTTTATCACGGCAAACGCCGGTGGCGTTTACCAATTTTCATCCTCGGGTGGGAGGGTGTTAGAGCCGACGCCGATCTCGGTGCGGGGCTCGACAACGATGTCAAGCAGCTCGATTTCAGGGGCGATATAGTCTTTCATAGCTGCCTCCTTACTCA
>JAZQDW010000015.1:0-21972 GCA_045546995.1 Eubacteriales bacterium
CGAGATCTATACCAAGGCAGGACTTACAGCTCCCTTTGTCAGCGGCAGCGGCACGCTGGACATCAGCGCCCTGCGCTCCTCTCTATTCTCATCGGTCACCAACGCCGGAAACTCCTCCAACAAGGCGTGGAGCCTGAACACGGCAAGCCCCTACTGCAAATTGGTTGCTCCTACGCTTTACGGCGGTCGGCGCTTCTTCACCCCCAATCAATACACCGCAACGACCAAAGTAAACACCGACCGCAACCGCCTTGCCCGTGAGCAGGATCTGGTCATCGGTGATATACTTGTAGTTAAATTTCAGTCGAGTGAGCCGCTGTATATGTACATCGGAGACGGTATTTTCATCAATCTTTCCTCCCTTGCAAACGATACTTACAGCGCTGACATCCGCCTGGCAAGAATGCCCTCCGCCTATCACTACTACGCCGTCCTACGCCCATCCTTTGGATTTTAACAGTCGCCCGCCAAGTGGCAATTGTATCTATCTTTCTTCTGTTATCTTGCCTCTTTAAGAGTTAGGTACGTGAGGGGACGTCCGAATCCTTAAAGTTCGTGCAAAACGAGGTCAGCGGTAGGAATTTTGACCCTCTTGTCGTCAAAATCCCCGTGTCACTACGGACGCCTCGGAGGGCGGCTTGGTCGTCGGCCTCACCCCGCTCATCTGCCCAAGCCTTGCCGCAAGGACAAGGCTTACCGGCAGGAGGGGGTGCACCTCCTCCTTATTCCCCAAAAATTTTCGTCTGCTTTTTACCGAGTGTTCAAACAGCATAGAACACTCGGCGCAGACTGCCAAATTTTTGAGGTGCCCCGTAGTCGCCGCCGCCCGGAGTGTGTTGTTCATTAATGAAAAAAGGGGTTTGTCCTATGACAGGACAAACACCTTTTTATATTTACCAATTTTCATCCTCAGGCGGGAGTGTATTGGAGCCGACGCCGATTTCGGTGCGGGGCTCCACCACGATTTCCAAAGTGGTGATCTCGGGGGTAAGATAATCTTTCACAGAGACGACCTCCTTATGCAAATAGGGGGAGGGCGGCGCTGACCATCTCAACACCGGCGGCACTTCTTACCACGGTGGAAACGGTGACGCTGACGCCACTCTCAATCTCACTGCCCACGAAGATACCGTAGAACTGCTTGCCATAGTTGACGGCGCCATTCTCACTTACGTAGGAAGCCATAACCTCGGCAATGGAGGAATCCAGATAGGTATAATCCTGGGTGCCCACGTACTGACCCTCGCTGTCGGTCCAGGTAAGACGAATGATCACGTCCACGCCGGAGGCGGCAGCCTTGGCTTCGGTATTCAGGAAAGAATGGGCGTAGTCCTTAAACATGGGAGAGGTGGAATACTTAGGTTTGCCACCCTCGGTGGTCAGCTCAAAACGGTCGTTCTTCACACGGGTGAAGAGATAACAGCCGTTCGTTTCATCATATACGGGCAGGTAAGGATTGTTCTTGGAAAGAATCACGTTTTCCTTGGCAACAAGGATCATACCGTCGGCATTTTCGGCGGAGTTGATCAACTTGGAACCGTTAAAGCCAACCACGTAGGTGGCCGTCATGGTTTTGCCGTTGAGATCCAGTGTAATGCCGTTGGGGATGATCACCTGACCGGTGGTGACGTTGTCACGGAGTTTGACGGTCTGACCGTTCTTTGCGGCGGCAAAGGCATCCTCCACGGTGACGTAGATGGTGTTACCGATGGCGGCATCACCCGTCGTCAGCAGGGGCAGACCAAAAGCCTTGGGCTCCTCGGGATCGATAACGTGAATGGTGATCAGATGCTCGGCAAGCTTGCCGGTCTGGAAGGTCTGCTTGGGATTGTCGGCAGAGATCCAGCCGATCTGCCAATAGCCTGCGGTTACCGGATTGTACTTATACTTGGAGGTTGCCTCAATCACGGACTGCTTGGTAATATCAAGGGGCGTGTCGGAAATCGTTTCATCCAGATGATAGTAGAGGTGGGAGCCGCTGGTGATACTGGCCAGTTGCATACCAACCCAGTCACCGGTCTTTTGCCAGGTGGCGGTGACGTTGATGGGCTCACCCAGTTTGTAAATAAACTTGTCGGCGGAGATCATACCGCTGGAGGAAACGTTGGTGCCGGTAGTGACGGAGATTTCGTCCAGTCGGATTACGTCACAGTTGGTGGAATATCCCATTTCGTCGGAATGGGAGTAAATCAAAATGTAATCGGCGGCGGCAGGAATGCTGACACTCGCAAAGCCGATGGAAACGTACTGTGAAGCAAAGGAATCGCTGACGGTGGCGGTGGCAAAGGGCTGGGTGCCGAGGATGCCGCCATCCTTGTCTGCAAAGAAGAGTACCAGATCGTCCACCTTGTTGTCGGCAGGCAGCCAGCAGGTGGCGGAGCCACCGATGGTATTGTCAGCGGTGCGAATCAATTCGGCGGTCGTCATACCGTAGACGGGTGCTTCTACCACCGGATCTTCAACGTCGGGGGCACCGTCGGCAGTATTAATAAGGTACTGTGCGGAGGTGACCCACTCACCGTTGATAAAGTCACGGCCGCGAACGAGGACTGCATTCTCGTAAACGTATACGTAGAAGCCTTCACTGCCGACTCTTGCAGTTTCTTTATTGCCGAGATATTCCTCAGGAATATAGCCGACGGAGGAGCAGTTGAAGGAGCTGGGGAAGCTTTCGTCGCCGATATAGGCGGAAATGGGATTGTTCAAAGGTGTATGGGTATGACCGTTGAAGATAAAGACCTCGGGATAATTTTTAAAGAGGTTTTTCAGATCCGCATCGGTGGGAGAGAGTACGCCGTCGTCATCCGCAACGGTATCCGACAGGGTCTGGTGCATAATGACGAATACGGGACGGGTGGGATCCCGGTCGGCATCGAGCTGATTTTTGACCCAGGTAACGGTGGTATCATTGAGCTTCATTCTGTTCTGATCCAGCACGTCGGTACCCAGAGAGATAAATTTATATCCACCCTTGGTAAAGGCATAGGTCAGGGTGCTGAAACGCTCACCGCCGGCAAAGACGGCATCGGCGGGAATCATATCGCCAAAGTAATCAAAGAAGGGATCCTGATAGTCCGCCAGCGTCTTTCCGCTGGGAACGGGGAGATCAAAACGGAAGGTCTCGTGGTTACCGAAGGTGGGATAGAAGTCTGCGGCGCCCTCTACGGAGCCAAGGATCCCCAGAACCTTCTGATAATCGGCGTCGGTACCTCTGTCAGGCAGGTCGCCGTTGGCGAAGATGCCGATGGAGTTGGGGCTGAGAGTCTTGATATCGTTGAGCATGGCATACATATGCTCGTCGTGATGGATACGATCCACGGTCTTGGATGCGATATGAAGGTCGCCCACCGCCTGGAATTCTGCCTTCAATGCGCCCAAAGAAGATGCTTTCAGCGCCGCATTTGCAGGCAGATCAACGGAGGCAAAGGTTTCAGACAGACCGCACTCTGCGGAATAGGTGTAGGCCAGAAGGCGGGTGGCGCCGGCGGGAACGAGCGTACCGTTTTTGATCCGGTTGGAGGTAACCTTGCCGGCCACCTTAAAGGGAGCAAAACCGCTGTAACCCGCAAGCTTGCCGTTGGCATCCGCCCAGAAGAGATAGATGTCCTCGGCCATGTGCCCCGTGGGCAGGGTGACGGTGACCACACCGTCGGCACGTCCCGTGCCGGGCTGATTCATATCATAGCTTACCTTGGTGGGAGCCAGAAGAACGGAAGTATCGGTGCTCTTTTTGGTCATCAAAGCATCCAGATAATAGTAGTCCTGCGCAGTGGTACCCGCATTACCGGAGGTAAGCAGGCCACGAACGGTGCCGTCCTTAACGGCGTAGTTACCGCTGATATCCACGGCGACGGTGGACTGATTGTAATACACGTCGTAGGCGTATTCGCCGATGAAACGGTTGTTCTTGCAGGTCATCTGGTCGGAATAGTCCATACTTCCGCCGGAATAGAACTGGAAGGCGATGTGAGTGTCGATCACGGCATTGTCCTGATAGAAGGCGTTGCCGTGCAGATTGAAGTAGCCGTTCTGTCCTTTAAATCTGGCAGCCAGAGAACGGTTGTTGTTACTGGAGGCGCTTGCGTTGTAGAAGTTTACGAAAACGTTGCCGTAAACGTTGGTAACAACCTTATTACGTTTGGAAACGCCGGTAGCAAGGGAAACGGAGCTGTAAGCATTCACAGACTCCCAGTTGAGATAAAGACCACGGGCCACGGGAGCGGCAAACTGGTTGTCGTGGAGATTCCATACCGCCTCGGTGGTGGGGCCGTTGGAAGCAGAGCAGGTGGTAAGGAAGGTCTTGGTACAGTCGGTGTGCATATAAACACCGCTGATGTCAGCCCGCTCGGCGGTCAGGCGCAGTACACCGTCGGAGCCGGTGTGCTTTTCCACACGGACGTTTTCGATGGTGACGTCACGGCGGAAGGTGTTGGCATCCGCACCGGTGCCGGGATAGTAGGGGAACAGATACAGGGGGTTGGTGCTGTTGTTTTTGATATAAATATTTTTAATGGTAACTTTGGCATAGCCCTGAATGGTGGCCGCATTGGAGCGCAGATTACCGGCGCCGGTAAGCTGTACGCCGTCCACTACCATAAAATCGGCGTTATCAACACCGGTAGCGGCGCTGAGGTTGAGAGAGACGGTAATGTTGGCCTCGGCGCTGCGGTTGGGGTTGAGGGTCCAGAGATCTCTTTCATTCTGTCCCTTGACGTTGGGATTGATGCCGAAGTTGGGGCCCAGAATGGTTAGGTTTTTGGTGGTGGTGTGCGCTGTGGAATAGGTGCCGGGGCAGAGATACATCGTACCGAAATCACGCACGGCGGCATCGGCCGTGGGAATATCGGCAAAGGCGTTGACACCCCAGTGAAGGGTAAAGGTCTTACCCCGCACGGTGAAGGTGGCGGGAACGTTGGCCTCGGTCCAGGAGGGGTTGACCAGCACGGCATCGTCGGGCAAGCTGTTTGAAGCGGTGACGGGCTTGCCGTTATAGAGCCCTTGGGTGGCGGTGACGGTAACGCCCGCACCGGGATTTTCGTCGTTGCTCTTAACGGTCATGGCCTCGTCCAGCCAGTACCACTCCTCGGTGGCCATGGAGGTCTCCACCAGCGGCGTGGGGCAGACGGCGCCGTTCACACAGCTGTAGTTACCGGAAACGTCCACGTTGGTTGTGCTCCATTTGAGGACGTACGCAATGGGGAAGTTACCGATAAATTTGTTGGCTTTCACAACGATCTGATCGGCATACGCACCACGGTTGGCATAGTCGATCCAACCGTAGATCAGGCCGTTTGCATTGGTGGTGCTGTTGTCGTTGTAAAAAGAGTTGCCGTAATAATTGAAATATACGTTTTGCTGCTTATCAAAACGGAAACCGACGGTGGCATCCACAAATACGTTGTTATAGATGTAGTTGATGATCTTACTGCGTTGAGAAACGCCCGTGGTCAGATCCTGACCGTTTGAGGCGGCCGTGAACCAGTTGATATACATCACTCTTGCCAGAGGTGATGCAAAGAAGTTGTCGTGAATGTTCCAATATACCTCGTCGGTGGGGCCGGTGGAGGCAGAAGCGGTAGCAAAGAAAGGCTTGGTACAGTTCTCGTCCATATACACACCGCTGACGTCCAGACCGTCGGCAGTAACGGTTAAAACGTTGGTTCCCTCGGTAAAGCCCTCTACACGCATATTGTCCACGGTGATATACCGCTTCATCAGGTTGGCTTCGCCATAATAAGAGGTTGCAAAGATAACGGGACCGGTTTGACGGTCAATTTCTGCAACATAAATATTTTTAATCTTAAGATCCACGTAGCCGGCGCCGCCGTTGTTGGCGGTGAGCTGTGCATCGTCACTCATCTTGATACCGTCAATGGTGATGGAGGCATAATCACTGTAGACTTTGTTGGCATCCATACCCAGATAAATTCTGCATTCAATGACGGTCTCCCCTAGACCACGCTCGGGATTGAGGGTCCAGGGATCGCTCTCCTTGGCGCCGCGGATATTGGGGTCAATACCGTGCTTGGCGCCAAGCAACGTCAGGCTCTTTTTGATGGTGAAGTTCTGGGTATAGCCGCCGGCGCACAGATAGACCGTGCCGCCCTCGGGCGCTGCATCCACCGCTTTCTGTGCGTTGGCGTATGCATTGCGCTCCCACACCAGATCATAGGTGCGACCGTCCACCGTATACTGCGCAGGCAGGTTGGCGGGGGTCCAACTGAGATTGACAAAAATCATGTTGTCCGTCAGGGCCTCATCAGCCGTGGCGGCCGTTGCTACAGACAGAGACAGGGTACCCATCATAGACAGGCACAACAGCAGGCTGAGCAACAAACAAAGGATTCGTTTTGCGTTCATTTGCATTTCTCCTTTCAAATTCGGGCAGACATTGACATTCTACCACTCCTATGTTACCATTATATAGGAAATCGTACGCAAACAAATAGATTTTTGTTCGTTATGATGGATTTTTGTACGCAAGGGGGGCGGAAACGTGAACGACGAAGCCATCACACAATATCATCTGAATTTTAATCTGGGCCATGAAAATCACACAAAACCCAAGAAAACCAGCAATTATTGCCTGATCTATCTGTTGGAAGGCGCCGGTTTTTTAAAGATCGACGAAGAGATCTATCCACTGGAGGTGGGTCAATGCTTTTTCCAGCCGGCGGGCGTTGGCTATTGTTATTGGTCGGCGGGCGGCAAGCCGTGGAAATACATGTGGCTGTTGCTGGACGGTCCCCTCTTTGAGGAAATGCTGCCCAAAGTCGGCTTTTCCGCTCGCGTCCCCATCGCCACCTGCACCGACGAGCAACGAAAAATGCTGGAGTCCATCCTTTCCAAACGATACAGCTATCACGGCAGCGAATATTACGACACTCTTGGGATGGCGGTGCGGCTGATGGCCTCCTTTATCGCCACCTTCCCCTCGGAGGGGCAATTGGTAGTGGACAGTTCCACCAAATCCATCCTCCATTTTATCGGCAACAATCTGCATCGGAGTGATCTGGGAGTGGAGTTATTGATGCAGGTAACGGGATTGGGTCGCACCCAACTTTATAAAAAGTTCAAGCACCGCAATCTGCCCGCCCCCGCCCGCTATATCCGCGACGTACGCATCACCAAGGCAAAGCATCTCTTGCGCTCTACCGAGCTGCCGGTCGCCCAGGTCGCCTTTGCCGTAGGATTTGAGGATCCGCTGTATTTTTCCCGTGTTTTCAGCAAAATCATCGGCAAATCCCCCACCCAATACCGTCAGTATTTCTTAAAAGGAGAATAATATGAACAAGGAAATCTTAAATCAAAATATCTTTTTGGGTATCGAGCTGGGCTCGACCCGCATCAAGGCGTGTCTGATCGACGAAACCTTCACCCCCATTGCCGCAGGCGGCTATGAATGGGAAAACAAACTGGAAAACGGCTATTGGACCTATGATCTGGCATTGGTACGAGAAGGACTGCAGGCTTGTTTTGCCGCCTTGCAGGCAGACGTACGTAAAAAATACGGTGTGCCGCTGACAAAGGTCGATGCCTTGGGCATATCAGGGATGATGCACGGTTATCTCGCCTTTGACGAAAACGATGATCTGCTGGTCCCCTTCCGCACCTGGCGGAACACCACCACCGAGCAGGCGGCCACCGAACTGCGGGAACTGTTCCGTTTCAACATTCCCCAACGGTGGAGCATTGCCCATCTGTATCAAGCCATTTTAAACGGAGAGGAACATTTGCCTCAGGTGCGCCACATCACCACCCTTGCCGGTTACGTGCATTATCTGCTGACCGGCAATTGGGAGATAGGTGTGTGCGATGGCTCGGGTATGTTCCCTATTCGCGATAACGATTACGACCCCGTAATGCTGGATAAATTTGACAGTTTGATCGCCCCCAAGGGCTTTCCGTGGAAGATCCGTGATATTTTGCCCCAAGTTCGCTTGGCCGGACATACCGGCAGCGTACTGAGCGCCAAGGGCGCCCGATTGCTGGATCCCACCGGTACACTGCAACACGGTATTCCCATGTGTCCCCCGGAGGGTGACGGCGGCACGGGTATGGTCGCCACCAACAGCGTCAAGGAGGCCACCGGTAACGTTTCAGCCGGCACCTCGGTCTTTTCTATGTTGGTACTGGAACAGCCGTTGACGGGAACGTACCCCGAAATTGACGTAGTCACGACCCCTGACGCTCATCCCGTTGCTATGGTACACAGCAACAACGGATCCTCCGAATTGGATCTATGGGTAAAAATGTTCGGCCAGTTTGCCGCCCTGCTGCAAATGGAGCAGGACAAGGGCGAACTGTATCAACTGCTGTACACCCACGCCCTGACGGGAGAGGACGATTGCGGCGGCGTCATCGCCTATAACTTTCTGGCCAACGAGCCGGTTGCTGCAGTGGAGCAGGGCAAACCTGCCTATTATCGCACCCAAAACAGCCATCTTACGCTGGCCAACTTTTTCCGCGCCCAGCTGTACGCGGCGGTGGCGGCGCTGAAATTCGGTATGGAGATCCTGACGGTCAATGAAAACGTGACCGCCCGCAATTTCAATGCTCACGGCGGTTTGTTTAAGGTCAAGGGCGTTGCCCAACAATTTTTGGCAGACGCCCTGAACACTCCGGTTTCCGTTTCCGAAACGGCCGGTGAAGGCGGCGCCTGGGGTATGGCTCTGCTGGCCGCCTATATGAATTGCAAGGGTGATCTTACACTGGGCGACTGGTTGGAGAACCGTGTGTTCGGCAAAATGGAAAAACACACCGTTGCGCCCGCTCCGCAAGGCTTTGACCGCTATTTTGAAGAATACAAAAAGGGTATTGCTGCCTTTTACAAAGACTAAAAAAGATTGGTGAGTAAATTGAAGGTCGTAATCGGCTGTTTAAATGCAAAATACATTCATATGTCCTCTGCTCCCTGGTGTCTGGCGGCGGGGGTACGCGCCTTTGCCCGCGGTGCATACGAGATTACCGTATTGGAGGGTACCGTCAACGGTGATCTGCGCGCCTTTGCCGATAAAATACTGCAACAGCGGCCGGACGTGGTATCGTTGAGCTGTTATATCTGGAACGTCACCCAAACGTTGGAAATTGCCCGCGCCGTCAAGGCGGCGGGATGCACGGTGATTCTGGGCGGCCCGGAGGTGGCCTGGCGCGGAACAGAGGTACTGCAACGGTATCCGTTTGTCGATTACGTACTGTGCGGCGAAGGAGAATTTGCCTTTCCCGCCTTTTTGGATATGCTCACCTTCGGCGGTGAGCCGGTCCCCGGTTTGTATCTGCGCAAAGACAACACCGTGGTATCCATTGCCGAACAGCATTACACCGATACACCGCCCTCTCCGTACAGTGACGAATATTTTGCGGCGCTGGGCGGACGGATCTGTTACATCGAGTCCTCCCGCGGGTGTCCCTACCGTTGCGCCTTTTGTCTGTCCGGACGGATCGCGCCCCTGCGGTTTTTCGATATGGAGCAAACACAGCAGGATCTGCTGCGGTTGAGCAACAGCGGCACCCGTACCGTCAAATTCGTTGACCGTACCTTCAATGCCGACGTTGGTCACGCCAACGAAATCCTTTCATTTATTCTGGAGCATTACGGCAAGGAGATCCCAAGGGGTGTATGCTTTCATTTTGAGATCGCCGGCGACATCCTGCGGGAAAGCACCATGGACATTTTACGGCAGATGCCCGTCGGCGCCGTACAATTAGAGATCGGTCTGCAGACCTTCAACGAACAGACGCTGGCCGCCATCCACCGCAAAACGAATACGGCGCGTCTGCAGGAAAACATCCGAAAACTGTTATCCTTTCAGAATATGCACGTTCATATCGATCTGATCGCCGGACTGACGGGCGAAGATATGGACAGCTTTATCCGCAGTTTTAACACCGCCTACGAGTTGGGCGCCCATATGCTGCAACTGGGATTTTTAAAGCTGTTGCACGGAGCGGATATGCGGGAATACCCGGAGCAGTTCCCCTGTTCTTTTCAGGACACGCCACCCTATGAGGTCACCGCCACACCGTGGCTGAGCCGACAGGAAATATCACAGCTCAAGCAGGTGGAAACCGTGGTGGATCGACTGTACAACAGCGGCCGCTTTTTGTGGACGCTGACCTATCTGCAAAATGCCCTACAGGCAGATCCGTATACTCTGTTTGCCCGTCTGGCGCAACATTTGCGGCAGGTTGAAAACAGCCCCGGCGCCTATGCAACGGCAATTTATCGGGCCTTCGGGCCGATCTGCGAGCCGGAAAAGCTGCAGGAGGCGCTGGTTTGTGATCTGCTGTGCTGTGGCGCGGTCAAACAGCTTCGCGCACCGCTGAAGATCATGGATCCCCGTCACAAGGCCGCCAAACGACTGTTGGCCGCCGAGGGAGAGATCAAGGTGAGCATCCTGCCCCACAGTCATCGCATCATTGCCGTGGATCAACGGGGACAGCGAGATCTGCACGGCCGTCTCCCCTACTCCGTATATGATCTCGATATATTGGATACTTTGCGGGGATAATCCGTTTTTATTTTACTCTTTACAAATTTTGAAACCGATGATATACTGTAATCAATAATTATGTGAGGTGTTTTTATGAAAAAAGCAAGCGTACTGGTCTTTGAGATCATTGCCGCCGTCATTGCACTGGGCGGATCGGCGGTCAGCATTATCAGTTATTTTATTGACCTGCCGAAATGGTTGAGCATCATCTGCGCTGCCCTGTTGCTGCTCTCCTCCATTCTGTGGCTGATCATGTATCTCATCCACAGCAAACAACAAAAGCAGGCATTGGCCAAGGCCGTGTTGGATGCCGCCGCACAAGCCGCCGCAGAGGATACCGAGGCTCCTGCCGAGATTCCTGAAGAGGCTCCTGCCGAGATTCCTGCCGAGATTCCCGAGGTAAGCGAAACACCCGCCGAATAAATCAAAAAACGACGCCCGAGGGCGTCGTTTTTGTTATTTCTTTACAGAATCTCTTTGGTGGCGATGATGTCCGTGCCGCACAGATCACGTACCAGAATATCACCGATATGCACGGGAGCTTGCACCTCAACCGCACGCACCGTTTCCATCAGTTCAAAGATTCGGCTCTTGGCGATGGGTGCGGCAGTCCGCACGCTGACCATCGTGTCCTTACGGTTGGACACACGGACGATGGAGGTGACCATACGGGTGGGATTGGTACACTCGTCAATGGCATACTGCTCACCCTTGGGACAGGCATTGCCCGTAACGGTTACCTTATCCCCCTCAATCTCGGCCTGCAGCATACAGCCACGAGGGCAAACGATACAGATCAGATCTTTTTTCATTTTACTTCCTCCAACTCCACAGTGATATCCCCGTTGACCAGCGCCAGCTTGTCCGCCTTAACGGTGATTTTTTCCATCTCACCGGGCGCCGCCTTCAAACGGGTGGCGATGGCCAGTACCTCATCCCCGCTTTTCACGGTAAAGCGTACCTTGCCATAGGGCTGAACCACACGCAAAAACAGATCGACGTTCTCCTCGCCGCAATATACTCTCTGCGGCAGAACGTAACGCACACCGTTGCCCGGCTTGGTCGCAAAGCAAGTGCCGGTCTTCAGCTGACCCTTCACAAAGTCAGCCGCGCCCTTGCCGGCGATCTCCGCCTCGTCGGAAACGTAGTCTACCAGATCGTGTACCTGTAAAACGTTACCGCAGGCGAAAATGCCGGGCACATCCGTTTGACGGTTTTGATCGACCACGGCGCCGGAGGTAACACGGTCCAGCGAAATGCCGGCCTCGCGGGTCAGCTCGTTTTCGGGGATCAGACCGCAGGACAACAGCAGCGTATCGCATTCGATAAACCGCTTGGTCTCCTCGATGGGGACACGGTTTTCATCTACCTGCGCAATGGTAACGCCCTCCAGCCGCTTTCTGCCGTGGATCTCTGCCACGGTGGTGCTGAGGTACAGCGGAATGTCATAATCTTCCAGACATTGCACGATGTTACGGGTCAGGCCGCCGGAGTAAGGCATCAACTCACAAACTGCCTCCACCTTAGCGCCCTGCAGGCTCATTCTTCTGGCCATGATCAGGCCGATATCGCCCGAACCGAGAATGACGGCCTTTTTACCGACCATATATCCCTTACAGTTGATCAGCTTTTGCGCCGTGCCGGCAGAATAAATACCGGAGGGACGGGTGCCGGGGATCTTCAAAGCACCGCGGCTACGTTCACGGCAACCCATGGCCAGTACCACGGCGCCGGCCTCGATCTTCAAAATACCGTCACGGTTGGTGGCGGTCACCACACGCTCGGGGCTGACCTTGAGTACGGTGGTCTCGGTATATACCTTGATATTTCTTTCTTTTACAAGCGCCGCATATTCCGCCGCATATTCGGGGCCGGTCAATTCCTTGCCCAACTTGTGCAGGCCGAAGCCGTTATGCACGCATTGTCTCAAAATACCGCCGGGCTCTTCCTCACGGTCCAAAATCACAACGTCCTTGATGCCGCTGTCAAATGCCGCAACCGCCGCCGCCATACCGGCAGGGCCGCCGCCCACAATTACAATATCGTGTTTCACCGTCATTTACATCTTCTCCTTTACCATAAAGGAATCATATCCCTTTTTCGTAATCTGTTCCATGGGGATGCCCGTTTCCTCGGCAATCAGCTCCATAACGTACGGACCGCAGAAGCCGCCCTGACAGCGACCCATGCCTGCGCGGGTACGACGCTTGACACCGTCCACGTCCACCGCCTGCGGATTGCGACGGATGGCCGCCCGAATCTCACCCTCGGTGATCCCCTCGCAGCGGCAAACGATCTTACCGTACTCCGGATGCTCCTTGATAAAGGCGTCCTTTTCATCATCACTCATATGACGGAATGCATCCGTGCTCTCACGGGTGCCGTCCCAATCCTCCTTGGCCACGGTCTCCAAACCGATGCCCTGCAGGATCTCCACCACGTATTCGGCGATAGCCACGCAGGAGGTAAGACCGGGAGAGTCGATGGCCGCCACGTTGACAAAGCCGTCCACTTTTTTAGAGGCCTCGATGATAAAGTCACCGTCCTTGACGGAGGAACGAATACCGGAGAAGTTGGTAATGGTCTGGCTGAAATCCACGCCCGGAATGCTCTTTTTGGAAAGCGTGATAACCGTTTGCAGACCGGCATAGGTATTTTCTTTATTTTCGGGAGAGGCAACGGCCAATGCAGTGGGACCTGCCATCAGGTTACCGGCCGTCGTGGGGGTAACGAGGATGCCCTTGCCCTCTTTACTGGGCACCTGGAAAATAGTGTGCTTTAAGGTACCGCCCTGGGTCTTGTCCAGCAACAGATACTCACCGGATCTGGGAATGATCTTGAAATCACAATCCCCTGCCAACGTGGCAACACGGTCGCTGTAGCAACCGGCGCAGTTGATAAAATATTTTGCCGTAACACAGCGGCCTGCAGGATTGGAAATGATAAAATCGCCATCCCGTTTTTCCACGCCGCTGACCTCAAAGTTGCGGAAAAATTCAACGCCGTTGTCCATAGCGTTACCAACGGCAGCCACCGTCAGTTTATAGGGACAAATGATACCGGCGGAGGGTACGTGCAATACCAGGGTGACATCCTCAGACAGCTCGGGCTCGAGCTTGCGCGCCTCGTCGCCCGTCAAAATTCTCATGTCCGGCGTCTGATTGATCAGACCGCGCTGATAGAGATTATGGATCTCCGGCTCCTCCTCCTCACCAAAAGCGCAGATCATCGATCCGTTTTGTTTGAAGGGCACACCCAGCATTTTGGCGGCTTCGTACAGCTTGGGTGTTCCCAAGGTGTTCATCTTCGCCTTCAGTGTGCCGGGAACGGGGTCATAACCACCGTGAATAATACCGGTATTGGCCTTGGAAGCGCCACCGCTGACATCACTCTTTTTCTCCAGCAGGCAGACCTTCAGGTTGTACTTGGACAATTCTCTTGCCACCATACCGCCGATAACACCGGCACCGGCAATCGCAACATCGTACCGCATTTACTTTCTCCTTTGTAACTTAAAATGAAATAAAGAAACAAGAAAGCTTGCTTTCTCATTTCTCTGACGCACAAAAAAATATCGATTCTTTATAATGTGTTTTGCCGTTTTCAGCGATGTTTTCAAGTCAAACTCAACAAAAATACCACAAAACATTTAACTATCTCAACATTATTTGTACATTTTAATAAATTATACCACATTATTTATATATAGTCAAGTTTACAGGCTGTCAACCAAGACTTGCCATTTCGTCCCTTTTTTACTTAAATCGATGCGTGCTTTATCGCTTAATTCAATGCGTATTTTATCGTTTTCACAATCTTTCGTTGCAGAAAATCAAAGAGTGTAGTATAATGTTTTTAAAATACGACGGGAGACGAAAATATGGCCTTTTTACCCATTAACAAAACCGAAATGCTTGCCCGAGGATGGGACTGCCCCGACTTTGTGTTGGTGACGGGAGATGCCTACGTGGATCACCCCAGTTTTGGCACGGCCGTCATTTCCCGCGTGCTGGAGGATGCGGGATTCCGGGTGTGTATCCTCAGCCAACCTACCAAGGACACCCAATATCAACAGTTCGGACGGCCCCGACTGGGGTTTCTCGTTAACAGCGGCAATATCGACTCGATGGTCGCCCATTACACCGCCGCCAAAAAGCGGCGCAGTGACGACGCCTACACCCCCGGCGGTAAGGCGGGGCGACGACCCGACCGCGCCGTTATCGTTTATTGCAAAAAAATCCGTGAATTTTTCGGAGATATACCTATTGCCATCGGAGGCTTGGAGGCCTCGTTGCGACGCTTTGCCCACTATGATTATTGGGACGATGCGGTTCGCCCCTCCATCCTGATGGATTCGGGCGCAGATATACTGATGTTCGGTATGGGCGAAAAGCATATCGTTGAGATCGCCCGCCGTTTGCAGGACGGTCTGCCCATTGCCGCCATGCAGGATATCAAAGGCACTTGCTTCGCTGTAAAGGCAAATAGCTTTATACCCAGAAAATGCGCCGAATGTCCTTCCTTCGAGCTGGTTTCCGCCCCCACCGACAGCGGCAAACGGCAATATGCCGTTTCCTGTCGCATCCAGCAGGAGGAGCAGGACCCGCTGATCGGCAAACGGATCATCCAACGCCACGGCGATATGATCGTGGTGCAAAATCCGCCGATGCCGCCCCTGACCACCGAGGAAATGGACGCCGTTTACGCCCTGCCCTATATGAGGGACTATCACCCCTCTTACGAGCAGATGGGTGGCGTCCCCGGCATTGAAGAGGTCAAGTTTTCCGTCATCCACAACCGTGGCTGCTATGGCGCCTGTAACTTTTGTTCGCTGGCCTATCATCAAGGAAGGCAGGTAGCCGTCCGCTCCCACGATTCAGTCATCAACGAGGTAAAGCAAATTACCGAAATGCCCGATTTCAAGGGATACATTCACGACGTAGGCGGCCCAACCGCCAATTTCCGTGCGCCGGCCTGCACCAAGCAGCTCCGTCACGGGCTGTGCAAAAACAAAAAATGTCTGGCCCCCACCCGCTGTCCCAACGTTACGGTTGATCACAGCGACTATTTGTCCCTGCTACAAAAACTGCGACAGCTTCCCAAGGTCAAAAAGGTATTTATCCGCAGTGGCATCCGCTTTGATTATCTAATTGCCGACGAGGATGAACGTTTCTTCAAGGAGTTGATCAGCCATCACGTCAGCGGTCAGTTGAAGGTCGCCCCCGAGCATTGCTCGGACAACGTTTTAAAACGAATGGGCAAACCACCTATCGGCGTATATATGCGTTTTAAAAAACGGTTTTACGAGTTGACCAAGAGCGTGGGGAAAAAACAATTTTTGGTTCCCTATCTGATGTCCAGCCATCCCGGCTCCACCATCAAGGATGCCATCAGTCTGGCCGAGTTTTTGAAAAAGGAGGGCTTGCACCCCGAGCAGGTGCAGGACTTTTACCCCACCCCCGGCACGGTCAGCACCTGTATGTTTTACACCGGACTGGATCCCTACACCCTTGAATCGGTCTACGTGCCCCGCACTATGGAGGAAAAAGCGTATCAGCGCGCGCTGCTTCAGTATTTCAAACCGGAAAATCGCGCATTGGTCCGTGCCGCCCTGAAAAAAGCGCGCCGCTTTGATCTGATCGGCACCGGCCCGGATTGTCTGGTACCACCGGACCCCAAAGAGCGATCCACCGCCAAAACAAGCCGTCGGTCTGCCGGACCGCGCGGCGGCGGAAATCGTAAAAATCGGAGAAAATAGACCGTCACAACGGCACTTTTTGACCCGAATTTAAACATTTATATCCTATTTTTATATTTACTTTTTTGGCTCACCTATATATAATGAACTTAATATTGGTCAAAAGACCGAATTTGTAAAGATTATGAAGGAGAAAGAACATGGAACCTTTAAAAGCAATCGTAATCGGCGCCGGTAGCCGCGGACAGCGCTACACGGATATCATGTTTGATCAGCCCGACCGTTTTAAGGTCGTCGGTGTCGCCGAGCCCATTGATGCCCGTCGTGAATACATCCGCACCAAGCACGGTGTAGCTCCCGAAAACTGCTACGTAACGTGGGAGCATATTTTGGACAGACCCAAGTTTGCAGACGTTGCCATCATTGCCACCATGGATCAGCTGCACACCGCGCCTGCGGTCAAGGCCATGGAGCTGGGCTATGATCTGTTGCTGGAAAAGCCTATCTCCAACAATAAAGAGGAGTGCATCGCCGTCTACGAGGCCGCCAAGAAATACGACCGTAAGGTAATGGTCTGCCACGTACTGCGCTACACCCCCTATTTTAAACAGCTCAAAAAATTCATCGAGGACGGTGTATTGGGTGAGATCATTGCCGTTTCCCATCTGGAGGCCGTCGGCAACGCCCATCAGAGCCACAGCTTCGTCCGCGGTAACTGGGGCAACGAAAGCCGTTCCAGCTTTATGCTGCTGCAGAAATGCTGTCACGACATGGATATCCTGCAATGGTTGCTGGACAAGCAGTGTGAGCGGATCCAGTCCTTCGGATCGCTACAGTATTTCACCGCCAAAAACGCCCCTGCCGGCGCCCCCGAGCGTTGCCATGAGGGTTGTCCCATCGGCGCAGAGTGCCCCTATAACGCCATCAAGCTGTATTATGATGACAAGGACAACGATTGGTTCAGAAACGCCATCTCCGGCAAGGTTGGCCCCACCGATGATGAAATTATGGAAGCGCTAAAAACCACCCAATACGGCAAATGCGTTTTCAAATGTGACAACGACGTAGTCGACCACCAAACCGTCAATATGCTCTTTGAGGGCGGCACCACCGTCACCCTGACCATGGCGGCCTTCAACCAAGGCGGCCGCAAGACCCATATTATGGGCACCAAGGGCGAACTGTATGCTGATATGAAGGCTGCAGATAAGTTTATGTTCTATGATTTTGAAACCAAAGAGACCCGTCCTCTGTCCGGTGAAGAAATCGCCATTGCCGGTGACAGCATCGCTTCCGGTCACGGCGGCGGCGATAACGGTATTATCAATGCGCTGTACGATTACGTCACCGGAGCTCTGTCAGCCGAAGAGGTCAGCGAAATTGAAATTTCCTTCAAAAATCATATGCTTACCTTCGCCGCAGAAGAAGCCAGAAAGAACGGCGTTATCATCGATTTCGACAGCTATAAATAAGGAGGAACTCTTTTATGGAGTTTATGATCGGCTGCAATTATTGGGCATCCAATGCCGGCACAGAAATGTGGCGTGAATTTGACGAAAAAATCATAGAAAAGGATATATCCGTATTGGCGGCAAACGGCATCAAATGTGTGCGCTTGTTCCCCAACTGGCGTGATTTTCAACCCATTTGTCCGGTATACGGCGTGATGGGCACAGTGGAGGGATATACCGCCAACAACAGCACCGCTTACTATCTGGACGAGCAGATGCTGCAACGTTTTGAAACGGTGATGAAAATTTGCAGCAAATATCATCTGCGTGTCATCGTCGGGCTCTTAACCGGCTGGATGAGCGGCGGATTGTTCATCCCCCCTGCCCTATACGGCAAAAATCTCATCACCGACCCCTTTGCTATCTATGTGGAGCAATTGTATATCAAGGGGTTTGTGCAACGTATGAAACAGTATGATTGCATTTACGCCTGGGATATCGGTAACGAATGCAACTGCCTTGCTCCCACCGAAAAACGGTGGCAAAACGCCGCCTGGACCGGCACCATTACCAACGCCATCCGCGCGGCCGATCCCGCCCGCCCCGTCATCTCCGGTATGCACGGATTGCACATCGAAGCGGATTGGGCCATTGAGGATCAGGCAGAGTTTACCGATATACTCACCACCCATCCTTATCCTTATTTTACCCGACATACCAAAAACGATTTTCTGTTGTCCTATCGCACCACTCTGTTTCCCACTGCCCAAACAAAGCTGTACGCCGAGATCGGCGGCAAGCCCTGTATGGCGGAGGAAATGGGAACGCTCGGCCCGACCTTAAGTTCTCAGGACAGTGACGAGGATTATTTCCGCATTAATCTGCTTTCCCTGTGGGCCAACGGCGCCACCGGTGCGCTGTGGTGGTGCGCCAACGATCAGACCCTGCTGGATACCCATCCCTACACCCACGTAATGATGGAGCGAGAGCTTGGAATGCTGGACGTTTACCATCAGCCCAAGCCGGTCACCAAGGCCGCTGTGGCGGTGGGAGAAATAATCGACTCTCTCGGATTTGAGCTTCCCGCGGCGGACAGCGACGCCGTTTGTCTGCTGACAGACAATCAAAATTATTGGGGCGTCGGGTATATGACCTACTGTCTGTTCAAAAAACAGGGGTTAAATCTCACCTTCGCCCACGGTAACAAGGAGATCCCCGACGCATCGCTGTATCTGATGCCCGCCATCAAGGGGGATCGGATCATGATCAAAAAGTATTACGAGCAATTACTGCAAAAGGTCAAAGACGGCGCCACCCTGTATATTTCGGTGGACAATTCCCTGCTCTTTGATTTTGAAGGGGTTACCGGCCTGCGAGTGGAGGATTCTTACGAGCATCCCCGCAGCGGCACCGCCGAAATCGCCGGCAAGGAGATTTGCTTTACAACCTCGCGCACCTATCGTGTCACTCCGATCACCGCCAACGTTTTGGCCTATGATCACGAGGGCATCCCGTTCCTGGCCGAGCACCACTATGGCAAGGGCAAGGTGTACACCGTTATGGCTCCCATCGAAGATAATCTCGTCAATTGTCACAATGCCTTTGAGGGAGATATCAACGTTTTGTATCAAACGATGTTTGCAAACGTAACGGCATCCAAGCCCCTGCAATTCAACGGCGATATGCCGGCAGTGACCTATCACAGCGACGGGGCGGCGACCTACGCCGTACTGCTCAATCACACCGACAAAACACTCCGTCCTCATATCGCAAATTTGGAGAAGATCGGCACCGTTTACTACGGCGACCCCCACTCCATTGCTCCCTTTGACGGATGCATCGTCCGGCTGAAATAATCACAACAAAAAGTGAGTCTGTTGACAGACTCACTTTTTATTTTCAAGCGGCAGAGATGTTATATAAAAACCGTACCGTACGGAAAAAACCCGTACGGTACGGTTTCTTTTTTATGCAATCAACAACTATTCAAGGGGCGTTACATCATCAATTGAATACATTTCAATTCTTTTTATTCTCTTTTCATAAATTAAAACTTCCGCAGGGGTTATGATTTCATCTTTAAAATAATACTTTGCTCTTGTTATAAGGCCATCGTCCTCCGAATAAGGAACTCCATATAAATACTTATCTCCATAAATACGCATATTTCTTTTTTTCATTGGATACAAATCATACATCGGGGCATCAACTGAACCATTGTTACAAAGAATGCCAACTTCATCACAAGCAAAAAAGTTTTCAAGACTATCAATATAACCACAAAACTGTATTTTTCCGTCATACACGCTATAAACATAACCGTCTAAGCGCAATTCTTTGTAATCATCATTGGTAACTTCTCGATAATTAATAAAAATCATCTCCGGTGTCTCGTCACGATCAATATCAAACAACGCATAATGCGAAAATTGTTCTTTATAATACGGGATCATTTCTTTGTATACCTGACGAAAATCATCATACTGCTTAAAATAACTCTGTAGCATAAACGTATCTTTAATTGAAAACCATTCCAACCACTCCGAACCCTCAAGGATCTCAGCAGCATCCCCACCGTCGAGAACAATTTCATCTGTATAGCACCCGGTGTCACGACCGTCAATAATAATATCACCATTATCACTAATATTGGTAAACTGCAATTTGCTTTGTTCGTCTAACGTTATAAAATCTGCAGTAGAAGGATATTCACTCGAAAAATCAGATGTGATCATAATTACTCCGTTTTTATTGGGAACCGATGCAGCTTTTGAAAGTTCTTTTTCGGTTTCTCCGATCTTAACGGATTTTCCGTTAAGATATGAGTATATCAGCACATGCCGATTGGGCAATTCTTCAATCAGCAATTCCGGGATATCATCTTTGTTTATGTCATAAAGGCAATAACGAGCTTCAGCATATGACGCAATCGTCCTTTTGTATTCATCAATGATATTTTCGGTGTCATCGGAAGACTCGGCATCTTTCTGCGATTCATGTGAAGATGCATTAACACTTTGCTCTTCGCTTTGTTTTGTCTGCTTGGCTTGATAATCCTTTTGAAAAAAGACAGAAACAATAACAACAGCCGAAATAATTAACACCGACACCAAAATAGCTGACAACCACACTACTTTCTGCTTCATAATTTTTTCCTTTCAAAGTAAAAACAAAATAATAAAACTAATAATATTTTATTTATAAGTTGCCCAACTCATAACCGAGCGGTGGTCGGACATCGTTACCTGCGTGCCGTCCTCAAAGGTGTATTCACGGGGCATCAGGTCGTATTTTTCGATATCCATTTGGTTGGGGTTGAAATAGATAAAATCTACGCTGCTATCACCGTCTGACTCCAGCGCCTCCTCGCAGGTGTTGCGGTAAATGCCGCGTTGCAAATACTGCAGATGGGGATCGGAATCGATGGTACAGTTATAATCGCCGGTGGCAAAGAGGGGCTTATCCCCCACGTTTTCCTCCCACCAGGTGACCAGCTCCTCCGCCTCACTGCAACGCAGGAAATCGCCCTGCTCCAGATCGCGGTTGACGCCGTCTGCCGCCATGGGATTGATGGACCAATGAGTATTGGTCACGAAAATTTCTTTATCTGCCTTTTTATCTTTAAGCTGCACCCATTGGAACCATCTGCCGTTATCTTCCCAAAAATAGGTGCAACCGCTGTTGATCAGCTCAAAACGGTCGGTACGGTACAGGATCATCAGGCCGGCGGCAATGTTCATTTTTTTACTGCCGTACTCGTATTCATCATCTATGCGGCGCGCCGTATAAACGTCTTTGGTATCCTCGGCAATTTTGGAGGGCCAATCAAAGTCTGCAATCTCCTCATTTCCCTTACTTTCATCCGCCTCCTGAATACCAACAATGTCGGCGTTCTGCTCCAAAATATAGGGAATGATACCCTTATACCGATCCTCCGGCAAATCATATTTCGTGTTGCCGGTGTTATAGGCCAAAATGTTAAAGCTCATACAGGATACGCTCATATCCTTTGCGGCGCTTTCTTCCGTTGACGGTTGCTCCTGTGCAACAGGCTGACCGTCCTTTGCGCATCCGGAGAGCGCCAACAAAACGATCATCAGCCATAAAACAATGGTTTTCTTTTTCACAAAGATCCCTCCTTGAAACTCTATATTTCAATTATACGGCATTTCCCGCCAAAAGTAAAGTGCTGCACAAAAAACGAGGAAACGCCCAAAAGGCGTTTCCTCGTTTTTAAAATTCAGAACTTATTTATAGGTTTTTGCAAAGTTCATAATGATGGTGGCAACTTCTGCTCTGGAGGCATTGCCCTGCGGGCGGAAGTTATAGC
>JAZQDW010000016.1:0-21790 GCA_045546995.1 Eubacteriales bacterium
GGCCCCCCCCGGTAGGAGAGCGCCCACAGGTTTTTGGCTTTTTTCGTTAACGGCAACTTTGCTTTCATTTTTTACAAACACCAAAATTGCACGGCGGTAAGGTGCCGCAAATCTATTGACTTTTGCCGTCGTTTGACATAAACTGAAACTGTAGCATTTTTAAAACAGCGAGGACAAACTTATGCATCGGACATCCGTAAAACAATCCATCCGTTCATGGCAGCACCATCACCTTAAAACCGAGGCGCGCAACGCCTTGATTTTGGCGGTAATGTGCTTCATTTCCTATCTGGCGGTCTACTTTTTGCGCAATATTTTAAGCACCGTAACCCCGCATATGATCGAAAGCGGCGCCTTTTCTGCCGAGCATATCGGCAATCTGTCCGCCGTATTTTTTGCCTGTTACGCCGTGGGGCAGCTGTGCAACGGCATTATCGGCGATCTTATCAAGGCCAAGTATATGATGAGCTTCGGTCTGTTGCTCTCCGGCGTGGCCAACGTGGCCTTCGTGCTGGTCGCCCCCTCTGCCACGCTGACCACCGTTGCCTACGGTCTGGTGGGCATCTTCCTTTCCATGATCTACGGTCCGATGACCAAGGTCGTCTCGGAAAACGTCAACCTCAACTACGCCCAACGGTGTAGCATCGGGTTTACCTTCGCCTCCTTTTTAGGCTCACCGGCCGCCGGTCTGTGCGCCGCCATTATGACGTGGAGCACCCTGTTTTACGTAGGCGGCGGCCTGCTGATCGTGCTGGGTGTGATACTGTTTTTCTTCTTTATTTTGCTGGAAAAGAAAAAGATCATCACCTACGGAAATTTTGACAAACCCAAGGGGCAGGGCGGCTCTCTCAAGATCCTCATCAAACGCCAGATCATCAAGTTTACCCTGGTTTCGGTCATCACCGGCATCGTACGGACCTCGGTGGTTTTTTGGCTACCCACCTATATTTCTCAATACCTGCACTTTTCGGCCGACACCAGCGCCCTGATCTTTACGGTGGCCACCCTCTTGATCTCTATGTCCGCCATCATCACGCTGGTGATTTTCGAAGGCTTGAAACGGGATATGGACAAGACGTTGCTTCTTTCCTTTATCACCTCGGCGCTGGCCTTTGGCGGCGCCTATCTGGTGTCCCAGCCCGTCCTCAACGTTATTTTTATGATCCTTGCCATTATGATGAGTAATTGCGCCGCCAGTATGCTGTGGAGCTATTATTGCCCCAGCCTGCGGGATACCGGCATGGTATCCTCCGCCACCGGATTTTTGGATTTTATGAGTTACATTGCCGCGGCGGTGGCCAATATGGTTTTTCCCGGCGCCGTTGGCAGCATCGGATGGGGCAAGCTGATCCTGGTATGGATGGCTCTGGTAGTGCTGGGCATTCTTGTTTCCATCCCCTTTAAACGAACACCCAAAAAGGAGCGTGTCAATGTTTAAAAAACTGATCCCTTGTCTGCTGCTCACCCTGCTGTGTTGCACCGCCTGCGGGGAGACCTGCACCCACAAATTCACCGAAGAAACGGTAGCTGAGGCCACCTGCGCCACCCAGGGCATCGTTCGCAAGACCTGCGCGTTGTGCGGTCATACCGAAGAAATCAAACTGCCAAAAAACGACCGTCATACCTTCGTTTCCCAAATCACCAAGGAGGCCACCTGCACCTCCGAAGGCGCCAAGACCGAGGTCTGCAGTGCCTGCGCCGAAACGCAGGAGGGTGTCATTCCGCCGCTGGCCCATCAATACAAGGAGCAGGGGCGCACCCCCGCTACCTGCAAAAAAGAGGGCAGCGTCATCAAGGTCTGCAGTCGCTGTGAGGATATACAGACCGAAAAACTGCCCATCACCGGTCATCAATACAAAGAGACCTCCCGCATCCCCGCCACCTGCGAAAAGACCGGCAAAGTCGTCAAGACCTGCAGTGGCTGTGGTGACAAACAGACCGAGACCCTTCCCGTGGCCGGTCACAAATGGATGGATTACACCTGCACCGCACCAATGACCTGCAGTGTCTGTAAAAAGACCGAGGGAGACAAAGGTCCCCACGATACCCTGCAGGGAAGCTGTGGCGTGTGTGGCGCGCAGATCGACGACCTGGAAACGGTCATTGCCCCCGCCCTGCTATCCATCGAGGCAAATCTAGCCGCCGCCAAGGACTATGGCAGCAAATACAGAACCGATTACCCCGGCGAGGCCAACGCCTTTTACCTCTCCCACGCCTTTGCCAGCACCTATACCGCCATCGACAGTATCGTGGATATCTACAACACCCTGCTGGGCAACCCGGCCTACAGCCAGACGAGCAAAGAATACCTGGCCGCCTACGAGTTGCGCACCCATATCGATCCGGAGTCTGTGACGGCCGCCAATGCCGCCGCCAAATATGCCGACTATACCAAATATTTTACACAGATCGAAAAGCATTGCCATGCCGCCTACGCGGCCCTGCACAAGGAGGCCAACGTTCAGGGCATCAATCTGAGCGACTATTTCACCCCGGGTCAATCCGAGGAATAACCCCCAAGAGAAAAACGAGTCCTGCAACCGCACACGGTTGCAGGACTCATTTTTGTTGTCACAGAAGGTCTCTCAGCGGTTTCTGTAAACCGGGCAATTCTCGTAATCGTCGCCGTAATCGACCTTACATTTGTTGTTTACCTCCGATTCGGACAGCGTTTTCTTGCAGAGATCGCAATAATAATCTCCTTGTGAAAACAATGCTCCTCTGGATTCATACTCAAGATAGGGACAACGTGCCATAATTTTTTCCTCCTTATATTTTAATTTTACATTCTTTCTTTTACAAAGCGCAAGAAGAACAGCCAATCGTGATAATTGAGCTGGTGGGGGCCACGGCGCAGGTGAGCGCCGATATGCTCGGTGGCATACTGTTCACCGATGGCAAGGAATCGATCCTGCCACTTCTCCCCTCTTGCATCGGCGGCCGCGGCACAGCACAGCTGTTCGGACACAGGGTCGGCCCACTCATCCTCGGACGAGATACCTACGTACACGTAGCGGGGGGCCACCGAGGCCATCAGCCAATGCTGATCCCAATGGGTGGGATACCCTTGGGGAATAAACTTCTGGTATTCCTCGCAGAACCAATAGGGGAAATTTTTGGTGATATCGGCGATCTGTTCGCCCACCCGACCACGGTACAAGGCGTCGCCGGCGCAACCGGCATTGTTGGAAAAAACGTAACGAAAACGCTCGTCCAACGCGGCGGTAAGCAGTGCCGTTTTACCCAGACGGGAATGACCCGCCACGCAGGCACCGTTCATATCCAACATGGGCAGCGTGCTTGCATAGTCCAGCACCAGACTGGCCACTCTGCTCCACAAAGCGATCTTGCCGCATCCCCGTTCAAAGAGCGGAGCTACACCGTTTTCAAAATCGCCGTTGTCGCTTGTTACCTCACCGTAATGGAACCACAAAATATCAAAACCTTCCTCGACGATCATATCCGGCACAAACTGCAAAGGAAATTTGGATGCCGCAAACTGGATAAATACCACAAAGGGCCGCTTTTTTCCGTCGGTATGTAACACACGGTGCAAGGGAAAGGTATGCTCCCCTCTCTCTGTTTTTACGGTAAAGGGCACCGTGTCATAATTCGCCTCACCGTTACCAAAGCCTCGGTTGGGTCTGGTGGGCTCGCCCACGCTGTACGTTCCCTCTGTGGGACGGTAACCGTAGCACTCCCGTTGCAGTGTGTCCAGCATCTCCTCCCGAGTACGAACAGACGGCAAATTTCGTTCTTTTAATGTGTTAAGTATATTCACTTTACAAACCTCCTATACATCGGATGCAGGTCATCCTTGGTCAGCGGAATATTCTCAAAGATTTTTGCAGAGTTGACCGCCTTTTCCAGTCCCTTGATGGTGTGGGTATCGGTGCCAAACAGGAACTTGACACCGCATTTTTGAGCCAGCCGGACAATACGGTGCATCTGGCAGGTTTCGGGATGATCCACGTCGAAATTACAAATACTGATATCATAGCCCACGCCCTTTTCGGCCATCAGGGTAAACATCTCGATAAACTTTTCATCGGGGATCATTTCTACCATTTGGCGGGAATCCTTATAGCTGTAACCGCCGGCAATGAAGGGATGGGCCACGAAGGTAGGCACGGTGTCCTTCACCTTTTGCAGTTCGGCATTGTTGAGCAGGCCCACAAAGCTGTCGCACATAAAATCGGCCACAAATTGATGATCCACGGGGTATACGTCCAGCATTTTCTTCACGTCGGGCTGACGAGCCATGGACATCCATTTTTCGATCTGACGGTCACTCACCTCGGGGAAGGCGGCTCTCATCCGCTTTTCCATAATATCCAGCGCCTCCAGATAGGGCGGATCGTTGGGAATCACGTAGCCCACCATATGGGTATGGGTGTGGGGAATGAGCACGTAATCAAACTCCTTGGCGCCTTCTGCGGAAATACCCAACTCGTCGGTAGCGCCCTTATACTCGCTCTCGACGCCCAAAAATACCTTAACGCCCTTGGTATCGGCAGGCATTTCACCACGAATTTTTTTACACCATTCCACCGTTTGCGGAGCATACCAGGGTGAGGCGCCGGGCATACGGTCATCCCAACAATGGTTGGAAATACCCAATACCTGGATCCCCACCTCTGCCGCTTTGTCGATAAAGGCCTTGGCAGTGGCCGCCTCCTCCATACAGCAGGCGGAAAGGAAGGTGTGATTGTGCATATCAATGATCGGTTTCATCGGTTTTCTCCTTATTTTACAAAATCACGGATCAGGGGATGCAGATCCTCTTTAGTAAAACCGGCCAATTCATAAATGGCGGTGGTACGGGTGGCGCCCGAAAGGCCTGCGGTGCTGTGGGTATCGGTGCCAAATACAAATTTAACACCACATTCTTTGGCCAATTTGATGATACGGAACATTTGGCAGTTATCGGGATCGTCAATATTAAAGTTCCACACGCTGACATCAAAGCCAATGCCCTTTTGGGCCATCAGCGTAAACATCTCTTTAAACTTTTCATCGCTGATCAGGCGGATCATTTTGTTTTTTTCCTGCAAATTATACCCTACTGCATTGAAGGGATGGGCCACCAACGTGGGTACGGTTTTACGCACCTTTTCAAACTCCTCGTTGTTGAGCAGTCCCACAAAGCTGTCGCACATAAAGTCGGCCAAGAACTGATAATCCGGCTCGGGCTTGCCGCCCATAATCGTCTCCATATCCGCCACACGGTTCATATTGGACCACTTTTCAATCTGACGGTCGGAAACCTCGGGAAAAGCCTCTCTGAGACGGCGGGTCATCTCGGCGCTGGTTTGGTCATAAATGGGATCGTAGGGCATTACAAACTTTTTCATATGGGTATGGGTATGGGGAATGAGCACGTAGTCAAACTGCGCTGCGCCCTCGGCGGAAATACCAAGATGGTCGCTCATACCGCAGTATTCGCTCTCAATACCGATATAAAACTTGATTCCGTGGGTATCCACCGGCAACTGCTTTTCGATCTGCTTGACCCAGGCGATATCCTGCTTGGCATACCAGGGGGAAGCGCCGGGCATTTTGGCATCCCAGCAATGGTCGGTGATGCCCAACACCTGAATGCCTACCTCGGCGGCCTTGTCCAAAAAGTTTTGAGCGTTTGCAGTTTCATCGCTGCTGCAAGCGGAAATAAAGGTATGAGTGTGCATATCAACAACAGGCTTTAACATAATGAGTCTCCTTTATATATAAAAAGCATTATTTAACGTATTCACGAACCATGGGATGAAGATCCTCGGGGGTGAGAGGCGCCAATTCATAGATCTTGGTACTCTTCCAAGCGTTGCCCACACCGGCCACGCTGTGAGCGTCGGTGCCGAAGATAAATTTCACGCCGCACTCCTTGGCCAAGCGAATCAGACGGAACATCTGACAGCTCTCGGGATGCTCCAGATCAAAGTTACCAACACTAATGTCATATCCGATGCCCTTTTCCGCCATCAGGGTAAACATTTCCCTAAACTTTTCGTCGGAAATCATCGCCGTTGCTTTGCGGGCGTCCTGCCAGCTATAGCCGCAGGCGATAAAGGGATGGGCCACGAAAACGTTGGTGACCTTTCTGACCTTTTGCAGTTCCTCGTTTTCCATCAAGCCTATGAAGCTCTTGCACAAGAAATCAGCCAAAAACGCCAGATCCGTCTCCGGTTCCCGTCCCAACACGGCTTTGACATCGGGTAAACGGTTTTGACTCATCCACTTTTCAATCTGGCGGTCGGAAACCTCGGGGAAAGCCTCTCTCAGGCGACGCTTTATTTCCTTTTCGGTGTCCTGCAGGATGGGATCATAATCAATGACCCGCTTTTTCATATGGGTGTGGGAATGAGGAATAAGCACGTAGTCAAATTCCTTGGCCGCCTCGGCAGAAATGCCGATCAGGTCGCTCTTGCCGTAATACTCGGTCTCCACACCGAAAAACAGCTTGAGCCCCTTGGTATCCACGGGAAGTTCCTCCTTGATCTTCATCACGTGGGGCAGATTTTGCTTTTGATACCAAGGATCGGGACAGGTCATTCTGGGATGATCCCAAAAGTGATCGGAGATGCCCAATACCTGCACGCCGGTCTCCGCCGCCTTGTCCACATAGGTCTTAAGGTTTGCGTTCTCGTCGTGACAGCAGGACGACAAAAAGGTGTGGGTGTGCATTTCAATCATAGGTTTCATAACGTTTCCTCCTCTAAAGCAGTAACTGCATTATCAAGCGTAACCAACAACTGGGCGCATTGAGCGCGGGTAGCCTTGTCTTTGGGGGCAAAGGTGTTGTGCCCCATACCGTTCACCAGCCCCACCTCGTACAAGGCGTATACATCAGCCTTGGCCCAGCGGGAGATCTCCGCATCATCCGCGAAGGTGGTTTCTCTTATACTTTTGAGTTGTAGCGAATAGACGTTCAGATAACGGTTGAGGATCGCGCACATTTGCTCTCGGGTGATCTCTCTGTCCGGAGCAAAGGTTTCGGGTGTCATACCGCTGACGATCCCCGATCGTTGCGCCCAACGCACCGCCCCGGCATACCAGGACTTGGCCGGCACATCGGTAAAGGTGCATTTGCCGCTACCGTCTGCATTTGGCGTCATTCGGTACAAGGCCGTCACAAACATAGCGCGGGTCATAGGCGTTTCGGGGGCAAAGGACATATCGCCCATCCCCACCAGCAATCCACGATGCATTGCCTCCCCCACGGCAGAAAAGTACCAGGCATCGGCGGGGGTATCGGTCAAAATGGCGCCGTATTTGGTAAAACTGTACTGTATCTGACGGTCCAACTTACCCGGCGCGCGCACCAGCACGTTCAAACGGTTGTTCACCGCCACGGGAGCGGTATATTTGGCGCTGCCGGCCGTGGGCGCACTGCCGTTTACGGTATAATACAGTATCGTCCCGGCCGCCGGGGTAAGATGCGCCTTGCCCTGCTTCAAAGAAATGGTGGGCGCCGGACATTTATACAGCGTGATATTCTTTTGCAGCACGCCGCTTTTGCCGCCGGCATTATAAGCAATGGCCCGTAGCTTTACATTTTTTTGCAGAATCAGCGGCGCCGTATATTTTGCGCTTTTCTCACTCGGTGTACTGCCGTCCAGCGTATAGTAGATCTTACTGTCCGCCGTGGCGCATTTCAGGCTGATCTTTTGTCCGCCGTACACCGCCTCCACCGTGCAGGTCGGAGCGACGGGCGGCTGTACTGCCGGCAGCGTAATACCTTTATTATAGGCGCAGCTGTATACTTTTCCGTTTTCCAGCTTTACTGCCCGACGGCGGAACAATTCGTTCACCGTTACAAACTCATATCCCTTGGCCTTCAGCGTGTCAATGGCGCGTAGGGCGCCGCTGACGCTGGTGGAATAAATATCGTGCAACAGCACGATACTGCCGTCCCGGGTGTTGCGAATGATGGAATTGTACACGGCGTCGGCATTGCGTGTTTTCCAGTCCAGCGTGTCCACGCTCCACAGAATAATGGGACCGCCGGCCGCCGCGCGCACCGTAGCGTTATGATTGCCGTAGGGCGGTCGCAGGGCGTAGGTTTGATTACCGCCTGCCTGCGCCAGCAGGTTACGGGTGCGATTCAACTCACTGCGGACGGAGGCACTGCTCAACGTATTTAAATTCGGATGACTGTAGGTGTGATTGCCGATCTGATGCCCCTCGCGCACCATACGCTTTACGGTATCCATCCGATTGCCGATGAGGTTGCCCACCATAAAAAAGGTGGCCTTGGCGCCGCGGGCCTTCAGCCCATCCAACAGACGCTCGGTATAGGCGCCCGGTCCGTCATCAAAGGTGATGGCAACAAGCTTACTCGTTGCCGCCGAGGCCTGCCCACGGGGCACGATGGTGATCATACCAATCAGCAATACGGCCAGCAACAACGCCGCTACTTTTCTTTTCATACGTCCTCCAACAAAAAACAGAGACCAGCTTTTCAGCAGGTCTCTGTTTTATTTTTTATTTACGATTCGGTATAAACGACCTTGATATTACTGCCCGTACCAAGATATGCCTGCTCGATATCCAGCGTCAGTACACCGTCGATATACACACGGATCTTTGCATTCCCTGTCTTTTTCTTGCCTAAAAAGTCTATAAACTCATTGGCCTTGACCAACGGTTTTCCAAAAAAACGGTAATACTCCTCATACTTCAAACTGAATACGTCTGTAATGCTGTCACCGGGGGTGATGGTCAACAGCTTTTCTTCAATATCTTTATCCTCGCCGAATCCCTCTGTGGAAACGGTGACGTATGCCACCTCCGGCTCGGGTCCCCACAAAATAATACTGATCACGCTGACCAGGGCAATGGCCAGTAAAATTCCGCCGATCAGTATAAATGCGGCTTTTTTACTCATTTGTTTTTCTCTTTCTCAAGCTCCTCGGCCTTTTTCTCTGCCTGTGCGGCCAACTCAACCTCGGTAACTCCGCTCAGATAAGCATCTACGGTCACGGTGCCGTTGAGTACGTCAACCAGACCGCTCTTCATATCCTCGAAGGTCAGCATATAGCGACCCATCGTCTGATCGGCAGCCTCAGCGCTCTTAATAACCTCATACGCCGCCTCTTCATAGGCGGTATCCATACCGCCGGCATCCTTGCTGAAGGGGAAGCGACCGGCTGTCTTAAAGAGAGGATAATAATCGGAATAGGACATATAAGAGTTGATCCATTCAACCATAACACCGCTGACAGCAATGTCCTCAACGTTTCTGTTGAGAGATTTTCTGTTGATGTAGAATACCTCCTCAGGACGGCCGATAAAGGCGCCCTTTTCTTTAATACCGGTGGTGGAGGTGGGGAAAGACATAAATACGGTATTCTCACTGTCCACGCTGGCGCCCAGATCAGCGGAGGAGCAAACGATCATTGCAGCCTGCTTATTAACGAACTCGGCAACCGCGATATCATGGGTATTGCTGACGGCGTTGGGAGAGAAAGCGCCTGCATTGTAGAAATTCTTGATGTTGTTTACAGCTCTGGACCAGGAGTTGATCACACCCTTGGCAGGAATGGCGCTATGCTCGGCAGTACCGCCCTCTACCAGGATCATCTCATCCAGCCAGTAATTGGCGCCATCGGCAAAGCCGGCGGCGATCGGAATCACGCCTTTTTCCTTCAGGGCAGCAATGGCCGCGTTCAGGGTGGCCCAATCGGTGGGCAGGGCAACCTCATTCTGCTCGAAAACGTCCTTGTTCAGGAACAGGCCCTGGAAACTGCCGGTGAAAGGCACACTGTAGCCCATACGGTCATATTCACGGCTAAGCGCTTTATAACCGGGGATCAGCGTCTCATAGAAACGGTTATCCTTGCTGTTGATGGTAGAAAGAGGAGCCAGCTTGCTGTCCTCAATCAACTGATCGATCTCCGTGTTGGGAGAACTCAGAAAAATATCCACCTTACCGGCAGCAACGTCCTCCAAAAACTTGGTATACTCTGCAGTGCCGACAGCGGGAACGGTAACCAGCGTTACCACGGTGTCGTTCATCATTTCAAAGTCATCGATCATCGGCTGCAGATTCGGCCAGCAAGCGCTTTCTGCAGTGTAGGGCAGACCAATCGTCAGCTCGACCAGTACCTTTTCTTCCTCTTCCGTACCCGTGGTGGCGCAACCGCAAACCATACCAACAGTCAACACCAGCATCAGAAGCAAAGAAATGACCTTCAACATTTTTTTCATAATCGTGTTCCTCCTTACGGACTTACATTACATTTACATTATCATATCATACATCCGAGATAAAATAAAGGGGTATTTTTAAAAAAAATAAAAAATAACTGTTTTCTTTTATAAAATTGTGTGCTAATATATACTTGTTAACAAGTAAGCCAAAGGAGAAATCAAAGTGGATAACAAGAAAAAGGTGGAGCAGATCACGTCTATGGACGTGGATTTTGCGCAATGGTACACCGACGTCGTGAAAAAAGCTGAACTCATCGAGTACACCAGCGTCAAGGGCTGTATGGCCATCCGTCCCTACGGCTATGCCATCTGGGAAAATATTCAGAGCATTCTGGACAAAATGTTTAAGGATACCGGGCACGAAAACGTATGTATGCCCATGTTCATCCCCGAAAGCCTGCTCAACAAGGAGAAGGATCACGTCGAGGGCTTCGCCCCCGAGGTCGCATGGATCACGCACGGCGGCAGTCAGCCGTTGGAAGAGCGTCTGTGCGTACGCCCCACTTCCGAGACCCTGTTCTGCGAGCACTACGCCAATATCATTCAATCCTGGCGCGACCTGCCCAAGCTGTACAACCAGTGGGTAAACGTGGTACGTTGGGAAAAGACCACCCGCCCCTTCCTCAGAAGCCGTGAGTTTTTGTGGCAGGAGGGTCACACCATCCACGCCACCGCCGAGGAGGCCATTGCCGAAACCGAGCAGATGCTGAACATCTACGCCGATTTCTGTGAAAACACACTGGCCATGCCCGTCATCAAGGGCCGCAAGACCGACAGTGACAAATTCGCCGGCGCCGAGGCCACCTACGCCATCGAGGCTCTGATGCACGACGGAAAGGCGCTGCAGGCCGGTACCAGCCATTATTTCGGCGACGGTTTTGCCAAGGCGTTTGACATCACCTATTCCAACAAAGAAAACAAACTCATTCATCCCTTCCAGACCTCCTGGGGCGTGACCACCCGTCTTATCGGCGCCATCATTATGACCCACGGCGATGACAGCGGTCTGGTATTGCCGCCCAAGGTAGCCCCCATTCAGGTCATCATCGTCCCCATCGCCCAGCATAAGGCGGGCGTGCTGGACAAGGCGGCAGAATTGAAGGAAAAACTGTCTGCCTTCTGCCGTGTCAAGGTGGATGACAGCGACAACTCCCCCGGCTGGAAGTTTGCCGAATATGAAATGAAGGGCGTGCCCGTCCGTCTGGAGATCGGCCCCCGTGATATCGAGAACAACCAGTGCGTACTGGTCTCCCGCTCCACCGGCGAAAAGAAGATCGTTTCGCTGGACGAGTTGGAAACGGCCATTCCCGCCCTGCTGGAGCAGGTCCACAGCGATCTCTTCCAAAAGGCGCTGGACAACCGTGCCAAAAAGACCTACGATTGCACCTCCATTCAGCAGATCATCGACGAGCTGGCCACCAAAGGCGACGGCTTTGTCAACGCCATGTGGTGCGGTGACGAGGAATGTGAGGACAAGGTCAAGGAGCTGACCGGTGTCGGCAGCCGTTGTATTCCCTTCGATCAGCACACCGTTTCGGACAAATGCGTCTGCTGTGGCAAGCCTGCCAAGACAATGGTCTGCTGGGGCAAGGCATACTAAAATACGATTTATCAAAAAAATCCCCGTGCGGCAATGCCGCACGGGGATTTTTTGTTTGCAATTACTTTTCCGCCTGCTTTTCCAGATTGACGATAAAGCGGAAGGAGACGCGGCGGCAAGCAGCCGCGTCGATCTCACCGTCAGAATTATATACCGGCTTGGTATTGGACAGCCCGGCGGCCTCCAGCGTGGTGGCCAGCTTGGCGGTGTCCACGCCTATCTCGGCAGACAGGCAATACGCCTTGACGTTGTCGGCTCTCTTCTGCGAAAGCGGTTTGCCACTCTCCTCGGTACTGCCGGCCATAGGGGCGGTATGCCCCTCCACCATGGTCTTGGCAATAAAGCCATCGTATTTTTCATTGTAAATAATGGAGGTGTAGGCCTTCACAAATTTGTTGAGCAGCGTCTTGCCGTCGGCCGTAATTTCGGCCGAATCACCGCCAAAGAGGACGGAGGCATCCATGGCCAACTCCCCATTACTGCGGTTGATGGTAACGTTGATGCCCTGCGCCTCAAACTCGCTATAAAGATCGTCAAACAGATCGGACTTTTTCTCGGCGATCTCCTTGATCTCCTCCTCCGTCAGGCCCTTGACGTCCATACCCTGCTCCTCCAGCGAGCGCGCTTCTCTGGCAATGATATCATCGGTATAATAATACGTTTTTTCGCCATCCAGCAAGATCACACCGAAATCCGAGCCAAAGCCGCTGGCATCGCTTTGCAGAATGTAGGCGTATTGCGCTACCTGCTCCTCCATTTCGCCGCTGAGCAGATCCCGTTCGCCCAGATAAAGGGTAAATCGGCCGGCATCATCCAGCTTGTAAGCAGAAATATCCACGTAGCTGCCGTCTCTTTTGACCGCATAGTTCCACGCCTCGGCGCTGGCAAAGTAATCCAAATCACCGACCAGGGGGGACTGGAGCCGTGAATAGCCGTCCATAGACAACCCGTCTTTATTGTTTTCGGTCAGGCAATAGGCCATCAACTGCAGGGAATGCTCTCCTTTTGTAAAGGTCAAATAGGGGCCGCGCAGGTCGATGGTATAGGTAAATTCCACACCGGTCTGCTCATAAGTAAACGGCTCGTTTTCCCCGCTGGTTTGTTTGATCTGCCGGAAGGTCAGCGTGTTGCCGTCCAGCTCGTACAGACAGGAAGTGTGTCCCATCTTGTCGGCGGCGGCAAATTCAATCACCGCCACCTCTCCGTCGGTCACGGCCTCATATGCGCTGTAGGAAAAGTTCGTGTCGGCGGAGTTGATGTACTCGGCGCCGAAATATACCGTCGTGGGCAGGAGGGACAGCGTAACGGAACCGTCCTGCAGTTTGACCTCCTCCAGAGGAATCTCTTTTCTGACCTTTTTTAAATCCTTTTCCTTATTGTTCAATGTATATACGCCGTACAGCATATCCTCGCTCAAGGTAAGATTATCGTAGAGCTTGGCGGGGTCCACCGTGTCCTCACGGTCCTTAAAGAGATCCTTAACGTTGATATCTCCGGCAAAAACGTTGTTGCCGCCCATATACCAAACCTGCGTTCCGTCTCCCTTTGTTCCGCTCTTGCCGCAGGAGCACAGGGAAAACAGCAACAAGCCGGCCAGCGCCAAAGATAATATCCGAATGATTCTTTTTTTCATGTTTTTTCCTCCTTTTATTTGGGCAAGGCAAACATTTCGCTGGCATAGCGATTGCCTTGCACATCCTTGACAACAAACATCACAAAATAACCCTCCTTGTTGTCGATCTCACGGCATTCCAGATGGAAACCGTCTTTTACGTTATACTCGTTGCCGTAAAATTTCCCGGTGGAATCCCACTCGAAATAGGGCAACAGATTACCGTTTGCATCCCGTTTGGGTGTGCGGGTGGAAAAGCTGAATTCCACCGTCGTATAATCCTTATAGTTCAGCAGTTGCCGTTGCGGGATCTCCTCTCCGACCGGATTATCGATCAGATAGGCGCCCTGCAGCTTGGGCGTACCGTTATCGATCTTGATCATCCATTCCACGGGGTCCGTTCTGAAATCCTCCACCTTGTCCGGCAAGTACCAGAACAACGCCGTGGCGCAATATTTTTGCTCGCCGCTGCCGTCGTCGACCTGATACATGGTAATGGGCGCATCCGAAACCGACTTGTCCTGATCGTTGACCGCAAATACCGCCTTGTTATTATAGGAGGCGGACACTACGCCGTTTGCATCCAGCTTGGTATCATAGCCGCCAAAAACAAACAAATACTCGCTGTCGTTGATCTTTTTCAAAACGTAATAGTTGGCGCCGGCATAATTTTTGACCTGCTCCTCATTCAACTGAATGGTCAGCTCTCTGTTGGCGCCGTCCTTGGTTGCCGTACCCTTCGTGGCGGCAAAGGACTTCCAGCCGGCCACCGAAGGATTGGCCAGCAGTTTGCCGAAGTTGGTGATATACTCTGCATACTTTTCGGCAAAGCCGATCTCCTTAAACCGTGCCGTCCACGCCGTCATTTGCTCGGTGTTATCGTAGGGATGATAGATGGAAACGCCGCTGGCGTTTTGCACGTTTGATTTCGTATAGCAGACAAACTCCTTAAGATCAGCCTCCACTTGTCCGGCCTCGCTTGCATAATCGCCGGCAAGCAGCGCAACCAGATGAGAAACGTCAATCAGATCGTAATCGTAATCGGAGCTGTATTTACCAAAGCTTTTTACGTTGTTGCGGTGCTGGGAAACGGTGGGAAAATATCCGTTTAACATATTGGCGTCCACCTTGGCAAACAACGCATTCATGCTTTGCTCCACCTGCTCGATCTTGGACAGATCCATACAGGACAAGGTCAACTCGGCATCCATGGCCGGGTTGTCCCGCGCCAACGCCTCACAGTCGGCGATATACGCATCGACGATGCATTTGCCGATATCCTTACCGCCGTCATAGTGATCCAGTTGTTTTAAGAAACCATAATCCCAGCCGCAGCCCGGTTCCACCTCCTGCGAGGCGATGAAATATTTTGCATAATCCCGGATCTCCCACGCCGTCTCGATGGAACCCATCAGACAGGCATCAAAGCCCAGAAACTCCAGCTTTTTCTCCTCGCCGAGACCGGCTTCAGAGAGGGCGGCCTGCAGTTCATCCATTTGCAGCAGATCCTCGTGCAACTCGTCGTGACCGTAACCGATCATCGGGCCGGCGCCGTGATTCCACAAGATCAGGCCGTACTCATCCGTTAAATAATTGTTCAAGCCGTAGCTTACAAATTCCGCCAGCGTTTTGCTGTCACCCATATTGGCGGCGTCATATTCCTTGACCAGGGTAAACTCCTGCCTCTCCAAACGGTAGATACAGTTTTTATCCACCGGGATATCCTCGATCGTCCACTCCTTGGCGCCGCCGGTGTAGATCAGCACGTTATGCTTGGCGGTATCCACACCCGAGCCGAGCATTTCCTGAATATCCAGACTGGCCGCTCCGGTTTGCGACTCCAGATCCGAGCCGACCAGATAGATCATGACCGTTTTGCTATCGGCGGCCACACCAAGATACGTATTTTCACCGCCGGACGTGTATCCGCCGGTGGACGGCTCGTTATCGCCAAGCAAGCCGATCAGCAACAACAGCGGCAACAACGCGCCCAAACCGATCAGGGCGATCTGCCACCACTTCAGCCCCTTTCTCGGCAGGGCAAGTCCCGTACCGGATACCGATTGCTTACGCCCGATGGGATGGGAAGCGGAGGGCGTTGTCGGCGACTGATAGGGCGGCGTTTGCTCAGCCGCCATACCCGTAAACTCGGACGAGCCGCAGGTGGGACAAAATCGATCATTTATCTTAACAATTGTGCCGCATCTGCCGCACCGTTTTTGAGACATTTACAAACACTCCTTTTGGTCTTTTTTGCATATCAAAAGACGAGAAAGGCGTCCCGCTTTTTAATGGTAGGACGCCTTTTATCTGTTTTTATTTGCCGACTCCTTTGGGGGAGTCAAAGTTCGTTTTTAGTATTGCGGAGGATATTGATTGTTGACAGGACCGCGCCCCCACTGATTGTCGCCAACGCTATCCTTGAGGGTCTCGATGAGAATGATGATGCCGCCGGCGATCGGGATCAGACCCATAAACCAATAAGAACCGGCTCTGCCCACGTCATGCAGTCTTCTGACCGTTATGGAAATGCCGGGAATCATCAACGCAATGCCAATCGCACCGGTCAGAAACGGGATCGGGATCATACCGATAAAGGCCGAGAGGAGCATATTGAACAAAAAGGCCCACCAATACTCGCTCTTGGAGGCTCTGCCATTGAAGTTGGCATAGTTTTTAAAGAACAACGCAATTGCCTGACCGAAGTTTACACTGCCGTTATGCGGCACGTCGGCCTGCGTGTTATAGCCCTGATATGCGCCCTGTGGAGGCTGATAGCCACCCTGCGGGGGTTGCTGATTGGGCTGGGGCGCCTGATAATTTACCTGCGGTTCCTGAGATGCCTGCTGTGCGGGTTCCTGTCGGGCGCCGCAATTCGTGCAAAAGGTTGCACCGGCGGGCAATTCACTGCCACATTGTTTACAATTCATTTTTCATTCCTCCTGTTTTTTATCACGCAAGGAACTTTTACTCCCCTCCGTGAAGTTTCCGTTCGTCAAAAAGAGCCTAAAGCCTTGCAACGACATTTCTGTTTATAATTATATATCTGCATATTTGATATGTCAAGAACGATATCCATATACAACCGTCCAAAGTCCACCCTTTTTTTCAAACAAAAGCGGCAGCCGTTCCAACGAACAGCCGCCGTTTTTTACGTTTTTATCTGAACCGACTTCGAAATTCCGCAATTTCCTCATCGGAAACGCCGGAAATATCCAGCGCCACCGTGCCGCCGGTATGCAGCAGGTTAAAGATTCTTTTGCCCTTCTTATTTCGCAAATACATAAACAATACGCCCAGACCGGAGTATACGACCGTTTGCACGATGCGATTGATCAAAGGAGTATCAAATACGCCGATCAACGTCGCAATCACGTCCGCCAAGGCCACAACACTTATAAAAAATGCAATGATCGCGCCGACCAGCCAGCCGACACTCTTCTTTCCGTCAAAGGAATAGCCGGTAATATTCTTTACGTCAACCGTCTCATCACACACCACGGGGCTCATCTTTTTTCCAATCGGCACCAGGCAGATCCCTTTTAAATAGATCCGACGGTCCGTCAGCACGGCAAAGCCGCCCCCAACGTTTGCGCCGCTTAAATATTGCTGTGCCGTCGCCTTGCCCAGTACGCCCAAAACCGTTTCGTCCGTTTCCTGCAAAATACTGCTGTAATCTGCCGTTTGTACGGGGTTGATCACGGGGCCACCTGCCGTTTGCACGGGCGCTCCGTTCTGCTTACTGCCGCAAAAAACGCAAAATTCGCTTTGCTCCGGCAATTCCTTACCACATTGTCTGCAAAACATTATGATTCCTCCTTTATCTGTTCATTAAATAATTTTTATACTCTTTGACATTTTTTCGATTCATAACCAACAGCACGATATAGATCACCAAAGCGGCTATCGGTATCAATAGTGCAAATGCCCAAACCACAGAGCACCACGTCACTATGCATAATGCCGTCACCAACAGACCCGTGCTGAACTTACGCAGACCAAAAAAACCGAAAAGCATTCCGGCTACGTTGATCATGCCAAGGCAGAGCATAATCGGAGTCGTAATTCGCCAATACTCTTCATTCACAATATGTGAAATCTCCGGAATCCATTGTGCGGCTATTATAGGGATACAGAACAGTGCAACAAGACACACCTGAACGACTGTTGCGATCCAAAACAGAACATAGGAAAGCTTAATTCTTTTTTTGCTTTCCGCAGAGCCATACGTCGCAAAATATTCTTTTATGGAGAGTGTATGGGACGGATAGATCGCATAATCGATCGTTGGATTCGGTTGCTCAAGAGGCTGCACAGGCGACTGTACGGGAGGCTGCGTGACCGGATTGCCGCAAGCAACGCAAAAACGGTCCCCATCCCTCAATTGGTTTCCGCATTTTACGCAAAACATACGTTCTTATCCTCCCATCGTCATAAGAGTATCCAGCAAAAGCATCGCCTCCAGTGCCAACAAGGCAATACCACAGGCCAACAGTACTTTCATTGTCACCGTTCGCGCAGAAATATGCGTTTTAAAAATCGGCAGCATCATCTGCAGCAGACAGAGCGCTGCACAAGGAACCGACATCAACGCAACCGGCCAAACAATTCGATTTGCCACCAAGCCGATTATACAATACAGCACCGCCTGCACCAGACGCTCATATTGTTTCAGCGTTTGCATCCCGGCCGAATCGATATAATGATCATCCGCTCTGGTCGCAAACCATCCGAGAATCATCGAGATTACAAAAAATCCAAACGGCAGTGGCAACAGTTCCATCAGTTCCTCTCCCTTTATGCAAGTCAATACAAGCAGAAAAATGCAAAAGAACACCGTTGCAAACATCATTACCAGATTTTTGGTCAACGATGGGTCCGACCCCATATTTAAAGACGTATTCACCGTTCCTCCGTTATTATTTACCGGGGGCACGTCCGGTACGTTTGGTGCAACAGGTGTGCCGCAACCGCCGCAAAAACGACTGCCCGGAACGAGCTTGCGTCCGCATTTATAACAATAGGCCATATTTTGGTTCCTCTCTGTTTTTATATTATTCCGAACAGGGAAAGTACTCTCGATCCGCCGTATTCAGAACCGTATCCCGCTTTTTATGTTTTTTCAAAACAATCTACGATGCGGCAACCGGTTCTGTTAAAAATCTGCCCGTGGCATCCACCCGGGCGGTATAATAGCGATCATCCTTACCGCGGAACATTATCTCAAAATTATTGGAAGATAATACTTTCACAGAATATACATTATAGTTCAGCTGTTCACTGGGTTGAAAGATTGCCCTTCCTCTACTGTCAAAAACACCCATATAGCATGGCAAATTACCAAGTCCACCCAAATCGCCGCGTATATCCACAACGTAATATCCGTTTTGCATTTCAATTTTCTTCAAATTATTAACCGTTGGATACAGCAAAGCCTTTTTTGGGAGATTAAAGCACGTGACGCCCTTACTTGTAATCATCAGCAAATCATCTTCTTCCGAACTCCCATTCTCACCAAATCCAAAAATCTCGCCCCGTTCATTGGCATCAATGATAGCGAGTTCGTATTTACGCGTTTCATTTGCCTTCTCGACGGTTTGAATCCACACTTCCGCCGCCATATTAAAGTTTACATCATATACCACACAACGGGCTTTCGAACGAACGTTGCCACCAGGCGTCGTAGTACCGGAAACATAATAAATAGATTCTTTGAGAATCACAAAACCATTTACAAAATCAGCTTTACTGAATTCAGAAGAACTAAACCACGGGCTTTTTACATTTCCGTTTATATCAAGATATGCAAAAGACTTCTTAGGAGATTGATCATAGGACGATTCCGTTTTCTCCACCCAAATCAACCCACCGGAAAGATCACCGTGAGCATCATACTGTTTTAAATCAAAATTGACAGTCTGTGTCTGTCCGTTAGCAGTATTCGAACTAGTTGTTCCATTTGTTTGTGTGCTTTGCCCAAAATTCGAATTGCCACTACCGTGATTGCTTCGGTTTTTTTCGAGTTCTTTGACCGCCGAAACGACGCCCGATGCGATCACGATCGCCGCGCCCATAACGATCAGCAAAATATGCCACCATTTCAGTTTCTTTCCACCCGGTTTTCTATGAACTCCACCGGTCGGCGGAGCATCATCGATCATTGCACCGCAATAACCGCAAAACATACTACCGGGCGTAAGCTTTTGCCCGCACTTATAACAAAACGCCATGGCTCATCCTCCTTTGGGAACTATTCTGCCTATAATTATACAGTTGTTCTTCCTACCTGTCAAGAAAAAGAGGAAGTATAATTCCTATATAGAGGAACAATGGAGGGATAAAATGCTTATTTTTGATTTACAGCAAATCGGTAATAAACTATTTGAACTGAGAAAGAAAAAAGGGCTCCGTCGCGCAGAGGTAGCAGAATACGCCGATCTCTCTGACCGCGCTTATGCAGATATTGAACGTGGGTCGGTCAATATGCGGATAGAAACGATGCTTCGCATCTGCAAGGCCCTTGAAATCACGCCTAACGATCTGTTTATTACGCAAACACAAACGCCGCTTTCCGACGACAAATTGATCTCCGCTCTCAGCTCCTGCACCGAACACCAACGGCAGACCATCCTGCAAATACTAAACGTTTATATTGATTCTATCCGATAATAAAAACAGGAACTTTTCTTTTGAAAAGTTCCTGTTTTTTCAGTTACATCATTTTCAGCAATTCGTGGCCGATGGTGATGATATGGCGGCCAAAGGTTTTGCGCACGTCGGCCGGCATACGGCCGGGAGAGACCTCAAAATTAAGATACCCGGCAAAGTCCAGCGCCGACAAGGCCTGCATAACGTCCGCCCAATCTACGGTGCCGCAGAAGGGCGCCAGATGAATGTCATCCCCGGCGAAATTATCGTTGAGATGGATCATTTTCAGCCGCTTGCCCACGTAAGCGAGCGCCTCGGACTGTTTCAGTCCGGTGATATGGGCGTGTCCCGTATCCCAGCAAACACCGATATCCAGCGCATCCGCCACACGGCACAGCTCGTCAGGTGCGGCGGCAAAGCGATGCATCGGCTCACTGCCGTGCACCACCCGCATATTTTCAATCACCATATTGACCCCGACCTTATGGGCGTATTCCGCAAAGGGTGCCATAAAGGAAACCACGTTTTCGTATTCCGCCTGCTGATCGTATCCCCGTAAAGGAACGCTGGTGCTGTTGGGATGCAGAACGGCATATTCCGCTCCGCTGAATTTGACCGCATCTATGGCGCGGTACACCCGTCTGGCATACTCGTCCCCTTCCGGCAGACCCGTCTTTTGGGCAACAAAAGGCAGATGGGCCACTGCAAAGCGCAAACCGAGGGCCTCCGCCCGCTTCAGCGCCAGTTCCATGTGCGGCCGCCAATCGTCCCCCATATGATCCACCAAACGGAAACCGAAATCCACCCCGTCAAAGCCCAGTTCCTTATGCAGCTCCAGCCCCAATCGAATATACTCGTCAATATCCTCCGCCGGATGAATATGGTAAATCATTCCACCGGAAATTTTCAATTCTTTCACAAAACCCCTCCAAATTCAACGTTGTTTTCTTCATTATATCACACTAAAAGCAACAATGTAAATCCATCATTTTATTTATACTCTTTTGCAAAATTCATGCGGCGGCTGCCGCAGAGCAATCCGATCACGTCTTTCGACACAATCATTTTCACTCGAACATTTTATTTGTACGTCTTTGCAAAGTTCATACGGCGGGTCGCCGCCCACTGCGTGGGAGGCGATCCGTTCTTATGTTCGGGCACCTAATATCTTACTCGCCCATTAAAGTCTGTACCGAAGGTACGGGCTTTACCGAGATCGTCAGCGGCGACACGCCGCCCTTTTTTGCTCGATCATTTTATTTGTAAGCCTTGGCAAAGTTCATAATGATGGTGGCAACTTCTGCTCTGGCGGCATTGCCCTGCGGGCGGAAGTTATAGCCGCCGGTGGTCTTTTCACCGTTGACAAGACCGCCCATCTGGCAGGCCTTAACGGCGGAGCGAGCATACCCCGAGATCTTGGCCGCATCCTTGAAGGTGATGGCGGCGTTGATCTTCTGCAGCTCGATGTCCTTCTTGTCGCAGTAGCGTACCATAATGGCGCAGATCTGCTCACGAGTGATATTCTCGTCAGGACCGAAGGTGGTGGGGGTCAGACCGGCAACGATTCCGTTGTCGTTGGCCCATTTAACGTAACCGGTGTAATACTGGTTCTTCTTAACGTCGGTAAAGACGGTGGTCACCTTGTTGTCGACCTTCTTACCGTCCAGACGGCCCAGTACGGTTACAAACATCGCTCTGGTCATCTGATCGTTGGGACCGAA
>JAZQDW010000017.1:0-5304 GCA_045546995.1 Eubacteriales bacterium
CCCCACTCCTCCAACGTCGGAGGACCCCGACACCCCCGTTTCCAACACCCCCGAAAAGGAGGAAGAACCCCTCCCTCCTGCTCCGCCCGTCACAGACAGCGAGGGCTATAACACCACTATTGTAAAACCTTAAAGGAGCTGATCCCCATTAAACAATCATACGAGCCGCCGGAGTTTATCGTCCTGACCATCGTGGGCGACAGCGGCATAGAAACCTCATCGGAGCACGACAACGGTTACGTAGATTCCGATGATTTGGAATGACTGTGGGCGCCTATAACCTTGGCGGCATCCCGCTGGAAATCTTACCGCAAGCGCCTGCCACCGCCCACCTGCTGGCCCCCTTTGCAACTGAATTACCCCCCGTGGCCACCCTCCCCGTCCCGCCGACGGAGCAAAAAGAGATCACCGCGCTGTTTTACAGCCTGTGTGAGCTGATGCTCACCCGCTTTGATCGGCTGTATCTCCACGGCGCCGCCCTGCAATACGACGGCAAGGCCTATCTGTTCACCGCCCCCTCCGGCGTAGGCAAATCCACCCATCTGCGCCTGTGGCAGCAAACGGTGCCGGAGGCCGCCATCCTCAGCGGAGACAAACCATTGCTCCACCCCACCCCCAATGGTTGTACTCTTTACAGCACCCCCTGGCAGGGCAAGGAAGGCTGGGGCACCGTGGGGCACGCGCCCCTTGGCGGCATTTTTGTGTTGCAACGCGGAACGGAGGATGCCGTCACACACCTTTCCACCATCGACGCCCTCCCCCATCTGCTGGAGGCTACCTGGCGCCCCACACAGCGCGCCGCCTACGATCAGCTTCTGACACTGCTGGACCTTCTGTTACGGCAGGTACCGATCTACCGGCTCACCGCCACCCCCACCGTCGGAGCGGTTCACGCCGTAAAAACAACCATTGATTCAATATAAAAAACGGAGGCACTTTGTGCCTCCGTTTTTCTGACTGTCAAAAAAGTCGTTTCACCACAGAGAAACGACCAAAACAAAAATTGTTTGTGTCTAACAATAGATACAAATCGTTATCAAAGTATACTGATCACATAAATCTAAAAATAGCGACCCTTGCGCTGCAAGGCTTTTCTCTGTTTTCCGCCGATGCGCCCTCTACCGTACCTACGTACGCCGACGAGACCGCCTCGACGAAATGCAACTTCCTTTTTTGACACCCAACAGCGTGTCAAAGAGGATTCTTTGACACGCTGAAAAAACGGAGGCACTTTGTGCCTCCGTTTTTTATCTGTTGTTTCTATTCTATGATCATCAATATGCTGCCAAACAGCGGCAGATGCATAGCAATCTCTGCCCCGCCGTCAATCTCCAACGTACGGATCAGATCCAGATCTCGCTCCTTGTCCAGTTGATAGATCTGTAGCCGCTTTTTGCCCACAAATCCTTCCAGTTTTACGGAAATGCTTTTCTCCGGCGTAGAGTCGTCATCATTAAAATGGGTAAACATCAGTGCCCCTCGGCTGCCGTCGGTGGCGGCAACAGGATACAGGTCGGCGCCGCCCTCACATTGGACGGCCGTCCCCAGCTGAAACAGCTTGTTAAACATATAAAAAGGATAATACCCCTTCAATTTGTCACATACAAAATCGGTGTTGAACATTCCGTTCATTCCACAAGGACGGGCATCGTAGTACATCAGCATATCCATCGGGCCCTTTTGACTCAGCGCCATCACCGCCGCAATAAAGGCGGCCCCTTTAATATCCTTTTCCCGGCGTAGGGAATACAGCCACTTTTCCCCCGTCCAGCCCTTTACGTAGTTCCATTCGTTGCAGATGCTCTCGGTACTCTCCCGTCCGTAACGCCGCAACAGCTCGTCAATCTCATTCGCCCGTTTTTCGATCTTTTCAGGGACTGCGGCATAGCGGTGCCAGGAGAAAAAGTCCAGGGGCGTTTCGGGTTTTAGGGATTTCATAAATTCTTCTGCCCACTCCATATTCCCCGCCAAAGCAGGCCCCCCGATCTTCAGATGGGGAAAACTGGCTTTCAGATGGGTGGCAGCGATTTCGTACAGTTCAAAAAATTCCTTGGCCGTGCCGCCCCAATTACGCTTGTGGGTGGCATCGTCGGGATCCAGATCCGCCTCGTTCCAGATCTCCCAGTACTCAATGCCCAACTCCATACCGTCGGCCCAGCCCTCGTTGTAGTGGCGGATCACGTGTTCGCAGATCACCGCCCACTTTTTAAAGTCCTTCGGCGGCAAAGTACCGTATTTTTTGCTCCAATGTTCAATCTTGTTGCCCAGGCGGTAAAATGGCTTGACCCCGGCCGCCGCATACACCCGCATCAGTTCATCGGTAAGCTCAAAATCGTAAGAGGCGGGATCCGTCGGGTCAGCATCAAAGTCGGGAAAGAGTGCCACGATGTCCACACAATGCTCCCCACCGTAGGTGGCGCAAAAGGAGGCGTCGTGATTGCGTGCATAAGGAATGCCCGCCTCAATAAACGCATCCAGATTGGAGATACGCTGATCCTCCGCAAACTTGTGAACAGGACCGTTGTTGACGGCATGCATCGGTTTGACGGCACCGAGTACTTTGTTAAAATCAACCGTTAAATTTGCCATTTGTAACCTCCGTTGTAAGTAACAACATTTCATCTTTTACTTGTTTTTGTATTGGTTTATATAGTAAATATTGCTTTGCATAATACTTAAATATTTCGGGCGCGTCGGGGGTGTTTTCCAAATACGCCCGCACTTTTTCACTTCCCCGCTCACAGTCCAAGGTAAAGTCGTGCAACAGTAAATACTCCGCCGCATAGATATCGCGCAGGCGCTTAACAGCGGTGCGCCACGCACTCATCTCGGGCGGAAGCGGAGCAAACGGCCCGATCTTTTCTCCCTGAAACGCCAAAAAGCACTTTGCCATGTGGAACTGCCCCAAATCATTGGGATGCACACGGTCGTCACTAAAGATAATCTCCCGCCGCACCACCTCGGCAAGATAGCGATTGTAGTCGCACACTGCTATACCGTTTTGTTGTCCATATTCTCTTATAAACTCCGCATACCCTTGCAACAGCATGCTTCCACCCTGTAAAGCAGGTATGCTTGACACCGAAAATTCATCGTACGGCGGAGGGGTGCACAAAATCACCTCTACGCCTGCCTCACGCAATCGGCGACACATCGCCGAAACGTTACTTTGATACGCCTCAAACGCCGCCGACAGTCTGGCCTCTCGCTCCGCGCTACACTCTTTGGCAAGCAATGTGTATTTGGAATCATTGACCCCAAGCGTGATGACCGCGTGCGTCGGCTGATAGGACAACGTATCCTCCAAAAGAGCAATATGCTCCCCTGCCGTCGCGCCCGAGATACCGCAGTTGAAGACCCGAACTCCTCTTTGACGATAAAACTCAAAAATAAAACTTACGTATCCGTTATTATGCGTGATGCTGTCCCCGATGAAACACACCCGCGCACCTTTTGGAAAAACGCCCATATTAATATACCTCTTACTTTCTACCGTGATTGTATCATACCGTTTTTTTAATTTCAATACCTTTTAAAAAAGCGTCAATTCCTGACATAAAAAAGCCCCTAATAACACAAGGGGACGGTTCTGTTGTGCTGTTGATATTGTGAGAAAATTCCGATAACACGAGAGAACCGTCCCTCTGTGTTCGTGTGTTCGCGTCCCTCTGTGTTCGTCCCTCTGTGTTCCCAGAACAAAGAAAAATCCTCATACACCATCGGTGTATGAGGATTTTTTGGCACGTCGCACCGAAAAAGATATCACTTGTCAAGTTGATATAAATAATCGTTATACGTGTAATAATCTTTACTTTGCGGACAGTATTCATCGCAATTATCCGCAACACTTTTTACTTTTTCATATATCTTATATGCTTCGCTGTTATCAAATAAATTGCACATATCTTCTTTTGAATTAACAGTTAAACCTTTTGTGCAAAAAAGTTCACCCGGCTCATTTCCGTAAGGACACATATTCCCGTGTCGGCAAGTCATACAGCATTTGAGCAATACACCGTCAGGCAACTGTTTTTGCACATTAGCGAAAGCATCTTCCCATAAATATTCTTTACCTCGTCCCCAAAGCTGTTCGCCGTTATATTGTACGCCAACAGTGACAGTTGGCCCCTTTTCAAGATTGCCTTGATAATATGTATCTTCTTCGTGATATATAATGTGTATTTTTGTTTCTTCCTCACCCTCAGGGGTAATCAGATATCCATTATAGATATACTGTTTATGCAATTCGTACCATGCTTTTTTGCAATATTCATCCCATTCGACAAAAACTTCATCAAAAGCAAATGTTACAAAAAAACAAGTTTGAGCGCAGGTGCTTAATTCTATATAGGTTTTGTTTCCTTTCTTACAGATATCAACGCAGTTTATAGTAATACCATTCTTAATTTCATTCAAAAAATGATTTTCGGCTTCTTTTCCACTATAAATTATTTGAGGCTCGTTCGTGTACCAATTTCCGTCATCATCCACCTGATATGCTCGCATTGGCTCAAAGGAAACAACATCAAATCCGATAAAAACAAATTCGGCAAGGTCAATTTCCATATCGCAGTCATGCGGATTTTGAGCCGCATTTTCATGTATATTAAGGTGCTTTGCTGAGAGAACAAGCTCATTTTTCTCAAAACTTATAAAAGAAAACACAGCATCATGAAATTCAAACAAATCAAGTTCATTTTCAACACGATATTTCATATTTACTCTCCCTTCCCTTATTTTATCAAATATATTATATCAAAAATATGTTTCGACTGCAATATGTTTTAGTTCAAGTCCTCGCCGAAAGCTATTTTGGGCGGAGGATATCTATGAAAATCAACTGTAGTAATTTGTATAGAAAAAGTCCGAAACCGTTGTGGTTACGGACTTTTCTGCCCCGATATCTAAATCAGCTCGCATTGTTGGTTGTTTTAGGGCGGACTGCCTCTCTTTGATGATGGCACATAATTTGTAGCCTTGAGCAACGAGCGCCTTGCGGTGTTCGAAATTTTCGGGCGGTCGGCGGGGCGCCTACCCAAAATTTCGACCGCAGCGGTGCTCCCTTCATCCGCCGCCGTCAGCGCTCGGATCGCTCCCCTTCGGGAACCCTCGGTCGTTGACATCAAATCTTTTCTGCAAAACAAGAAAAACCTCCGATACCCGAAGGGTTTTCGCTCAAAGGGACAAAAATTGACCAATGGGTGAAAGCCGGTACGGGACAAGAGAAAATCCGATCATCGAAAAGATGGTCGGATTTTTCTTTATATACAGATGAAAACAGCTCCGAGGTCACAACGATCTCCG
>JAZQDW010000018.1:0-1542 GCA_045546995.1 Eubacteriales bacterium
ACCGGGGGTTTATTTCCACGCCTAAAGGCACCAAGTAAAAAGTCCCTGTGATCCATGGATCACTAGGACTTTTGCCTTATATTTATAAAAATACCCGTTTACATTCACTTGCAAGCTCGTCGGCCCATTGTTCGGGAACACACAGCCTCCTCTTATTTTGAGTTTATTATAACACCGCCGCCACGCAATGTAAACCGATGATTTGCAGGCGGGGGCCATATAAAATATTGAAACACGTATGTTTTTATGATAGAATGTACAAAAGCGAGAATCGGGTATTGCACGGAGGACCAAACGGAGCTTTCCGTGCTGTAATCCTCCCGCTTTTATCATAACAAAAGGACGGGAGAGCTTTTTATGATCGATCTGCATTTACATCTGGACGGGTCGCTGAATCCCGAAAATATATCAACGCTTGCCGAGATGGCCGGTGTAACGCTGCCCTATACCGACCCAAACGCGCTGCGCGCGGCCATGACGGTATCGCCCGATTGCGCCGATCTGAAGGAGTATCTGGAGAAATTTGATCTGCCGCTGCGGCTGTTACAGAGAGCGGCGTGCATTGAATATGCGGTGTACGGACTGATGAGAGATCTGAAGGCGCAGGGACTGTGCTATGGCGAGATCCGATTTGCGCCGCAATTGCACCTGCAACAGGGGCTGACCCAAAGTGAGGTGGTGCAGGCGGCCATCAACGGTCGGAATAAAGGCATTCGGGAGCTTGGCATCACGGTCAATCTGATCTTGTGCTGTATGCGCGGAGAAAAGAATCACGCCGAAAATGCAGAGACGGTTCTGGTGGCGCAACAGTTTCTGGGCAAGGGTGTTTGCGCCGTGGACCTGGCAGGCAACGAGGCCGCCCATCCCACCGAGGAATTTGCCGCCATTTTTGCCTTGGCAAAGCAAAAGGGTGTTCCCGCCGTCATCCACGCCGGGGAGGCCGCCGGTCCCGACAGCGTGTGGCACGCCCTTGCCATGGGCGCTCGGCGCATCGGCCACGGCATTCACGCCTTGGAGGATGACCGACTGATGAACACACTGCGGGAAAGAAAGATCTACACAGAGCTGTGCTATTCCAGCAACCTGCAGACCAAGGCGGTCGTCCGCGCGGAGGCGTATCCGTTGGTCACCTTTTTATCCCGTGGCATCGGCGTGACGCTGAACACGGACAATCTTACCGTTTCCGACACCACCCTGCAAAGAGAGTACCGTCTGGTACAGCAACAATTTGGGCTGAGCGAGGAAACAATGAAACGTATCGCCATAAATGCGCTGGAGGCGGCCTTTTTGTCCGCCCGGGAAAAGGAAACGCTGCGACAACAGATCGACAGCAAGTTTTCAGCCTGGCTGGGCCGATCAAAATAAAGATCAACGTCGGAAAGACACCTGTCTTGGGCGGCGCTCCGTAGAGATCAACCGGTTTTTGTATGTAAATTTTGCCAGCCATCTCGTCAAAAGCCTCGGAATACGCCAGTATTCCTGCGTTTTTGACTTCACCGCAAACAAAATTTCCTATCCAAAAACTGCCTTTGGCACTTAAAA
>JAZQDW010000019.1:0-4920 GCA_045546995.1 Eubacteriales bacterium
CCCCTACCGCACCCTGCTCCCCCAAAAGGCGGACAATCTGCTGGTGGCGGGCCGCACCATTTCCTCCACCCACGAGGCACAATCCGCCTACCGCGTACTCCCAATCGTTGCCAACATCGGTGAGGCTGCCGGCCTTGCCGCATATCTTGCCAAAGCAGAGAGCACTTCTTTGGCGAAGGTTCCCATGAAAAAACTCCATGCCCTGCTGGAGAAAAGCAATCTGATGTACTAAAAAACGTTCCGTGGCAAAATGCCACGGAACGTTTTTTTACTTGTTTTACAAAGAGAGCTGACCGAACTGCTCCTCCAGCAGCATTGCCTGCTCTGCCGAACGCAAGCCGTCCGTACCGTTATTTTCAGACAGGGAGCAGGCGGCAGAGGCCCGTGCCAGCCGCATTGCCTCCTCCAACGTTTTATCCTCGTGCGCGCCGTACAGAATACCGCTGCAATAGGCATCCCCGGCGCCGGTAGACCCTTTGATATAGCCTGCCGGCAGGGCAAGGCTGGGCACCACGAAGCGTTCTCCGCTTTCGCAGTCATAGCCAAAGCCGCATTTTGGCGCATGGATCACGATCCACTTGGAAACGCCCAGCGCATGGATCTTTTCGATCGCCGCAAAGACCCGCTCGGGTACAAGTTGTCCGTTTTCACTCAGAGAGATGCCCGTAACCGCCTCGGCCTCCGATTCATTAATACAACAAATATCGGTATATTTCAAAGCGGCGCTGACGACGTGCTTGGCGCGATCACCCTGCTCGGAGACCACGTCAATAGAAGTGATCATCCCCCGCTTTTTGGCCTCGGCCAGAATGCGGGCGCCGTGCGTACCGTACTCCTCATCGGGCGAATCCACTTTTTTCATCAAAAGAATATATTCCAGTTGAAAAATTTTGGTATCAATGGTATCCCAGTTGATATAATCCATACCAAAATGATCGCTGGCTTCGGGAACAAAGAAAAACGTGCGCTGCTTGGTATCCGCCGCATTCATCACCAGCGTGACCGAGCTGTTGTCCTCCACGGTCATATTTTCAGTGTCGATATTCGGAAACTGCGCCAGTACCTTTTGCAGATGCCGGCCGCCCTGATCCCGGCCGATGATGGCGCACACCTTCACCGTCAGTTCTTCGTCCAGCTTTGCAAGATCCAAAATCATATTGCCCGACCCGCCGATATTTTGGCTGGTCGCGCGTACCGTGCTTAAAAAGCTTTCCTTGGGATACGTGTCGATCTCATAAAACACGTCTGCAATCAGCGACCCCGCAACGGTTATACCTTTTTTCATATATCCACTATGCCTCCAAACTTAAAAGCCAATTCTCTCGACTCTTACTTTATTGGTGTTTCTTATCTTCTCCGTCTGCCGCGACGGCCGAGGGAAGGTGCGGGGGCAGCCGGCTTTTCCTCCGGCGCCTCCATCAGTACGCCGTTGTCATCCAGCACCAACGGCTTGATATCATATTTGGTATATTTTGCCAGATCCTCCAAACGGGTCTTTTCGGCGAAATTGTTGATCATGGTAAAAACCACGCCCTTCTTTTGGGCGCGGCCGGTACGGCCGATACGGTGGATATAATACTCTGTTTCCTCCGGAATATCAAAGTTAATAACACAATCCACGTCATCCACGTCGATGCCGCGGCTGGCAACGTCGGTGGCAACCAAAACGGTGATCTTGCCGTCACGGTATTGCTGCATCGTCTTTTCCCGCTTGCTTTGCGGGATGTCGCCGTGCAGAGCATCACAATTAACACCCGCATCCTTCAGCTCGTTTGCCAAACGCTGACACATAATTTTCGTATTGCAGAAAATGATGATCCTCTCAAAGGCGCCGGCGCTGACCATAGTCACCACGCCCGCCTCTTTTTTAAAGGGCGGTACCGTTACGGAATACTGGTCGATATCGGGACGATCCTGCAATTTCGGCTCGACGGTGATCTCCACCTCATCCCGCTGATATTTCCAGGAAACGTTCATAACCTCCTGACTGATGGTGGCGGAAAACAGTCCCAGATTGCGGCGATTTTTCACCATATCCACAATACGGGTCACATCCTTGTAAAAGCCCATATCCAACATTCTGTCCGCCTCATCCAGCACCACCGTCTGAATGTGATCAAACCGCAGATTACGCCGCTTGTGATGATCCATCAGGCGGCCGGGTGTAGCCACGATAATTTGCGGCTTTTTCTCCAATTGTTTGATTTGCGCGCCCATTCCGGCGCCACCGTACAGCACCGCCACACGGATCCCCTTATAATACGTAAGCAGACCCCGCAGTTCGTCACCGATCTGCATGGCAAGTTCTCTGGTGGGAGCCAGGATCAATCCCTGAATCTCCGCAAGGGAGGCGTCAATATGTTCGATCATCGGGATGCCGAAGGCAAAGGTTTTGCCCGTGCCGGTGGGCGCCTTGGCCACCACGTCCTTCCACGCCATAAACTCGGGAATGGCTAACTTTTGCACCGTGGTGGGATAGGCATATCCCTTGTTTTCCAGAGCAGAAAGCATTTCCTCCGAAAGGCCAAGATCTTTAAATGTAATATTCTCGTCCATAATTTTTCCTCGATTACGCTGTTGTTTTTTCTCATTATAACACACCGACGCGCAAATGAAAAGCATTTTTATATTTCCGTCAAAATCCATTGCACTTTCCGGCAAAGATGATATAATAAAACAAAGCAACATTATGGAGGTGCAAAGTGAAAAAGTATCTTTTCAAAGACGTTCGCCACATACTGCACGGCGGCGACTATAACCCCGACCAATGGCAACACGAGCCGGAGATACTGCGGGAAGATATGCGGCTGTTCAAGCTGGCCCATTGCAATGAGATGAGTCTGGGCATTTTTGCCTGGGCGGCGTTGGAGCCGGAGGAAGGAAAATTTGATTTTTCTTTTCTGGATAAGGCCATCGACAACGTTTATGCGGCGGGCGGTCACGTGATTCTGGCCACTCCCAGCGGGGCACGACCGGCGTGGCTGGCCGACAAATATCCCGAGGTATTGCGTACCACCGACCGGGGTGAGAAACGCCTGTTTGGCCGTCGACACAATCATTGCTATACCTCCCCCATTTACAGAGAAAAGGTGGCCATCATCAACCAAAAACTAGCCGAACGGTACAAGGACCATCCTGCCGTCATCGGCTGGCATATTTCCAACGAATACGGCGGAGAGTGCCACTGTGAGCTGTGTCAGCAGGCCTTTCGCCATTGGCTGAAGGACAAATACGGCACGCTGGAAAACCTCAATCGCTGTTGGTGGAGCAACTTTTGGGCGCACACCTACACCGATTGGAGCCAGATCCACTCTCCCTCCCCTTTGGGCGTACAGATCCTGCACGGACTGAACGTGGATTGGCACCGTTTTGTCACCCATCAGACCACCGATTTTATGAAAGCGGAAATCGCCGCCCTGCGGGCCGGCGGCGCCCAGCAACCCACTACCACCAATATGATGGGCTTTTTCAAAGACCTGGATTATCGGGTGATGGCAAAGGAGCTGGACTTCATCTCCAACGACCTCTATCCCTCCTGGAAGGGCAAGGAAGCGGAGGATATTTTGCTGGCGTCCAAATCCGCTATGACCCACGATCTGATGCGTTCTATGAAACATCAACCCTTTATCCAGATGGAATGCACCCCCAGCCACGTCAATTGGCATTCTTTTAACAAACTCAAGCGCCCCGGCATTCATATGCTTTTCGGCCTGCAGCTGGTAGCCCACGGCGCCGACTCCGTTCTCTATTTCCAGTTCCGCAAGGGACAGGGCGGATATGAAAAATTCCACGGCGCCATCGTTGACCACGAGGGCAGCGAAAACACCCGTGTTTTTAAAGAGGTTGCCGCCCTGGGAGCGCGGCTGGAACAGTTGGATGATATCGTCGGCACTACCACTGAGGCAAAGGTAGGACTACTGTTTGACTGGGACAACTGCTGGATGCTGGAAAACGCCTGCGGTTTTCAAAACGATGACAAAAAAGTGATGCCCACCGTCGAAAAGTTTTATCACGCCCTGTGGCAAAAGGGCATTGACACCGATATCATTGACAAGGAAGATGACTTTACACAGTACGATCTAATCGTCGCGCCGATGCTCTACAGCGTACCGGAAGCCTTGGGACACAAGCTAAAGCAGTTCGTGGCCGAAGGCGGCAGATTGTTGTGTACCTATATGACCGCCATGGTCAACGAAACCGATCTATGCTGGCGCGGCGGATTTCCCGGCGCCGGTCTGCGAGAGGTCTTTGGCATCTGGAACGAAGAAATTGACACCCTGTATCCCGATGATCGCAATTCGGTCTGCTGGCAAGGTAAGGAATATACGGCGCGGGATTATTGCGAGATCGTGCACAGTGAAGGCGCCGAGGTATTGGCCACCTACGGCGAAGATTTTTACGCCGGCAGTCCTGCCGCCACCGTCAATGAATTCGGCAATGGCAAAGCGTACTATATTGCTTTTCGTGACGAGGGCGATTTTGCCTATGACCTGATCCATAAGATACTGGAGGAGGCGCAGATCACCTCTGCCTTTGACGGGGCGCTGCCCTACGGTGTCACCGCCCACAGCCGTACCGACGGCGAAAATCTTTACGTCTTTCTGGAAAACTATTCTTACAGCGCTCACACGCTGACCACCGCACGCAAGTGGCGTACTGCGAAAGAGGGCAAACCCATTGAGGGTGAATTTACACTGGCGCCCCTCTCCACCCTGATCCTGGTCGGGAAAAAGTAAATAAAAAAAGGACTGCGAGAGAGACACTTCGTAAAGAAGTTGTCTCTCTCGGTTTTTTATTCCAACAAAACAAATGACACTTTGTACAAAGATTGTGAAAGTGTCATAGTGGGTTACATACTTTGAGAAAGGTAAATACTTGCCGAAAAAACAAAATTTCTTTTTCGGTTGGTTAAGTTATATT
>JAZQDW010000020.1:0-6644 GCA_045546995.1 Eubacteriales bacterium
ACCGTTGTAAAATCTTCTGCCGGCGTAGAGATGGAAAGCGCCAAAACGGCACTCTTCACCGCTGAGTAAGGAGGCAGCTATGAAAGACTATATCGCCCCTGAAATCGAGCTGCTTGACATCGTTGTCGAGCCCCGCACCGAAATCGGCGTCGGCTCTAACACCCTCCCACCCGAGGATGAAGATTGGTAAACCGAAAAGCACCTGCGAAACTTTTGTTTCGCAGGTGCTTTTTTATTCTGTGGGTTTGCAGGCGTTCTACGCGGTGCTCTTTGAATTCAGTCGGTACATTGTTACTCTTTATGAGCGCTTTGCACCTTTTTGCGGTACTTGCTGGGAGTCATGCCGTATTCTCGTTTAAACAGTTGATAAAAAAACCGTACGTCGTTATAGCCGATGTTCTCTGCAATCCTGTAAACGGGCTGGGAAGTGGTGGCCAGGCGGTGGCTGGCAATTCCCAAACGGTAACTCTGCAAATACTCACTAAAGCTTTGACCCACTTCTTCTGAAAACAGGCGGGAGAGATGGGCCGGGGAGTAGTTCAGCCGTCGGGCGATGTTGGTTAGGGACAGAGAGGTCGCATACTTTTGTTCAATGACGGTAATAATATCTCGCACCAGTGTGCTGTAGCGGACATTTTCCTCATCACCCACGTGGCGCATCACCGTTACCAACAGCACGATCATATAACTGCGTACGATGGTCCGACTGCCGGAGCGGTCTTCATAGAGTTCTTTGGCGATCAGATCAATGAGTCGGCGCACCTCCCCGTTACTGTCGTGAAAGATCTGCCAGTGTATACGCCCGATGTTCTGTGGCAGGTAACTGATGGAAAAGTGACTGACCAGCTCGCTAAGCTTGGTGCATTCCGACAAGGTTGCATCAATGTAGTCGGGATGAAAGATCAGATTGACGATCTCGCAATCCTCATTGCAGTTGTAGCCGTGGGCGGAGGTTTTATCCATAATAAAATAATCGCCTTTGCGAATCACCGTTTCTTCCCCATTGAGATTGTGCACGGCGCTGCCGTTCAGCACGTACCCCAGCTCAAAAAACGAGCTATGGCGGTGATAGTTGATATTTTTATCTGTAGAATATACCACCGCCGCATCGTGCTTGTAAAAAAAATCCAGATATGGTTCTTGCTCCGAGATATAATATTGGTTTTTCATATCATATTCACCACACTTTTTTTGCAAAAATATAGGATTTTATTATTTTAGCACAGCTGTTATAATAAAGTCAAGAGTGTATTGATGCAAGATACAAAATCTTGAAAAGGAGTATTATAGTGATGAAAGGAAAAAGGATTTTGTGTATGCTTCTGGCGTCGTTATTGACAGTGGGTATGCTACCGGCCACAACCGCTGCTGCCAAGACAACATTGTATGATCTTCGGGTCAACGATCTTGAAAATCCCATAGGATTGGATGATACCGCTCCCACTTTCAGCTGGAAAATGTCCGCTGATACCGTCGGCGCGGCACAAAGCGCCTATCGTATCACGGTGGCAGATAACGAAACGTTTAGCGATCCCGTCTGGGACAGCGGCAAAACGGAAAGTGACCTTTCTACGAGCATCACCTATGCGGGGGATGCGCTGCAGGCTGAAACGGTTTATTACTGGCAGGTCATCGTCTGGGATCAGGATGGACAGGCGATATCTTCTCCGATTTCTTCTTTTGAAACAGGGCTGATGGACAATTCTCTTTGGGGAGAAGAGATCCAATGGATCTCAGTTACCGAGGAGCCCTTGGTACATTATACCGTGGAGGCGGATATGACGGTCACAGAGGTCGTCTCTTACGATTCCCGCGCCGGTGTGGCGCTGGTATTCGGCGCCACGGATGAGAACAATTTGTATATGATCCATTTCCGCATGAACGGCGATGCCATTGAGTGCCGTCCTCACGTTTACGGCACCAAAAGCGGCGCTACCGCCCCTTCTTGGGCAACACTCAGCACCACCGATCTGGTGAGCAAGCTTGGCTGGACTAAAGACAAGTTTGTGGGGAGAACTTTTCACGTAAAACTGGACGTAACGGATCAACAGATCACGACCAGCATAGATGGAACACAGGTCAATGTCTGTGCCGTGCCCGACTACGTTCCCGTGAATTCCATCGGCAAGGTGGGTACCCGTGCCCAAACTTACGAAAAGGGAAAACTGGACAATATTGTTGTAAAGAACGTTTTGGAGAATAACAAGGTGATTTGCGCCTACGATTTTGAGGACGGCGTGAATCCCTTTGGTATCGGCGCAGTTAGGAATGGTTGCTTTATTGCGGATTATTCCGTCAATTCCATTGCGCTGGAGAACCGTGCCAACACCGTGGCAAAGGTCAAGTATACGATAGAGGCAGATATGAACGGTACCTCGGGAGACGTTAATCTGCTGTTTGGCCGTAACGATAACAGTCATTTTTATATGGCGCACTTTAATATCAGCGGCAACACCCTGCAGTTCAGGCCTCACGTGCAAAATGGTAGCTGGAGCTCTACCACCATCGATTTGACCTCCACTTACGGCATTACGGTGGATTATTATAAAAACAACCCGTTGCACCTGGAGATCAATGTTACAGACACCAAGATCGTATATAATATCAATGGTACAAAGGTGTATGAAACGTCGCCCCACGCGGATGTGCCCATCACCGCCGTCGGGCAGCTCGGTGTGCGCTGGTACAGCGGCACGGGTTATATTGACAATCTTGTATTGACCGATTACAGCAGATACAGCGAAGGGCTGGTGGTTTGCGCCTACGATTTTGACGACGGGATCAATCCCTTTGGCGTGGGCAGTATCGTGGACGGGAGATACGTTCCCGGCGGCACCAAGAGCGCAGTCGTGTTTGATCGCAATACTTATGTATTTACGAAGGAATCAAGCGGTACCGCCTCTTTCCGTAAGGACGTGGAGGTAAAGGAAAACATTCTTTCAGCCCGACTGTATTCCACGGCATTGGGTACCTATGATGCCTTTATCAACGGTAAGCGCGTCGGTCGTTTGCTTGCAGACGGCAGTACGCAGTACGACGAACTCAAGCCCACCTTTACCGATGCTCAGAAGCGTAAGCTTTACTACACCTATGACGTGACCCATCTTCTGAAAGCGGGTCAGACCAATACCATTGCGGCCTGGGTTACCGACGGTTATTGGAGCGGCAATATCGTACTTGCCTCCAAACGGGGGAACGAAAAGGCCTTTGCCGCCCGCTTGGTAATTGATTACGTCGACGGTTCTCAGGATGTGATCTCCACTGATACCTCGTGGCAGGGAGCCTTTGTCGGGCCCATGGTTTACGGCGACATCTATAACGGTGAAACCTATGATGCAACCCAAAGCACCGATTGGATGTTGCCCGGCTTTACGGGTTGGCCTGAAACAAGTGAGAACGTGGAATTTACCGGTACGGTGGCGGCTCACAGCGGGACTACCACCATTGTAAGAGAGGAACTTTCTCCCGTAGAGATGTACGTTTACAATACAGTGGAGGACGCTACCGATCTGAATAGCGGCCGTATTGTGAAGGATCGTACCTATCGGGACGGCGATGCCGTTACCCTCCACAGGGGAGAAACGTTGGTGGTAGATCTGGGACAAAATCATGCCGGTTGGGAAAGCTTCACCGTAACAGGTGCGGCAGGAACCAAATTGCGTATCCGTCACGGAGAAATCCTGAACGTGAACGAGGGCGCCTTGAGCTACGGTATTGACGGGCCGGTGGGCTCGGTATTTGTGGGCAATCTTCGCACCGCCCGTGCCACCACCAACTATATTTTAAGTGGCGATGGTAAAGAAAACTATCATCCCACGATGACTTACTACGGTTATCGATATCTGGAATTTGTGGCCAGTGATACCGTTACCTTTGACAGCATCCGTTCTCAAGTGATTACCAACGTGCAACGGGACAGTGGTAATATTGTAACGTCTAACAAAAAACTCAATCAGCTCATCAGCAACACCCGTTGGGGGCAATATTCCAATTTTGTGGGTGTACCCACCGACTGTCCCCAGCGTGACGAACGCGCCGGCTGGTTGGCAGATACCTGGGTATTTGCCGTGACCGGCCAGTATTACAGCGCCGATACCAAGGCGTTTCTGGAGAAATGGATGGACGACGTGGTGGACTGTCAGACTGCTGACGGCCGTTATCAGAGCGGTTCTCCCGGTGGCGGCGCCTATGGTACGCCGTTGGGCCGCACAGGTTGGGCAGATGCCGCTCTCATCGTACCCTATAATATGTATCTGATGACGGGTGATTCCTCTATGATCGAGGAGCACTATGATTCGATGAAACTATATGTAGATGGCTATTTGGCTACCACCGACAAAAAGGGCGCCGACGGCTGGTACGGCGACTGGCTGGCTCCCGGCGATAACAACGACGATACCGTTAAAGAAATGCTGGGTGTGATCTTCTACGCCTGGGATGCGCAGTTGATGGCGGAAATGGCCCGTATCATCGGAAAGAATGAGGACGTCGCTCATTATGAAGCTCTGTTTGAAACCGAAAAGCAGTATTTTATTGATACTTACGTAAATGCCGACGGCTCTCTGGTCAGCAAGCGACAGACTCCTGCTCTTTACGCCCTGTATCTTGACTTGCTGCCTGATGAAACTTCTAAAGCAGTGGTAAAGCGGGAACTGTTGGCAAATATAGAAGAAAATTCCTATATGCTTTCCACCGGTTTTATGGGTACGCCTATTCTTTTGGATGTGCTGACCGATGAAGGGGAGCAGGATATCGCTTATAAGATCTTAATGCAAGAGGGTAATCCTTCTTGGCTTTTTGCCGTCAATGCCGGTGCCACCACTGTTTGGGAAAATTGGGCAGCTTGTACTGAAAACGGTGCTTTTCTGAGCGGTTCTCTCAACCACTATGCCTACGGCAGCGTGGTGGGTTGGATTTACAAGTATATGGCCGGTATTGGGTATGATGAAAGTGCCCCGGGCTTTAAAAAGATCCTTTTGGCGCCCCATCCCGATCAGATGATCGAAAGCGTCAGCGCCACCTACGATTCTCCTTACGGTGAGATCAAAAGCGCCTGGAGTTATGACGGCGGCGCTTTTGCGTATCATACCGTTCTTCCCGCCAATACGACGGCGCAGATCCGTGTGCCGGTGGAAGATATTGATACGCTGCAGGTGAACGGCAAGGCTTATACGACGCTCACTACGGCTGATGACGGCATCGTCTTTACCGCTGTGGAGGAAGGCGTGGCTGTCTTTGAGGCAGTGTCAGGGAGTTATTCCTTTACTACCGATATGGAGGTAAAGAGTTATCTTTCCCTTTCGGTGCAAGGCAACGACGGCATCCCCACTTACGTCACCGTAAACGGGGAAGAATTGCTGTTGCCCACCCGTTTGGAGGTGGAATCCGGGCAGTCGATAGAACTGTTTGCGCGGTGCGCCAACGATGTGGATTATTTCGTTATTGCGTGGCTTGATGCAGAGGGAAACGTAATAAGTCAAAAGAAAAACTGCACCGTTACAGCCGAAAACGGCAATACAGATCTAACCGTTGTACTAAAGACCGTAGGAATAGAGAATGTTGCTGAAGGCGCCGCCGTTACGGCGAATTTTGTCAACAATACCTGGCATTACACCTATCTCACGGACGGCAATCGGACCCATCTGGAGGGTACCAACGGCTGGTCCAGTCCTTATCAGGGGCAGAATGTGGCGTTTGCCGCCCCTGTGGAAGCGGTAATTGATCTGGGTGAGCGCAAGACCTTTAATCGTTTGCATCTTTATCCCCGTACCGATCAAACGGTCAGTAAGACCACACCCATGAACTTCCCTGTGGAGTATATCGTTTATATCAGCGATGATCGTGTCAACTGGACTCCTTTGGTGGAGGTGACCGACGGAGAGGCGGCTACCTGGCGTCCCGCCGTGCATACGCTGGAAAAAGAGGCGCGGGCGCAATATATTAAGCTTTCCGTCACGGCCGTCAATCACGCCGATGGCAGCGGCAACTGTTATGTGCAGTTGGCCGAGTTTGGGGTATACGATTTCAGTTGTGAGCACAGCAGTACCACGTTGATCGTGGACCGTGCCTCCACCTGTGTCAGCGCCGGCGTGGGTCAAAAACTGTGTACCGTTTGCGGCGAGGTTGCCGAAACCGATGTTGTAATTCCCGCCACCGGCGAGCACGTTGCCGCCGATGAGTTGGTTGAAGACCCTGCTCCCACCTGTGGCGCCGCCGGCGTAGGCCATAAGGTCTGCGGCACCTGCGGCATCACGCTGGAAGAAAACGTTGCCATCCCCGCTACCGGCAACCACACCTGGGACAATGGTGTTGTCACCACCGAGCCTACCACCAATACCGAAGGCGTTAAGACCTTCACCTGTACTGTCTGCGGTGAGACCAAGACCGAGAAGATCCCCACCACCGGTGTGGACGTACTGACCGTCTTTAAGGATCTGAAGAAGGATTGGTACGTTAAGAACGGCGCCATTGACTACGTTTACAATAACGGTCTGTTCAGCGGCACCTCCAAGACCGAGTTCGGTCCCAACGATCAGATGACCAGAGCGATGTTTGTAACCGTACTGGGCCGTCTGGACGGTAAGCAGGTCAACAATAAGGTGACCACCGTCTTTACCGACGTTAAGAAGAACCAGTATTACACC
>JAZQDW010000021.1:0-5616 GCA_045546995.1 Eubacteriales bacterium
ATGATGGATACCATCCTCAACCTCGGTCTGAACGAGGAAGTTGTTGAGGTTATGTGCGCTAAGAGCGGCAACCCCCGTTGGGCTTGGGACTGCTACAGAAGATTTATCCAGATGTACTCCGACGTTGTTATGGAAGTCGGTAAGAAGTACTTCGAGGAACTCATCGACAAGATGAAGGAAGAAAAGGGTGTTACCCAGGACGTTGAGCTGACTGCCGAGGATCTGAAGGTTCTGGCCGGCCAGTTCAAGGCTGAGTACAAGAGCAAGATCGGTAAGGACTTCCCCACCGATCCCAAGGAGCAGCTGATGGGCGCTGTCGAGGCTGTTTTCCGTTCTTGGGACAACCCCCGTGCAAACGTTTACCGTCGTGACAACGATATTCCCTATTCCTGGGGTACCGCTGTTAACGTACAGATGATGGCCTTCGGTAACATGGGTGACAATTGCGGTACCGGCGTTGCCTTTACCCGCGATCCCGCTACCGGTGAAAAGGGCCTGATGGGTGAATTCCTGGTCAACGCTCAGGGTGAAGACGTTGTTGCCGGTGTTCGTACTCCCATGCCCATCGCCGAGATGGCTGAAAAGTTCCCCAAGGCTTTTGCAGACTTCAATAAGGTTTGCGCCATCCTGGAGGACCACTACAGAGATATGCAGGATATGGAGTTCACCATCGAAGAGGGCGAACTGTACATGCTGCAGACCAGAAATGGTAAGAGAACCGCTAAGGCTGCTCTGAAGATCGCTTGTGATCTGGTTGCCGAGGGTATGATCGATGAGAAGCAGGCTGTTGCCATGATCGATCCCAGAAACCTGGATACCCTGCTGCATCCCCAATTTGATGCCAAGGCTCTGAAGGCTGCTACTCCCGCCGGCAAGGGTCTGGGCGCTTCCCCCGGCGCCGCTTGCGGTAAGGTCGTCTTTACTGCCGAGGATGCCGAGGCTTGGAACGCCAGAGGCGAGAAGGTTATTCTCGTTCGTCTGGAGACCTCTCCCGAGGATATTACCGGTATGAAGGCCTCTCAGGGTATTCTGACCGTTCGTGGCGGTATGACCTCTCATGCTGCCGTTGTTGCCCGTGGTATGGGTACCTGCTGTGTATCCGGTTGCGGCGAGATCATCATGGATGAGGAGAACAAGCAGTTCACCTTGGCCGGCAAGACCTACGTTGAGGGTGACTACATCTCCATCGACGGTTCTACCGGTGCTATCTATGACGGGATCATCCCCACTGTTGACGCTGAGATCGTTGGCGAGTTCAAGACCATTATGGATTGGGCTGACAAGTTCAGAACGCTGAAGGTTCGTACCAACGCTGACACTCCTGCCGACGCTGCCAAGGCTGTTGAGCTGGGCGCCGAGGGTATCGGTCTGTGCCGTACCGAGCATATGTTCTTCGAGGCTGACAGAATTGCCGCCTTCCGTGAGATGATCTGCTCCGACACCGTTGAAGAGCGCGAAGCTGCTCTGGAAAAGATCCTGCCCTATCAGCAGGGTGACTTTGAGAAGCTGTACGAAGCTTTGGGTGGCAACCCCGTAACCATCCGTTTCCTGGATCCTCCGCTGCACGAGTTCGTTCCCACTGAGGAAGCTGACATCGCTGCTCTGGCCGCCGCTCAGGGTAAGAGCGTTGCCGACATCAAGGCAATCATTTCCGCTCTCCACGAGTTCAACCCCATGATGGGTCACCGTGGCTGCCGTCTGGCTGTTACCTATCCCGAGATCGCCGCAATGCAGACCCGTGCTGTTATCCGCGCCGCTATCGCTGTAAACGCCAGAAACGACTATGCTGTTAAGCCCGAGATCATGATCCCCCTGACCGGCGAGGTCAAGGAGCTCAAGTTCGTTAAGGACGTTGTTGTTGCTACCGCTGATGCCGAGATCGCCGCTGCCGGTGTTGAGCTGGCCTACGAGGTAGGTACCATGATCGAGATCCCCAGAGCTTGTCTGACCGCTGACGAGATCGCCAAAGAGGCTGACTTCTTCTGCTTCGGTACCAACGACCTGACCCAGATGACCTACGGCTTCTCCCGTGATGACGCCGGTAAGTTCCTGGAGGCCTACTACGACAAGAAGATCTTTGAAAACGATCCCTTTGCCAAGCTGGACCAGAACGGTGTCGGCAAGCTGATGGAAATGTCCATCAAGCTGGGTAAGGGCGCCAACGACAAGATCCACTGCGGTATCTGCGGTGAGCACGGCGGCGACCCCGTTTCCGTCGAGTTCTGCCACAAGATCGACCTGGACTATGTTTCCTGCTCTCCCTTCCGCGTACCTGTTGCCAGACTTGCTGCTGCGCAGGCCGCCATCAAAGAAGGCAAATAATTGCTGACTTTATAAAACAAAACGATACGCCCATCAAACGATGGGCGGATTTTTGTTAGAATATCTTTCATTTTGCAGCAGGATATGCTATAATTTTTGGGGGTGATGAAATGTATAAATACGAAACGCATCTTCATACCTTTCCCGTAAGCCGTTGTGCAAAGGCGGATGTTAAGGAAAGTTTAGAATTCTATAAGAAACTTGGCTATGACGGTGTTTTTATTACAAACCATTTTCTTGATGGTAATATAAATATCGAAAAAGAAAAATCTTATGAAGAGAAAATAGAATTTTATTTTTCGGATTTTGAAAAAGGAGTAGAAATCGGAAAAACTCTTGGCATTAAGGTGTTTTGCGGGGTTGAACTTTCTTACGGCGGTACGGATTTTTTGGTCTATGGTTTAGATAAGGAGTGGTTTCTTTCGCATCCTGAAATTATGGATATGAAAAAGAGTGATGAACTTGCATTTATGATGGATAGCGGAGCACTCATAATTCAAGCGCATCCATTTCGTGAAGCATCATATATTAACCATATTCGTCTTTTTCCCAGACATGTTCACGGTGTTGAAGTGTTGAATGCCAGCCGAACAGAAGCTGAAAACAAAATGGCCGGAATATATGCTCAAAATTACAACTTGATTGAATTTGCGGGTTCGGATAATCACAGCGCATCAAATAAGAAAATCCTGGCAGGTGTTTGTTGCGAAGAACCTATATGCGATATTGAAGATTTTGTAATAAAAGTAAAGAAAAACAAGATGGAAATTTTCACTTTGATAAGGGAATGATTCCTCCCTTTTGCTGATAGCACCGCCCTTGCACGGGGATTTTTGTCGAAAACGGTTGACGGCGGCAAGGAGATATTGATATAATTATATCGATCTTAAATAAAAAAGGAGCAATCGATATGACAAAATTGGGTAAACTTCTCGGAATGATTGTAAGCGGTGTGATCATTGTATTGGCTGTGGTGATGTTTGTGTACGATCCCGGTATGGCGCCGGTAAGCAGCATTGATATCAGCGGCCCGGAATACGAGCTGAACCGGACCTACGGCGGTGATGCGTATACCGGTATGCAGCAGGCTTCGGCCCAGACGGCAAACAACCTGATTCCCGTTTTTAAAGTGGCAGAGGCAAACCACAGCGCCGTTCAGACGCTGAACGATAACGTTATGGAACTGGCAGACCTCATCCGCTTTGCGGTGGCTTGTCTGTTGCTGTCCGTCGGTCTGATCACGCTGGTCAAATACATCGGCGCACCCGTACTTGCGACGGAAACCGCCGTCCCCGCCGAGGAACCCGTTCCCGCTGAAGAGCCCGCCCCCGCTGAGGAGCCTGCCCCCGCTGAGGAGCCCGCCCCCGCCGAGGAGCCTGCCTCTGTTGAGACAGAATGATTCAGCGCCGGTAAAAAATCGCACAGAAAAACCTCCTCGCCCGGCGAAGAGGTTTTTTATTATGCTTTTCGCAGGAAACGGATGATCTGTTCGCATTCTGTGGAGGACAGGATGGATGGTTGACGGCGCGCGGCGGTGATGCTATAATACAAGTGAAAAAATTATAATAAAGGTTAGGAGTCAAGAGATGAAAAAACGTATTTTGAGCATCCTTATTTGTCTGTGTATCCTGTTGGGCGCAGCGGGTTGCGGTCGGGAAAAAGTCCGTCAGCCCATCGTGATCTTATACGAAAACGACGTGCATTGCGCTGTGGAAGGGTATGCTAAGTTGGCCGCCCTGAAGGCTGAAATGAAAGAAAGCTTTCCCCACGTGGGCGTCGTTTCCTGTGGTGATTTCGTGCAGGGCGGCACGTTGGGCGCCGTTTCCAAGGGTGAGTATATCATCGAACTGATGAACAAGGTCGGTTATGACGCTATCGCCTTGGGCAATCATGAATTTGACTACAAACTGGACAGATTGCACGAACTGTGTGAGCTGTCCGATACCAAATTCACCAGCTGTAATTTCACCGAGATCGGCAAAACGGAATCGATATTCGACCCCTTTACCATGGTTTCCTACGGGGACGTGGAGGTGGCCTATATCGGCGTCACCACCCCGGAGACCGTCCATTCCTCCAGCCCGGATCAATTCCAAAACGAGGCGGGGGAGATGATCTATACCTTCAACGAGGACACTATGTACGACACCGTGCAAAAAAGCATCGATGCCGCCGAAAAGAAGGGCGCGGATATCATCATCGCCCTGACCCATATCGGTTACAGCGAGGAGGGCGACTGGAAGGACGTTACGGATCTGATCGAAAATACCGAGGGTCTGAACGTGGTGCTGGACGCTCACACCCATACGGTGATGGAAAAGATGGAACTCAAGGATAAAAAAGGCAATACGGTGCTGTTGTCCTCCACGGGAACAAAGTTTGCAAATATCGGCAAGCTGACCATTACCGGGGACGGCGTCCATACCGAACTAATCGAATGTGAGAGCTATGCAAAGACGGATGCTACCTTGGATGCCGCCATTGCCGAGATCAACGAAAGCTATGCAAAGCTGGGCGACCGCAAGATCGGCAAGACCGACGTGGCCCTCATCACCCACGATGATAAGGACGAACGGATCGTTCGACGGGGAGAAACCAATTTGGGTAATCTGTGCTCGGATGCTCTGCGCATTATGACCGGCGCCGATCTGTCCTACGTTAACGGCGGCGGTATCCGCGCGCCCATCGAGGCGGGCGAGATCACCTTCAATGATATCTTTTCCGTGTTCCCCTTCAACAATCAGGTGGTGACCATCGAGGTTACCGGGCAGATGCTGTTGGATATGCTGGAACTGTGCGTGATGAATTATCCGGAGGAGGACGGTTCCTTCCCTCATATGTCGGGTGTGACCTTCTCGATCAATACGGCCATTCCTTCTGCGGTACAGCTGGATAAAAACGGCTATTTTGAGAAGGTGGACGGTAAGCGTCGGGTGCACGACGTCAAGATTCTGGACGGCGAAAGCGGCGCGTATCAGCCCCTGAAACCGGATGGAAAATACGAGCTGGCCGGCTTTAACTACCATCTCACCGACAACGGCGGAGGTATGACCATGTTTAAAGAGGCGACGCCGCTGGACGTGGAGGGAACGCTGGACGTGGAGATGCTGGAAAATTATATTACCGAACATTTAAACGGCGATCCGAGCGCTAAATACGGCCAAACCGAGCATCGCATCACCTTTACCGAAGAATAAACCACGCAAAAACGCCGCAACTGTCTTTACAGTTGCGGCGTGTGTAAAAATCGATTTTATTTGTCGCTGGGCAGCGGATCGGCGCCAAAGAGCTTTT
>JAZQDW010000022.1:0-34088 GCA_045546995.1 Eubacteriales bacterium
AATTTTGCCGGAGCCGATTTTTGCATCGGCAAGGCATAAAACGCAGCCAATACTTTGTGTATTGGCGAGTATTTTAACACAGCTGAGGTGAAAATCGGCCCGTCAAAATCGGGTTCGGATACTCCTCCGCTGCTTAAGGAGTAGTCCATGATCGTTTTTGATGATGTTTATAAAATGTATCCCAACGGCACCAATGCGCTCAACGGTGTGAATTTTAAGATTGAAGACGGTGAATTCGTTTTTATCGTCGGCAAATCCGGTGCCGGTAAAAGTACGGTTATCAAAATGCTTATGTGTGAGGACAAACCTACCTCGGGTACCGTACAGATTGATGATTATAACCTCAAGAAAATGCGTCGCGGTAAAATTCCGTATTTGCGGCGGACGATGGGTGTCGTTTTTCAGGATTTCCGTTTGATCGACTCGATGACCGTGTTTGAAAACGTTGCGTTCTCTATGCGTGTTATCGGTGCTTCTCGTCGTGTTATCCGCAGAAGAGTTCCTTACGTTCTTGGTATTGTACGTCTGGGACATAAGGCAAAAAACTATCCCAACGAGCTTTCCGGTGGTGAGCAGCAACGCGTTGCTTTGGCACGCGCCCTGGTCAATAATCCTAAAATGATCATTGCTGACGAACCGACCGGAAACGTTGACCCCACGATGGCGCAGGAAATTATGGAATTGTTGATCGAAATCAACAAAATGGGAACTACGGTGATCGTTGTCACACATGATAAGGGGTTGGTTGACCGCTTTGGTAAGCGTGTTATCACCTTGCAGGATGGCAAGATCATCGGTGATCAGACAGGCGGGTATGTGATCCATGAAGAATTCTAGTTTTGGATATATTATCGGTTCTGCTTTTCGCGGGATGAGAAAACATTTGATGATGACCACCGCATCGGTCAGCGTGTTGATCGCATGTATGATCATCATTGGAACTGCGTATCTGTTTTCAAAAAACGTCTCTAATTTTATGTTACAGATCGAACAGCAAAACGAGATCGTAGCTTTCATCGATGAAAACGTGCCCGAAGAAGAGTATCAGGGCCTGCAGAATAAAATCGAGGCTGTCAACGGTGTTAGCTCCGTTGATTTTGTCACAAAAGAGCAGGCAATGGAAGATTATCGTAAAACCCTTGGCGAAGACGGTAGTTATCTGGATGCCTTTACGGACGAGAACAATCCGCTGCGCAATTCTTTTGTGATTACAATTGAGGATCTTGCGCTGTTTAGCGATGCATCCTCAAAAATTTCTTCAATGGAAGAAATTGCGAGAGTTCGTGATACGCAGGAAACTGTGTCGGTGTTGCTTTCCTTGCGTAAGGTGGTTAATATTTTGGGCGTTTGGATCATGCTGATTTTGGGCTTGGTATCCTTATTCATCATTTCCAATACCATCAAAATTGCAATGTATAACCGTCGTACGGAGATTAATATTATGAAGTACGTTGGTGCCACCAATTGGTTTATCCGTTGGCCTTTTGTTTTTGAGGGTCTGTTTATCGGTGTGCTTGCTGCCGGCATTTGCTTTGGCTTGCAATGGTACATTTACAATTATTTGCTGAAATCTTTATTTGACGGCATTAATTTTATTCAACTTGTGCCGTTCTCCGAATTATATATTGACATTATTATCGTCTTTGCCGCTATTGGTATCATTGTCGGCGTATTTGGTAGTATGACGTCTATCAGAAAGTACCTTGATGCATAACGTAAGAGAGGAAGGACATATGAAACTTAAACTTCGCTCTATAATTGCGATTTTACTGGTTTTATTGATTTTTCTCGGCGCTGCAGCGTATATTGTAGTTCCTTATGTCTCAGCTGAGGATTCAGATGATCTTGAAGAGTTACAAGAAGAACGGGAACGCCTGGAAAAAGAGCTGACCAAAATTGAAAACAAAAAAGACGCCGAGCTTGAAAAGAAAGAAATTATAGATAAGCAGATCAATGCCGTCAGAGAAGAGATCGACATTGCTAACGATCGCCTTGACCGTCTGAACAGCGAGTTGGATGAGGCAGAAGACAAGCTCGAAACCGTTACAGAAGAGTACAACGATGCTTTCGAAGAATCAAAGGATTATATTCGGATGTCCTATGAAGGTGGTACTGTTTCCAACCTCGAAATCATTTTGTCCTCCGGCAGTGTAAGAGAATTTATTACACGCCTTGAAATCGTTGGTGAGATCATGTCTTATCAGCGTAGCGTGATCAAGCAGCTTCGTGAAACTCGTACTGCCATTGAAAATACGCAAAAGGCAATTCAAGAGAAGCAACAAAAACAGCAAACCGTTACCGATCAGCTGGAGGATCGTGAACGCGTGTTAAATACTAAACAGGCAGCAAGTGATGCTCTGGTTAAAAATTTCAGCGAAAAAGAGGATGAACTCAACACGATGCTCGAGGAAGTCGAGCGGCAGGAAAAAGAGCTGCAGGAAGAAATCCGCCGTAAACTTGCGGAGGAGGCTGCTCGTCAAGAGGCGGCGCAGCAACAACAGCAGCAAAATGGTGAAGAACCTCCTGAAATTGTTGACGTTCCGGTATCTGACGGTTTTTTATACCCCTTGTCGACGAATTGGCGGATCATTACCAGCCCGTTTGGTTATCGTACCCATCCCACAACCGGTGTTTATAAGCTTCATACCGGTGTAGATATTGCAGGTAGCGGCATCTACGGCGCCAGCATATACGCATCCAAGAGCGGCACCGTTCTTAAAGGCGGTTTCCACAGAGCGTATGGTAATTACTGTCTTATCAACCATAATGACGGTACTGCAACGCTGTATGCGCATATGAGTGTTTTGATGACCAGCGTAGGTAGCGTTGTTTCCCAAGGACAGGTGATCGGTAAAGTGGGTTCCACCGGTTATTCTACCGGCCCGCATCTTCATTTTGAAGTTTTGGTTAACGGAAACTATGTAAATCCGTTGCCGTATTTCCCGTCAGTCAACTTTATCTATAGATAGGAAAAATTGCGATGAAACGAAAAATTGAACTTGGCACAGCGATTTTTATCACAATGGCTGCCGTTATTTTGTCTTGCCTGATTACGTATACGTTTATTACCTCAAAAATGAAAACGGTGTTTGCGACTGTAGAGAAGTATTCAAAGCTCAGTCAGGTTGAACAAATTGTGGCCGCTCGCTATATGGACAGTTATGACGAAACGCTCACGATGGATGGCATTTTGTCCGGCTTTGTTTCGGCGGCTGATCCGTACGGAAAGTATCTCAACGGAACGGCGTATCAACAGTATCTTGATGAATCCAACGGTAAATATGCCGGTCTTGGTATCACAGTTCGGTATATTTCCAGCACCGGTAATATGAAGATCACAAAGGTCAACCGCGGTTCATCTGCCGATTCCGTCGGTTTAAAGGCCGGTGATATTATATTCAAAATTGATGGTGTCGACATTACGACAATGTCAGAGACGGAGGCGCAAAACCTACTGAAGGGCAAAGCCGGTACGACAACTGTACTATCGATTTACCGCGGGGAAGAAAGCTTCGATAAAGAGGTTACTTACTCTGAATACACCGCTTCGACCGTTTCATATTCTGTTATTAATGATACCATTGGCTATATTCGTTTTGATGCCTTTGATGTTAATACATCGTCTGAGTTTAAACGCGCTTTTAACTCGTTGGAAGACGATGGCATCACTTCGTTGATTTTTGACGTTCGCAATAATAAGGGTGGTACGTTGGAATCTGTGTGTGAGGTGCTGGATTCGATTTTGCCTAAAGGAGTTATCGTTACGGTTGAAAGTAAGAGCGGTGCAAAAACCTCTTCTATTCAATCCAACAGTAAACAGATCACTATGCCGATGACTGTGTTGATCAATGAAAACACCTATTCCGGCGCAGAATTGTTTGCCGCAGCCATTCGTGATTACAAGAAAGGTAAGCTGATTGGCAGCAAAACCTTTGGTAAGGGCGTTGCACAGCAGATTATTCCTTTGGGTGATCAGACTGCTGTATATTTGTCAACGCAGCTGTATTATCCGCCCAGTGGCACCAGCTTTGACGGTGTTGGCATTACACCGGATATTGCGGTCGATATGTCCGATGAGGATTTAGAGAATTTCTATGAGCTCACCAAAGAAGATGACGTTCAATTGCAGGCCGCAATTGATGCATTGAAAAAATAACGAAAGGGGCACAACGTGCCCCTTTTAAAAAGGAATTTGTATGAAACGTAATACATTTGCATGGGTATTGACGATCGTTACTGTGGCAATCGTTGTCTGTAGCGTCATTTTATTTTCAACAACATATCATACCGAGATTGATCTGACTGAAACAAAATTACAGCTCTACGTATTCACTTCTTATTCTGACGGTGTCATTCGTTGCGATGATGGTAGTACACTGATTATGGACAACTATGCCGAAGATTTATTTGATGAAGAGTTGTTTATTAAAAATATCAAGGCCGGTGATCGTATTTTTGCACGTATAGCAGGGAAGAGTGTTAGTGCTGACGATCAGCCGACGAATATATACTCTCTGGTAGATGGAAAACAGGAATACTTGTCACTTGATCGCCTGAATGAGCGATATCGTTCTGCCGCCTCCAATGCTACAATGATCCTTGTTTTTGGGTCCATATTAGCATTGATTACTGCGGTGATATCCGTATTTCTTTTTATAAGTAAAAACCGCCGTTAGGCGGTTTTTTGTTTGTTTAAAGGTATATTTGTACAGTATGACTTCATATATTTAAGCAAAGAAAAGTTGTGTGGAGGGTGCAAATATGACAAGCACGGATATTTATCGGAATATTGCGGCACGTACCGGAGGAAATATTTACATAGGAGTTGTCGGCCCCGTTCGCACGGGAAAATCGACCTTTATTCGTCAAGTGATGAAGCATTTGGTGCTGGACGAAATCGAAGATCCGTATTTATTGCAACGTACGATCGATGAACTGCCTCAAGCTTCTGCCGGCAGAACGATCATGACGACTGAACCGAAATTTATTCCCGAAAATGCAATTGAGGTAAGTCTCGGCGATCACGTTAAATGCAACGTTCGTATGGTGGACTGCGTCGGTTACGTGGTTGACGGTGCATTGGGTCAACAGGAGGACGATGGGCCACGTATGGTCCTGACGCCGTGGCAAGAGCAGGCGATTCCGTTTCAGCAGGCGGCAGAAATCGGAACGAATAAAGTAATTAACGAACACTCTACCATCAACGTACTGATCACTACGGACGGCAGTATTGGCGAAATCGGTCGCGACGCATACGAACCGGTTGAAGAACGCTTGGTTCACGAATTACAAAAGCACAACAAGCCCTTTATAATTGTTCTGAACTCTATGTTTCCCGACAGTGAGCAAGCAAGATTGCTACGACAGCACATGGAAGAGCAATACGGCGCGTCGGTTTTGGTCAAAAATTGTAACGAATTGTCTTCGCAGGATGTGGATGAGATCATATCTGACATTTTACTTGCTTTTCCGATCAGCAAAATCAATATTGATTTGCCGTCCTGGATTACGTTTCTCGACCCGGCTGATGATCTAAAAAGAGATTTATATACGCACATTAAAGAATGCGGAAACAGGTGTCACACCATCCGACAGATGAATGATTTCTGCGCATTGTTGTGTGATTGTAAAAACATCACGGAAGCTTTTGTAGAGAAAAGTGATTTGTCCAACGGGACGGTAAACGTAAAAATAGACGTCCCTATGGCGCTGTTTTACGAAATGTTAAGTTCAGTGTTAAAAACTAAAATCAATGACGACGGCGATCTGCTACAGCAGCTTACGATGCTTGAACAGATGCGGCGTGAATACGACAAAATCAAAAAAGCATTTCAGGTTGCTCGTGAACGCGGTTATGGTATTGTTCAACCCACGAAGGCTGATTTGGTGCTTGAAAAGCCGGAGTGTTACCGTCAAGGAAATCGTTTTGGCTTGCGAATGAAGGCGAGTGCGCCGACGTATCACATCATACAAACTAATATTTCCTCGGAAATATCACCCATAATCGGGGATGAAGAACAATCGAAAACATTGCAGACATTTATGGAGGAAAATTTAGAGGGGAACGTTGATAAAATATGGGATTATGATATTTTCGGAAAAACGATCTACAGTATGGTAAACGACGGAATAGAAAATAAATTTGATTCGTTACCGGATGAGGCGAGATTTAAATTGCAAGAAGCACTGACAAAAATTATGAATGAGGGCAGTGGCGGTCTTATTTGTATCATCCTATAAAAAAACACCCGAAACGGTTTCGTTTCGGGTGTTTTCTTAGTAAACTTAGTTCTCCCAGGGGAAGGTGTACTGAGTAAGACCCAGTTCATCACGAACTGCAATGATTTCCTTTTGTACGGATTCATTGATCGGTACACCGGAATCCTTACGGCTGAGCCATACTTCGTATTCCTTTTCATTGGCAGAGTAGATTCTGTCAGCGCCGGGCTGTTTTTTGGAAGCGCGTACGGAACGGATGATCTCGCCGGCCTTCTTGCGGCAGAGGTCCTCGCCCAGAAAATGATTGGTATCAATAGCAATAAAGAAGTGGCCCAGATGATAGGGAACCTTCTCGCCGTTGGGGCCCTTACCGTCCAATGCCTTACCGTAGTTGCCGTCCTGCAAAACGGAAGAAAGCAGTTCAACTACCATAGCATAGCCATAGCCCTTGTAGCCACCCAAAGCTTCGCCGATACCGCCCAAAGTGGTCAGAGCGGCGGTGCCGTTACGGATCTGCTTCAAAGCAACGCCGGCATCACCCTCAACAGGATTACCATCTAAATCAACGATGGTGCCGGGATGAATTTCTTCACCGATTCTCTCATAATACTCGACCTTGCCGTTCTGAGTAATGGAGGTTGCGCAGTCGATGATGAAATCAAACTCTTCATCCGTGGGGATGCCGATCGTCAGGGGGTTGGTACCGAACATACCCTCAACACCAAAAGTAGGGGCAACGGAGGGGCGTGCGTTGGTACCGGTCATACCGATGCAGCCTTCCTTACAGGCCATGGTGGGGTAGTAACCGGCAATACCGTAGTGGCAGGAGTTGCGGACAACAACCATACCCATACCGAATTCCTTGGCTTTCTCAATGGCCATCTTCATAGCTTTGTAGCCGATAACCTGGCCCATACCGTCATGACCGTCAACAACGGCGGTGGTGGGGGTCTCTTTGATGATCTCAAAGTTGGTTACGGGGTTTTGAATACCGTCTTTGATTCTGTCCAGATAGATAGGCTTAAAGCGGTTTACACCGTGAGACTCGATACCTCTTTTATCGGACTCGAGCAGAACGTCGGCGCAAATCTCTGCATCCTCGCGGGGAATGCCATAGCCTACAAAAGCGTCTACAACGAAATTGGTGATTGTTTTCCAATCAACTACATTAGTCTTTGCCATTTTAAGTGCTCCTCTCATAAATTGTAGAAATATTAATCAAAACATACATATTTTAACATAAACTTAAATTTTAGCAAGAGATTAAACGAATTTTTAGTAAATAATTCACTTAATTCGATTTTATGATGTTTGTTTTGTAAAAAATGTATAAAAAAAGCTAAAGTTGCGAGAAAAGAGTGTGCCCGTCAGTATCGATAATTTTCACGGGAGTCAGGATTCCAGACAGGTTTTGCTCGGTTTTTATACGGACGGGGAGATAGTTTTCGGTGTAGCCTTCCCATTGTCCATCCTTAATTTGTTCAAACAAAACAAGGCAGGTCAAGCCGATATGCTTTTCAAAAAAAGCGATGCGATGCTTCTGCTCGATTGCTTCCAAAGCTTTACAGCGCGCGGATTTTACGGTGCCATCGATCTGATCGGGCATTGTTGCCGCCTTGGTCCCAAGGCGAGGAGAATAGGGGAAGATGTGAATTTTGGCAAACGCAATTCCATCGGCAAATGCCAGCGTTTGATCAAACTCCTCATTACTTTCCCCGGGAAAACCCACAATAATGTCCGTTGTGACAGCACAGTCCGGAAAGTATTGGCGCAGCAAGCTTACGGCGTCTCTGTAAGTTTGTGTCGTATAATGACGATTCATGCGCCGCAACACGCTGTCACATCCGCTTTGCAGTGAGAGATGAAACGAAGGCATAAGTTGTGGAACTTTGGAAATTTTATCCAAAAAATCTTGCTGAATTATATTTGGTTCAAGGGAACCGAGCCGAATGCGCCGAAAGCCGATCTGTGCCGCCATGGTAATAACGTCGCATAAACTGACGTTTTGAAGATCAGTGCCGTAGGAGGCCAAATGAATACCGGTCAAAACCACCTCACGAAAACCGTTTCGGTACAGGGCCGATAACTCTTTTTCAATGTCAGTCGGAAGCTTTGAACGTATCTTGCCACGAGCAAAAGGTATGGCGCAATAAGAGCAAAAATTTCTGCACCCGTCCTCAATTTTAACGATAGCGCGTGTCTTTTCTTCAAAATCAGAAATATACTCATTGCACAGCCTTTTTTCACTTTCAAGGTCAGCAACGCAGATGATCTGTTTGTGCTTTTGTAAATACTCGTCAATATAGTCGGCGACATATTTTCGGTTTGCTGTGCCGATCACAATGTCTATACCGTCAATTTGACCGCATTGCTCCGGCGAAATTTGGGCATAGCAGCCGCATACAACGATCATCGCTTCCGGGTTGAACTTTTTGCATTTTGATATAATTTGGCGAGATTTTTTATCAGAGATATTGGTAACGGTACAGGTGTTAATGACATAACAATCAGCAGGCTGATCAAAGGAGATGCACTCATGCCCGCGCTGCAACAGCTTTTCACGCATCATTTGTGTATCATATTGGTTTACCTTGCATCCCAATGTATAAAAAGCAATGCGCATACAATATATCACTCCTTTATTGACATATAAATAAAATTCTGTTATGATAAGCATACAATATTTTATTAAAAAAATAAAGAGTTTTCTTCTTTGGAGGCTGTAAATTATGGATAAATTATATCAAATTTTGGAGCAATTTGACTTTTCTGAGCCTGTGATTGAGATTAAACCGATTTCAAACGGTTTTATTAACGGTACGTATAAAATCTGCTGTGAGGAAAAAGCGTATATTTTGCAGCAGATCAATACCAACGTTTTTCCCAACGTTGAGGGGCTGATGAGTAACGTTGAGGGCGTAACAAAACATATTTATGCAAAAACCGGTACCGGAATGTTTGTTATCCGTACGAAGAACAACAAGCTTTATTATGAAGAAAACGATTGTTTTTATCGGATGTATAACTTTATTGAAGACAGTGTTGCCTACAACAGCGTTGACGATCCTTCCGTATTTTATCAGGCGGGCGTCGGCTTTGGCAAATTTCAAAATGCTTTGGCCGATTTCGATGCGACGCAATTATTTGACGTAATTGAGAATTTCCACACCACCACCAAGCGGTTTGATGATTTTATGGATGCTCTGAAAAAGAACGTAGCGGACAGGGCGCGTCTGTGCACAGAAGAAATCGCATTTTTGCAAGAAAATGCCGCCTGGGCCGGCCTGATCTGCGTAAAGCTTGACAGTGGCGAGTTACCTTATCGTGTAACTCATAATGATACCAAGTTGAATAATATTTTATTCAGTGCGGATACCAAGGAGCCGATCTGCGCGGTAGATCTGGATACGGTTATGAAGGGCTCGGTGCTTTACGACGTAGGTGATGCTATCCGCTATGGCGCCAATCCCGCCGGTGAACTTGGCACCGATGCCGAATACGTATATCTTGATCTTGAGCTGTACCGTGCATTTTTGTCCGGATTTTTGCGTGAAACGCATACTGTATTGACACCTCTTGAAATCGAGTTGCTACCTGAATCCGTTGTTGTTATGACCTACGAGCTGGCGTTGCGCTTTTTAGAGGATTATTTGCGCGGAGATACTTACTTTGGCGAGGCGTTTGAAGGAATTAATCTGCAGCGTGCCAGATCACAGATCGATCTCACCAAGGACGCTATTGCGAAATTACCGCAAATGAAGGAAATTACCAAGGAATGCTTGGCTGAACTGAACTAAATTGAATGGATTACTAAACGGATATGAAATTTTCAAAAAGATGTATATTGTTTTTGACCTCGGTAATAATCGTTAGTTTGCTTGCCGGATGTGGCAGCAAATACGTCCCGTACAACTATTCTTTGGACAAGTATATTCAGCTTGGCCAGTATAAGGGGATATCATATGACTTTGTCGGAGTTAACGCTTCAGAGGATGCCCTGCAGCAGACGATCAACGAGGATCTTAAGAATAACGGATACGGCCAACCCGGCCAGATCACCTCAGGTAAAATAATGACGGGTGACGTGGTCACCGTCGATTTTTCCGGCAGTATTGACGGAGTGGTTGACAATGCGCTTTCTGCCAGCGCCCTTGAGATCGAAATCGGCGCAGGGCTATTCCTCGATGAATTTGAGGACGGTCTGGTTGGACAAAAAATCGGTGAAGAATGCAAGATCTCTGTTTTGTTTCCGGATGATTACGTAAAGCTTGCGTATGCCGGAAAAACTGCAGAGTATACAGTTAAGATTCTTTCTGCCAAGCGCAATCAGTACCCTGAGCTTACCGATGATATCGTTTCAGAAATTTCCGAACACAAAACCGTAGAGGAATATAAAAAAGCCATGCAGCAAAAGACGGCTGAGGATGCGGTCGTTGCCGCTGACGAGGAGAGAGAGCAGACCGTGTGGGATATTGCCGTCAAAAACGCAACGGTGTCAGAATATCCCGAAAAAGCCATAAATTATCTTGTGGAAGAGTGCAGAGGCGAGTTCAAAAGTAAAGCGGACGAAAAAGAGCAAACGTTTACGCAGTTTTTGGAGGAAAACAGCCTGACCGGCGAAGAATTTGAGCAATATTTAATCAATCGTTCTCAAAAGATTTGCAAGGAAGAAATGGTTGTTTATGCTATTGCACGGGCTGAGTCAATTAACGTATCCAACAAAGAAATCAAGGCTTTGGCAAAGAAATATATGGAAACATACGGATATAAATCCGCTTCCGAACTGTACAAAGATTACAGCAAAGAAAAAGTCAAGCAGTCGATTTTATATCAAAAAGTCAAGGATTTTGTGCTGGAGAATGCAAAGCAGGTCGGTTGATTGCGTTTACAATTTTCAAAATGCCACGCTCAGCGTGGCATTTTATATAATCATCAGTTGGAGTAATTTATGCAACAGGCTTTGAGTGTAACACAATTAAATCAGTACATACGTTTGCGGCTGGAAAGCGACGAGGTGTTGCAACAAATCTGTGTTTGCGGCGAGTTGTCAAACGTGACACTGCATCGTTCGGGCCATATTTATTTAAAAATCAAAGATGAACAATCGGTGATCAGCGGTGTTATGTTTCGTTTCAGCGCCGCAAAACTGAATTTTACACCAAGGGAAGGCCAACGCGTTATCGCATATGGCAGTATTTCTGTGTATGAGCCTGCCGGTAATTATCAAATCAAAATTTCTGTCATGCAGCTGGACGGCCAAGGAAAACTGTATGCTGCTTTTGAAAAGCTGAAGGCAAAGCTCGATGCGGCCGGATTGTTTGATCCGAAGATCAAACAACCATTGCCGAAATACCCGAAAACCATCGGCGTGATCACGTCTCCCACCGGCGCAGCCATTCGGGACATCATCCGTGTTTGCGGTCGTCGTTATCCGCAAGCGGAGCTACTGCTATATCCTTCTTTGGTACAAGGGGAACAGGCGGAATTCGACCTGGTACGAGCTGTAGAATGGTTTGATGCCAATCGCGCGGCAGACGTTCTGATCATCGGGCGTGGCGGCGGTTCGATTGAAGATCTGTGGCCGTTTAACAGTGAGGCGCTTGCGTATGCGATTTACAACTGCGAGATTCCGGTGGTTTCGGCCGTCGGACACGAGATCGACTTTACGATTTGTGATTTTGTGGCAGACGTACGCGCAGCAACACCGTCCATGGCCGGTGAACTTGTCTGTCCGGACGGAGAAGAAAATTTGCAGAAGATCGATTCGTTTCGTCAACGCCTTGTAAATGCACTGAACGGAAAATACGAGTTACTAAGCGCACGGTTTTCTGCCGTAAAAAACAACCCGCTGTGGACGGACGAGACCCGATTTTTATCAAACTATTATTTAAAATTTGATGCTTTAAATGAAAAGCTGTACCAAATGATGGAGCATCGGATGGATGGGTATGCGCGCCGATTCGAACGAACGGTGATTAAACTGGATGCGCTTAGTCCTTTGTCGACGTTGGCGCGCGGATATGCCGCTGTATATAAGAAGGATAACATACTTATTTCAGATCTCAGCGACGTGTCAGCGGGGGAACATCTGATCGTGAAGTTAAAGAATAAACAAGCAAATTGCTTGGTTGAAACCGTGGAGGAGAGCAAATGAAACAAGAAATGACCTTCGAGCAATCTTTGGAAATGCTGGAAAAAATCATAACTAAACTGGAGAGTCAGGATACCACACTGGAAGAGGCAATGTCTCTGTTTGAACAAGGGGTAAAATTATCGGACGAGTGTGCCAAAAAGCTGGAAAATGCCAAGCAGGCTGTTTCGATTTTGATCGAAAAGGACGGTCAGATGAAAAAAGAGGAGTTTGAGGCTCAATGATCAATACACAGTATCAACAATTGCAACAAATTGTAGAGGAAGGCCTTGAAAAACAGTTTTGCCCCCGCGAAAGCTTGTATGGAGTGCTTTATGATGCTATGCGCTATTCCGTGCTTGGTGGTGGTAAAAGACTGCGTGGTGTTTTGATGCTGGAATGCGGCAGAATATGCGGATTGACCGTAGAACAGACCCTGCCGTTTGCCTGTGCGCTTGAAATGATCCATGCCTCCACTTTGATTCACGACGACCTTCCCTGTATGGATAACGATGATTTCAGAAGAGGAAAACCCGCCTGTCACATTGCTTTTGGTGAAGATATTGCCTTGTTGGCCGGGGACGCATTATACGCCTATGCTTTGCAAACGTTAACAGCGGCCATTGCCGATAAAGAATACGACGGAAACGTGGTTGCTGCCCTTGCCGCAATTACATCTTTAAGTGGTCCGGACGGTGTTTTCGGCGGACAGATCCTGGACAAAAGATTTGAACGGGAAGAATGTTCCTTCGAGGAACTGTTGCAGCTGCACGGTTTAAAAACCGGCGCATTGATTTCAGCGTGTGCAAGAATTCCATGTATTTTGAGCCGCGCCACACCGGACGTTGAAACCGTCTTGATGAAATACGTTAAAAAACTTGGCCTTGCGTTTCAGGTAAAGGATGACCTGCTGGATGTAGAAGGAAACTTTGCACAATTGGGAAAAGCGATCTGTGCGGATGAGGAAAAAAGCACGTTCATTTCCATGTTGGGCGTTGAAAAGAGTAAAGAATATCTTTACACACTGATTGCGGATGCGGTTGATGCAGTAAAAGATATCGATGATAACGCATTGTTGCTTTGGATTTGTGATTTTGTAATGAATAGAGAAATGTAACGTTTGCATTTTTTTGCATAATATGATAGAATTACTTATAATTATTCATCGATTGGACGAAAACAATGGATTATCAACTTTTAGATAAACTGAATTTGCCGCAGGATATCAAAAAAATGTCACTCGAGCAACTGAATATATTGGCTGAGGAGATCCGGCATTTTTTGATTTGCAGTGTTTCCCGAACCGGGGGACACCTGGCTTCAAACCTTGGTGTGGTCGAGTTAAGCATTGCTATGCATTACGTATTTGACTGCCCGAACGATCAATTTGTATTTGACGTCGGACATCAAAGTTACGTGCATAAAATATTGACCGGCAGAATGAATGATTTTGCTACTCTGCGCTGCAAGGGTGGTCTTTCAGGGTTTCCCAGTCCCGACGAAAGTGAATATGACGTCTTTAAGATGGGGCACAGCTCCACCTCAATTTCCTTAGGGCTCGGTCTCAGCACGGCCGATCACATTAACAACACCAAAAACCACGTTGTTGCGTTGATTGGCGACGGGGCGATGACCGGTGGTATGGTTTATGAGGCGCTGTGTAACGTCAAAAACTCGAAGAATAATCTGATTGTTATTTTAAACGATAACAAGATGAGCATTTCTAAAAACGTTGGCTTTATGGCCAGATATCTTGCAAAGATCCGCGCAAAACCACGTTATTTTAAATTCAAAGACAGTACCAAGGGTTTTTTGCAGAAGATTCCGTTAATCGGTAAGTCTTTAAGCCGTTTTGTTTCCTACGTTAAAACAAGATTTAAAATTCTGATCTATAATACCAATATATTTGAGAATTTCGGCCTTACGTTTTTAGGTCCTACCGACGGCCACGATCTGCAGGAAATGATCAGCATCTTATCTCGCGCAAAACAACTCGGTAAGCCTGTGCTGATCCACGCGTTGACCAAAAAAGGGAAGGGGTATTCCTTTGCTGAAGATGCTCCGGAGCAATTCCACGGAATATCCTCCTTTGACGTTTCTACAGGACTTTCAAAATCGAACGCCGCTGATTCATTCAGTTCTAAATTCGGTGAATTGTTGTGTAATATGATCGGCGCTGACAGACGAATTTATGCAATCACAGCCGCTATGTGCGAAGGATGCGGTTTGGAGGGCGTTGCCGCACAATATCCCAAGCATCTTATCGACGTTGGTATTGCCGAGGCGCATGCGGTGACCTATTCGGCAGGTCTGGCCAAAAACGGTTTGCTCCCTGTATTTGCGGTGTATTCTTCCTTTTTACAAAGAGGATATGATCAGCTGATCCACGACGTAGCTTTGCAAAAACAACACGTAATTTTTGCAATTGACCGCTGCGGCATCGTTGGACCGGATGGTGAAACGCATCAAGGATTGTTTGACGTACCGTTTTTACAGACCATTCCGAATTTTACGGTTTATTCACCGGCAACGTATAAGGAATTGCATTTACAGTTTGAAAAACTTTGCTATAAAACACCTTGTGCCGGTGCGATCCGTTATCCTCGCGGTGGTGAGATCAACACCGCTATGCCGTTCAAGGAAAGTGCGGAGACGTTTGAGATGCTCTGCGCCGATCCGACGGTGTTGATTGTGACCTACGGACGGCAGATCCAACCGATCATCGAAGCCGTTAACGATATGGAAAACAAGCCTTCGGTTTTAAAAATCAATCGGATCATTCCTCTCAGCGATGCCATTGTGCAAGTCGCGGCCACCTATAAAACCGTACTGTTTTTTGAAGAAGGTTATGTTTATGGCGGTATCGGCAGTATGCTTTGTCAAAAGCTGTCAGAAATTGATTTTTCAGGTAAATTCAAAGTGTTTGGCATAGATAATCAATTTGTCAAACATGCAAAATATGAAGAGATTTTATCAGATTGCGGACTGGATCGACAAGGCGTTTACAACGCGATCACGTCTTACTTGCCGCAATAGGAGAGAAGTGGTTATGAAAAATATTGCGCTGGTAATCAACAGACAAAAGGACCCTGATTTTAAATATACCAAACAAGTTGCCACGGTGCTTTGCGACAATGGATTTACCGTACTGTTACAGCAACCCGTTGAAGGACTTGAATTTGTCTCAGTCGTGAGTGAGGATGACTTTTATGCAAAATGTGACGCCATTGTCACGTTGGGCGGTGACGGCACGATTTTAGAAGTGGCTCCCATTGCCGCCGTTGCGCAAAAACCGATCTTGGGCGTCAATCTCGGTCATCTCGGATACCTGACGCAGTTGGAGAGAGATGATATCGAACGCATCCCGACTATTTTGCAGGCGGGAAAGAAATGTGAGCAACGTTTTATGTTGGAGCTTGCATTGACAGATCTTGACGGTAACGTTCAAACGGTTTCCGCGCTCAATGACGTTACTGTCAGTCGTCAAATTATCAGCAACACCGTACATGCCGACCTATTTTCAAATGACGAATTCGTATATCGTTTTAGGTGTGACGGATTGATCTTTTCAACACCTACCGGCTCAACGGCGTACTCGATGTCCTCCGGTGGCCCCGTAGTGGATTGTAACATCAAGGATATTATTCTTGTCACTCCCGTTTGTGAGCATTCCTTTTTTCCGCAATCCATGATTTTTTCAGCAGAGGATACCTTGCGCTGCCGGGTAACACGAGAAAAAGAAAATACGTTTATCATTGCGGACGGCAAAGTGATTTGCGCCGCATCGGACGTCAGTGAAATCCGTATCAGCAAATCCTGTCATACACTGTTGCTGTTTCAACCGGACGGTAAGCGGTTTTATCGCGTACTGAACAGTAAGTTCAGTGATGGAGGAGCATATGAAAAATCTTAGACATAAAGCAATTGTTGAGATTATTGAAAATCACGACGTAGACACCCAGCATCGACTTGCGCAGCTGTTAAACGAGGCTGGGTTTGAGGTTACGCAGGCAACGGTATCCCGCGACATAAAAGAACTGTCTTTGGTTAAGGTCAGCGGCGAGCGGGGTAAAAACAAGTATGCATTACCGCGCATTTTAAGAGGAAGCAATCATCAACGGTTTCATTCCATCCTTCACGATGGTATCACTTCGGTTGCAGTGGCAGGAAACATTGTGGTGATCAAAACGGATTCCGGCATGGCAAATGCCGTTTGCGCTGCCATGGACCAGTTGTCCTTTGACGGCGCCGTTGGCACGATTGCCGGCGATGATACCATTTTTATGGCAATTCAATCTGAGGCGCAGGCCTTGGCGGTAAAGCAACAATTGTTGAATTTATAAGTGTAGGAGATTTCCATGCTTACGTGTTTGTATGTTGAAAACATAGCAATCATAAAAAGAATATCCATCGATTTTACCGAAGGCTTTACCATTTTGACGGGTGAGACCGGCGCCGGTAAATCCATTTTAATTGATTCGATCGGTTTATTGCTTGGCAACAAAGCCAGAAAAGAGTTGATTGGCGCCTTCGGAGAGCAGGCGTTCGTGAAAGCGCAGTTTACCGATTTGCCACCGCAAGCATTAAAACTGTTGCGTGAGTATGATATCAACGTGGGTGACGATGGTGTTTTTATCGAACGTAAAATCGGAAAAGACGGTCGAAGCACTGCAAAAATCAATATGGTTCAAGTGCCGATCTCTTTTTTGCAAACGTTAGCGCCGAACCTTATAAACATTCACGGCCAGCATGACAATATCCAACTTTTGAACACCGGTCTACATATTGAATTTCTGGACAAATATGCTGATCTTGACGATTTGATATCCGATTATAAGATCCAATACGATCGCTTGCGAGAGATACGGAGGTACCTTCAGGATCTGACGCTACAGGCCGAACAGCGTGACGAGCAACTTTCCCGTCTTTCTTTTAAATTACAAGAATACGAACGAGTCAACCCCTGTGTCGGAATGTTAGCCTTTTTGACAGACAAACGCAAATTACTCCAAAGTCAAAAAGCTGTTATGGATTTTTTAGGTTGCTTAAAATACGGAGATGACATAGATATTGCCCGGATACTTACCGATGCACTCGCAAAGGCCGAAAAGCTGATGGCGATTGATAATCGGTTTAAGGAAATTTACGTTGAACTGGAGCAAATGCAGGAGTTGGCTTCTTCTGTAATAATTCAAGGCGAGGATATAGCATCCGAGTTCGAACTTGGTGACAGTTTGCCGGAAATTGAGGATAAAATTTATGAACTACAACAGTTACTGAGTCGTTACGGTCCGACAGAAGAGGATCTATTATTGGATTGGGAACATACGCAAAGAGAATTTGAACGCACCGGCGCAATCGACGATTTGGTTGATGAGTGTAAAGAGCAATTTGTCGAACAGCTTTCTCTTGTTCAAAAAACAGCGCAAAAAATATCCGAAAAACGAAAAAAAGCAGCCGTTTTACTCGGTCAAAAAGTAAAAGCCGAACTTGCCTTTCTGGATATGAACGGTGTTGAATTTGTTGTTGACGTACAAACAAAGCAAAACGAAAAGGGCGGATACAAATACAATGACCGCGGTATCGATCACGTTGAGTTTTTGATTTCTACCAACGCAGGACAAGGGCTGAAGCCTTTAAGCAAGATTGCCTCCGGTGGCGAGTTGTCCCGCATCATGCTCAGTTTGACAAACGCGCTGATCAAGCAACAGCAGGTAGACACCCTGATCTTTGATGAGGTTGATACCGGTGTCTCCGGCAAAACAGCCGAAAAGATCGGCGTAAAACTGCAGGAAGTATCCAAAGAGCGACAGGTATTGTGCATTACTCATCTGGCGCAGATTGCAGCACTGGGAAATCGGCATTACAAGATCAGTAAAAACACAAGCGCTGCTTTGACTGAAACCAATGTTACGTTGCTTGACCGCGACGCACGTATTGCAGAGGTAGCACGCATTATCGGCGGTATAGATATTACGGATACGGTGCGGTCCCTCGCATCAGAAATGATCGGTAACCAATAAAAGGAGCCCAAGGGGCTCCTTTTTTGTTTATATTTGTCCCTGATTGTTCATATAAATATACAAATGAGCAAAGGGGGACTTGTTATGGACAAGGCAGTCAAAGCGGCACTGAACAAATATTTGGGGCGAGAGGGCAAGTCAAATACGCGAGGCTCAGACGGTTTTTCAATCGTAAACGTTCTTTTAATCGTATTAATCATCAGTACCGTTCTTTTGATCAGCGTTCGATTAAACTTTCTGGGTATAGGAACGTTTTGGGAAAATATTAAAAGTAAAAGCGTCGGCAACAAGACCGTCGGGCAAATCATTGAAAACGCCCGAGAAAAAATGGATGATTTTTTCACGATCGAAATTCGCGAAACTGACAATACCGCACAAACGGAGTCATCGGGAAGTAATGACGGAGACGATAACCAAACGGCGGAGGAAGTCAATTGACGCGCGCTTATGAAAACGTCCTTTCTTCTTTTAGTCGTACTTTCTAACGTCTTGATTACAGGGTCTTTTTGGCCACTCGCGGCGATTTTGATTGCAATGATTCACGAACTTGCGCATCTGGGATGCATGGTTGCGTACGGTGTACCGATCAAAAAAATTGAGTTTGTAGGGTTTGGCGTACGAATTGACAATACTATTTGTCTTAGTTACAAAAAAGAACTCATCATCTATTTTGCAGGCCCTATGGTGAATTTGATGATCAGCTGCGTTGCGCTGTTGTGTAAACATTGTGGCAACGGTGAGATATATTTTAAGATCGGCGTGATCAGCCTATTGTACGCTACTCTTAATTTGTTGGCAATTCCACCGCTGGATGGGTTTCATATTATCCGTTGTCTGCTACGGCTCAAGTATGCGATAAATGTTGCGCGTATCATCGAACATATTTTAGTGATTTTTTCGCTTGTTTTGATTGGAATAGGGTTATGTCTTGTTTTTGTAAATGGGTGGATCAATGTTTCGCTTGTTTTAATCTATGTCGTGATGCTCGCACAAACAATACTGTATTTCTACCGCGAAAACTGATTTTTTCACCAATATTCTTTTAAATTGATATAATGTATTGATCCTTAAGTTTAAAACACAGAATTATGTCAATACTACAAAATGAAAGAATAAAATTCGGGGTGTAAAAACGTGATTAAACGGGGAGACATATATTATGCCGATCTCTCGCCGGTGGTTGGAAGCGAGCAAGGTGGATTACGTCCGGTTTTGATTGTGCAAAACGACGTCGGAAACAAATTCAGTCCAACGGTGATCGCCGCTGCAATTACAAGCCAGACAAACAAAGCAAAGCTTCCAACACATATCCAGCTGGATAAAAAATGCGGTTTGGCGCGGGAATCGATCATTCTGCTTGAACAGATGAGAACGTTGGATAAAACGCGGCTGAAAGAAAAAATGGGGCACATCAGCGAGCAAACGATGGATGAAGTAAATAAAGCAATAACCGTCAGTCTCGGGCTGTAAGAAAATTGAATTTAATTTTTTTTAAAAAAACACTTGCTTTTTTGATACAGATTGCTTATAATATACTAGCATTTAATGCTGGTGTGTCGGAATTGGCAGACGAGACAGACTCAAAATCTGTTGTCCGTGAGGGCGTGTGGGTCCGAGTCCCACCGCCGGCATATAATATAGGAAAACCCGCGCATAAATGCGCGGGTTTTTCTTGTTTGTGCCCCATGGCCAACGATCAATCGAGCAGAAACATTCGACTCGATTTTTTGTTCTTACGCCTGTTCTTTGGGCAGCGCCAGATTAAGGATAATGGCCATAATGGATGCGACGACAACCGGTGAGGAGCCGAATACGGTGGCTACCCATGCCGGCATGCCGGGGCCGGCCAATGCGCCGGACACCTGGGAGATGCCCACGCCAAGTGCCACAGACATTCCAACGACTGTGACTGTGCGGGGTGTCATACCGCCCTTCGTGAACATTCTGACACCGGTCATGGCAATCTGCGCAAATACAGAGAGTGTGGCGCCGCCGATCACGCACTGCGGAATCGTCGTCAGGACGGCGGACAGGCCGGGAATGAGGCCAGCTGCCAGCAGAATCGCAGCCGCCACTGTGAACACATAGCGGTTGACGACCTTATTGACTGTCACAATTCCGACGTTCTGGCTGTAGGTGGCAGTCGGAAGGCCACCGATGAAAGCGCCGAGGATACTCATGAGACCCTGCGTGATGATGCCGCCCTGCAGTTCTGTATCGGTCGGGATTCTGTCCATACCGCCCATGGTGGTGGAAGTAAGATCTCCGATTGTCTGCACGGAGTTGACGATATATACAATAGCCAGGGAGACGCAGGCCGCAGGTACAAACTCAATCTTAAAATGCAGCACCTGCGGAATAGAGACTATAGAGGTCGTATTCGCAACGGAGCTGAAATCAACCATCCCAAGGGCTGTCGCCGCCGCATATCCCACAAGGATGCCCCAGAAAAGGGAGCCCAGCTTCAGGATCCCCTTGGCAAAGTTATTGAGGACCAGGACAACCGCAAATGTCAGGAGCGCCACGCCCCAGTTCTTAATGCCGCCAAACTCCTCATTGCCTGAGCCGCCCGCCATGTAGCGCACCGCTGTGGGATAGAGAGAAAGGCCGATTGTGAAAATGACCGTTCCGGTCACTACATCCGGAAACAGGACGCGGATCTGTTTGACGAACAAACCGAATACGATAGCCACCAGACCGCCGACAATTTCCGCGCCCAGGATCGTTCCGATATTAAAGCTGCCGCCGATGGCCTGCAACGTAGGGACGTAGGCGAAGCTGGTACCCATGATGACCGGCAGTCCCGCGCCAATCCTGCCAAAAATCGGAAACAGCTGCAGCAGCGTCGCAAGCGCCGTCATGATCAGCGCCGCCTGGATCATCATCATTTTCTCAGATTCTGTGAGGCCGCAGACGCCCGCCACGATGATGGAAGGCGTGATGACGCCGACAACTGCCGCCAGCACATGCTGAAGGCTCAGCGGAAGAAGGACGGATACCTTGGGCATCTCACCATAAAAACTGTAAAGCGGGTTCTTTCGCGGTGCAGCGGAGCGCCTCTGGCGCTGTGCGGGGGCTTTTTTACTCATGTTTCTGCGCTCCTTTCTCCTTAAATGCCATACAGATCTGTTCCGGTGTGATCGGCAGCTCATAGAACCGCTTTCCTGTGGCCTGATAGATTGCCTCCTGGATCGCGGGTCCCGGCGTATTGATGACTACTTCACCAATGGATTTGGCGCCAAAGGGCCCTCTCTCCTCATAACTGCTCACCAGCTCGACCTCGATGTGACCGATATCCTGCCTGGTGGGGATTCTGTACTGCATCAGGCTGTTCTCAATCGGTTTTCCTCTGTCGTTGTAGGTGATGCTCTCCGTCAGTGCCATGCCGATTCCCTGCAGGATTCCGCCTTCCGCCTGTACCTTGGCCAGGTTGGAATTGAGCGGTGTTCCGCAGTCCACGGCGCTGACATAACGGCGGACCTTGGTCTCTCCCGTCGCCTTATCGATTTCAAGCTCGACCGCGCCTACCATAAAGGGCGGCGGCGAAGTGGGCGAGCTATTGGTCTCTGTGACTTCCAGCGCCAGGTTATTGGATACCTGCGTGCCGTAGCCGATCTGCTCGAGAGATATACTGTTCTTACCTTCTCCGTACACTTTATCTCCGTCAAAATACAGTTCGTTCACATTCTGTCCCAACATCTGGGATGCCTTCTCGAGAATCAGCTCACGCAGCTGCCGCGCCGCTTTTTCGACCGCTTTTCCTGTGACATAGGCGGTACTGGAGGCATAGGATCCCGAATCGTAAGGAGAAATATCTGTATCTGCCTCAAAAACCACAATGCGGTCGGGGCTGCAATCCAGCACTTCTGCCGCCACCTGGGCCAGCGTAGTGTCGCTGCCGGTTCCCATGTCCGCCGAGCCGACGGTCAATGTATAATAGCCGTCATCTTCCAGCTTGATTCTCGCGCTGCCCACGTCTACGCCAGAAATGCCGGATCCCTGCATGGACATTCCTATGCCGTAGGCCAGTATTTTGCCATTTCCAAGATCTTTGACAGGGGCGTTTTCCTCCCATCCGATCCGTCTCTTGACATCAGAAAGGCACCTGTCGAGGGCGCAGCTCTCCGTCACTTCTCCGTAGTAGGAGGCCATTCTCTGTCCCTCGCGGACCATGTTCTTCTCACGCAGCCACACCGGGTCTACACCCAGCTCCTGGGCCAGCTCATTGACTGCCGATTCCACGGCAAAAATACCCTGCGTCGCGCCATAACCTCTGTAGGCGCCGGAGGACATGTGGTTGGTATAGACCACATCGTCCACGAAGCGATAGGCCTCCGCACTGCCGTACAGGGAGATAGATTTGTGACCTGACAGGCCGACTGTCGTCGGTCCGTGCTCGCCATAAGCTCCCGTATTGGACAAAGTATAGAGGTCAATGCCACGGATCAATCCATCTTTCATGGCGCCAATCCGTACGTGCATCTGCATTTGGTGCCTGGGCGAGGAGGCTGTAAGGGACTCCTCTCTGGTGAAGTTCAGCATGCTGGGCTTCTTGGTCATCCAGGTGACAAATGCCGGATAGACTTCCGATATGGCAGTCTGCTTGGCGCCAAATCCACCGCCAATCCTGGGCTTTCTTACCCGGATCATTCTCTGCGGGATGTGCAGCGCATTGGATACGATCCTTCGAACGTGGAAAACAATCTGCGTAGACGATGTAATATCCAATCGACCAAATTGGTCAATGGTGCAAAATGTGCGGAAAGTCTCCATCATGGCCTGCTGACAAGCCTGGGTCCTATATGTACGATCCACTACGACATCGCAATCATCCAGCACTGCATCAATATCGCCCTCGCTGAATTCCTCGTGGGATACAAGGTTTCGCCTGGCATCTCCGCGCACCTGCACCATAGGGAGCCAGTTCTCCTCGGGATGCACGATCACCGGGTTGTCCAGAGCCTTAGTGAAGTCCAGAACAGCCTCCATGACCTTATATTTGACCTTGATCAGGCGCATCGCCTTCATACAGGTCTTCTCGTCTTCTCCAGCGATGATTGCGACAGGGTCTCCTGCAAAGCGAACATGCCGATCCAGCACCAGTCTGTCGTAAGGACTGAACTCCGGATAGGTCTGTCCCGCCTGCGTGTATCGTTGACCATCTTGGTCAACATCTTTCCAGGTGAAAATTGCCTCGATTCCCTTCACCTTCATGGCCGCCGATGTATCGATTTCTTCCACGAAAGCATTTGCGTGGGGCGCACGCAGGAGCTTGACCGTAAGGCAGTCCTGAGGAACCAGATCATTGGTATATTTGGCCTGACCTAAGAGCAGCTGCATTGCATCCTTCTTGCGGATAGGCTTTCCCACCGCATTCAGCATCGAAGTGCGATTCTCGATCTCTACGCGGGCTTTCTCCTGCTCTTCGGGGGTCCTTGCGCCGAATACTCTCTCCGGCATCTGTGTGCTTGTCATTTTCTCATTACTCATTGGCTCTTCCTCCACTCGAGGAAACGCATAATGCCCCGCAGCTGTCCCTCGTATCCGCTGCAGCGACAAAGATTACCTGCCAGATAATCTCTGACTTCCTCTTCCGTCGGATCCGGATTCTCTCTGAAGAGAGCAATGGCGTTCATCACCGTCCCCGGATTGCAGAATCCGCACTGGTCTGCACCCTGATCCGCTATAAATCCTGCGAAATCATAGGCTTCTTCCCTGAGTCCTTCCAGCGTAGTCACATTTCTCCCCTGTGCACGGGCTGCCGGCACCGAGCAGGACAAAACCGGCACATCGTCCAGAAAGACAGTGCACAGACCACAGCACGAAGTCTCGCAGCCGCATTTGACGCTCAGACATCCCTGGTCTCTGACAAATGTAAGGAGGCTGGTATCGTCCGCCGCATGTCCGGAAACCGGCTTACCGTTTAATTTCATCTGTATTTCCATAGCCGTCTCCTTTCTGTCACTGGCAGCGGGCGGATTCTTCGCCGCTCTTGTTCATCAGCTTGCGTATGGATCTCTCCAGCAGGACGCTCATGAGGTGGGTGCGGTACTCTGCACTGCCGCGCATGTTTGTGCCGGTCTCGATGTTTTGGCACATTGCGGTGATGATCTCGCCCATACTGTTCTCTGTGACGAGTCCCTGCTCCATTTCTGCGCGAACCGCGATGCCTGGTCTTGCACCGACAGCAAATCGCCACTCTCCGTTATCGAGCTTCGCTGCCGCCTCGGTCAGCACAGGAAAGTCCGTAGCCGTTCTTCTCACAGAGCGATAGTCAAAGGTGGCTTGCTCCTTGCGCACAATGATGCGGGTGAGAACGGCGCCCTTGGGCTGATCCTGACCAGCCTGGACGAAGTCATCGAGCGTCATGGTCTTGGTTCCTTCTTCCGGTCCGCAGTAGAGTTCTACGGTCGTCTCCATCGCCAGAAACAGTGTGATCACGTCCGAAAAGCCAAATCTCCCCCAGATACTTCCTCCGACAGTCGCGCCGTTGCGGAACTGAACGCCGACGATGTGACGAAGAGCCTCTTTCACCGCACCGTTTGTATAGCGGACAAATGGTTCCCAGGTTTCCAGCCTTCTAAGCGGAACCATGGCTCCGATGCGAAAAGCGTCCTGTGTCACCTCGATCTGATCAAGGCCAAGGCCGCACAGGTCAATCAGCGTACCAATCTGACCATTGCCCATGCGCATCCACATCGTGCCTGCTGCCAGTCTGGCACTTTTCTTCTTGTTGAGGGTCCAGGCTTCTTCCAGGCTCCCTGGCCGCTCGTACTTGTTAAATGTCAGCATAGAATCTCCTTTATATAACAAGCTTATATCAGCAGTATCCTTTTTCCGCCTTCATAGGGACCGACTGTCCCAATTACAGCACATTTCATGCCCTCATTGCCGGGCTGTTTCTCTGCTTCCTTAAGGTCGCTTAGCAGCTGCTGTGCATCCTCGGGGTCCACCGCCATCAGGAGACCTCCCGATGTCTGCGGGTCGTAGAGCAAATCCTGCATGGTTTGCATCCACTGCTGCGACCGCATAGATACCTTGTGGTCCACTCCGCCAGTCTCCCCCAGCGCCTCCTGTGACCACAGTGGTACCTTGTAATCCGCCCCATCGCGGTCCGTCCCTTCGGCCACTTGGACTTGGTCCTGTGCAAAATGCCGGTTGCGGTACATGCCCGCCGGCAGGATGCCCATCTCGGCGAACTCCCAGGCCTCCGGGATCACCTGCGCCTGCGCTGCCTGTAAATCCACATGAATCTGCACATCGCTGCCCGATGCCATCTCCAGCATGTGTCCCAGCATGCCGAATCCGGTCACGTCCGTGCACGCGTGCACCCTATAGCGCACCATCACGTCCCGCGCGGCACGGTTCAGCGTCATCATGACCTGCTCCATCCGCTCCGTGAGCGCCGCATCGCACATCTCCGCCTTGGCCGCCGTCGTCAGGACGCCAATTCCCAAGGGCTTGGTATAGATCAGCACATCCCCTGCCTTAGCCCCCGAGTTGGTCAAAATCCTGTCCGGATGCACGAATCCTGTGACTGCAAGACCGTATTTTGGCTCATTGTCGTAAATGCTGTGGCCGCCTGTGATCATGGCGCCCGCCTCATACACCTTGGCATAGCCGCCTCGCAGGATTTCGTGGACATGTGTCTTGTCCATGTCCTCGGGCACCATCATGATATTGAGGGCCAGCTTGGGCTCGCCGCCCATGGCATAGACGTCGGACAGCGCATTGGCTGCCGCGATCGCGCCGAATCTGTAGGGATCGTCCGCAATCGGAGGGAAGAAGTCGACGGTCTGCACGATGGCCAGCTCGTCGCTGATCTTATATACCGAGGCATCGTCACTCTTGTCAAAACCCACTAAAAGCCGTGGATCCTTGCGCACCTTCAGATCGCCTAGCAGGGCCTGCAGTTCGCCGGCGCCGACCTTGGCACCGCAGCCGGCACATTCTGTAAGTTTGGTCAATTTGACGGAATCTTTCATGTTTGCACCTCATACATCATTACATCATGAATTCCGGCCACTGTAAACTGACCCTCCGCAGCCTGCTGGAACGCCTCCAGCGTCCCCGGTGCGAGCAGCCACGCCAGCCCACAATCCGCCCGGATGGTCCCCGGGAGGGGAATGATCCTGCCGGAGATTCCAAGTTCCCTGCAGACGGACTCCGCCGTCATCGCGTCCGCTGTGGTCGGGAATGAGGCGACCCGGTGCAGTGTTTTGCGCCGGCGGGGTCGCCGACTGCCTGCGGCGGCATCTGCAGAGGGCGCTTCTGAACTCTGGCCGCCTGCGGCGACATCTGCACCGGCCGCTTCTGAGCCGTTCCTTGCTGTCGTATTCTCTGGTTGTCCGCTCATAATGCGCCTCCCCTCTTCCATTCTGGTCACCTTCGGCCGCAGATCAGCGCTATGCGCCTCCATACAGCCTGTCAATCTCCGACACCTGGTCTTCGTTGGGTGTCTCTTTCATAAAGCGCGCGACGAAAGGGATACATGTGATCGTCGTGAGAATGTCCGAGACCATCTGCGCGCACTCGATACCTGTCAGCCCCAGGAACAGCGGCAGGATCAGGAGCGAGGGGATGTAATAGAGACCGCTTCGCAGCATAGCCATGAACGAGGCCTCCTTGCTGCGGCCGATGCTCTGGAACATCATGTTGGCGGTCACACTGAAGGGCTGCATCACGACCGCAATACACTGAAAGCGCAGCGCGCGGCTTCCAATCTCCACAACCCGCGGATCGTCACGGAACAGCTGCACGACCGGCCCGGGAAACATGAATCCGAAAATCGCGAGAATGCCGAGGACTACCATCCCCGTCTTGACGGTGAAGTAGAAGCTGTCCCGCAGTCTTTTGAACTTGCGCGCCCCGTAATTGTAGGCGGAGACCGGCTGGAAACCCTGTCCAAGGCCGATCATGGCCGATCCGATAAACATAACGATTCGTCCCACGATCGCCATCGCAGCAATCGCCGCATCGCCGTAAGGCATTGCGCAGTGATTGAGCGTAATGGTCGCAAGGCTGTTGAGCATCTGCCGGATCAGGCTGGGGAAGCCCACCCTCATAATGCTCAGCGTCACGTCGGGATCGTTTGAGCGGTACCGCAGCGACAGGCGGCTGATGGTCCGCTTGCTAAACACCATGTACAACAAAATGCCAAAGCTGATATACTGCGAAATCGCAGTCGACAGCCCCGCACCGTCGATGCCCAGCCCCAGGCCGAACATCAGAATGGGATCCCCAATCATATTGAGGACGCCGCCCGTCACCAGTCCAAACATGGCCAAAACAGCACGCCCCTCATAGCGCATCACGTTATTGAGCACGCAGCTTCCCACCAAAGCAGGTCCCGAGATCAGAATGTAGAATCCATAATTCTTGGAGAAAGGCAGGATTGTATCTGTACTTCCCATGAGCCGCATCAAGGGCTCCAACCCGATCAGACATACAATACTCACGACAACGCTGATAACCATCGCATGAAAGAAAGCCGTCGAAAACAGCCGATCCGCTGTGTCCCGGTCGCCCTCTCCCAGCCGTATGCTGATCTGGCTTCCTGCGCCGTGTCCCATCATAAAGCCAAAAGCCTGAAAAATGGACTGCACTCCCAGCACAACGCCAATCGCGGCGCTGGCGCTGGTCCCCAGCTTGCCCACAAAATAGGCGTCCACCAGGTTGTAAATCATTGTGATCATCATGCTGAAGATCGTTGGCACGGCCAGCCGTGGGATCAGCTTCTCCACGGGCGTCATGACCAACTTTCTATATTGTTGCTGCTCTTTGCTCATTCTTATGCTTCCTGTCTGAAATGATTAGTTTTTTCGAATCCTGTTGTTTTGAAAAAAATAGCTTCTGTACCCAACCGAATCTCTATGTAGTTCTGAATTCAAGAATATGTTTCAAAACGACGCCGCGATCTCCCGCAGCGCCCGCGCAGCAGCCTCCACTTCCTCCCGGGTGTTGAACAGCCCGAAGGAGAATCGCACCGCGCCACTCTTCTCTGTGCCAAGCGCCCTGTGCATCCGCGGCGCACAATGCGCACCGGCCCGCACCGCGATTCCATACTCCTGTGCCAAAATATCGGCCGCCTCCCAGGACTCCATCCCCTCCAGATTCAGCGCGACGATCGGCATGCAATCGCTGCCGCTTGAAGGGCCGTATAACACGATTCCCGGAATGTCCGATACTGCTTCGATAAACTGATCTCGCAAAGCAAGCTCTTTAACGTGAATGGCGGCCGGTCCCCGTAAATCAGAATCAGTGCTCCATTCGCTGATAAAGCAAACCGCTGCCGAAAGTCCCGCAATTCCATGTCCATTGAGCGTTCCCGCTTCCAAATGCGCCGGGTAAGCTTCCGGCTGCCTCTCCTCATAGGAGGAGACACCGGTCCCGCCCGTCACCAGTGGACAAACTTCGATGCCTGGCGACACACAAAGCCCGCCTGTTCCCTGCGGTCCGAGCAGACTTTTGTGCCCGGTGAAGCAGAGGATGTCTATTCCCATCTCCTCCATGTCGATCAGATACGCTCCCGCAGTCTGTGCGGCGTCCACGATCAGGATCGCGCCGCTTTGATGTGCGGCATGCGCCACTCTTCGAATATCCACGAGCTCCCCCGTCAGGTTGGATGCATGTGTGCACACAACCAGATCAACCTCTGAAGTGCATAGCGCTTCCAACTCCTCGTAGTCCAGACGTCCGCATCGATCAGCGCTGGCAAACCGAAGCTGTGCTCCATACTCATCCCGCAATCTGTAAAGCGGCCTCAAAACACTGTTGTGTTCCAAGTCTGTCGACACGATCCTGAGCGATTTTTTCTTCATGATCGCAGCCGCCGCCCCCAGAATCGCCATATTCAGAGCCTGTGTGGCCCCCGACGCAAAGACCACCCTCTCCGGATGGGAAAATCCAAACAGAGAAGCCAGTCTCCTCCGCGCCTCCATGATCGTTCTGTCCGCGCCAAGATCGCGCTCTGCGTTTCCGCGGGACGCATTACCCAAGGTCCCCAGCGCCTGCATCACTGCCTGTGCGACGCAAGGCGGTTTCTGCAGGGAAGTCGCCGCGGTATTGAGATAGATTGGATGGCGGTTCATATTTTGACCACGTTGCCGGCCGCGGCCATGGTCTGCGCGATCACGTACATGTTCGTGACACCGCCCACGAGCAGCTTGTCTTTGAGACCGTAGAAGTCAAGGCAGGTGCCGCAGCTGAGGATCTCCACGCCCTGGGACTCCAGCGCCTTGAGGTCCTCGATGGACTCGCTCCCCTCGGTCGTCATGCGCACGCCGCCGTTGAAGAAAAGCACGGTCTGGGGCAGCTCTTCCAGCTGGGTCAGGGAATAGAGGAAGCTTTTCATCAAAATCCTGCCCAATCGGGGATCTCCGTTACCCATCTCGGCGGAGCCGACCGCAACGACAACCGGTCCGCGCGCGGGCATCGCGCAGATCTGCCGGGCCTGCTCCTCTGCGGATTGTCCGGCCTGCGCCAATACAGACTGCCCAACCTGCTCCTTTGCGGATTGCCCGGCCTGCTTTCCAGCGGACTGTCCGGCCTGCGCCGCATCCGCGGAACCTGTGCCGCCTCCGGCGCCCGCCACGGAGTCCGCCGTGACGATCTCGACCGTCCAATTGGCGCCGTCCTCCTTTACCTGCACAGCCGCACCATTCTTCTGCGCCATTCTCTTGAGATTCTCCACAGCTGCCTCATTGTCCACCTGCACCTGCAGCGTCTCGCCGTCCTTAAGACCTCCTAAAGCTCGCATCGCCAGGATCACGGGCTGCGGGCAGGGCTTCCCTTTCGCGTCAATAAACATAAAGCTGCCTCCTGTTGCCATTGCCATACAGCAGTCGACCATTTGCCATTGATGTACTGACACTGATCAATTGCTATCGCTGAATTCTGTATCGTGGGGATCGAACCCATGCCAAAAAAGAGCCCGATCACCACGTTCGTGCTAAAATAACTCTAAAGTCATTATATTATCGTACGATACTTCGCGCACAGGAAATTTTTCCACAGTTGAGTTCTTTCTCCAGAGGTGCTTCCATGACCAATGATTTCAATAAAGAATTGTCCGCACACTCCCCCTCATTAGCAGATGCTCTTGGCGTGCGTCCCGGCATCACATCAATCATAAAGAATAATCTGGCAGACTCTCTTGGCGTGTGTCCCGGAATCACGGCGATCATAGGAAGCGGCGGCAAAACATCGCTCATGCGCGCCCTCTCCCGCCAACTGTCAGCTGGCGGCAGCCGCGTTCTCCTGACAACCACCACGCATATCCTGCCCTTTAAAGATCTGCCGTGTCTCAGGATTTCTATGAAAGAAGATGCTTCCTGGGTCTTGGATAAGCTTGCCGAGATTGATTCACATGTGGGCCGCGACTCTCTTTCCGGAATAAAAACCCCCGGGCGGGAAATCTGCTTTGGCAGCGGTCTCCTGCCGGGCTGCGGCGCAGATTTTGTGGAGTCTTTCGAGGAATCTGCATCCTTCAACCCCAAGCTGTCCGAGCCGGGATTTCCTCTCTATGAGCTTCTGACTGGGGCGGACTATATTTTGGCAGAGGCGGATGGAGCCAGGCATCACTATATGAAGGCCCATGCGCACTACGAGCCGGTGATCCCGGAGCGGTGCGAACGGACAATTCTCGTCATCGGCGCGCAGGGGTTCGGCATGCGTGCGGCGGAGGCTGTGCATCGCCCGGAAATCTTCTGCCGGTTGACCGGCGCACATCCGGACGACATCGTGACACCGGCCCTTTATGCAGGATTTCTGCGCCGTGAATTGGAGGGAGGGCTTTCTTTCGATTGCATCCTCCTCAATGGAGTTGACTGCGAACGGCGCATTGATCTCTCAGTGAAATTTGCGGAAGAATTAGCCGGCTGCTTCGGCGGTCCTGTCGTATTCGCGGATCTGCCGCTTGCGTGATTGAAATGTTGCAATTTCCCAAGAAATCGATCATCCGGCAACAAGCAGCTTCAATGAAGCTTTTCTCCAAAAAGAGATGCAACCCGCGTACGGCATATCGAAAATTTCTGTTCGATCAAACAATCTCTCGACAACGATCCTCTTTTTTTCCACAACAAAAGCTGCCCAACCTGCCTTAAGGTAAGTTGGACAGCCTTTTTGCTAAGAGGGGGAAATGTATTTAGCTATTTGACGTATATTTGAATTTGCTCTGCCCGGTTTGATCGTTCTACTCGGCTGTGCCGGCGTTTCATCGCTTTACACGACTGTGTTGGTATTAATTCCTTCACTCGGCTGCGCCGGTGTTCAGCTTCCTTACGCAACGCTTCCTGCCAGAGCACCGATCCCGGCAATTCCGAGTATAACAATGATCGGAAGGAAAATAATTGCCATTCCGAATGCTGCAACGGAAAGAACGCCGATCAGAACGTAACCGATGATCCCAAACACCAGACCGAGCACTTTCCCGACGATCGAGAAGAGGAATCCGGTCACTTTAAACAGTACAAACATCATTAAAACAAGAATGATAATTTCCATCATTGTTATTACCTCCATGAAACAGTTCTTACTGATTTCAGAAAGTCCCGCCCGTGTGTATCAGGCGTTGTTCTTTCTTACACTTACGATTATAGGAACTGGAATCCACTCAATAAAGCAATATCAGGGGATGATATGGCCCTCTATTTTTCTATTTTGGCAAAATAGTACAGGTCGCGATCACAGGGTAACCCTTCGGTCGCGGCTACCCTTCGGTCGCGGCTCTGTGTCCCAGTTCCTCAGCCGTGCAGGACCGCCTCCAGTTCAGCCAGATCTTCGGGACTATCCACGTCCATCAGTTCATACGGGCTGCCGGCTTCCACGATCAGCACCTGCACTCCTTCGTCCTGATTATCTTTATCATGAATTTCTTTATTCTGAATTTCTTTATCATGAATTGCTTCATCATGAATCCCTTTATCCTTCATATCAGCCCTGCGGAGCAGGCTCGCGCCGCCCCGGTTTCCTTCCAGCGAACGCAGCTTCTCAAACATTACAGCCGGGAATAAGACCGGATTGCCGGCTTCCTGTTTCCAACCAAGTCTGCAGACCACGGACTGCCCTCCATCTAAAGCGACCCTGAATGCCTGCAGCAAGCGCTTAACAGAACCAGCCGTCAAAAGCGGCTGATCGCCGGCCACAAACAGGCAGGCGTCCAATTCTCCACAAATTACCGCACGCATCCCTTCCCGTATTGTATCGCTGCGCAGCGGTCTGTCATGCCTCACGCAGGAAATCTTCATCCGCCTGCAAAAGGCTTCCACCTCCGGCCAGCGAGTCACCACTACGATCTTGCATAACTCCTCTGCAGGAAGAGCACGCAGAACTCTCTCCAGAACAGGCACCCCACCGAGCGGTGCAAGAAGTTTGCCGCCCTTCCGGGCTCCGAATCGCTTTCCTTCTCCCGAAGCCATGACGATGCATGCTATTTTAGGAATCTTTTCGTTCATCTTTTGTAAATCTTTCTCACCCGATTTCCTTCAGCCTTCCGCTTCTCCACGCCTCGACCGCTGTCAAAACACTGTTTCCAATGCTTCTCGACTTGTCCGAGATCGTAAAGCAATTTTGTCGCTGCTCCGGCCTGGGATCGATGTCTGCCGCCTTCATGTGCACAGGCACGATCGTCCCGTCTCTAAGAATCCCGCGCAGGATTCCTGTCAGCGACGCCTCAAGAGGAACTTGATTTCCAGCTTCCGTCTCTATATATGCGATCACCTCTCCCTTGTCCACGCTATCGCCAATTGCCTGAACGCTTCTGAAAACACCGGCTGCCGATGTATGCATGACTCGGTCCGCCGCATGTCCGGCAATCATGCCTGGCACTCCGGTATTGGGCAGTGCGCTTCCCGAGAGGATCAAGCGGCCCAAATTGTGGCCTCGCATGGTCTCGATGACAACATCCACGTCCGCTTCCGCACTTCCCGCCACAAATCCGGGGCCAAGTGCAATTGTAAGCGGCGCCATATTATGGCTTGTTCCAAGATTTCTTTTGGCAAGAATCGCGTCCACAACAGCCATCGGCTTCAACTTTTCGATGGTCTCTCCGTTGGGATCCACCATGATTGCCACTTTACCCGCGTCTGTAATCTCCAGTGCTTCCGCCGTGCTGCAGGCAAGGATTCCTTCCATGCCTTCGACGACTGCTTTTCCATCATATACTGCTTCGCTGAGCGCTACTGCATGGCGGATGGCCGTCGGCTGCGCGACTTCCAGCGCGATCACGGGGTAACCGGCCAACCACAAGGCATAGATTGCACCTGTTGCCAGGTCCCCTGCTCCCCGTACTATTATTAAAGACTCTTTTTTCTTGGCGTAATTACACATTTTTTGTCACCATTCTGCGATTATTTGGTTGTGATCAGGTCCTTCACGACCTCTGAAGCGATCAGCAGCCCCGCTGCCGACGGCGTGAAAGCCGAACTGCCCGGCACGTCTTTTCTGCCGGCCTCCGGATCCGCCTCGATCACGCCCAGCGGCTTCATCGGCTCTTCTTTGGAGTAGACCACTTTGAGCTTCCGAACCCCGCGCTTTTTCAGTTCCCGCCGCATGACTCTCGCGAGCGGATCTACGGAAGTTTTGTAGATGTCCGCCACCTCAAATTTGGACGGGTCGAGCTTATTGCCCGCGCCCATGCTGCTGATCACAGGAACGCCCGCATGCTGCGCGCGCAGGATGATCTCGATTTTGGCAGTCACAGTATCAACGGCGTCCAC